>NZ_JBIVKJ010000025.1:0-80739 GCF_044750705.1 Kitasatospora sp. NPDC088783
CGCCCGGTTACATTCCGAACCCGGAAGCTAAGCCTCACAGCGCCGATGGTACTGCAGGGGGGACCCTGTGGGAGAGTAGGACGCCGCCGAACAATTCTTCAATAGGCCGAGGCCCCAGCGATTCGCTGGGGCCTCGGCCTTTTTTGTTGGGCATCGGCCGGACACGTGGACGGCCGGTGGACGGTGGTCGGGCACCCGGACGCGGTGTTCCGCCGGATGCCGGACAATGGACAAGGCGGACGTTCCGGACCCTGGTGGGGTGCGGAGGGCGTCCGGATCTCGCGCTGGTGTCGGTGGATCGGCAGTGGCGCCTCTCGAACTCGCAGTGTGCAGACAGGAGTCACCAGCATGTCGAACCCGCCCCAGGACCGGCCCGAGCGCCGTAACGACGGCGGCCGGGGGTACGAGCCCAGGTCGCGAGGGGGCTGGTCGAACGACCGCGGCCCGCGTCGTGACGACCGTGGCGAAGGCGGTGGCTACCGGGGTCGTGACGACCGCGGTGACCGCGGCGGCGACCGTGGGGGCTTCCGCTCGCGTGACGACCGGCCTTCGTACGGCGGTGGTGGCGGCGGTGGCGGTTACCGCTCCCGTGACGACCGCCCGCAGCAGGGTGGCGGTGACCGTGGCGGCTTCCGCGGCCGCGACGACCGTCCGCAGGGCGGCGGCACCGGCGGTGGCTACCGGGGTCGTGACGACCGTCCCCAGGGCGGTGGCGACCGTGGCGGGTTCCGTCCGCGTGAGGACCGCCCCTCGTACGGGCGTGACCGCGATGACCGTCCCCAGCGCAGTGGCGGCTACGACCGCCCGCAGGGCGGTGACCGTGGCGGCTTCCGCGGCCGGGACGACCGTCCGCAGCGCAGCGGTGGCTACGACCGTCCCCAGGGTGGCGGGTTCCGTCCGCGTGAGGAGCGTTCGTTCGACGACCGCCCGCAGCGCAGTGGCGGCTACGAGCGCCGGGACGAGCGTCCGCAGGGCGGCGGTGACCGTGGCGGCTTCCGTGGCCGGGACGACCGTCCGCAGCGCAGCGGCGGGTACGACCGTCCGCAGGGTGGCGGTGACCGTGGCGGCTTCCGTGGCCGGGACGACCGTCCGCAGCGCAGCGGCGGGTACGACCGTCCGCAGGGTGGCGGTGACCGTGGCGGCTTCCGTCCGCGTGAGGACCGTCCCTCGTACGGGCGTGACCGTGACGACCGTCCCCAGCGCAGCGGTGGCTACGACCGTCCGCAGGGCGGCGGGTTCCGTCCGCGTGAGGAGCGTTCGTTCAATGACCGCCCGCAGCGCAGCGGTGGCTACGAGCGCCGGGACGACCGTCCGCAGGGCGGCGGCACCGGCGGTGGCTACCGGGGTCGTGACGACCGTCCCCAGGGCGGTGGCGACCGTGGTGGGTTCCGTCCGCGTGAGGACCGTCCCTCGTACGGGCGTGACCGTGACGACCGTCCGCAGCGCAGTGGCGGCTACGACCGTCCGCAGGGCGGCGGTGACCGTGGCGGCTTCCGCGGCCGGGACGACCGTCCGCAGCGCAGCGGTGGCTACGACCGTCCGCAGGGCGGCGACCGTGGCGGCTTCCGTGGCCGCGACGACCGTCCGCAGCGCAGCGGCGGGTACGAGCGCCGGGACGACCGGGGCGGGTACCGGGGCGGGCGGGACGACCGTGGTGGGTACCGCGGTGGGCGGGACGAGCGGGGCGGGTACGACGAGCGGCGTCAGGAGCCGGTGAAGCGGCTGCCGATCCCGGACGACGTGACCGGGTACGAGATCGACGCGGACGTCAAGCAGGACCTGAAGAGCCTGCCGAAGACGCTGGCCGAGGACGTGGCGCGCAACCTGGTGATGGTGGCGCGGCTGCTCGACAGCGAGCCGGAGGAGGCCTACAACTACTCGCGGGTCGCGCTGCGGCTGGCTTCGCGGGTGGCGAGCGTGCGCGAGGCGGCCGGGTTCGCCTCGTACATGACGCAGCGGTACGCGGAGGCGCTGACCGAGTTCCGGGCGGCGAAGCGGATGACCGGGCGGGTGGACCTGTGGCCGGTGATGGCGGACTGCGAGCGCGGTCTGGGCCGGCCGGAGCGGGCGCTGGCGATGGCCGGTGAGCCCGAGGTGAAGCAGCTGGACAAGGCCGGTCAGGTCGAGATGCGGCTGGTCGCGGCGGGTGCCCGGGCGGACCTGGAGCAGTTCGACGCGGCCGTCGTGACGCTGCAGAGCCCGGAGCTGGCGTCCTCGGCGATCCACCCGTGGACGGCGCGGCTGCGCTACGGGTACGCGGACGCGCTGATCGCGGCGGGTCGGGCGGACGAGGCCCGGGAGTGGTTCGTGAAGGCCGTGGAGGCGGACACGGACGGGTCGACCAACGCGGCCGAGCGGCTGGCGGAGATCGACGGCGTGGAGTTCACCGACGCGCTGGACGAGGACGCCGAGGGCGAGGACGAGGGCGCGGAGGCCGTGGAGCCGGCGCGCCGTCAGATCGACAAGGACGACGTCGGCGACGACCGGATGATCTTCGAGGACGAGGAGGACGTCGAGGAGTTCTACGACGAGGACGACCTCGAGGTGGACGAGGACTACGACGAGGACTCGTTCGAGGAGCAGCCCAAGCAGGGCTGACCGGCGTGAGGAGAGGCCCCCGTTCCGGGTAGGAGCGGGGGCCTCTTCGCGTTCCGCGCGGAAGGGGCGGCGGCGGGTCGGTGCCGGGTCGGCGGCGGATCAGCCGAGTTCGAGGGAGCGCAGGACCAGTCCGGTGGCCGGTTTGGGGCCGAAGGAGGTGGACTTGCGGGGCATGGTGACGCCCTGTTCGGCGAGGCGGCGCACGACGCGTTCCTCGACGGGGTGGAGCAGGACGGCGGTGCCGCCGGTGCGGGCGGCCTCGCGGACGGCGGCCTCGGCGGAGTGCAGGTAGCCGATGTGCTCGGGGCTGTCGGGGACGTGCCAGGTGCGGTCGAGCAGGACGGCGTGCAGGACGGTGGCGTCCAGGCGGCGCCACTCCTCGGGGCGGTCGGTGCGGACGGTGGCGGCGAGGGTGGCTTCGTCGGGGCCGGTGAGGAGCTGGAAGCGGCCGTCGCCGGCGGTGAGGACGAAGGAGTTGCCGGGGGAGCGGTGGGCCTCGGCGAGGCCGGTGAGGGCGTCGGGGAGGGCGCCGGGCAGCTCGGTGGTGCGCCAGGCGGCCGGGTCGAGGGCGGCGAGCGCGGCATCCGGCGGGAGGCGGTGCAGGACGCGGTGGATGGCGCGGACCCGCAGCGGGTAGCGGTCTGTGTCGACGAGCAGGACCAGGCCGCGGTCCCAGGGGCTGCGCGGCAGGTGGCGGTGTTCGCGCTGGAGCCGCAGGTACATCTCCCAGCGGTGGTGGCCGTCGGCGATCAGGGCGCGGCAGCCGGCCAGGTCGCGGGTGACGGCGGCCAGTTCGGCGGGGTCGGTGACGGCCCACAGGCGGTGGTGGGTGCCGTCGCTGGTGGTGGTGGCGAGCAGCGGCTCGGTGGCGGCGGCGCGTTCGATGACGTCGGCGGCGCTGCCGTGGCCGCGGTAGGTGAGCAGCAGCGGTTCGAGGTTGGCGCGGGTGGTGCGCATCAGGCCGACCCGGTCGGCGACGGGCTTGGGCATGACGTCCTCGTGCGGCAGCACGACGCCGGCTTCGGGGCCGCTGACGGCGAGGGCGCCGATCAGGCCGCGCTGGAGGGTGCCGGAGGGGGTGCGCTGCTCGTAGACGTACAGGGCGGGGCTGGGGTCGGCGGTCAGGACGCCCTGGTGGCGCCAGTCGTTGAGCAGGCGGGCGGCGTGCCGGTAGCGGGTGTCGCGGTCGGGGCGGTCGCCGGCGTCCTCGGGTTCGGGGCGGGGCAGGATCAGGCGGACGATGTTGTGCGGGTCCGCGGTCTCCAGGTCCAGGCGCCGTCCGGGGTCGACCACGTCGTACGGCGGTGAGGTGACCGCGGCCAGGTCGCCGACCCGGTGCGGGTCGTAGCGCAGGCCGCGGAACGGGGACAGGGACAGCCCTGCGGTGGCGACGTGCCCGGGGTCTCCGGGGCCGCCCGAGGGCTCGTTGCCGGTTTCGGCACGAGGGGCGCTCATTCTGGGCATGTTAGTCGGGTAGTCCTTGTTGGGAGATCGCGATGCGGGTGGACGTCCAGGTCATCCGGGACGTGGGCGGGCGGACGGGAAGCGGGGTAGGTGCGGATGGGTCACCGGGAGCACGAGGGCGACGGCGGGGCGGCGGTTCCGGGGGCCGGCGGGAACGGGGTGCCCGGCGGCGGGGTGTACGACTGGTTCCGGCGCGGGGTGCGGCTGTTGGAGGAGCGGCACCCGGCGGCGGCGGTGCAGCTGCTGGCGCGGGCGGCGGAGGCGGAGCCGGGGTCGCGGTCGATCCGGGAGGCGCTGGCGCGGGCCCAGTTCGACGCGGGGCAGTACGCGCGGGCGCTGGAGAGTTTCCGGGCGGTGGCGGAGGCCGATCCGTCGGACGACTACGCGCAGTTCGGGTGGGGGGTGTCGGCGGCCCGGCTGGGCGACTTCGAGGTCTCGGCGGAGCACCTGGCGCTGGCGGTGGCGATGCAGCCGGGCAACCGGCACTACCAGGCGGCGCTGCGGCAGACCAGGGCGACGCTGGCGGCCCGGGCGGGGGCGTACGGGCCGCTGCTGCCGGGAGCGCCCGGGTACCTGGCGCCGCTGGAGGGCCCGGACGGCCCGGACGGCCCGGAGGGTTCGGGCGGCCCGGGGAGGCCGGAGGGCCCGGGTGAGGGCTGACCGGGGTGCGGTGGCGGGCGCGGCCTAGGCTGGCGGGTGTCCGTTCGGTTCGAGGTGACGAGGGTGGAGCAGCGATGACGGAGAACGCCGCGGCGGTGCGGAGCGTGCCGGGGTCCAGTGCGGAGGCGCTGACGGAGGCGTACGACACGGCGCTGCTGGACCTGGACGGGGTGGTGTACGCGGGGCCGCACGCGGTCGTCCACGCCGTGGAGTCGCTGGAGCGGGCCCGGGCGGCCGGGATGCGGCTGGCGTACGTCACCAACAACGCGTCGCGGCCGCCGCGGGCGGTGGCGGAGCACCTGACGGAGCTGGGCGTGCCGGCCGAGCCCGCGGACGTGATCAACTCGGCGCAGGCGGCGGCCCGGCTGGTGTCGGAGAAGGTGCCGGCGGGGTCGCGGGTGCTGGTGATCGGCGGGACGGGGCTGCTGGAGGCGCTGGAGGAGCGCGGGCTGGTGCCGGTGCGCTCGCTGGAGGACGACCCGGCGGCGGTGGTGCAGGGCTACGACCCGTCGGTCGGCTGGAAGGACCTGGCGGAGGCCGCGTACGCGGTGGGCCGGGGCCTGCCGTGGGTGGCCTCGAACACCGACCTGTCGATCCCGACGGCCCGGGGCATCGCGCCGGGCAACGGGACGCTGGTGGCGGCGGTGCAGGCGGCGACCGGCGTGGAGCCGGAGGTGGCGGGCAAGCCGCTGCCGCCGATGCACCGGGAGACGGTGCTGCGGACGGGGGCGAAGCGTCCGCTGGTGGTCGGTGACCGGCTGGACACCGACATCGAGGGCGCGTTCAACGGCGGGGTGGACTCGCTGCTGGTGTTCACCGGCATCGCCACGCCCGAGCAGGTGCTGGCCGCGCCGCCGAAGCACCGCCCGACCTACCTGGCCGAGGACCTGCGGGGCCTGCTGGAGGCGCAGCCGGAGGTGTCGGCGCTGGACGGCGGCCGGTTCGGCTGCGGCGGCTGGACGGCGGGCGCGGACGGCGGCGTGCTGGCGCTGGACGGCACGGGCGGCCGGATCGACGCGGTGCGGGCGCTGTGCGCGGCGGCCTGGACGTGGGCGGACGGGCACGACGGCGCGGCGCCGGAGTCGGCGAAGGCCCTGGCGGGGCTGCCCGCGGCGGACTGACGGGTCCGTGGCCGGGCCGGTTCGGGGTGCGGCCATCCGTTCGGGGGGACGGGTGGCCGGTGCCGGCCGGTCCGTGCCGGTCGGTCGGCGGTGCGTGGGTCAGAGCAGGGTGCGCAGGCGCAGCAGGTCGCGGAGGCTCGCGTCCAGCTTGAGGCGGCCGGTGGCCCAGGCGGTGGGGAAGGGGAGCTTGCCGGCGACCAGGGCGACCAGGTCGTCCCCGGTGGTGGTGAGCTTGATGTCGGCCTTGGTGGCGGGCGGGCCGGGGGCCTCGGTGATGCCGGTGAGCCGCCCGTCGGTGAGGCGGCCGGTGAAGGTCAGGTCGAGGTCGGTGAGGTGGCAGCTGAGGGAGCGGTCGAGGGCGGCGGCCTTGCGGATGTCGCCGCCGGCGGCGGCGAGGTTGTGGCTGAGCTGCTCCAGCGCGGTGCGGCACTCCTCGGTGGTGGCCATGTCTGCGGCTTGCTCCCGTCGGTGGTCGTTCGGCGTTCCACGCTAGCGCAGAGCCGTACGGCGGCGGCCCGGAGAGGGTAGCGTCGGTGGCGGTAGTCGGTGGCGGCGGCGAGGAGGCGGACGGATGCTGCAGGACGCGGTGCGGGGTGTGCGGGGCGTGCTGGTGGTGGCGGCGGAGCTGGCCGAGGAGGCGGGCCGTCGGGTGCTGGACACGGCCGGGGAACTGCTCAAGCCCAGGGGTGAACTGCCCCCCGGGGTCGAGCAGTTGCGGGTGCTCGCCGAGGAGGCGGTGACGGCCGGACGGGCCGGGGTCGACCTGGTGGCCGGGGTGGCCCGGGGCGAGGCGGAACGGGTGTTCGAGAAGGTCGGCGACCAGGTGGTGAAGGTCGGCGTGGTGCTGAGCTTCCTGGAGTCGAAGCTGCGGGAGGTCGAGGAGGAGCCGGTCGCGGCGGAGGAGCCGCCGGAGGAGCCCGAGCCCGAGGAGCCGGTGGCCCCGGTGGTGCGCCCGGCCGCGCGGGCCCAGGGCCTGTTCGACGCGGGCTGGGACGCGGAGCCGGAGACCCCGGCGGAGGACGCGGCGGCGGCCGGGGACCGGAAGGCGGCGGCGCGCAAGGCGGCGGCCCGCAGGCAGGCGGCGGGTTCGGCGTCGGGCGTCAGGAAGGCCGCGGCGCGCCGGGCCCCCGGGGAGGGTGCCGGGACGGCGGACGGCGCACCGGCGGGACCGCGACGGGCTCCGGCGCGGAAGGCGGCGGCCCGCAAGGGGGCGGCTGCGAAGCAGGCGTCGGCGCAGCGCTCGGTGCCGCGCAAGGCGGCCCCGGCGGCTTCGGCGGCTTCGGCGGCTTCGGTGGTCGGGACGCCCGCGGAGGTGGCGGAGAAGGCCGCGGCGAAGAAGACGGCGGTCAAGCGGACGGTCCCGTCCGTCCCGGCGGCCGACGGCGCGTCGGCGCAGGGGGCGTTCCCGAGCGCGCCGCTGCCCGCGAAGAAGGCCCCGGCGAAGCGCGGCGCGGCGAAGAAGGCCGCCCCGGGCGGGACCGCGGTCAACGTGGGCCCGGCGGAGAAGGCCGCTGCGAAGAAGGCCGTGCCGAACGGGACCACCGTGAACGAAGGCGCGGCGGAGAGGACCGCCGCGAGCGAGCGCGCCGCGAAGAAGGCCGCCGCGAAGCGGACCCCCGCGAAGCGGACGCCCCCCGCTCCCGGGCGGCGGGCCGGGACCGGAGCCGGAGCCGGGGGCGAGGGGGCCGGTGGTGAGTGAGGGGGACCGGACGGGGGAGTCCGAGGTGGACGTGGCGCTGGCCCTGCTGGCGGAGTCGGACGGGGCGGGGGCGGAGCGGTGCGTCGAGGTGTACGAAGATGTCCATGCGCGGCTCGCCGCGACCCTCGCGGCGCTGGACCGCGGGTGAGGACCGTCCGATGTGGGAGCTGACGTAGCAGTGGCAGTGGCACGACGCCGTCTGGACGCGGAGCTGGTGCGCCGCAAGCTGGCCCGTTCGCGGGAGCACGCGAGCGAGTTGATCGCGGCGGGCCGGGTGTCGGTGGGCGGCGCGGTGGCGACGAAGCCGGCGACGCAGGTGGAGACCGCGGCGGCGGTGGTGGTCGCGAAGGACGACGCGGACCCGGACTACGTCTCGCGCGGCGGGCACAAGCTGGCGGGCGCCTTCGCGGCGTTCGTGCCGCAGGGCCTGGTGGTCGCGGGCCGGCGGGCGCTGGACGCGGGCGCGTCCACGGGCGGGTTCACGGACGTGCTGCTGCGCGCGGGCGCGGCGCACGTGCTGGCGGTGGACGTCGGCTACGGGCAGCTGGCCTGGTCGTTGCAGAGCGACGGGCGGGTGACGGTGATGGACCGCACCAACGTGCGGGAGCTGACGCCGGAGCTGATCGGCGGGGAACGGGTGGACCTGGTGGTGGGCGACCTGTCGTTCATCTCGCTGGGCCTGGTGCTGCCGGCGCTGGCCCGCTGCGCGGCGCCGGACGCGGACCTGGTGCTGATGGTGAAGCCGCAGTTCGAGATCGGCAAGGAGCGGCTGGGCTCGGGCGGCGTGGTGCGTTCGCCGGAGCTGCGGGCCGAGACGATCCGGCGGGTGGCCGGGCAGGCGTGGGAGTCGGGGCTGGGCGTGCGGGCGGTGGCGGCGTCGCCGCTGCCGGGGCCGTCGGGGAACGTCGAGTACTTCCTGTGGCTGCGCCGGGACGCGGAGCCGCTGGATCCGGCGGCGGCGGACCGGGCCGTGGCCGAGGGGCCCCAGTAGGGTACTTGGCAGGCGTCCGGGCGTTGCGCAGACTGGCAGGTCGTGGCCGGGCCGCAACGGCCCGGCGGGCGTAGGGAGAGGGCAGCGGGGAATGAGCGATCGTCGTACGGTCTTCCTGATCGCGCACACCGGCCGGGAGGCGGCCCTGCGCAGCGTGGAGGGCGTGGTGGACGGCCTGCTGCGGGCGGGGATGCGGATCCGGCTGCTGGAGTCCGAGGCGCCGGACCTGGACCTGCCGGACGGGGTGGAGCTGGTGCCCGGCGGGCACGGCGCGGCGGACGGCTGCGAGCTGATCCTGGTCGCGGGCGGGGACGGCACGTTGCTGCGCGGGGCGGAGCTGGCCCGGGAGTCGGGGCTGCCGATGCTGGGCATCAACCTGGGCCGGGTGGGGTTCCTCGCCGAGGCCGAGCGCGACGACCTGGCGACCGTGGTGGAGCGGGTGGTGGCCGCCGACTACGAGGTCGAGGAGCGGATGACCATCGACGTGCTGGTGCGCACCGACGGGAACGTGCTGCACGAGGACTGGGCGCTGAACGAGGCGTCGGTGGAGAAGGCGTCCCGGGAGCGGATGCTGGAGGTGGTCACCGAGGTGGACGGCCGCCCGGTGTCGAACTTCGGCTGCGACGGGGTGGTGCTGTCCACGCCGACCGGCTCCACGGCGTACGCGTTCTCCGGCGGCGGGCCGGTGGTGTGGCCGGAGGTGGAGGCGCTGCTGATGGTGCCGATCAGCGCGCACGCGCTGTTCGCCCGACCGCTGGTGACCTCGCCGGACTCGGTGCTGGCGGTGGAGGTGCAGCCGCGGACCCCGCACGGGGTGCTGTGGTGCGACGGCCGCCGTTCGGTCGAACTCCCGGCCGGGGCGCGGGTGGAGGTCCGCCGGGGCAAGGTCCCGGTGCGGCTGGCCCGGCTGCACCGGGCCCCGTTCACGGACCGGCTGGTCGCCAAGTTCGCGCTCCCGGTGACGGGTTGGCGCGGCCGGTCGGACAACTGACCGTCCGGGTCGGCGGGTTGACGGGACGTCGGGGGAGGGCGGGTCAGAGCGCGGCGGGGGCCGGGTCGGCGCCGGAGAGGCGCTCGGTGCGGGCCAGCGCGGCGGCCTCGGCGATCCGCCGCAGCGCGTCGGGGACGTGCGCGGCGGGCAGGGTGAGCGGCAGCCGCAGGTGCTCCTCGAACGCGCCGTCGACGCCGAACCGGGCCCCGGAGGCGATCCGGACGCCGGCCCGCTCGCCGGCCCGGGCCAGCGCGGTGGCCGGCAGCCCGGGGGTGGCGGCCCACAGCGCGAGGCCGCCGGGCGGCAGGGCGAAGCGCCAGGCGGGGAAGTGCCGGGGCAGCTCGCGGGCGAACGCCTCGGCGGTGGCCCGCAGCTGCGCGTGCCGCTCGGCCCGGATCGCCGGCAGGTGCTCGGTCAGCAGCCGGGCCGCGACCAGCTGCTCCAGCACGGGCGTACCCAGGTCGTACAGCGCCCGGTCGGCGGCCAGCTTGCGGACCAGGGACGGCTGGGCGCGCAGCCAGCCGATCCGCAGGCCGGGCCAGAGGATCTTGCCGGCCGAGCCGACGGTGATCACCTGGGCGTCCCGGTCGAGCGCGGCCAGCGGGCGGGGCAGGTCGGAGTCGGCGACGCCCCAGCCGAGTTCGGCGCAGGTCTCGTCGGCGATCACGGCGGTGCCGGCGGCCCGGGCGTGGGCCAGCAGGGCGCGGCGCCGCTCCTCGTCGACCAGCGCGCCGGTGGGGTTCTGGAAGTCGGGGATGACGGAGGCCAGCCGGGGCGCGGCGCCGCGCAGCACCCGCTGCCACTGCGCGAGGTCCCAGTCGGCGGGCCCGGCCCCGTCACCGGTCAGCGGGACGGGCACCAGGCGGGCCCCGGCCCGTTCCAGGGCGCGCAGCGTGTTGGCGTAGCTGGGGGCCTCGACGGCGACCCGGTCGCCGCGCGACAGCAGCGCCTGGTGGGCCAGGTGCAGGGCGCTCATCGCGCCGGTGGTGACCAGCACCTGCTCGGGGCCGGTGGGCAGGCCGCGCTCGGTGTAGCGGCGGGCGACGGCCTCGCGCAGCACCGGCAGCCCGGTCGGGTAGTTGCCGTGCCCGGCGGTGTACGCGGGCAGCCGGGCGACGGCGTGCGCGGCGGCCTCGGCGAGCTGCGGCGGGGCGGTGGGCGCGGCCAGGCCCAGGTCGAGGACGCCGCCCTGGTCGGGGGAGACGGGGTGCAGCGCGTCGGCGGGCGGCGCGGTGCCCGCCGGCAGGGCCGTCCAGGAGCCGGCGCCGCGCCGCGAGCGCAGGTAGCCGTCGGCGCGCAGCGCCTCGTACGCGGCGGCCACGGTGGTGCGGGACAGGTGCAGCTCGGCGGCGAGCTCGCGTTCGGCGGGCAGCCGGGTGCCGACCGGGAGGCGGCCGTCGGCGACCAGCCGGGAGACCTGCGCGGCCAGCGCCCGGTAGGCGGGGCGGCGGCCGTCCGGGGCGGGCAGTTGGCGGGCGAGGGCGTGCGGGGTGAGCGTGCTGTGCCACTCGGCCATCGTCGATCAGTCCACTCGGTTCGGATTGGCCCTGTCGGGTCGGGTTTTGGACTGCCCATAGTGGCGTGCAGCGCCGGAGAACGGCAAGCACCGCACCGAGAAGAGGTCCACCGATGGCGGTCTCCCTGACCCTGCCCCCGTCCCGCACCGAATCGTCGCCACCCGCCGACCCGCCCGGCACCGCCCCGACCCGCGGCCCGTCCCACCGCCTGCCCCGCCGGCTCGCCCAGCTCGCCGTCGGCCTGGTGCTGTACGGCGTCTCGATGGGCCTGGTGCTGCGCTCCGCGCTCGGCGGCAACCCGTGGGACGTCTTCCACCAGGGCCTGGCCCGGCACGTCGGGCTGAGCGTGGGCACCTGGGTGACGGTGGTGGGCGCGCTGGTGCTGCTGCTGTGGATACCGCTGCGGCAGAGGCCCGGCATCGGCACCCTCGGCAACGTCGCCGTCCTCGGCGTGGCCATGGACGCCACCCTCTCCCTCGTCCCGCACCCGCACGCCCTCGCCGTGCGCGTCCCGCTGCTGGCCGCCGGCATCGTCCTCAACGGCCTCGCCTCCGGCCTGTACATCGGCGCCCGGCTCGGCCCCGGCCCCCGCGACGGCCTGATGACCGGCCTGCACCGGCGCACCGGCCGCTCCGTCCGGCTGATCCGCACCGGCATCGAGCTGACCGTGCTGGCCGCCGGCGTCCTCCTCGGCGGCACCTTCGGCCTCGGGACCCTCGCCTACGCCCTGGCGATCGGCCCGCTGGTGCAGTTCTTCCTGCCTCGGCTGACCGTCCCCGAGCAGGGCCGGACGGCGCCCGCCGGTGCCGCCACTCAGGGGTGAACCGGGGGCGGTCGTCGCAAAGCGACGGTGGAACCTCGTAAGGTCGTCTCCGTGTTGGACGAGATGCGGATACGGGATCTGGGTGTCATCGACGACGCCGTGGTCGAACTCGCCCCCGGCTTCACCGCCGTCACGGGCGAGACCGGCGCGGGCAAGACCATGGTGGTGACCAGCCTCGGTCTGCTGCTCGGCGGCCGGGCCGATCCGGCGTTGGTGCGCAACGGCTCCGAACGGGCGGTGGTGGAGGGGCGGTTGACGCTCGACCCGGACTCGCCGGTGGTGGCCCGCGCCCTGGAGGCCGGGGCCGAGCTGGACGACGGCGAGCTGCTGGTCAGCCGCACCGTCTCCGCCGAGGGCCGCTCCCGGGCGCACGTCGGCGGCCGCTCGGTGCCCGTCGGGCTGCTCGCCGAGCTCGGCGAGGACCTGATCGCGGTGCACGGCCAGACCGACCAGCAGCGGCTGCTGCGCCCCTCCCGGCAGCGCGGCGCGCTGGACCGGTACGCGGGCGAGGCGGTCGCCGAGCCGCTGGCCCGCTACCGCGAGGTGTACCGGGAGCTGCGCCAGGTCTCCGCGACCCTGGAGGAGCTGACCACCCGGGCCCGGGAGCGCGCCCAGGAGGCCGACCTGCTGCGCTTCGGGCTGGAGGAGATCGCCGCCGCCGAACCGGTCGCCGGGGAGGACGCCGAGCTGGCCGTGGAGGCCGAGCGGCTGGGCCACGCCGACGCGCTCTCCTCCGCCGCCACGCTCGCGCACGCCGCCCTCGCGGGCGACCCGGCCGACCCGGAGGCCGTCGACGCGGGCACCCTGCTGGCCCAGGCCCGCCGCGCCGTCGACGCGGTGCGCCACCACGACGAGCGGCTGGCCGCGCTGGCCGAGCGGCTCGGCGAGTGCGGCTACCTGCTCGCCGACGTGGCCGGCGACCTCGCCGGGTACGCCGACGACCTGGACGCCGACCCGGTCCGGCTGGCCGCCGTCGAGGACCGCCGGGCCGTGCTGACCCACCTGGTGCGCAAGTACGCGGGCACCGAGGGCACCCTGGCCGAGGTGATCGCCTGGGCCGAGACCGGCTCGGTGCGGCTGCTCGAACTCGACGGCGACGACGAGCGGATCGACGAACTCGGCGCGCGGGAGACCGAGTTGCGCACCCGGCTGGCCGACCTGGCGGCCGAGGTCTCGCGGGCCCGGCACGCCGCCGCCGACAAGTTCGCCGCCGCGGTCTCCGACGAGCTCGCCGAACTCGCCATGCCGCACGCCCGGGTGACCTTCGCGATCAGCCAGCTGGACGACCTGGCCGGGATCGAGCTGGAGGGCCGCAGCGTCGCCTACGGCCCGCACGGCGTCGACGAGGTCGAGGTGCTGCTCGCCCCGCACCCCGGGGCCCAGCCCCGCCCGATCGCCAAGGGCGCCTCCGGCGGCGAGCTGTCGCGCGTCATGCTGGCCGTCGAGGTGGTCTTCGCGGGCGCCGACCCCGTCCCCACCTACCTGTTCGACGAGGTCGACGCGGGCGTCGGCGGCAAGGCCGCCGTCGAGATCGGCCGCCGGCTGGCCAAACTCGCCCGCAGCGCGCAGGTCGTGGTGGTCACCCACCTCCCGCAGGTCGCCGCGTTCGCCGACCGGCACCTGGTGGTGGAGAAGACCAACGACGGCGTCGTCACCCGCAGCGGCGTCAAGACGCTCAACGACGAGGAGCGGGTGCGCGAACTCTCCCGGATGCTGGCCGGATTGGAGGACTCCGAACTCGGCCGGGCGCACGCCGAGGAGCTGCTGGAGGCGGCCCGCACGGCCCGCGCCCGCTGACCCGGGGCCGGCCGGCACCGCCGCGGGCGACGCGCCAGCGGCGGTGCCGACTGTCCAAGAGGCGGACCGACCTGGCATGGTGGCGAGCGGACACCAGCTGACAACGAGTCGGAGCGAGACAGACGTGGACCATTCCGCCGCGCGGGCCGCCGCGGCCCCCCAGCTGCACGTGGTGCTCGTCCTCGCCGCCGCGACCGGCGGCATCGGCGCCCACGTGCGCTCCCTCACCCGGGGCCTGGTCGCCCACGGCGTCACCGTCACGGTCTGCGCACCCGAGGGCACCGACCGGCTGTTCGGGTTCTCGGCGGCCGGCGCCCGGCCGCACACCGTCGACATCACCCCGACCTCCGGGGCCCGCAGCGACGCCACCGCGATCGGCGAACTGCGCCGCGCCTTCACCGGCGCCGACATCGTGCACGCCCACGGCCTGCGGGCCGGCCTGCTGTCCGACCTGGCGCTGCGCACCGCCGGCCGCTTCCCCGGCATCCGCCCGGAGACCCCGCTGGTGGTCACCTCGCACCACGCGCTGCTCACCACCGGACTCGACCGCCGCCTCCAGCGCCTGATGGAGCGCCGGGTGGTGCGGGCCGCCGACCTGGTCCTCGGCGCCTCCTCCGACCTGGTCGCCCGGGCCCGCGAACTCGGCGCCACCGACGCCCGGCTGGGCCCGGTCGCCGCCCCGCCGATGCCGCCCGGCACCCTGGACCGGGACGCCGCCCGCAAGGCGCTGCCCGGCGGCGACGACGGCCGCCCCGTGGTGCTGGCGATCGGCCGGCTCGTCCCGCAGAAGTGCTTCGGGCTGCTGCTCGACGCCGCCGGGCACTTCGCCGCGCCCGGCGCCCCCGCCCCGCGCGTCCTGCTGGCCGGGGACGGCCCCGAGCGGCAGGACCTGCGCGAGCGGATCGCCGCCGAGCAGCTGCCCGTCGAGCTGCTCGGCTACCGCACCGACATCCCCGACCTGCTGGCCGCCGCCGACCTGGTGGTGCTCTCCTCCCGCTGGGAGGCCCGCTCGCTGGTCGCCCAGGAGGCCATGCGGGCCGGCGTCCCGGTGGTCGCCACCGCCGTCGGCGGCGTCCCCGAACTGGTCGGCGACGCCGCCGTCCTGGTCCCGTTCGCCGACCCCCGGGCCCTCGCCGCCGCCGTCCGCGACCTGCTCGCCGACCCCGGCCGCCGCGCCGCGCTCTCCTCCGCCGGCCGGGCCCAGGCCGCCACCTGGCCGGACGAGGCGGCCACCGTCGCCCAGGTGCTGTCCATCTACGACGAGCTGGCGCAGCGCCGCCCCTGACCGGCCGTCACCGGCCCGGCCGCCCGTCGACGGCCCGGACGGCGGGCGGTCAGCCGTTGGACAGGTTGAGCCCGCCCGCCGCGGTCAGCCGCAGGGCGGTGTCGATCAGCGGGACGTGGCTGAACGCCTGCGGGAAGTTGCCGACCTGGCGGCGGGCCCGCGGGTCCCACTCCTCGGCGAGCAGGCCCAGGTCGTTGCGGAGCGCCAGCAGCCGTTCGAACAGCTCGCGGGCCTCGCCGACCCGGCCGATCATCGCCAGGTCGTCGGCCAGCCAGAACGAGCAGGCCAGGAACGCGCCCTCGTGCCCGGACAGCCCGTCCACGTTGTTGCCGTCGTCGTCGTGGGTCGGGTAGCGCAGCACGAAGCCGTCCTCGGTGGACAGTTCGCGCTGGATCGCCTCGATGGTGCCGATGACCCGCTTGTCGTCCGGCGGCAGGAAGCCGACCTGCGGGATCAGCAGCAGCGAGGCGTCCAGCTCCTTGCCGCCGTAGTACTGGGTGAAGGTGTTGCGCTGCGGGTCGTAGCCGCGGGCGCACACGTCGGCGTGGATCTCGGCGCGCAGGGCCGTCCAGCGCTCGGTCAGGCCGGGCGGCTGCTCGTCGGCCTGGGCCAGCAGCTTGAGGGTGCGGTCGACGGCGACCCAGGCCATCACCTTGGAGTGCACGAAGTGCCGGCGCGGGCCGCGGACCTCCCAGATGCCCTCGTCCGGGTTGCGCCAGTGGTCCTCCAGGTACTCGATCAGGCGCAGTTGCAGCTGGTGGGCGTGGTCGTGCCGGGACAGGCCGGACATGGTGGCCAGGTGCAGGGCCTCGACCACCTCGCCGTACACGTCGAGCTGGAGCTGCCCGGCGGCGCCGTTGCCGACCCGGACCGGGCGGGAGTCCTCGTAGCCGGGCAGCCAGTCGAGTTCGGACTCGGTGAGCTCGCGCTCCCCGGCGATGCCGTACATGATCTGCAGGTTCTCCGGGTCGCCGGCCACCGCCCGCAGCAGCCACTCGCGCCAGGCCCGGGCCTCCTCGCGGTAGCCGGTGCGCAGCAGCGAGGAGAGGGTGATCGCGGCGTCGCGCAGCCAGGTGTAGCGGTAGTCCCAGTTGCGCTCGCCGCCGAGGTCCTCGGGCAGCGAGGTGGTGGGGGCGGCGACGATGCCGCCGGTGGGGGCGTAGGTGAGCGCCTTGAGGGTGATCAGCGAGCGGACCACGGCCTCCCGGTAGGGGCCCTGGTAGGTGCACTGGTCGACCCAGTCGCGCCAGAACCGCTCGGTGGAGGCCAGCGCGCCCTCGGCGTCCGGCGGGGCGGGGGCCGGCTCGTGCGAGGCCTTCCAGGTCAGGCCGAAGGCGATCCGCTCGCCCGCGGTGACGGTGAAGTCCGCGTACGTGGTCAGGTCGCGCCCGTAGGTCTCGGCCCGGCCGTCCAGCCACACCGAGTCGGGCCCGGCGACGGCGACGGTGCGCTGCCCGACCTCGGGGTGCTCGACCCGGTGCACCCAGGGCACGATCCGGCCGTAGCTGAAGCGCATCCGCACCGCCGAGCGCATCCGGACGGTGCCGGCCAGGCCCTCGACGATCCGGATCATCTGCGGCACGTCGGGCGTGCCGAGCAGGTGGCGGGGCGGCATCAGGTCGATCACCCGGACGGTGCCGTCCTCGGTGTCCCACTCCTGCTCCAGGATCAGCGAGTCGCCCCGGTAGCGGCGCCGGTCGCACGGCACCGCGGGGGCGGCGGCGGTGACCGGCGGGACGCGCAGCTCACCGGAGTCCAGCAGGGCCGAGCGGGGCTCGGGCGCGGCGGGCGGCGGCTCGACCGGGGTGGCCGGGCCGATCCGCCAGAAGCCGTGCTCGTCGGTGCCCAGCAGCCCGGCGAACACCGCGGGGGAGTCGAACCGGGGCAGGCACAGCCAGTCGACCGCGCCGTCCCGGCTGACCAGCGCCGCGGTCTGCATGTCCCCGATCAGCGCGTAGTCCTCGATGCGACCGGCCATGGTTCTCCGTTCCGTGCGGGCCCCGCGGCGGACGGTGCGCACAGGGTCGGGCGAGGATGTCGACGTTTGAGCAGAATACGTGGATTCGGGTGGTTCGGCCGCCCCCACGCGCCCCCACCGCCTGCCCACGCGCGCCGGGGCCCATGCCGGGGGACCCCGTCCGAGCTGCGCCGATGCGCCGTCCGGACGATCCGCGCCGGGCCGCCGCGCCCGGACGCGGACGACCACTCGCCGGGGCACTGATACGCTGGTATCCCGTGGAACTGGTGGGAACGAGGGCCGGGAGCCCCTCCACCGGCGTCACCCTCCGACACGCGACCCACGGGAGCCCCCTCTTGGCACAGCCCCATTCCGGCAAGTCGGCCAACGGCCGCGCCGTGACGACCAAGCACCTCTTCGTCACCGGGGGTGTCGCCTCTTCGCTCGGCAAGGGCCTCACCGCCTCGAGCCTCGGCGCCCTGCTCAAGGCCCGCGGCCTGCGGGTGACGATGCAGAAGCTCGACCCGTACCTCAACGTGGACCCGGGCACCATGAACCCGTTCCAGCACGGTGAGGTCTTCGTCACCGACGACGGCGCCGAGACCGACCTCGACATCGGCCACTACGAGCGCTTCCTCGACACCAACCTGCACGGCTCGGCGAACGTCACCACCGGCCAGGTCTACTCCACCGTGATCGCCAAGGAGCGGCGCGGCGAGTACCTCGGCGACACCGTCCAGGTCATCCCGCACATCACCAACGAGATCAAGTCCCGGATCCGCCGGATGGCGACCGAGGACGTCGACGTGGTGATCACCGAGGTCGGCGGCACCGTCGGCGACATCGAGTCGCTGCCGTTCCTGGAGGCCGTCCGCCAGGTCCGCCACGAGGTCGGCCGGGACAACGTCTTCTTCGTGCACGTCTCGCTGCTGCCGTACATCGGCCCGTCCGGCGAGCTGAAGACCAAGCCCACCCAGCACTCGGTGGCCGCGCTGCGCAACATCGGCATCCAGCCCGACGCGATCGTGCTGCGCGCCGACCGCGAGGTGCCGCAGGCCATCAAGCGCAAGATCTCGCTGATGTGCGACGTCGACGAGGAGGCCGTGGTCGCCGCGATCGACGCCAAGTCGATCTACGACATCCCCAAGGTGCTGCACGGCGAGGGCCTGGACGCGTACGTGGTGCGCCGCCTGGACCTGGCCTTCCGCGACGTGGACTGGACGGTCTGGGACGACCTGCTGCGCCGCGTCCACGAGCCGCAGCACGAGGTCAAGGTCGCGCTGGTCGGCAAGTACATCGACCTGCCGGACGCCTACCTGTCGGTGACCGAGGCGCTGCGGGCCGGCGGCTTCGCCAACAACGCCCGGGTGCAGATCAAGTGGGTCGCCTCGGACGACTGCGAGACCCCCGAGGGCGCGCAGGAGCAGCTCGGCGACGTGGACGCGGTCTGCATCCCCGGCGGCTTCGGCGACCGCGGCGTGGACGGCAAGGTCGCCGCGATCACCTACGCCCGCGAGCACAAGGTGCCGCTGCTGGGCCTGTGCCTGGGCCTGCAGTGCGTGGTCATCGAGGCCGCCCGCAACCTGGCCGGCCTGCCGGAGGCCAACTCCACCGAGTTCGACGCCGCCGCGAAGTACCCGGTGATCTCGACCATGGCCGAGCAGCTGGCCATCGTCGACGGCAAGGGCGACCTGGGCGGCACCATGCGCCTGGGCCTGTACCCGGCGAAGCTCGCCGAGGGCTCGATCGTGCGCGAGGTGTACGGCGGCGAGCAGTACGTCGAGGAGCGCCACCGCCACCGCTACGAGGTCAACAACGCCTACCGCGCCGACCTGGAGAAGACCGGCCTGCAGTTCTCCGGCCTCTCCCCGAAGGGCGACCTGGTCGAGTACGTCGAGTACCCGCGCGAGGTGCACCCCTACCTGGTCGCCACCCAGGCCCACCCCGAGCTGAAGTCCCGCCCGACCCGCCCGCACCCGCTGTTCGCGGGGCTGGTCGCGGCGGCGATCGACCGCAAGATCGGCTGAGCGCCCCTTGGCGCGCGGAGCGCCCGTCGGGATCTTCCCGGCGGGCGCTCCGGCGTGTCGCGGGGCGGCGTCCGGTAGATTGTGTCTATCTGACGAGAAGGGGTGGTGCCCGGTGGCCGGGATTCACGACGTGGCCGAGGAGTGGGACGTCCGGGACGGGAGCACGCCCTTCCGGGGCAAGGTGACCGGCGTGCGCAGCGAGCAGGTCCGGATGCCCGACGGGACGTGGGCGCAGCGCGACTACCAGCTGCACCCCGGGTCGGTCGCGGTGCTCGCGCTCGACGGGGACGGACGGGTGCTGACCCTGCGCCAGTACCGGCACCCCGTCCGGCACCGGCTGTGGGAACTCCCGGCGGGGCTGCTCGACGTCCCCGGCGAGAACCCGCTGCACGCGGCGCAGCGGGAACTCTTCGAGGAGGCCCACACCAAGGCCGGGCACTGGCGCGTCCTGGTCGACTTCTTCACCTCGCCCGGCGGCAGCGACGAGGCGGTCCGGCTCTTCCTCGCGACCGACCTGTCGGACGCGGACGGCGAGCGCTACGAGGCGCACGGCGAGGAGCTGGAACTGGAGGCGGCCCGGGTGCCGCGGGAGGAACTCGTCCGGCTGGTCCTGGCGGGCGAACTCCACAACCCGACCCTGGTCACCGGCGTCCTGGCGCTCAGCGCGGCCCTGGCGGGCGAGGGCCTCGACGCGCTGCGGCCCGCCGACGCGGAGTGGCCGGCCCGGCCGTACTGAGCCTGAACAAACGGGGGCGCGGGGAACTGCGCGACCGGCCGTGTGAACGTCGGCGGGGATCGCGGGACAGTGCGACTCGTCGTCCTGCGTCGCGATCCGGCGGTGGGTGCGCGGTGGGCCGCGCAGTTCCCCGCGCCCCTGGTTTCGCCTCGTCGCGCAGGTCTCCCCGCGCCCCCGGTTTCGTCTTCGCTTTGCTCCAGCGAGGTGATTCGGCCGTTGGTCATACCGGGGCGTCTCGGCGGGGCGGGGTGATCGAACTACGCTTCGCGGACAGGGCCCGGTGCGCGGGTCGGGTTCGCTGGGCGACGGGTCGGGAGTGGCGCGGGTGGCGAGGAAGACGGCGGCGGTGGCCGAGGCGGCCGGGATCTTCGACGCGTTGCCCGCGGGGGCCCGGCCGTTCGCCGGGCGGGGGGCGGAGCTGGCGGCGCTGACGCTCGCCGCGGGGCGGCCCGCGCAGGGGCGCGGGCGGCTGCTGGTGCTGGCGGGGCGGCCCGGTTCGGGGCGCAGCGCGCTCGCGGTGCGGTGGGCGAGGTCGGTGGCCGGCGACCACCCGGACGGGCTGCTGTACGCGCGGCTGTCCGCGCCGGACGGCAGCCGGGTGGGGGCCGGGCGGGCCGCCCGGATGCTGCTGGACCAGCTGGGCGAGCGGCCCGGCGCGGCGCTGCTGCCCGGCGCGGCCGAGGAGGACCCGGCCTGCGAGGCGCTGCGCGAGGCGCTCGGGCAGCGCCGGGCGCTGGTGCTGCTGGACGACGTCCGGGACGCCGGGCAGGTGTGGCCGCTGCTGGCGGAGAAGACCGAGTCGCTGCTGCTGGCCACCACCTCGGGGCCGCTGGTGGGCATCGACGGCATCGACCCGGTGATCCTCGGCGGGCTGGACCACCGGGCCGCGGTGGACCTGCTGGGCGAGCTGGTCGGCGGGACCAGGATCTCCTGCGACCCGGTGGGCGCCGCCGACCTGGCCGAGGCGTGCGCCAACCGCCCGGCCGCGCTGCGCCTGGCGGCGGGCTGGCTGCGCACCGAGCCCCGGCTGGCGGTCACCGACGCCGCCGCCCGGCTGCGCACCGTCCCGGGGCCCGCCCCGGCGGCGGTGGAGGGGCCGCAGCGGCCCGCGGACCCGGAGCGGGAGACGGTGCCGGTGGTGGAGGGCGACCCGCTGCGCGGGGCGTTCGAGCTGGCGTACCGGCGGCTGCCCGCGGCCCGGGCCCGGCTGCTGCGGCTGTGCATGCTGGCGCCCGGCCAGCGGGTCGACCTGCGCACGGCGTCCGCGCTGGTGGGCTGCCCGGCGCCGGAGGCGGGGGCGGCGCTGGCCGAGCTGGCGCAGCTGGAGCTGCTGGAGGGCGAGCCGGACGCGGCGGACGGCACCGCGCGCTACCGGGTGCCGGGCCGGCTGTACGGGCGGCTGGTGGAGCTGCGCGGGGAGGCCGACCGCCCGTCCGAGGTGGAGCTGGCCCGGGCCCGGCTGCTGGAACGGCTGGTGCGGCTGGTGGACTCGGCCCGCCTGCTGCTGGACCCGGCGGCCGGCCCCAACCCGGACCCGCTGCCCGGCCCGCTGCGGCTGCGCACCGCCGCGCACGCCGAGGGCTGGCTGCTGGGGGAGCGCGAGCTCCTGCTGACGGCCGTCGCCGACGCGGTCGGCCAGGGCGACCTGGACGGCTCCGCGGGCCGCCTGGTCACCGCCCTGCTGCGGGCCCTGCCGCTGACCGGCGAGGCGGCCCCCGCCGACCTGCACGCCCTGCACGAGTCGGTGCTGAAGGTCGCCGAGCGGCAGGGCAACCCGCGCCGGGCCGCCGCCGCGCTGCTGAACCTGGGCGACCTGCAGGCCGCCGCCGGGCGCTGGGAGCAGGCGGGCGAGCGCTACCGCCGGGCCGTCGAGCTGGCCCGCGGGGCGGGCGACGAGGCGGGCTGCGCCCGCGCGCTGGAGGGCGTGGGCCACGGGCACCGGGCGCTCGGCGACCCGCTGCGCGCCGCCGACGCGTACGGGCGGGCCCTGGTGCTGCGGCAGGCGCTGGGCGACCAGCCGGCCGAGGCCCGGCTGCTGGTGCACCTGGCGGAGGCGCACGCCGGGCTGCGGCGCTTCGAGGAGGCGCTGCGCGAGTACCGCTCGGCGGCCGCGGTGCTGCGCCGCACCGGCGACGCGCGGGGCGAGCGGGAGGTCGCGGCGCTGGCCGCGCGGCTCCAGCGGCACCTCGGCCAGGAGGGCCGCCACCCGCTTCCGGAGTAATGTCGTAGATGCGGGGTTCGCCCCGCAATGTGGCCCGGGAAGGCGCGCAAGCCTACGAACCTGCCAATGAGTCCGGCTGATTTAGTCACTTTGGAAGGCTGACACGCCGACTGGGCTTCATTACACTCGAACTCAGTCGCGCATAGGTCCATGCACCGGCCTGTCCGTTGTGCCCTTCATGTGCGTCGCCCGCCGGGCTTCCCCGGCAGGTATCCCCCATGGCAAGAGGACGTGTTAGCCGTGAAGGTCGGCATCCCCCGCGAGGTCAAGAACCACGAGTACCGCGTGGCCATCACGCCTGCCGGTGTGCATGAGCTGGTCCGCAACGGCCACGAGGTCGTCATCGAGGACAACGCCGGCGTCGGCTCCTCGATCCCCAACGAGGAGTACGTGGCCGCCGGTGCCACCATCCTCCCCACCGCCGACGAGGTGTGGGCCGCGGCCGACATGATCCTCAAGGTGAAGGAGCCCATCGCGCAGGAGTACCACCGCCTGCGCAAGGGCCAGACCCTCTTCACCTACCTCCACCTGGCCGCCGACCGGGCCGGCACCGACGCGCTGGTCGCCTCCGGCACCACCGCGATCGCCTACGAGACGGTGCAGCTGCCCAACGGCGCGCTGCCGCTGCTCGCCCCGATGTCCGAGGTCGCGGGCCGGCTGGCCCCGCAGGTCGGCTCCTACCACCTGATGCGCCCGGCCGGCGGCCGCGGCGTGCTGCCCGGCGGCGTGCCCGGCACCCACCCGGCCAAGGCGGTCGTCATCGGCGGCGGCGTCTCCGGCTGGCACGCGGCCACCATCGCCATCGGCATGGGCTACGAGGTGACCCTGCTCGACCGCGACATCAACAAGCTGCGCGAGGCCGACAAGGTCTTCGGCACCAAGGTCAAGGCGATCGTCTCCAACTCCTTCGAGCTGGAGAAGGCCGTCGTCGAGGCCGACCTGGTGATCGGCGCCGTGCTGATCCCGGGCGCCAAGGCCCCCAAGCTGGTCACCAACGAGCTGGTCGCCAAGATGAAGCCGGGCTCCGTGCTCGTCGACATCGCCATCGACCAGGGCGGCTGCTTCGAGGACTCGCACCCCACCACGCACGCCGAGCCGACCTTCCGGGTCCACGACTCGGTCTTCTACTGCGTGGCCAACATGCCGGGCGCCGTCCCCAACACCTCCACCTACGCGCTCACCAACGCGACCCTGCCGTACGTGGTCGAGCTGGCCAACCGCGGCTGGAAGGAGGCGCTGCGCCGGGACGCCGCGCTCGCCAAGGGCCTGAACGTGCACGAGGGCCAGATCACCTTCCCGGCCGTCGCCGAGGCCTTCGGCCTGGAGTCGGTCTCCCTGGAGAGCGTGCTCGCCTGACGCCCCCTCACCCGCTGTCGCCCCCGGCCGTCCTTCCCCTTCGCGCCGGGGGCTTCGGCATGCCCGGGGAGCGGCCGGGCGGCCCGGTGGTGACCGCCGGCGGTCAATTCCGGTGCGGTTTGTCACCCGCTCTGTCGACAAGGACACCTGACGGGCCCTCACGGCCCGCCGCGGGGGCGGAAACGTTAGGCTCGTGTCTTGACACGGGGTGGGTGAACGGCCGACACACACGGCCCACTACCGTGGATTGTGTTGCTGCGAATGCCCGAAACGGCCTAGAGTCGCAAACCGTTGGCATGCTGCCACGCTGACGAATCGACATAGAGTCCTGGACGTCCAAGGAGGTAAGACGACTTGTGAATGAGTCGACATTTGCTCCCGGGGGTGGTCAGCCAGGACTGGCGGAGCTCTCCGCCGGGCAGCCGAACGAGGAAGCCCGGCAGGCCACGGTGGGCGCGCAGGAGGTCGGCTCGGTCGCGGTCCGCACCTTCGAGGCCCGCCAGAGCGCGGCGGCAGCCGCCACCGACTACGACGCCGACTTCGCCGCGTACGGCCTGGCCTACAGCGAACTCGGCTACGGGCCCTACGACGACCCGGACGCCGAGTACGAGCCCGACCCCGAGTACGCCGCCACCCTGGCCCCCGACGCGGCCCGCCAGCGCCGCGAGCGGGTCGGCCCGACCGGCCGCCCGCTGCCGTACTTCCCGATCCCCGCGCCGCTCGCCGAGCACGGCCCCGCGCAGATCATCGCGATGTGCAACCAGAAGGGCGGCGTCGGCAAGACCACCTCCACCATCAACCTGGGCGCGGCGCTCGCCGAGTACGGCCGCCGGGTCCTGCTGGTGGACTTCGACCCGCAGGGCGCGCTCTCGGTCGGCCTCGGCGTCAACCCGATGGAACTCGACGTCACCGTCTACAACCTGCTCATGGAGCGGGGCCTGACGGCCGACGAGGTCCTGCTGAAGACCGCCATCCCCGGCATGGACCTGCTGCCGTCCAACATCGACCTGTCGGCCGCCGAGGTGCAGCTGGTCAGCGAGGTGGCCCGGGAGTCGGCGCTGGCCCGCGCGCTCAAGCCGCTGCTGCCCGACTACGACTACGTCATCATCGACTGCCAGCCCTCGCTGGGCCTGCTCACCGTCAACGCCCTGACCGCCGCGCACAGCGTCATCGTCCCGCTGGAGTGCGAGTTCTTCGCGCTGCGCGGTGTCGCGCTGCTCACCGAGACCATCGAGAAGGTCTGCGAGCGGCTCAACCCCGAGCTGCGGCTGGACGGCATCCTGGCCACCATGTACGACTCGCGCACCGTGCACTCGCGCGAGGTGCTGGCCCGGGTCGTCGAGGCGTTCGGCGAGCACGTCTTCCACACCGTCATCGGGCGGACCGTCAGGTTCCCGGAGACCACCGTGGCCGGCGAGCCGATCACCACCTACGCCACCAACTCGGTCGGCGCGGCCGCCTACCGCCAGCTCGCCAGGGAGGTGCTCGACCGGTGCCGCCCCGCCGAGTGAGCCTCCCGGGGGCCGACGAACTGTTCCGGGCAACCGGCGGAATGGCCCTGTCGCCCTCGCTCGCGCGCAACAACGGCAACGGCTCCGGCCCCGCGAACGGCACCGTTCCGGTGAACGGCGCGGCCCCCGCCGGGCAGGAACCCCCCGGGAGCGGCGAGGGCGCCGCTCCCGCACCGCGCACCGCCGAGGTGCCGGCCGCCAGACCGGAGGCCGCCCCGGCGGCCCCTGCGGGGCGCGCGGAGGACCCCGCAGAGGCCCGCCGGACGGCCCCGGCCACGGTGCGCGGACGCGGACGGGCCCGGCGGCCCTCCGGGCGGGAGCGGCACGACGAGAAGATCACCGTGTACGTGTCCGCCGAGGAACTGATGGACCTGGAGCACGCCCGCCTGGTGCTGCGCGGCGAGCACGGCCTGGCCGTGGACCGCGGCCGGGTCGTCCGCGAGGCCGTCGCGGTGGTCCTGGCGGACCTGGAGCAGCGCGGCGAGGCGTCGATCCTGGTGCGCAGGCTGCGCGGCCGCTGAGGGCCGCCGCGGGGCGCTGCGGGGGCGCTGCGGGGGCGCTCCGGGCGGGCGGGCGGGCCGCCCGGCGGGCGCGCGGTTTCCCCGCGCCCCGGTGCCGCGTCCGCCGTCGCGCCCCGGGGCGTCTGCCAGAATGTTCCGTTATGGCGTTCCAGGTCCGATTGGAGAACTTCGAGGGGCCGTTCGACCTGCTGCTCGGACTGATCGCCAAGCACCGGCTGGACGTCACCGAGGTGGCGCTGTCGAAGGTCACCGACGAGTTCGTCGCGCACATCAGGGCGATGGGCCCGGAGTGGGACCTGGACGCGGCGACCGAGTTCCTGGTGGTCGCGGCGACCCTGCTGGACCTCAAGGCGGCCCGGCTGCTGCCCGCCGCCGAGGTCGAGGACGAGGAGGACCTGGCGCTGCTGGAGGCGCGCGACCTGCTGTTCGCGCGGCTGCTGCAGTACCGGGCGTACAAGAAGGTCGCGGCGCTGTTCGCGGAGCGCTGGGAGGGCGAGGCGCTGCGCCGGCCGCGGACGGTCGCGCTGGAGCCGCAGTACGCGCTGCTGCTGCCCGAGGTGGTGCTGTCGATCGGCCCGGAGCGCTTCGCCCGGCTGGCGGCGAAGGCGTTCGCGCCCAGGCCGCGGCCGGTGGTGTACGTCGACCACATCCACGTGCCGCCGGTGAGCGTGCGCGAGCAGGCCGCGCTGGTGGTGGAGCGGCTGCGCGCGCTCGGCACGGCCACCTTCGGGCAGCTGGCGGCCGACGCGGACGGCACCCTGGTGGTGGTGGCCCGGTTCCTGGCGCTGCTGGAGCTGTACCGGGAGAAGGCGCTGGCCTTCGAGCAGCCGCGGGCCCTGGAGGAACTGGTGGTGCGCTGGGTCGCCGCGGACGACCGGGCGGTCGAGGTCACCGACGAGTTCGACCGCCCCGCGGGCGGCGGCGAGGAAGGCGGTACGGCATGACGGAGCGGCCCGCGCGCCGGTCCCTGGGGCTGCCGGGCGCGCACCGGCCCGGGGAGTGGCAGGAGTCGGCGTACCCGGACGGCGCCCGGATCGAACCGGTGGAGCGCGTCCTGGCGCTACCGGAACCGGAACCGGAACCGGGATCGGAGCCGGCACCCGAAGTGGTGGCGCCGCCGGAGCCGGGGGGCGTCCCGCTGCGGGCGGCGCTGGAGGCGGTGCTGATGGTCGCCGACGAGCCGGTGGCGGAGGGCAGGCTGGCCGCCGTACTGGACGCGCCGAAGGCCGAAGTGGCCGCTGTGCTGCGGGAGTTGGCCGCCGAGTACACGGCGCAGGGGCGCGGTTTCGAGCTGCGGCAGGTGGCCGGCGGGTGGCGGTTCTACAGCCGCGCGGAGTGCGCCGAGGCGGTCGAGCGGTTCGTGCTGGACGGGCAGCAGGCCCGGCTGACGCAGGCCGCGCTGGAGACGCTGGCGGTGGTCGCGTACCGGCAGCCGGTGTCGCGCGGGAGGGTTTCCGCGGTCCGTGGTGTGAACTGCGACGGCGTGATGCGTACCCTGGTACAGCGAGGACTGGTCGAAGAAGCCGGCACCGAGCCCGAGACCGGAGCGATCCTGTATCGGACGACGAACTACTTCCTGGAACGGATGGGGCTGCGCGGCCTGGACGAGCTGCCGGAGCTCGCGCCCTTCCTGCCCGAGGTCGACGACGTGGAAGCGGAGTCCCTGGAGGGCACGATGATCGCGCAGGCGGTCGCCGCCGCACAGGAAGGGCCGAGGCCGAACCAGGCCGACCAGACGGATATCGACGTACGGACATTTTGATGCGTAGCAGTGGCAACGGTGGCAACGGCAGGAACAGCGGCGGCCAGGGCCGGGGCGGGCAGGGCGGCCGCGGCGGCCAGCAGGGCGGGGGCCGGGGCGGATCGTCGTCCTACGGCGGCGGCAGCGGTGGCGGCCAGGGCCGCGGCGGGCAGTCCGCGCGCGGCGGTTCGGGCTCCGGCTCGTACGGCGGCGGCAGCGGCACCCGTGGCGGCTCGGGCTCGTACGGCGGCGGGCAGTCCGCGCGCGGCGGCTCGGGCGCGGGCTCGTACGGCGGCGGCGGTGCCCGTGGCGGTTCGGGTTCCGGCTCGTACGGTGCGGGCTCGCGCGGCGGCAGTGGCGGCGGGCGGGGCGAGGAGCGGCGCTACCCGGACCGCCCGCTGCGCCCGGAGGAGCGCCGGTACGACCGGCCCGAGTACGGCGGCGGGCCGAACGCGACGCCCGGGCGCGGCGCGTACGACTCCCGCAAGCCCGGGGCGGCGCCCCGGCCGCGCCGGGAGGGGCAGGGCGCGCCCGGCGACCCGCGGCGCCAGCCGCAGCGCTCCCGGGAGCTCCAGGGCCGGATCGAGGACCGGGTGCTGGCCCGGCACGAGGGCCCCGGCAAGGAGGTCGGCGAGGAGGGCGAGCGCCTGCAGAAGGTGCTGGCGCGGGCCGGCATGGGCAGCCGCCGGGCCTGCGAGGAGCTGATCTCGCAGGGCCGGGTCGAGGTCAACGGCGAGCCGGTGCTGGAGCAGGGCCGCCGGGTCGACCCGGTGAAGGACGAGATCAAGGTGGACGGCCTGACCGTCGCCACCCAGTCCTACCTGTTCTTCGCGCTCAACAAGCCGGCCGGCGTGGTCTCCACCATGGAGGACCCCGAGGGCCGGCAGTGCCTGGGCGACTACGTGACCAACCGGGAGACCCGGCTGTTCCACGTCGGCCGCCTGGACACCGAGACCGAGGGCATCATCCTGCTCACCAACCACGGCGAGCTGGCCCACCGCCTCACCCACCCCCGGTACGGCGTCACCAAGACCTACCTGGCGGCGATCCAGGGCCCGCTGCCGCGCGACCTGGGCAAGACGCTCGCCAAGGGCGTCGAGCTGGAGGACGGCTGGGCCCGCGCCGACAGCTTCAAGGTGGTCTCCAACCTCGGCAAGAACTACCTGGTCGAGGTGACCCTGCACGAGGGCCGCAAGCACATCGTGCGCCGGCTGATGGCCGAGGTCGGCTTCCCGGTCGAGAAGCTGGTGCGCACCGCGTTCGGCCCGATCTCGCTGGGCGACCAGAAGTCCGGCTGGCTGCGCCGTCTGACCAACCCCGAGGTCGGCACCCTGATGCGCGAGGTCGGCCTGTAGCCGAGACCGCCACCGGAGCCCGTCCGCCGTGCCACGGCGGACGGGCTCCGGCGCGTGCGCGGACCGGCTTTGCCGGGTCTTGACATGTGAGGCGCACCGCACGGCCTTGCCATCGTTCCGCCCGGTGGCAGAAGATTGCCACCGAAGTTCGCCCCGGCGCGTGGCGGAAGTGCGCCACCGCGTCAGGCCACCAGGGCGGCGGGGGAAGGAAGCACCACCATGCTGGACGCATTCACCGTGCTGGGCCTCGGCCTGACCGACGGCCAGGTGTACGCCGCGCTGGTCGTCGCGCCGCAGTCCACCGCCCAGGAGCTGGCGGAGCACTGCGGCCTGACCCTGGAGCAGTGCCGGGCGGCCCTGGACCGGCTCGCCGAGCAGGGCATGGCCACCCGCGCCCCGGTCGACCGGGAGCGCTACCTGTCGGTCGCCCCCGACGTCGCCATCGGCACCCTGATCGGCCACCGCGAGGCCGAGCTGCGCTCCGCCCGGGCCGAGATGCACCGGCTGATGGACGCCTTCCGGGAGGCCTCCCGGTACACCGACCCGGCGCACTCGGTGGAGGTGCTCACCGGCGGCGAGGCGATCGCCCAGCGGCTGGAGCACCTGATCGAGTCCAGCCAGTACCAGATCCGCGGCTTCGACTGCCCGCCGTACGTGCAGGACCCGACGGTCGAGCAGCCCCGGCAGCGGGCCAAGCTCAAGTCTGGGGTGCGGATCCGCACCGTCTTCGACAAGGAGGCGATCGCCTGGCCCGGGCGCCTGGAGCAGGAGATCCTCACCGGCGTCGAGGACGGCGAGGAGGCGAGGGTCCGGCCGGTGCTGCCGATGAAGATGATGATGGCCGACGACAAGATGGCGATCATCCCGATCAGCGTCGGCGACAGCGTGCTGGACGCCGCGTACGTGATCCACCCCTCCGCGCTGCTCCAGGCCCTGGACGCGCTGTTCGAGGCCGAGTGGGAGCGCGCGGTGCCGCTGCAGACCGTGCTCGGCGACGGCGAGGGCCCCGGGCCGGAGGCCGACCACCTCAAGCTGCTGGGCCTGCTCGCGGCCGGCCTCACCGACGAGTCGATCGCCCGCTCGCTGGGCTGGAGCGCCCGCACCACCCAGCGCCGCCTCCAGGGCCTGATGCGGGAGCTGGGTGCCACCACCCGCTTCCAGGCGGGCATGGCGGCCCGGGAGCGCGGCTGGCTCTGAGCGCCGGGCCCGCCGGCGGCCGGTGACGGGCCGTCAACGCCCGCCGACGGCCCCGTGCGGGCCCCGGGCGGCGCCCCGGGCCCCGGGGGTCAGCTCCAGGGCCGCAGCGCCGCCCAGCGCCCGTCCGGGCCGCGCTCCAGCTTCTCCAGGCCCAGCACCGCCGTCCGGTTCAGCCGCCCGTACACGTGCGGGAACAGCACCCCCTCGGCGGTGCCCGGAGGCGGCCCGCCGGTGGCCGCCTCCCACTTCACCATCGGCTCGACCAGCGACTCCTCGATCAGCAGCGCCATCAGCGGCTCCGGGGCGTCCCGGAAGAACGCGTTGGCCACCGCCAGCACCGTGGGCTCGTCCGGCGAGCAGTGCAGGAAGCCCTCGGTCAGCAGCGACGCGGCGGTGTACGGCCGGCCCGGGTCGCGCAGCCAGTCGTCCAGCGGGGCGAGGTGGTAGATCATGCCTCTGTTGTACCCCTCCCGGGCCGGGTCGCCGGGCCGGGGGCGCGGCTCACAGCCCCGCCACCTTCGCCGTCGCCGCGATCTCGTACACCAGCGTCACCGTGCGCCGCCCGCCCGGCGGCAGCGGCACCTCCCAGCGGACGATGCCCTCGGCGTCCAGCTCGTCCGGCGGCGGCGAGCAGTGCTCCTTGCGCAGCCGCACCTGCACCGCCGACACCTCCGAGACCGGGATGCGCTCGCGCAGCACCACCACCCGCTCGCCGTGCTCGTCCGGGCCGGAGAAGCGCGACAGGTGCAGCCGCACCGTGCGGGTCACCAGGGTGCGCTGGCCGCCCAGGCCCGCGCCCTCCCGGCGCTCGTCCGCCTCCCGGACCACCCGCAGGCCGTCCGAGGAGCCGAACGCCAGCCGCACCGGCGCGCCCGGCGCGGTGAACTCCAGCGCGCCCCGGCCGGTGTAGCCCGAGCCGCGCACCAGGTCCACCGGTCCGGCCAGCAGCGCGTGCCCCGCCGCGTTGCGGAACGACACCACCTCCGTCACCGCGTCCGACAGCTCCGGCGCCGCCGCGTACTCGCTGCGCGCCGCCGCCTCGAACACGCTCACCGGCACCCGGTGCGCCCGCCCGTCCGCGGGCACCGACACCGGGCCGTCCACCCGCAGCACCCGCACCTCGCCGCCGTCGTCCACCCCCGGCAGGCCCGGCTCCAGCGGACCGGCGTCCGCGACGGCCTGCTCGCGCAGCTCCACCTCGACGGTCTTCTTCTCCTGCGCCGAGCGCTCCCGCAGCACCAGCCGGTCCTCGGCCAGCGCCGGCGGCTCGCCCGCCGACGCCGACCGCGCCGTCGACAGCGTCAGCCGCACGTCCGACCAGTCCTCGCCGGTGCGCTGCCACACCACCGCGTCGCTCTCCAGTCGCAGCCGGCCGTCCACCAGCTCCGCCCGGTACGCCGGGCGCCACAGCGCGCACGCCACCAGGTGCCCCACCCGGGCCAGGAACCGGCCCGGCGCGGCGCACTCCACCGACAGCTCCACGAACGCCAGCAGCTCGGCCGGCTCCCGCTCGGCGAGGTCCAGCGCCTCCTCGGCCCGGGCCAGCTCGGTCGCCAGCTCCACCGAGCGCAGCCGCGAGGCCCGCAGCCGCTCGCCGTACGACTCCCGCTCCGCGTCCACCCGGTCCAGCTCGCGCGACCAGCGGGCCTGCTCCAGCTCGCCGCTGCCCGCGCCCTCGCCGATCTCCCGCAGCAGGTCCGCCGCCAGCTGGCCGAGCAGCGCCAGCCGGGCCTGCAACCGCTCCTGGCGGCGCGACTCGGCCAGGTGCTCGCGCTCCAGGTCGTGCACCCGGCGGCGCAGCGCCGAGTCCTCCGGCCCCGGCGGCAGCGGCACCGGCGGCTGCCAGGACCGCACCAGCCGCACGTCCAGCACCTTCGCCCCGCCGCCGGGCGCGCCGTCCGCGTCCAGCAGCGCCGCGTGCAGCGAGCGGTCCACCGCCAGCGCCGTCACCGGGCCCAGCCGCAGCCGGTGCACGCCCGGCGACAGCTCCAGTTCCGCCGTCCGCTCCAGCTGCGCCCGGTCCTCCAGACAGGTCACGGCCGTCACCGGAAGGGCGATCGTCTCCTCGGCCACGTTCCACTCCTCCGGCACGTTCAACTCCTCCGGTTCCCGCCGACCACGGCCTTGCCGGCCGGGATGCGGACCACATAACCGCCCGTCAGCTCCACCGAACCGCCGGGCGGCACCACCACCCGGCGGATCCGCGCCGAGGCGGGCACCTCGGCGGACGGCTCGGCCGGCGGCGACCAGCCCGGCCGCTCCTCGATCCGCACCTCCGGGTCGCCCGGGACCGGGACCCGCTCGCGGACCTCCACCGACGCCTCGTGCGGCAGCCGGTTCACCAGCTCGATCCGCACCCCGTGGTCGAGCACCGTCGTCGAGTTCAGCACCCCCGACGTCGACTCCCGCACCTCGGTGTGCCGGGCCACCCGCAGCTCCTCCGCCCGGCCCAGGCCCACCTCCCGCACCCCGCCCGGCGCCAGCGTCGGCAGCGCCGCCGTCAGCAGGAAGTCGCCGTCTACCGACACCTCCACCGGACCGGCCAGCAGCGCGTGCGCCGTCGCGTTCGACAGCTCCAGCACCGCGTACACCGCCTCCTCCACCGAGGGCACCGTCACGTAGCTGGTGCGCACCCCCACCGGCAGCTCCGCCACCGCCACCGTGTGCCACACCCCGTCCGAGGGGACGTGCGCCGGGGCCTGCGCGTCGAAGCGGTGGTCGAAGGCGCCCGCCGACTCGCGCGGCGGCGCCCCGAAGCGCGGCAGCGGCAGCCGCCCCACCGCCTCCGCCTCGTGCAGCGCGCCCCCGCCCGCCCCGGGCCGCGCGGGCTCCGGGAACAGCCGGCCCCGGCGGTACGACTCCTCCTCCGGGCCCGCCAGCACCATCGCCGGGTAGTCCAGCTGGTCGGCGGACGGGCGCGGGTCGGGCGCGGCGGCCGGCGCGAAGTCCGCGAACGGCTCGGGGGCCGCCCCGCCGTAGCCCTGCGGCGCCCCGCCGAACGCTTGCGGCGCCCCGCCGTACGCCTGGCCGGGCGGCGCCGCGCCCGCCGGGGCCGGGGCCGGGGGCGGCGGGGGAGCGGACGCGGCCACCGGCGCCACCGGTGCCATCGGCGCCATCGGCACCGGCGGGGCCGTCGGGACGAACCCCGGCGCCCCCGCGGCGCCCGCCGGACCCCAGGCCCGGGCCGACGCCCGCCGGGCCGACGGCCGGGGCGCGGGCTTCGGCGCGGGCACCGGGCCACCGCCCGCCACCGCCACCGGCGCCGACGCCGCGTACGGCTCCGGCTTCGCGCGCTGCGCGTCCTGCCAGCCCGCGAACAGGTCGTCCAGGCCGGCCGGCTGGGCCCGCCACCCCGAGGGCGCGGGCGCCGCCTGCCGGCGGCCGATCCGCAGCGAGGCCAGCTCCGGCAGCGCGCCCGAGCGCACCAGGCTCGCCGTCGACAGCGCCAGCCGCACCCCCGACCAGTCCTCGCCGGTGCGCTGCGCCACCGACGCCCGCAGCACCAGCCGCGCGGTGCGCTCGCCCCGGCGGTGCGCCAGCCGGTACGTCGGCACCCACACCGCGCCCGGCACCGCGTACTCCACCTCCAGCTCCACCGGGCCCGCGCCGCGCACCGTCAGCTCGGCGCACGCCCCCGCCTCCACGCCGCCCGGCCGCTCGGCGCTCGAACGGGCGTCCGCGCGCTCCTCGGCCACCAGCAGGGCGTGCTCGGCCAGCCGGACCTCCTGGGCCAGCTCCACCGCCCGCTCCTGCAGCACCTCCAGCCGGGTGTCCACGAACTCCGCCAGCGCCAGCACCGCGTCCGCCGGAGCCCGCCGGTGCCCCTCGTCCCGGCGCCGCTGCGGCGGCACCGCGCGCAGCGCCGCGACCTCGGCGATCCGCTCCTCCAGCCGCGCGCGGCGCTCCTCCACCAGCTCGACCCGGGCCCGGAGCTCCTTCAACTCCTGCTCCCAGGCGGGCCGTTCGTCATCGGAGCGGACCCGGGCCGGGTACTCCAGCCGGGCCTCGGCGACCCGCCCGTCACCCGACAGCACCCGCACCCGCAGCGACCCCGCCGCGGCCAGCCGGGGCAGCCCCGCCACCCGCACCCGGCCGTCCGCCGGCACCACCCCCGACGCCCGGCGCCGGCACACCGCGCCCGCCGCGTGCACCACCACCGACTCCAACCCGGACTCCCACACCGCCCGTTTCCCCGCCACCTGTCCCCCTTCGCCCGTCGGCCCGCACCCCGGACCCGGGCGCCCAGTCTGCACCCAACCCCCGCCACCACACCCGGATTTCCCCTGCGCGTCGGCCCACGGGCCCCGCCGGGGCGGTATGCGCGGCCACCGGGGCGTACGAGAGGATGGGGCCCGACACCCCTTGACCGCACCCGGGAGACGAGAAGCCGCCATGCGCACAGCCGCCGTCATCGGCACCGGACTGATCGGCACCTCCGCCGCGCTCGCCCTCACCCGCCGGGGGATAAGCGTCCACCTGGAGGACGCCGACCAGGACGCCGCCCGCACGGCCGCCTCGCTCGGCGCGGGCACCACCGAGCTCCCCGACGGGCCCGTCGACCTGGCCGTCATCGCCGTCCCGCCCGCCCTGGTCGGCAAGGTCCTCGCGGACTGCCAGCGGCGCGGCCTGGCCCGCTGCTACACCGACGTCGCCAGCGTCAAGGCCGGGCCGCGCGGCGAGATCGCCGCGCTCGGACTCGACACCGTCCACTACATCGGCTCGCACCCGATGGCCGGCCGCGAACGCTCCGGGCCGCTCGCCGCCACCGCCGACCTGTTCGAGGGCCGCCCCTGGGTGCTCACGCCCACCGCCGACACCGACACCGAGACGCTCAACGCCGCGCTCGAACTCGTCGCCCTCTGCGGGGCCATGCCGATCGTGATGGACGCCGCCGACCACGACCGGGCCGTCGCCCTCGTCTCGCACGCCCCGCAACTGCTCTCCTCGCTGGTCGCCGCCCGGCTCGAACACGCCGACGAGACCGCCGTCCGGCTCTCCGGCCAGGGCGTGCGCGACGTCACCCGGATCGCCGCCTCCAACCCCGCGATGTGGATCGACATCCTCTCCGCCAACGCGGGCGTGGTCGCCGACGTCCTCGACGACCTCGCCGCCGACCTCGCGGACACCGTCACCGCGCTGCGGGCCCTCCAGGCCGCCGACGAGGGCGAGCGGCGCGCGGGCGCGGCCGGCATCGAGGCCGTCATGCGCCGCGGCAACACCGGCCAGGCCCGCATCCCGGGCAAGCACGGGGCGCCGCCCACCCGCTACGAGACAGTCACCGTCGTCCTCGGCGACCAGCCCGGCGAACTCGGCCGCCTCTTCGGCGAGGTCGGCGCGCTGGGGGTGAACATCGAGGACGTGACGATCGAGCACTCGACGGGCCAGCAGGTCGGGCACGTGCAGTTGGCCGTCGCGCCGGCGATGGTGCGGGTGCTGGCGGCGGGGTTGCGCGAGCGGGGGTGGGGGGTGCGGGACTAGGGGGTCCGCTGCGCGGGGCTCTGGGGACGCGGGAGAGGGAGCCGCTGCGCGGGGCTCTGGGGACGTGGGAGAGGGAGCCGCTGCGCGGGGCTCTGGGGGGTGGGGGAGAAGAGGACCAGCAAGGTCGGTCACGTGTGGTTGGCTGTTGCGCCGGTGATGGTGCGGGTGCCGACGGCGGGGCTGCGCGAGCGGAGGGGGTGGTCGGCCTGTGGGGGAGGGGGCTGGCGGGGGGTTTCGCCGGGCGGGTCGGGGGTGGGCGGGTGTCCATTAACCTTGAGGGTGAGTTCTTGTGTCGTGAGAGAGAGGTTCGCCCCGTGGACAGTGTCGACCGAGCGTCGAGCGGCCCGGTCGTCGTCGCCATCGACGGACCTTCGGGGTCCGGGAAGTCGACCGTGTCGCGGGCGGTGGCCGCGCGGCTGGGGCTGAGCTTCCTGGACACCGGCGCGATGTACCGGGCGATGACCTGGTGGATGCTCGCCAACGAGGTGGACGTCGAGGACGCGGAGGCGGTGGCGATCGCCTGCGGGAAGCCGGTGATCGTGTCCGGGACGGACGCCGCCGGGCCGACCATAACCGTGGACGGGCAGGACGTGTCCGGGCCGATCCGCGGCCCCGAGGTGACCGCCAAGGTGAGCGCCGTGGCGGCCGTCCCGGCGGTCCGCGCCCGGCTGGTGGAGCTGCAGCGCGGCTGCGCCTCGCACGCCGAGCGCGGGATCGTCGCCGAGGGCCGGGACATGGGCTCGGTGGTGTTCCCGGGAGCCACCGTGAAGGTGTTCCTGACCGCGTCCGAGCGGGCCCGGTCCGAGCGCCGGGCCGCAGAGCTGCGGGCGAAGGGCGTGGACGAGGCGACCATCACCGCGATGGCCGCCGACCTGGCCCGCCGGGACGCCGCGGACTCCTCCCGGGAGACCGCCCCGCTGACCCAGGCCGCCGACGCGGTGCTGGTGGACACCAGCGAACTCACCCTCGACCAGGTGATCGACACGATCGCCGACCTGGTCGAGCAGAAGGCCGGCCTGACCGCTGCCTAGCGGCACCGGGACCGGAACAGCACCATCCCGACCGCGCGAGATCCGCGCGGTCCGCGCTGCCCGCGGGGCAGGTACGCACGGCACGCCCCTGGGAAGGGCCGGGCCGGGAAACGGAAAACGGAACATGAGCAACGACACCACCGCCCAGCACGGCGGCCTCGGTGACGCCGAGTACGCCGAGTTCATGGCGCTGGCCGCCGAGGAGGGCTTCGACGGCGAGGAGGTCGAGGCCGACCTGGACGGCACCGGCCCGCTGCCGGTGCTGGCCATCGTCGGCCGGCCGAACGTCGGCAAGTCCACCCTGGTCAACCGCATCATCGGCCGCCGCGAGGCGGTCGTCGAGGACCGCCCCGGCGTCACCCGCGACCGGGTCAGCTACGAGGCCATGTGGGCCGGGCGCCGGTTCAAGGTCCTGGACACCGGCGGCTGGGAGATCGACGTCCTCGGCCTGGACGCGATGGTCGCCGCGCAGGCCGAGCTGGGCATCGAGCAGGCCGACGCGGTGCTCTTCGTGGTGGACGCCAAGGTCGGCGCCACCGACACCGACGACGCCCTGGTCCGGCTGATCCGCCGCTCCGGCAAGCCCGTGGTGCTGTGCGCCAACAAGGTCGACGGCCCGTCCACCGAGGCCGAGGCCGCCTACCTGTGGTCGCTCGGCCTGGGCGAGCCCTACCCCGTCTCCGCGCTGCACGGCCGCGGCTCCGGCGACCTGCTGGACGCCGTCCTGGCCGTCCTCCCGGAGGCCCCGCCGCAGCTGTTCGGCGACGGGTACGCGCCCGGCGGCCCGCGCCGGGTCGCGCTGATCGGCCGGCCGAACGTCGGCAAGTCCAGCCTGCTCAACAAGGTGGCCGGCGAGGACCGGGTGGTGGTCAACGAGCTGGCCGGCACCACCCGCGACCCGGTCGACGAGCTGATCGAACTCGGCGGCAAGACCTGGAAGTTCATCGACACCGCCGGTATCCGCCGCCGGGTCCACCAGACCGCCGGCGCCGACTTCTACGCCTCGCTGCGCACCTCCGCCGCGCTGGACAAGGCCGAGGTCGCGGTCGTCCTGGTCGACGCCAGCGAGACGCTCGCCGAGCAGGACACCCGGATCATCTCGATGGCCGTCGAGGCCGGGCGCGCCGTGGTCATCGCCTACAACAAGTGGGACCAGCTGGACGAGGAGCGCCGCTTCTACCTGGAGCGCGAGATCGAGCGCGACCTGGTGCAGGTGCAGTGGGCGCCCCGGGTGAACGTCTCGGCCAAGACCGGCCGCCACATGGAGAAGCTCGTCCCGGCGATCGAGACCGCGCTGGCCGGCTGGGAGACCCGCATCCCGACCGCCCGGCTGAACGCCTTCCTCGGCGAGCTGGTCGCCGCGCACCCGCACCCGATCCGCGGCGGCAAGCAGCCGCGCATCCTGTTCGGCACCCAGGCGGGCACCCGCCCGCCGCGGTTCGTGCTGTTCGCGTCCGGTTTCCTGGAGGCGGGCTACCGCCGGTTCGTCGAGCGCCGGCTGCGCGAGGAGTTCGGCTTCGAGGGCACCCCGATCTCGATCTCGGTCCGGGTCCGGGAGAAGCGCAAGAAGAAGTAGCAGGAGCGAAGGCGCAGAAGTAGGGGCGGGAGAAGGGGAGAGGGGGGCGGGCCCCCCCCCCCGCCCCCGCCCCCCCCCGGGGGGGGGGCCCGCCGGGGGGCGGGGGGGGCGGGGCGGGCGCGGGGGGGGGGGCGGCCCGCGCCGGGGCCCCCCCCCCCGGGGGCCCCCCCCCCCCCCCCCCCCCCCTCTCCCCTTCTCGTGGTGCTCTCCGGCGCGGTGCCGGGTCAGGCGTCCCGGCCCGGGGGCAGGGACAGTACCGAGCGGTGCCGCCCGCCCGGGGTGCCGCCGGGGGCGGGGGAGCCGCCCGGGGCGCCCAGGTAGCCGGAGGCCACCCAGCCCTGGCCGTTGGCCTGCGCGGCGGAGGTCTGCGCGGGCATGAACTGCGGGGCGCCCGGGGCCTGCCCGGCGTACGTGTCGAACGACTGGTGCTGCTGCGCGTACGCCAGGGCGCCCGGCCGGTCGGGGGCCTCGCGCGGGTGCGCGGCGGACGGGGACGCCGGCTGGGGCTGCGGTTCGCGGACCGCGAAGCCGGTGAACCGCATCCCCTCCTCGCCGGAGCGGTCGCCGGGCAGCGCCCGGAACATCCGCCGGTACTCGGAGTACAGCGTGTCGTAGATCGGGGTGGCCGACACCGGGTGCTCGGCGTCGTACGACGGGCGCATGTTCGGGATCGCCCGGCCGGCGCCGCCGGGGCCGGACTGGGCGGAGGGACGGCCGGGGGACGCGAGGTCGTAGCTGTACACGTAGGAGCCAACGAGCGAGACCGGCTTGGGATGCGGGGGCGCCGCCCCCAGTCCTCGCCCGGTCGGGGTGCCCGTGCCCTGGTCAACGCCGCTGCGGGCGGCCGGGACCGCCGGGGCGTCGGGGCCGTCCGGGGCGGTGGCCGGGTCGTTCACGGGGTCGGTCATCGGCGCGCCCCCGCTCTCAGGTGCCGGCCAGCGGGAGCATGCCGGCGGCGAGCAGGCCGCGGGCGGCGGCCCGGTCCATGGCGATCCGCAGCAGGTCCTCGCGGGGCTGGCGGCCGATGGTGCCGGCCGGCACCGCGTACATGATCACCTCGGACTTGCGGGCCGCCGCGGCCCGCCACCCCGGGGTGACCTGGAGCGGCTGGTGGGCCTGCCACCAGGCGGCCGAGCCGCCGTTCGCCGAGGGCTGGAGGATCGCGTGCAGCTGCCCCATCGCCATCAGCACCGACCAGCCGGCCCGCGGCCGGGCCGGCGCCTGGTTGACGTCCTGGACGATCTGGAAGCCGTGCTCGGTGAGCAGCGAGAGGAACTCGTCCTCGCCGTGCACGCTGCCCGGGCGGCCCACCGGCCCGGTCGGCTCGACCACCAGCGCGGCGTGCTGGGTGTCGCCGCACAGCACGATGCCGCAGGTCACGCCGAGCACCGCGGGCTGCGGCTGGCCGGGCGGCGCGGTCGGCGGGGCGGTGATCGGCTCCGGGATGTCCACCCGGAGCGCGGGCTGCGGCGCGGCGGGCCCGGCGGGCGGGGCCACCGGGTCGACGGCGGCGCCGCCGCCCTGGCCGATCGACTCGACCGCGCCGCGCAGCTGCTGCTCGTCCACCGGCACCACCTGGGACGGGACGCAGCGGGCGTGCGCGAAGGCCAGCACCGCGGTCTCCTCGCCGACGAACAGGACGGTGCTGGTGGGCTCGTACAGCGAGTCGCCCGGTTGTCGGCAGGAGGTGCAGTCGTACGCGTCGGGGGCGTGGGCACCCGCGAGCAGGCTCTCGGCCTCGTCGTCGCCGATCTCGGCGCGTACGTCCTCGCTCACCTCAAGCATGCGCGGCACTAGCAGACTCCTCGTTCGCCCTGACGTTCCAGGTGCTCGTTCGGGTGCCCCGGGCGGGACCTCCCGGGCGCGCGGCGCGGGGAGCGCCGACCGCCATTACCAACGGGAGGTTGTGGCTGGGGTCACGGGTGGACGGCCGGGCGACGGAATTTGCGCGGCTTCTGATCGCTCCGTGTGTGCGGAGGATCACCTTCCGTCGACACTGTGCGCGACCTCACACGGGTTTCGGTGTGACCGGGGCCATATCCACATATGGTTTGATCTTGGAAAAAGCGGATGAAACGGACATTTACTTGCGATGGCCATGATCGATACCGCCGGTAACACTGCTTTGACCTGGGGTGTCCCGAAACTGTTTGGCGCCGCGGAGTCCGAATCGTAGGTTTTTGCCCGGTGCAACGAGCACCTCCCGGGTTCACCCCCGACGCACGGCCCCCCTCCGGCTCACCCCGGAACCCGGGCCCTGCGCCCACCGGCGCGACGGCAGCCAGCCGCCGCCGGGGATGCGGACAGGTGGCCGGGGCGGCAACGGCACGTCCGACACGTGACCGGTCGCCCAACGGACTTGGCGAGCGAGCACGGCCCCGCCGGGGCCTGGTTCCGCCTGCCCTATCCCGGGGTTGTTGAGAGGAATCTCATGGCTTTCCGTAACGAGACCGCCGCTGCCACCACCGCCCCCAAGCGCAACCGCGTCCGCGCGGCTGTCGTGGGCGGCGCCCTGCTCGCCGTCCCGGTGGCCGGCCTCGTCACGGCCACCTCGGCCTCCGCCGCGGACGTCTCGACCTGGGACAAGGTCGCCCAGTGCGAGTCGACCGGCAACTGGTCGATCAACACCGGCAACGGCTTCTACGGTGGCCTGCAGTTCACCTCCTCCACCTGGGCCGCCTTCGGCGGCACCGCCTACGCCCCGCAGGCCAACCAGGCCACCAAGGCGCAGCAGATCGCCGTCGCCGAGAAGGTCCTGGCCTCGCAGGGCCCGGGCGCCTGGCCCGTCTGCTCCGTGAAGGCCGGTCTGACCAAGGGCGGCGCGCCGGCCCAGGTCGACACCTCGTCCGGTAGCTCCTCCTCGTCCGCTTCGTCCTCGAAGTCGACCTCCTCCTCGAAGTCGACCTCGTCCTCCGCGAAGTCGAACAGCGCCGCCTCGGGCGACTCCGCCAAGGCCTCCCGCTCCGAGTCCCGCACCCAGGCCCCCAAGGCCGCCGCGCAGGAGACCCCGAAGCAGACCTGGAAGAACAAGCCCGCCGCGGCGACCACCGACACCAACACCGCCAAGTCCGGCAACAGCTACACCGTGAAGTCCGGCGACACCCTGTCCAAGATCGCGGACAGCCTGGGCGTCGACTGGCACACCCTGTACACCAGCAACTCCGGTGTCGTGGGCGGCAACCCGGACCTGATCTACCCGGGCCAGGTCCTCTCCGTCTGACCCACCCCCGCGGAAGCACCGCTTCCCCCGGGGCCGCCCGTCGGCCCCACCCCGTCGGCGTGAAGCCGCCACCCCGTACCCCGGGGGTGGCGGCTTCCGCCGTTCCCGGGGCGCGCGGCGGCGCAAGGGGGCAGGGGCGGGGGACCACCCGCTCGGCGGTGTCCGGAGGGTGGTGCGGCGGGTGCGGTGCGTAGCGTCGGGGGATGCGAATACCTCTGCGGATACCCCCCTCGTCCGGCCGGGCGCTGATCGCGCTCGGCCTGCTGCTCCCCGCCGCCGTCACGACGGCCGGTACGCCCGCCGCCGCCCGCCAGGCGGTGTCCGACGCGGTGTGGGACCGGCTCGCCGACTGCGAGAGCGACGGCGACTGGCAGGCCGACACCGGCAACGGCTACTACGGCGGCCTGCAGATCTGGCCGCCCACCTGGCGGGAGGCGGGCGGCCTGCGCTACGCCGACCGCCCCGACCGCGCGAGCCGGCGGCAGCAGATCACGGTGGGCGAGGAGATCCTGCGCCGCCAGGGCTGGAACGCCTGGGGCTGGTGCGCGCGGAAGATCGGGGTGCTGGAGTAGGCGGGGCGGGGGTGTGCCGCCGTGGCCGGGGCACTACCAGACGCGGCCCTCGGGGAAGGCGGACAGCTCCGGGGCAGACAGGTGGGGGAGCCGGAAGAGCGTCGTCGCCGGGTCGGCCGCGGGGTCGGCGGACGGGACGTCGGCGGGTTCGTCCGAGCGGAGGACGAAGCGCAGCAGCTCCCAGCCGGACGGGTCGAGGGCCAGCACGGCGGTGTGCACGCCGGGGTCGCGGGCCAGTTCGCGCAGCTGCTCCACCTCCTGCCCGACGTGCGCGGCGAGCGCCAGCGGGTCCGGGCCGGCCGGGACGGTGGTCAGCCGGCGGGTGGCGGTGCCGGGCTCGGGGGCGGCGGTGCGGGCCGGGCCGGAGAAGTGCGCGAGGACGGTCCAGTGGCGGACGGTCGGGCGCCCGAAGTCCCGGACGATGTTCTCGAAGCCCCCGCCGCCGACCAGGAACCGGGCCGCCTCCCCGTCCGAGCGCCACACGTACAGCGGCGCGTACTGGTTGACCGGCGAGCCGTCCGTCCCGCGCTCGCGGATCAGCCACGCCTTGAAGCCGAGCCCCGGCCGGTCGTCCAGCAGCGGGGCGCCGGCCTTGATCCGGCGGCGGATGACGTCGAGGTCGTAGTCGGCGGGCAGGGTGATCTCGTACTGCTTGGCGAGCACGGCGGTGTTCCTGTCGTCGGTCGAGCGGTGGTTCGGTGGCGCGGGGCGGTGCGAAGTGGTTCGGTGGTGCGGCGGTGCGAGGCGTCGGGTGTCCAATATGTCGCGGTTGCGGGGTGGGGTCGCGGGAACGCGCCCGGGGCCGGGGGTGAGCGTGGGCGGCGGTCGGTTGACGGCGCGGTGCGGGGCGGCCCGGTTCAGGCGGCGGCGCTCCGCTCCCGGGCGGTCCGGACGGCCGGGCCGACGGAGGCGGGCAGCGCGGCGGACGGGTAGCGGTGCAGCAGGGCGGCCACGACGGCGTCCGCGGCGACGGGCTTGCCGAGTTCGGTGGCGAACGCGCGCAGGTAGTCGCCGGTCCAGCCGATCGGGTCGGCGGCGGGAGCGGCGGGGTCGGGGGTGGTCAGGCGGCGGTGGCCCGGGACGGTGCGCAGCGGTTCCAGCGTCGCCATCTCGTCGAGCAGGTCGATCCACGCCTCGCGCTGCGCGGCGTCCGGGGTGTCGGCCAGCCAGGGGTGCACGTTCAGCCAGAGCAGCGGACCGCCGAGCAGCGTCCGGCTCCGGTGCTCCCACAGGTAGTGGTGCTCGGGTAGCCCCAACGACGCCCCGCGCAGCTCCAGCCGGTGGTCCTCCAGCTCGACGGCGTCGCCCTCCAGCGGCTCCAACGCGACCAGGCGGGACGGGAGTTCGTCCCCCAGTCCGGCCCACGCGGCACGCACCGCGGGGTAGTCGCGCTCGATCCGGGCGCGGACCGGATCGGGGGCGAGCATCCGCGCCTCGGGGAAGGCGTCGCGCAGCACCTCCGCCGCCAGCCAGCAGTCCGGCGCGTGGTGCGGCACCAGGACGGCGCTCAGCCGCCGCCCCGAGTCCTCGACCTCCCGGGCCAGCCGCCGCCCGTCCGAGAGCCGCAGCCCCGTACCGACCAGCACCGCCCGGTGCTGCCCGAGCACCAGCACTGCGGTCTTGTGCAGCGAGGACTCGGGAAGATCCACCACGCGGAACTCCAACGGATGCATCGCGCCACCTCCTCCGGGGGGGGGAAGCCCCCACACCAGGGTCCGACGGGACGGCGGCGGGCGCATGTGGGGCGGTGGGGCGGGGTGCCTGCGGCGGGTTGGGAGAGGTGTGCGACGGGGGCGTTCGGGGGCGGGGGTGTCGGGGGCGGGTGGGAGCATGGGGGGATGCGTGGTGGTGGGGTGTTCGCCGGGGAGCTGTTCGGGCGTGGGCGGGAGGAGCCGGCGGACGGGGTGGTGCTGGTGCCGGGGTGGTTGGGGGTGGCGGAGCAGCGGGAGCTGGTGGCGGCGTGCCGGGAGTGGGCGCGGCCGCCGGCGGGGATGCGGTCGGTGGTGCTGCCCGGGGGCGGGGCGATGTCGGTGCGGACGGTGTCGCTGGGGTGGCACTGGTACCCGTACGGCTACGCGCGGACGGTGGTGGACGGGGACGGGGCGCCGGTGAAGCCGTTCCCGGAGGTGCTGGGCGGGCTGGCCCGGCGGGCGGTGGCGCAGGCGTACGGGGAGCGGGTCGGGGAGGTGGCGGGGGCGGCGGGCTTCGCGCCGGACATCGCGGTGGTGAACCACTACCCGCACGGGGCGCGGATGGGACTGCACCAGGACCGGGAGGAGCGGGTGAACGCGCCGGTGGTGTCGCTGTCGCTGGGGGACGAGTGCGTGTTCCGGCTGGGGAACACCGAGACCAGGACCAGGCCGTGGACGGACCTGCGGCTGTGCGGCGGCGACCTGCTGGTGTTCGGCGGGGAGAGCCGTTTCGCGTACCACGGGGTGGTGCGGACGCTGCCGGGCACGGCCGACCCGGAGCTGGGCCTGACGGGGCGGCTGAACATCACGGTGCGGCAGTCCGGCCTGGCGTGACGGGGGTGACCGCGCCGGGAGGCGGGAATTCCCGGTGGGCGCGGAGACTTGTGCTGGACGGACGAGGCGTTCGGCGGCACACCCCTGCCCACCGGGCGTCCGGAGAGGGAGCGATACATGGGAAACCCCGTCGACCAGCTCGTCGACCTGCTGGACCTGGAGCGGATCGAGCTGAACATCTTCCGCGGCCGCAGCCCGGAGGAGTCGCTGCAACGGACCTTCGGCGGGCAGGTGGCCGGGCAGGCGCTGGTCGCGGCGGGCCGGACGGTGGACGAGGACCGGCCGGTGCACTCGCTGCACGCGTACTTCCTGCGCCCCGGCATCCCCGGCGTGCCGATCGTCTACCAGGTCGACCGGATCCGGGACGGGCGCTCGTTCACCACCCGGCGGGTGCTCGGCATCCAGGGCGGGCGGTCGATCTTCGCGCTCACCGCGGACTTCCACAAGCCCGAGCCCGGCGGCATCGAGCACCAGTTCCCGATGCCGGACGTCCCCGCGCCGGAGACGCTGCCGAGCGCGCTGGACGAGGTCGGCGCCCGGCTCGGCGAGCTGCCGCCGTTCATCAGCCGCCGCCAGCCCTTCGACATCCGGTACGTGGACCGGCTGAAGTGGACGCGCGAGGAGCTGAAGGGCGTGGAGGCCCGCAGCGGCGTGTGGCTGCGCACCAACGGCGCGCTGCCGGACGACCCGCTGATCCACGTCTGCGCGCTCACCTACGCCAGCGACATGACGCTGCTGGACGCCGTCCGCGCCCCGGTCGAACCGCTGTGGGGCGAACGGAACTTCGACATGGCCTCGCTGGACCACGCGATGTGGTTCCACCGCCCGTTCCGGGCCGACGACTGGCTGCTGTACCGGCAGGAGTCGCCGATCGCGCACGGCGCGCGCGGACTGGCCCGCGGCGACATCTACGACCGCGAGGGGCGGCTGGTGGTCTCGGTGATGCAGGAGGGGCTGTTCCGCCCGCTGACCCGGACCTGACCGCGCCCGGCCCGGGCGGGAACCGACGCCCACCGGGAGCGACCTCGGAAGTGACCTGAGGACGAAGCGACTTGAGGACGAAGCGACTTGAGAATGAAGCGACCTGAGAACGAAGTGACCTGAGGAACGAACCGACCCGAGAACGAAGTGGCCTGAGAACAGAGCGACTTGGGAGGCAGTCCGATGACCGACACCGCAGCCGAAGCCTGGCAGCGCTGGACGGAGGCCCGGAGCGCCGCGGCCGGCGCGCCGCACGGCCCGCTGGCCCTGACCGGCACTCACTGGTTGGAGCCCGTACCCGCGGAGGTCCCCGGCCTGCCCGGCCGCTGGTGGGCCGAGGGCGGCGCGGTCTGCGCCGAGCTGCGCGCCGGGGACGGCGTCCGGGTCGAGGGCGAGGAACGCGAGTCGACCGGCCGGGTCGCGCTGCGGCCGGACACCGACCGGCACCCGCAGACCGCCGTCCTGGACGAGCTGCGGCTGGTCCCGATCGAGCGGGAGGGCGAACTCGCCCTGCGGGTCTTCGACCCCGCCGCCCCCGCCCGGGCCGGGTTCGCCGGCATCGCGGTCTACCCGTACGCCCCCGACTGGGCGGTGCCCGCCGTGTTCACGCCGTTCGAGGACGGCGCGCAGGCCCTGCTGGTGGAGAACGCGGACGGCCGGGCCCGGCCGCTCACCGTCACCGGGCGGGTCGCGTTCACGCTGGCCGGGCGGCCGCACACGCTGACCGTCAGCGGCTCCGAGGGCGCGGGCGGGCGGCTCAGCGGGGTGATCGCGGACCGGACCAGCGGGCGGGAGACGTACCGGTTCCGGTTCGTCTCGCTGCCCGCGCCGGACGCGCAGGGGCGCACCGTGCTGGACTTCAACCGGGCGTTCCTGCCGCCGTGCGCGTTCGCCGACCACTTCATCTGCCCGTTCCCGCCGCCCGGCAACCGGCTGGCCGTCGCCGTCGAGGCGGGCGAGCGGCAGGTGGTCACGGTCTGAGGCGGGACGGCCGCCCGGCCGGTCGGACGGCCGCTCCGGGCCCCGCCCCGGTTTCTGAGAGCGCTCTCGGGCCGGGGTGGCGGGCGCTAGGCTGCTCGCAGCAAGAACGCGATCACGTGCGTGCGGAGGTCCGCGAGGGTGGCGGACGTGGCGGACGCTGGAGAGGAGCCCACGGTGGCGGAAGCCGACACGGGAGCGGGCGGGCGCCCCACCCTGGAATCGGTGGCCGAGCGGGCCGGCGTGTCCCGGGCCACCGCCTCCCGGGTGGTCAACGGCGGCGCGGGGGTGCGCGCCGCGCTGCGCGAGAAGGTCGAACGGGCGGTCGCCGAACTCGGCTACGTCCCCAACCTGGCCGCCCGCACCCTGGTCACCCGGCGCAACCGGGCGATTGGCGTGGTCGTCGCCGAACCCGAGGCCCGGTTCTTCTCCGACCCGTTCTTCGCCCAGCACCTGCGCGGCATCAGCCGCGAACTGGCCGCCGCCGACAACCAGATGGTGCTGCTGCTCGCCGAGGACGAACGGGACCACGAGCGGATCGGCCGCTACCTGGCCGGCGGCCACGTCGACGGCGTCCTGCTGTTCTCCCTGCACCGCACCGACCCCACCCCGGTGACCGCCCAGCGCCTCGGCCTGCCCTTCGTGATCGGCGGACGCCCCGGCTGGCCCGGCGCCGAGTCCGACCGGGACCTGGTCTACGTCGACAACGACAACCGCGGCGGCGCCCGGCTCGCCGTCCAGCACCTGCGCTCCATCGGGCGGCGGCGGATCGCCACCATCACCGGCCCGCTCGACCAGACCTCCTCCATCGACCGCCTCGACGGCTACCGCGACCTGTTCCCCGACGGCGACGAGGAGCTGATCGCGGTCGGCGACTTCACCGCGGACGGCGGCATCCGGGCGATGACCGAACTCCTCGCCCGGCGGCCGGACCTGGACGCGGTCTTCGCGGCCTCCGACGCGATGGCCTCCGGTGCGATCCGGGTCCTGCGGGCGGCCGGGCGGCGCGTCCCGGAGGACGTCGCGGTGGTCGGCTTCGACGACGTCGAGTCGATCGCGGCCTGGACCGAGCCGACGCTCACCACCGTCCGCCAGGAGATCGAGGAGATGGGGCGGCTGATGACCCGGCTGCTGCTGCGGCGGCTCAACGACCCGGCCTCGTCGGCGCCGACGTCGGTGATCATCCCGACCGCGCTGGTGGTGCGGGGGTCGGCCTGAGGCAGGGCGGGGGCGTCAGGGGGTGAGGGCGGTGGCGAGCAGGGCGGCCGTCCTGGCGATCAGCGGCTCGTCCGGGGCGGCGTCCGGGCTGGTGGGCTTGGTGGTGAGGACGGTCAGGACGATCGGGGCGCGGTGCGGGGGCCGGGCGAGGCCGGCGTCGTTGGCGGTGCCGTAGGAGCCGGTGCCGGTCTTGTCGGCCAGTGCCCAGGCGGCCGGGAGGCCGGCCCGCAGGCGGTTCGCGCCGGTGGTGTTGGCCCCCAGCCAGGTGGTGAGGCGGGCGCGGTGGGCCGGGGCGAGGGTGTCGCCCAGGGTGAGGCGGGCGTAGCTGCGGGCCAGGGCGCGGGGGCTGGTGGTGTCGGTGCCGCGGCCGGGTTCGGCGGAGTTGAGGGCGGGCTCCCAGCGGTCCAGGCGGGTGACGCGGTCGCCGATCGAGCGGCAGAACCGGGTGACTGCGGTCGGGCCGCCGAGCCGGCGCAGCAGCAGGTTGGCGGCCGTGTTGTCGCTGAACTCGATGGCGGCGGCGCAGAGTTCGGCGACGGTCAGGACGCGGGTGCGGCCGGTGACCGGGGCGTGGCCGGAGTCGGCGACGTCCTGGTCGGTGTAGTGCACGCGGGCGGAGAGGTCGTCACCGGCGTGCAGCAGGGCGGCGACGGCGAGCGGCTTGAACGTCGAGCAGAGCGGGAACAGCTCGTCCGCGCGGTGGCGGACCGTCGCGCCGCTGCCGGTGTCGTGGGCGAACACGCCGAGCCTGGCACCGTGTTCGCGTTCCAGGGCGGCCAGCGCGTCGCCGAGGTCGGGGCCGGTGGCGGTGGCGGTGGCGGTGGCGGTGGCGGTGGCGGTGCCGGTGCCGGTGGTGGCCGGGCCGGTGGCGTTGCCGGGGCCGGTGGCGGCGGCCGGGGCCGTCGTGGGCAGGGCGAGGGCCAGGGCGGCTGCGGCGGAGCCGCCGAGCAGGAGGCGGCGGCCGGGGAGCTGCCGATCGGGGGAAGGCGGGTCGGGGAGGCGGCGGCGGTCGGGGTGGCCGGGGCGCGGTTCCATCCGGGCGTCCTCTCGTCGGGGTGCTCTTCCGGCCAGCCTCCCCCGGGTCGGGGCGCGGGTCGGGGCGGCGCGCGAGGATGCGTGCGGGGCGTGCCCGAAGTCCACACGCCGGTGCCACATCAGCGGCCGTCCGCCCCGCCCCCGTCCGCCCCGCCCCCGTCTGCGCCCCCGCCCCCGCCCTCGTCCGCCCCGTCCGCGTCCTCCAGCGCCCGCAGGCTCCGCTCCCAGCGGCGCCGGCGCTCCGGGAGGGACTGCTCCCACCAGGGGGTGCCCCGTTCGCCCAGGCCGACCTTGGCGAGCTGGACCCGGGCCCGGGCGGCCCGTTCCGCGTCCCGGTCCGCGCCGGTGCGGGCGAGGGCCCGGCGGGCCGCCATCAGGTGGTGCGTCAGCCGGGACTCGGCCTCGGCCGGGAGCTCCGGGTCGGTCGCCCGCCAGCGCCGGCCGCGGATCACGACGAAGTGCCCGTCGGGGGTGTGTTCGACCTGCTCGTCCGCCGCCATCCCGTCATGGTCGCGCACCCGGTGGCCGATCACGCGTCACCTCGCCCTTCCGGGGTATCCGCACGCCGTTCCCGGGCGGCCCAGCGTGCCGCCCGGAACCCGACACGAGGAGAAGCATGGCCACTTCGGCGGCGCGGCGGCTGCGGCAGAGCGCGCGTGAGGTCTTCGGCTGGGAGCGGTTGCGACCGGAGCAGCTGCTGGCGATGGAGGCGGTGATGGAGCGCCGCGACACCCTGGTGGTGATGCCCACCGGAGCCGGGAAGTCGGCGGTGTACCAGGTGCCCGGCCTGCTGATCCCGGGCCCGACCGTGGTGGTCTCCCCGCTGATCGCCCTCCAGCGTGACCAGGTGCAGGCCCTGCTGCGCCGGGAGGGGACGGACGCCGCGGCGGTCAACTCGACGCAGAGCGGCCGGGAGAACGCGGCGGTGTGGGACCGGATCAGCGAGGGCGACGTCGACTTCCTCTTCCTGGCCCCGGAACAGCTGGCCAAGGACGAGGTGGTCGAGCAGCTCGCCGCCGCGAAGCCGGCGCTGTTCGTCGTCGACGAGGCCCAGTGCGTCTCCTCCTGGGGGCACGACTTCCGGCCCGACTACCTGCGGCTCGGCCAGGTCGTCGACCGGATCGGCCGGCCGCCGGTGCTGGCCCTGACGGCGAGCGCCGCCGCGCCGGTGCGGGCCGACATCGTCGCCCAACTGGGCATGCGGGACGTGCGCGAGGTGGTCACCGGCTTCGACCGGCCCAACATCCACCTGGAGGTGCTGCCGTTCCGGGACGCGGCGGCGAAGCGGCGCGCCGTGGTCGAGCGGGCCGCCGGCGAGCCCAAGCCGGGCCTGGTGTACGCGGCCACCCGGCGGGAGGCGGAGGAGTACGCGGCGGAGCTCGGCCGGCTGGGCTTCGACGCGGCGGCCTACCACGCGGGGCTGCCCGCGGCGGCCCGCGGTGACGTCCACGACCGTTTCCTGAGCGGCGAGTTGGACGTGGTGGTGGCGACGTCCGCGTTCGGGATGGGCATCGACAAGCCGGACGTGCGCTTCGTGCTGCACGCCTCCGTCCCCGGCTCGCTGGACGCCTACTACCAGGAGATCGGCCGGGCCGGCCGGGACGGGGAGCCCGCCCGGGCGATCCTCGCCTACCGGCCGCAGGACCTCGGCCTGCAGCGGTTCTTCGCGGCGGGCCGCCCCGACCCGGACACCGTCACGCAGGTGGCGGGCGCGCTGGCCGAGCACGACGGGCCGGTCCGCCCCAGCGAGCTGCGGGCCGGGACCGGGCTGACGGCGAGCCGGCTGACCGCCGTCGTCAACCTGCTGGAGCAGGTCGGCGCGGTGGCCACGGACGGGGGCGGCGACCTGCTGCCGACCGGTGCCGCCGATCCGGCGGAGGCCGCCCGGCAGGCGGTGGAACTCGCGGACGCACACCAGCAGTTGGAGCGCTCCCGGGTGGACATGATGCGCGGCTACGCGGAGACCGGCGGCTGCCGGCGGCGCTTCCTGCTCGGCTACTTCGGCCAGCCCCAGGAGGCGGCCGGGGAGGGCGGCTGCGGCTCCTGCGACCGCTGCGAGGCGGCCGCGCTCGCCGAGCGGGGTCCGGCGGGCGGCCCGGCCGTGCTGGCCGGCACCGGCGGCCTGATCCCCGGCCCCGCGGCCCCGGCCGACCCGGAGGGGGAGCCGCACCCGTTCGGGCCGGGGGCGCTGGTCCGGCACCCGCAGTGGGGCGAGGGCTCGGTGATGAGCGAGGAGGAGCGCCACCTGACGGTGCTCTTCGAGTCCGTCGGCTACCGCACCCTGTCGCTGGACGTGGTGCGGGAGAACGGCCTGCTCACCGTCTGCTGACCGGCCCGCCGCCGGGCCCGGGTGCGGGTGCGGGTGCGGGACGGCGGGGGTCAGCCGGTGACGCGGTAGCTGAGGGCCGGGTACGGGAAGTCGGCCCAGTGCAGGCTGCCGAGGCCGTAGGCCAGGTCGCCGGGCTCGCCGGGCCGGCCGGGGGTGCAGCCGGGGTTGAAGTAGACCGTGAGGGCGGCGGCGGTGAAGTCGACGGCGGAGCGCGCGGCGGCCGGGAGGTCGTGGCAGCCGGTGTCGGTGGGGTCGACGGCGAACCGCGCGCCCGTCAGGCCGCTGCCGGTGGCGAAGTAGGCGACGGCGGCGTGCGGGAGTTCGACGGCGGCCGCGGGCTGGGCGAGGACGGCGCCGAGCAGCAGGGCCGCTCCGGTGGCGGCGGCCGCGGTGAGGCGCTTCGGGCGGAGGACGGCCATGCTGGTCTCCTTGCGAGGGCAGGCGGGACCGGCGCGGGCGGTGGTGCGTCCCGCGGCGCGCGATCATGTCAGTTACATGTTCAACAATCTCCGGTGATCTGCCAAGACCCCGGTGAGAACCGGTTCGGGGTGGGGGAGCGGCCCTCCGGGGACGGGCGGGCGGGGCGAGGGCCGTTCCGCGATCGGGACCGCGCCGGACCGGGGCGGGGCGGGCGGCGCTCGCCGGTCGGGCCCGCGGCCGGTCGGGGGCGGGGCCGGCCGGAGACGGGGCCTCCCGGGGCCGGGGCGGACCTGTCGGGCTCCGCTCCGGCCCCGGGAGGCGTCGGGGCGGACCGGTCAGTCGAAGGGGAGGCGCAGCACGGAGGCGCTGCCCTGGGACTGGGTGGCGCCGGTGCGCAGTTGGGCGGGGGCGTTGCCGAGGGCGGGCCAGACCTCGACCTTGACGGTGCCGTTGCTCAGGTTGGCGAGCGGGGCGCCGGTGGTGGCCTGGACGCCCGCGGTGGCGCCGTAGCGCTCCCAGCCGGGGACGGGGTCGGTGGCGAAGTACCGGTAGGTCTCGGTCCGGTCGACGGTGCCGTTGCCGTCGAAGTCGTAGGAGACGCGGGCCTGTTGGGCGAGCGCGACGGAGGAGCCGGCGTCGACGTACAGGTCGAAGTCGGTGCTGCCGCCGGGGCGCAGGGTGCCGGTGAGGTGGGTGAGGGTGTACGTCAGCGGCTGGTAGGGCGTGCCGTCGTGGTTGGCGCCGCCGCCGGAGGCGATGGTGCCGGCGGTCGCGCCGGTGCCGTAGGCGGTGGTGAGGGTGCCGTTCGGCTGGAGGTACAGCGTGCCCGGGCGGGTCTGCGGGCCGCTGGGGGACGTCGACGGGGACGGCGAGGACGAGGGCGACGGCGAGGACGAGGGCGACGGGGACGGACTGGCCGACGGGGAGGGGGAGTTGGTGGCGCCGCCGGTGCCGCCGTCGGGCTTGGTGCCGCGTTCGGAGGCGGTGGAGCGGGCCGGGACGGTCAGGGTGTAGCCGTCGGAGAATCGGACGGTGCGGGCGGCGGTGGTGTAGTTGTGCGCCACGTGGGTGCGGGTGGTGCCGTTGACGAAGACCGCGGCGGTGGGGGTGTCGGCGGTGGTGGCCGGGTCCAAGGTGCCGAGCGCGGCCAGGTCGTAGATCCAGTGGTAGGTGTGGGCCCTGGACTCGCCCTCCTCCGGGGTGTAGCCGGCCTTCCCGGCGTCCCAGTCGGCCTTCGCGGCGGCCGGGTCGGTGAGTGCCTCGGCCTCCCAGAGCAGGTCGCGCCAGTCGGTGAAGGCGCCGCCGTTGCCGGCCTTCAGCTCGGCCAGGTTGGCGGCCAGGTCGTCCTTGCGGCGCGCCAGGTAGAGCGAACCGGAGGTGACGGGGAGGAAGTTGATGCCGTGGATCATGCCGGGCGCGGCCGTCCACCAGGTGGAGTAGGCGGCGCCGGAGCCCCAGACCATGCCGACGGTGGAGTGCTGGAAGCCGGCCGGGAAGACCTGGTGGTCGGCGTCGAACCAGTACTGCTGCACGGCGTTGGCCTCGGTGGTGTACAGGTAGACGCCGAGGTCGCGCAGCGCGGTGTCGCCGGTGGCGGCGCCGAACAGCAGCAGGCCGGCGCTGAAGTTCAGCGACTCGGAGGAGGACTCCTCGTTGTTGCCGGCCGCGAACCCGGCGTGGCCGGACGCCCAGCCGTGGCCCTCGTACGGGTCGAAGTTGCGCAGCCAGGGGAAGCGGGCGTCGGCGCGGTCGGTGTTGGCGGCGTCCTTGGCCAGCAGCTTGACCATGCCGCCCCACTGCGCGTCGGCGGCCCAGGCGCTGTCGTAGCGGGCGACGGTGGCGGCGGCCTGCACGAAGTAGCCGTAGTGGAAGTGGTGGTCGTTGAGTTCGGCGTCGGTGCCGTAGGAGGCCGGGTAGCCGATCAGGGTCTTCCAGGTGGAGTCGTAGGCGAAGCCGGGCGAGCCGGTGCCGGCGAACCAGGTCTGGAGCTTGCCCTTGATCAGGCCGAGCAGCTTGTCGCGGGCCGCGGTGTCGCCCAACTGGTCGGCGATCGGCACCAGTTGGGCGAGCTGTCCGAGCACCTTGCCGACCCAGTAGGTGTCGGTGGCACCGTTGAACGGGTCGCTCGCGTCGGAGACCTGGTGCAGGTAGCCGTCCAGCGCGGCGCGGTCGTAGGAGCCGACGTCGGGCAGCGAGGGCAGCACGCCGGTGACGCTCTGCACGGTGGAGAAGGACGAGCCCTGGCGGACCTTCATGGGGCCGCGCGGGGAGGTGTACGTCAGCGGGGTGAGCGCGTCCGGGGTGGCCTGCCACTGCTGCGGGTAGAGCGCGAGCAGGGTGCCGGTGCCGGAGCCCTCCTGGGCGGCGGTGGTGGCGGTGAAGGTGGTGGTGAGCCTGCCCGCGGCCTGGTCGTAGCTCCAGCCGACCTTGGTGTCGGTGACGAAGTTGTACGCGTAGCTGCGGAACTGCGCGAGGTCGGCGGTGGAGGGCAGCAGCGCGACCGAGTAGTAGTCTTTGCTGCCGAGGTTCGCCGTCAGGGTGGTGCCGTTGACGCTCCAGCTGCTGCCGGTGGGCGCGAACAGGCCGTAGTGGTGGCCGCCGACGGTGATGCCGAGCACGCTGCCCTGGTTGCTGAAGACGGTGGGCGCCGAGGCGGTGGTGACCTGCGCGGCGCCGCCGGTGGCGTGCGCGTACACGTAGGGCAGGCCGTGGCCGACGGTGGCGCTGAAGGTGTGCGCGCCGTCCGCCCAGTACGGGGTGACCGTCCAGTCCGACCAGCCGTCGACCTTGGTGTCGGGGGAGTTCAGCCCGGCCACGCCCAGGGTGAGGTCCCGGGTGTGGGTGTAGTCGTACTGGCGGCCGTCGGAGGTGACGGTCGGCGTGGTCGGGTAGCCGACCTCCAGGCCCGCGGCCTGCGCCTTGAAGGTCATCGGGTGGGCGTACAGGTTCTCCGAGTACGGGTTGCCCGCGTAGCGCTGGTAGATCAGCGAGGACCACCAGTCGTTGGTGGGGGCGGCCTGTCCGGCCATCCGCGCGGTGACCTTGGGGGTGACGGGCGCGCCGTCGGAGTTGCTCGGGCCGACGGTGCCGGCCGGGCGGGCGTCGGAGTAGCCGCCGAGGCCGACCCGGACGGTGGTGGCGGCGGAGGCGCTGCCGGCGCCCAGGGCCGCCGCGAGGGTGGCCGCCGCGGCCAGGGCCAGCGTGGTCAGGGCGGCCGTGGGGCCGCGCAGGGAGCGGAGCTTCATGATGGTGTCCACCTTGAGTGGGGGCGGGCGGTTCAGTATGAGAGCGCTCTCAGCCAGCGGACCGTAAAGGCGGCACTGAAGGGGTGTCAACCTGCGTGACACAGACTGTTGCGTTCAGAATCCGAAAGCGCCGGTCGGGGCCGCTCGGAGATTACGTTCAGGTTTCGGGGTCTTGACGAGCGAACTTCCGTCCCGGCAGTCTCTCGGCATCGGTTGAGAGCGCTCTCAGAAAGTTGGGCGCCTTCCGATCGGCACCAGCTTCCTCTTTTCGCACTCCACCCACGCTCCCGCCCCGCCTGGAGGCACTCGCATGGCTACCCCGAGAGTCCGCCGCTCCACCGCTGCCCTGGGCAGCACCGTCCTCGCCACCGCCCTGCTGCTCACCGCGTGCAGCTCCGGCGGCTCCGGGTCCAAGGACGCCGCCGACGGCAAGGTGACCATCACGGTGGACCTGTTCGGCACCTTCGGGTTCAAGGAGGCCGGCCTGTACGACGAGTACACGAAGCTCCACCCGAACGTCACCATCAAGCAGACCGACACCCAGGACGAGGGCCAGTACTGGCAGGCGCTGCAGACCAAGCTCGCGGGCGGCGGCGGCCTCGCCGACATCCAGGGCCTGGAGGTCGGCCGGGTGGCCAGCGTGGTGCAGAAGCAGGCCGACAAGTTCACCGACCTCAAGACGCTCGGCATCGGCGACGTCAACGACGGCCTGGTGGAGTGGAAGGGCGCCGCGATCAAGACCGCGGACGGCAAGGTCCTCGGCGCGGGCACCGACGTCGGCCCGGAGGCGATCTGCTACCGCACCGACCTGTTCCAGGCCGCCGGACTGCCCACCGACCGCACCGAGCTGGCCGCCAAGTGGTCCACCTGGCAGGGCTACCTCGACCTCGGCAAGCAGTACGCCGCCAAGGCCGAGGCGGGCAACGCCTGGACCGACAGCGCCGCGGGCATGTTCACCGCCGAGGTCGGCCAGCAGAAGGTCCGCTACTCCGACGAGTCCGGCAAGCCCGTCTACGACAGCAGCCCGGCCGTGAAGACCGCCTGGAACGACGCCACCGCGCTGGTCGCCGACGGCCTGTCCGCCAAGCTCGCCCAGTGGACGCCCGAGTGGAACAAGGCGTTCACCACCGGCAAGTTCGCCACCCTCTCCTGCCCCGCCTGGATGATCGGCTACATCAAGGGCCAGGCCGGCGACGCGGGCTCCGGCAAGTGGGACATCGCCCCCGGCCCCGGCAAGACCGGCAACTGGGGCGGCTCCTACCTGACCGTCCCGCGCACCGCCAAGCACCCCAAGGAGGCGGCCGAGCTGATCAAGTGGCTGACCGCCAAGGAGCAGCAGGCCACCCTCTTCACCAAGCAGGGCTCCTTCCCGTCCTCGACCGGCGCCCAGGACGCCATCAAGGACGTCACCGACCCGTACTTCAACAACGCCCCGATCGGCCAGATCTTCAGCGAGTCGGCCAAGGCGATGCCCGCCCAGGTGCTCGGCACCGACGACGGCGTGATCGGCAAGGCGTTCACCGACGCCCTCGGCGAGGTCGAGCGGACCGGCACCGCGCCGGACACCGCCTGGAAGCACGCCCTGGACAACGTCAAGAAGGCCAACGGCAACTGACGGACCGTCACCCCCGGTAGCCAACCCCGCCGCCCCGCCCCGCCGCTCCCGCCAGCGGCGGGCCGGGCGGCCCCCGTCGAAGGACCCCGCCCATGGCCCTCAGCTCCACCACCCGGCTGCCCGCCGCGCAGCCCGCCGCGCCCGCGAGGCGGATCGGCCGCAGACTCGCCCCGTACGGCTTCCTGGCCCCGTTCTTCGGGTTGTTCGCCGCGTTCGGCCTGTTCCCGCTGCTGTACACCGCCTACGTCTCGCTGCACCGGGTCGAGCTCCAGACCTCGGACCGGATGGACTGGCTCGGCTTCCAGAACTACACCCGGCTGCTGTCCGACCCGTTCTTCTGGAACGCGCTGCGCAACACCTTCACCATCGGCGTGCTCTCCACCGTGCCGCAGCTGCTGATGGCCCTGGGCCTGGCCCACCTGCTCAACTACCGGCTCCGCGGCCGCACCTTCTTCCGGGTCGCGATGCTGATGCCGTACGCCACCTCGGTGGCCGCCGCCACCCTGGTGTTCGCCCAACTCTTCGGCCGCGACTACGGGTTGATCAACTGGGTGCTGAGCAGCGTCGGCCTCCACCCGGTCGACTGGCAGGCGGACACCTGGGCCTCCCAGTTCGGCGTCTCGGCCATCGTCACCTGGCGCTGGACCGGCTACAACGCGCTGATCTACCTGGCCGGCATGCAGTCCATCCCCGGCGAGCTGTACGAGTCCGCGGCCGTCGACGGCGCCTCGCGCTGGCAGCAGTTCCGGCACGTCACGATCCCCGGGCTGCGCCCCACCATCGTCTTCACCGTGGTCGTCTCCACCATCGGCGCGACCCAGCTGTTCGGCGAACCGCTGCTGTACGAGGGCAACTCCGGCGGCGGCATCTCGCACCAGTACCAGACCCTCGGCCTGTACCTGTACGAGCAGGGCTGGACGTTCTTCCACCTCGGCCGGGCCGCCGCCGTCGCCTGGGTGATGTTCCTGCTGATCGTGCTGCTCGCCCTGCTCAACGCGGCGATCGCCGCCCGCCGCAACCGCACGGACCGGTGACCCGATGACCCACGTACTCGACCAGCCCGCCGCCCCCGCCCCGGCGCGCCCGCTCGTCCGCAAGTCGCGCTCGCCGCTCAAGGGCGGACCGCTCGCCTACGCGGTGCTGATCGGCGCCACCCTGCTCGCGGTGTTCCCGTTCTACTGGACGCTGGTCGCCGCCAGCCGCTCCAACTCCGAACTCAGCTCCACCACACCCGCGTTGACACCCGGGCCGAACCTGTTCCACAACATCGGCGAGGCGCTCCAGCAGGCCGAGATCGGCAAGGCGCTGCTCAACTCGCTGATCGTCTCCGGCGTGGTCACCGCCGGCGTGGTGCTCTCCTCCACGCTCGCCGGGTTCGCCTTCGCCAAGCTGCGCTTCCGCGGCCGGGGCGCGCTGCTCGCGCTGACCGTCGGCACCATGATGATCCCGCCGCAGCTCGGCGTGATCCCGCTGTTCATGGTGATCGTCAAGCTCGACCTGCAGAACAAGCTGCCCTCGGTGATCCTGCCCTCGCTGGTCTCCGCGTTCGGGGTGTTCTTCATGCGCCAGTACCTGGTGCAGGCCCTGCCGGACGAACTGGTCGAGGCCGGCCGGATGGACGGCGCCTCGCTGCTGCGGATCTTCCGCTCCATCGTGCTGCCGGTCGCCCGCCCCGGCATGGCCGTGCTCGGCATGCTCACCTTCATGGCCACCTGGAACGACTTCTTCTGGCCGATCGTCGCACTCAGCTCCCAGAACCCCACCGTGCAGGTCGCGTTGAAGTCGCTCGGCCAGGGCTACGTCCCCGACCAGTCCGTGGTGATGGCCGGCACCCTGATCGGCACCCTGCCCGTCCTGGTGGTGTTCGCCCTGCTCGGCCGGCAGATCGTCGGCGGCATCATGCAGGGCGCCGTCAAGGGCTGACCCCGCCCGGCGCCCGATGAGCCGACACACCCTCAACTTGTTTGGATGGAACGCGACATGACCGTCGAGACTCTTCCCATGACCACTGCCTCCCCCGCCCCCGCGCCCGCCCGATTCCCGGCCGGATTCGTCTGGGGCGCCGCCACCGCCGCATACCAGATCGAGGGCGCCGCCGACCAGGACGGCCGCACCCCGTCGATCTGGGACACCTTCGCCCGCCGCCCGGGCGCCGTCCGCAACGGCGACACCGGCGACATCGCCGCCGACCACTACCACCGCTACCGCGACGACGTCGCCCTGATGTCCGAACTCGGCCTGGGCGCCTACCGGTTCTCGCTCGCCTGGCCACGCGTGCAGCCCGGCGGCCGGGGCCCCGCCAACGAGGCCGGACTCGACTTCTACGACCGCCTGGTCGACGAACTCCTCACCGCCGGCATCACCCCCGTCGCCACCCTCTACCACTGGGACCTGCCCCAGGAACTGGAGGACGAGGGCGGCTGGGCCCACCGCGAGACCGCCCACCGGTTCGCCGAGTACGCGGGCATCGCCGCGCGCCGCCTCGGCGACCGCATCCCCACCTGGACCACCCTCAACGAGCCCTGGTGCAGCGCCTTCCTCGGCTACGGCAACGGCGTCCACGCCCCCGGCCGCACCGACCACACCGCCGCCCTCACCGCCCACCACCACCTGCTGCTCGCCCACGGCCTCGGCACCGCCGCGCTGCGCGCCGAACTCCCCGCCACCGCGCAGGTCTCGCTCACCCTCAACCTGGCCGCCGTCCGCCCGCTCTCCACCGACCCCGCCGACCTCGACGCCGCCCGCCGGATCGACGGCCTCGCCAACCGGATCTTCCTCGACCCGGTCTTCCGCGGCAGCTACCCCGAGGACGTCCTCGCCGACACCGCGCACGTCACCGACTGGTCCTTCGTCCGCGACGGCGACCTCGCCGAGATCTCCCGCCCGATCGATTCGCTGGGCATCAACTACTACACGCCCACCGTCGTGGCCGCCGAGGACCCCGCCGAGACCGCCGCGGACGCCCCGCGCGGCGACGGCCACCAGGGCGGCAGCCCCTGGCCCGCCGACCGGGGCATCCGCTTCCTGCCCGCCCCCGGCACCCGCACCGCCATGGACTGGCCGGTCGACGCCGACGGCCTGTACGAACTCCTCACCCGGCTGCGCGACGACCTGCCCGGCGTCCCGCTGCTGGTCACCGAGAACGGCGCCGCCTACGAGGACTACAGCGACCCCAGCGGCGCCGTCCACGACCCCGAGCGGATCGACTACCTGCACGCCCACCTCGCCGCCGTCCACCGCGCGATCGCCGACGGCGCGCCCGTCCGGGGCTACTTCCTCTGGTCGCTGCTCGACAACTACGAATGGGCGTACGGCTACAGCAAGCGCTTCGGCATCGTGCACGTCGACTTCGCCAGCCAGCGGCGCACGCCCAAGGACAGCGCGTACTGGTACGCCCGGGTGATCCGGGACGGCGCCCTGCCGGAGTGAGCGCGGGCGCGCCGCCGGGCTGGGTCGGGCCGGGGCGGTCCGGGGCGGTCCGGGGCGGTCTGCGCGTGCCGGGCTGGGTCGGGCCGGGTCGGGCTGGTCTGGGCCGGGCTGGTCGGGCCGGGTCGCTGGAGGAGGCGGCCCGGCCCGGCGCGCGGCGTGCGCGCCCGGAAACGCGGTGGCGGCCGGGGGCGGGGCGCGCCTAGGCTCTGCTCGCCGGACGACGCCCGGGCCGATCGGCCGACGGGCGTACCGTGACGTCGAGAGGGAGGGGCAGGCCGTGCGTGGCACCGCTGCTGTCGTTCCCCCGTCGCGGTTCGAGGTGATCCTGGTGTCCTCGGCGGGCCGGTGCCCGCTGCGCGGCCGGCACCGGTAGGAACCGCGAGCCCTCGTCCGATCCCTTCCGCCGCTCCGTCCCGCCCGTTCCGCCCGTTCCGCCCGTCCCGGGGGGCGGGCGCTCCGCGGGGGCCGGCGGTCGTGGACGTCCCTCGTGGTGCCGTGAATCGCGCTGCCGATTCCAGGAGCGAACCCCGAAGGGCCACCGGCCATGCGCACCGACCTCACCACCTCCACCTCCACCTCCACCTCCGCGGCTGCCGCCGTCGCCGCCGTCGCCGCGGTCCGCAACCTCGGCATCCTCGCCCACGTGGACGCCGGGAAGACCACCGTCACCGAGCGGGTCCTGTTCCTGACCGGGGCGGTCCACAAGCGCGGCGAGGTGCACGAGGGCACCACCGTCACCGACTTCGACCCGCAGGAGCGCGACCGCGGCATCACCATCTTCGCCGCCGCCGTCAGCTGCCGGTGGGACGGCCACCTGCTCAACCTGATCGACACCCCCGGCCACGTCGACTTCGCGGACGAGGTCGAGCGCTCGCTGCGCGTGCTGGACGGCGCGGTGGCGGTGTTCGACGCGGTCGCGGGCGTCGAGCCGCAGAGCGAGTCGGTGTGGCGGCAGGCGGACCGGCACGGCGTGCCGCGGATCGCGTTCGTCAACAAGATGGACCGGCCCGGCGCCGACCTGGACGCCGCCGTCGCCTCGATCCGGGAGAAGCTCCACCCGGCGCCGCTGGCCGTGCAGTTGCCGATCGGCCGGGAGGGCGCCTTCACCGGCGTGGTCGACCTGGTCGGGATGCGCGCACTGACCTGGCCGGACGGCGCCGCACCCGGCGAAGGCTGCCAAGTCGGCGACGTACCCGAGGAGTTTGCGCAGGAGGCGGGACGGCGGCGGCAGGCCCTCGCGGAGGCGGTGGCCGAACTGCACCCGGCGGCGCTGGAGGAGTACTGCGCCACCGGCACCCTCACTCCCGGCGCGCTCACCGACGCGCTGCGCCGGCTCACCGGCAGCGGACAGGCGGTGGTGGTGCTGTGCGGCGCCGCGTACCGCGACCGAGGGGTCGAACCGCTGCTGGACGCGGTGACCGCGTACCTGCCGTCGCCGCTGGACGTCCCACCGGTGCGCGGGGAGTTCGACGGCGCACCGCAGGAACGCGCCGCCGATCCCGAACAGCCCTTCTCCGCACTGGTGTTCAAGGTCACCGCGAGCACCACCGGACGGCTCGTCGGCCTGCGGATCTACTCCGGCACGCTCCGGAAGGGGGACACCGTGCTCGACGCGCGCACCGGACGCACCGAGCGGATCGGCCGGATCCTGCGGGTGCAGGCCGACCGGCACACCGAGACCGACACCGCGACGGCCGGCGACATCGTCGCCGTGGTCGGGCCGAAGGGCGCCCGGGCCGGCGCCACGCTGTGTGACCCGCGGGCCCCGCTGGTGCTCGAACCGGCCGTCGCCGCCGACCCGGTGGTGACCGTCGCGGTCGAGGCCCGCCGCTCGGCGGACACCGACCGGCTGGCCGCCGCGCTGGCCCGGCTCACCGAGGAGGACCCGTCCCTGGTGGCCGGCACCGATCCGGAGGGCGGGCGGCGGACGCTGTCCGGCCTGGGCGAACTGCACCTGGAGGTCGCGGTGGAGAAGCTGCGCCGCGCCGGGCTGGAGGTCGCCGTCGGCCGGCCGCGGGTCGCGTACCGGGAGACCCTCGCCGCGGCGGTCACCGGCCTCGTCCTGCGGCACGTCAAACAGGACGGCGGCTCCGGGCAGTTCGCGCACATCGTGGTCGACGTCGCCCCGCTCGGCGAACCCGGCGCGGACGGCTTCGAGTTCCGCTCCACCGTCACCGGCGGCCGGGTGCCGCCGGAGTTCGTGCAGGCCGTCGAGGCGGGCTGCCGGGACGCCCTCGCGGACGGCCCGCTCGGCCACCCGGTCACCGGGGTCCGGGTCACCCTCACCGACGGGGCGACCCACGTCAAGGACTCCTCCGACCTGGCGTTCCGCACCGCCGGACGGCTCGCCCTGCGCGAGGCGCTGCGGCGCGGCGGCCCGCTGCTGCTGGAGCCCGTCGCGGAGGTCACCGCGACGGTGCCGCCGGAGAGCGTCGGCGGCGTCCTCGGCGACCTGTCCGCCCGTCGCGGCCGGGTGCACGGCTCCGCGCCGCGCGGCGGCGGCGCGGTGCTGACGGCGACCGTCCCGCTGGCCGAACTCTTCGGCTACGCGGGCGCGTTGCGCGGACGCACGCAGGGCCGGGGCACCTTCACCACCCGGCCGGCCGGGTACGCCCCGGCACCGCGGGCGCAGCAGCGGTAGCGGTCGCGCCCCGCCCTGTCCCGCCCTGTCCCGTCCCGTCCCGCCACTGCGGTGGGGCGGGGTGGTGGGGCGAGACAGAGGGGCGGTGCCCGTTTCGCCGGTCTCAGCGCAGCCAGCCGCGTTCGGCGGCGCGGGCCCCGGCCTGGAAGCGGCTGCGGGCACCGAGCACCTCCAACGCCTCGGCGGCCAGCCGCCGGACGGTCCGCTCGGAGACGCCGAGCTTCCGGGCCGCCACCATGTCGGTGTCACCCCGCTGGAGGATCCGCAGCAGCGTGTAGTGCTGCGCGGTCAGGCCGTTGCGGTCGCGGCCCCGGGGGTGGCACAGCGGCGCGGCGCCGTGCCACAGCCCGTCGAACAGCACGCCCAGCGCGGCGACCGGCCCGGGCCCGTGCAGCACGGCGGCGGTGTCCGCCCGTCCCGGATCGAGCGGCAGCACCGCGGTCTCCCGGTCCAGCACCACCATCCGCAGCGGCAGCGCGGACACCGTCCGCACCTGCCCGCCGAGCCCGACCAGCCGCCGCGCGTACGCCACGGCGGACGGATCGCCGCGCACCGCGTCCACCACCAGCACGCGCAACTCGACTCCCCGGCCCAGCAGTTCCTCGTCCCAGCGCTGCTCCGCCACCCCGGTCGGCCGCCCGCTGCCCGGACGGAACGCCAGCACCTGGGAGACGGCCCCCGCGCCGAGTTCGGCCAGCCGGCCGCGGACGGCGCCCGCTCCGACCAGCTCCTCGGCCAGCTCCCCGGCCCGTTCCTCGGCCCGTTCTCCGGCCCGTTCTCCGGCTTGGGTCGGCCGGCCGGCCGCCTCGACCGCGGCGGACATCTCAGGACGCGCCGGGGGTGCGACGGGCGCGTCCGGGACGGGCCACCGTGTGCATCGCGCTCCTCCGCTCCTCCGTCCGCCGACCGTTCGGGGTAGGTCTAGACCACTAGGGCGTCCGGTGTCAAAGGTCGCGGGCTGCGGCCGGTGGCTCCGGCCGCAGCCGACGGCGCAGGGTTCGGACACCGTCCGATCCGGGCCGTGCGTGCCGGTCAGTAGGTGAGCAGGCCGGGGTCGGAGAGGGACGGGGCGCCGGTCTCGACGTGGCCGGCGAGGCGGCGGACGAAGTCGGTGGTGAGGTTGGAGGTGATGGTGACGTCGTACCAGCGGCGGCAGGCGGAGAGGTCGAGGGTGAGGGTGGCGGTGGCGCCGCGGCGGACGGTGACGGTCCGCGGGGAGCCGGCGTAGGCGTTGGTGACGGTGAGGACGGCGTCGGCGCCGGCGGGGTTGGTGAAGGTCAGGGCGAGGTTGCCGGTGGCGGCGTCGTGGCGGGCGGTGACCTCGGGTCCGGCGGTCTTGCCGGGGTTGCGGAAGCGGCGCAGGAAGCCGTTCGGGCCGAACACGGTCAGGTCGGTGACGCCGCCGGAGTACGCGGTGTTCCAGGCGTCCGAGATCGACTTGCCGGCCTCGGTGGTGTACGTCCACGGGCCGTCGGTGCGGTTCGCCGAGGTGATCAGGAACTGGGCGCCGGCGGCCGGGCCGCCGCTGAACGCGAGGGCGTACTTGCCGGTCGAGATGTCGGCCGAACCGTCCACGTACGGCGCGTACTTGAGCGGGCGGGTCGGCTTGGACCCGGCCTCCTGCCTGGGCATGGTGCCGGTCGCGGGCGGGGTGGGCACGTAGTCGGGGTGCCGGTTGTGGTCGGCGGGCAGGTAGGCGGCGGTGGACGGCAGCGCGGGCCGGGCGGCGGTGCTCGCGGTGAAGTCGAAGGCGGAGGTCAGGTCGCCGCAGACGGCGCGCCGCCAGGGGGAGATGTGCGGCTCGGTGACGCCGAAGCGCTTCTCGATGAAGCGGATGACCGAGGTGTGGTCGAAGGTCTCCGAGCAGGTGTAGCCGCCGGTGCTCCACGGCGAGACCACCAGCATCGGCACCCGCTGCCCGAGGCCGTACGGGCCGGCCGGGTAACTCGCGTTCCCCGCGAACCAGTCGGCGCCGGTGGCGACCGTGGAGAGCCCCTGGTCGGCCGAGGCGGGCGGGAACGGCGGCACCACGTGGTCGAAGAAGCCGTCGTTCTCGTCGTAGGTGATGAACAGCGCGGTGCGGGCCCACACGTCCGGGTTCGAGGTGAGCGCGTCCAGCACCTGCGAGACGTACCAGGCGCCGTAGTTCGCGGGCCAGTTGGGGTGCTCGGTGTACGCCTCGGGCGCGACGATCCAGGAGACCTGCGGCAGCGTCCCGGCCCCGACGTCGTGGCGCAGCCGGTCGAACAGGCCGTCGCCGGCCTTGGTGTTCGTCCCGGTGCGGGCCTTCTCGTACAGCGCGTCGCCTGGCTTGGCGTTGCGGTAACTGTTGAAGTAGAGCAGCGAGTTGTCGCCGTAGGTGCCGCGGTGGGCGTCGTTGATCCAGCCCCAGGAGCCGGCCGCGTCCAGGCCGTCGCCGATGTCCTGGTAGATCCGCCAGGAGACGCCGGCCGCCTCCAGCCGCTCCGGGTAGGTGGTCCAGGAGTAGCCCGCCTCCTGGTTGCCCAGCACCGGACCGCCGCCGGTCCCGTCGTTGCCGGTGTAGCCCGTCCACAGGTAGTAGCGGTTCGGGTCGGTGGAGCCGATGAACGAGCAGTGGTACGCGTCGCACAGCGTGAACGCGTCGGCGAGCGCGTAGTGGAACGGGATGTCCTGCCGGGTCAGGTACGCCATGGTGGTGGCGGTCTTCGCGGGCACCCACTGGTCGTACTTGCCGCCGTTGAACGCCTTGTGGCCGCCCGCCCAGTCGTGGTTGAGGTCCTGGACGAACTGCATCCCGAGGTCGTTCACCTGCGGCCGGAACGGCAGGATCTCCTTCTTCGCGCTGTTCGTCTGGTACCAGACCGGCTTCCCGCTCGGCAAGGTCACCGGCCGCGGGTCGCCGAAGCCGCGCACGCCCTTCATCGCGCCGAAGTAGTGGTCGAAGGACCGGTTCTCCTGCATCAGCACCACGATGTGCTGCACGTCCTGGATGGTGCCCGTGCTGCCCTGCGGGGCGATCGCGGCGGCCCGCGCGATGCTGGGCGCCAGCGCCGGCAACGCCAGGCTCGCGCCGGCCAGTTGGAGGAAACGACGCCGATTCGGTTCAGTCATGGGGGACACGACCTCTGCGGGTGAGGGGCGGGTGGAGGGCGCCCGTCACGGTAGCGCGCCCGGGGTACTGCCCGCAGTACCGCCTGTGACCGGTCGGCGTACGTCCGGCGAACGCCTTCAGTTGTTCGGACAAGTGCACGCGGTTCGGTCCCAAGTTGTGCAGACAAGGTCAATCCACCGGCGGGGGAGGCGCGTTGGCGGTGGGAGACCGCTGGACCGGTCCGGTGCGGCCTCGGACCGGTCCGGTGCGGCCCCGGGCCGGTCCGGCCTTGTCACCAGTGGCGGGCGGCGGCCAGCAGGCGCTCCCGGACGGCGGCCAGGTGCGGGTTCGCGGCGGCCTCCGGACGGTGCACCAGGTACACGGTGTTGATCGGCGGGTCGGCCGGCCGGAGCAGCGGGACGAGCGCGCCGGACGCCAGCGCGTCCCGGCACAGGTACTCGGGCAGCACGCTCCACCCCGCCCCGGCCGCCACCGCGGCCCGCACCGCCCGCAGGTCGGGCACCGTGACGGCGGCCAGGGCGTGCAGTCGGCGGCCGAAGACGTGCCGCCAGTAGCGGCGGACGATCGGCAGGTCCTCGGCGTAGCTGACCAGCGGCAGCCGGGGGAGCGCGTCGGCGAGGTCGGTGGGGTCGGTGGGGCCCGCGAGGTCGGTGGGGTCCGCGAGGTCCGCCGGGCCGGCCGGGTCCTTTGCGCGCGCTCGGTGCGCCGGGTGCGCGAGGGCCCGGTGGGCCGCCCAGCCGGGGGCGGCGACCAGGACGAACTCCTCGTCGGCGAGCGGTACGGCGGTCAGCGCCCGGCCGGTCGGGCGGCGGGTGGAGACCACCACGTCGTGCCGCCCGGAACGGAGTTCGGCCAGCAGCGGGTCGGTCAGCCCGGTGGACACCCGCAGCCGCACCCCGTCCGCGACCAGCGGGGCGAGCGCGGGCAGCAGCAGCGCGCCGAGCAGTTCCGCCGGACCGGCCAGGTGCACCGGCTCCGCCGACGGCCGCCGCTCCGCCGCACCGGCCAGCCGGTCCAGCGGCTCGGCGACCCGGGCGGCCAGCTCGTCCGCCGCGGGCAGTGCCGCCGCGCCGCGGGCCCGCCGCTCGAACAGCTCCCGGCCGTGACGCCGCTCCAGCGCGCGGACCTGCGCGGTCACCGTCGACTGCGACAGGCCCAGCCGGCGGGCGGCGGCGGTGAACGAACCCAGGCGGTACACCGCGAGGAAGGTGCGCAACTGGTTGAGGTCCGGCGGCCCGGCATTGGCCGTGGCCGTGGCCGTGGCGGTGGCGGTGGCGGTGGTGTTGGCGGTGGTGTGCGGCGCGGGTCCGGCGGCGGCACGTGACCGGGGCCCGGCACCGGCGGCGCGCGGCAGGTGGTCGTCCATCGGGTGAGCGTACTGCCGGGCGGTGGCCGACGACGGCCGACGGCGGCCGACCGAGCCATCGGAGAACCGATGGCTGCCATCGGCGCGCTCATTGGATACCGATCGCCCGGCCGGTCTACGGTCGGAGCACAACCGCGAAGCAGCCCCCCCTCGGAGGAACGCGACATGTCGAAGATCCTGTTCGTGATGACCGGCGCCGACCACTGGACCCTCAACGACGGCACCGAACACCCCACCGGCTACTGGGCCGAGGAGGCCGCCACCCCCTACCGCGCCCTGCGCGAGGCCGGCCACGAGATCACCGTCGCCACCCCCGGCGGCGCCGTCCCGCCCGTCGACCGGGCCAGCCTCGGGCCCGACGCCAACGGCGGCGCCGAGCAGGCCCGCGAACTCGCCGACACCCTGGCCGCGATGACCGAACTCGACCACCCGCTGGCCATCGCCGACGTCGACCTCGACGACTACGATGCCGTCTTCTACCCCGGCGGCCACGGCCCGATGGAGGACCTCGCCCGGGACGCCGACTCCGGCCGCCTGCTCGTCCGGGCCCTCGCCTCCGGCAAGCCCCTCGCCGTGGTCTGCCACGGCCCCGCCGCGCTGCTCGCCGCCACCGACCCGGCCACCGGCCGCAACGCCTTCGCCGGCCGCCGGGTCGCCGCCTTCACCGACGCCGAGGAGACCCTGGCCGGCCTCGCCGACCGCGCCCCCTGGCTCCTCCAGACCCGCCTCACCGAGGCCGGCCTCACCGTCGACCCCGCCGCCCCCTGGACCCCGCACGTCGTCGTCGACGGCAACCTGATCACCGGCCAGAACCCGTCCTCCTCGGCCCCGCTGGCGGAGGAACTCCTGAAGCGGCTGGGCTGAGCGGCCGGGCCCGGGCCCGGGTGGGTGTGGCGGGCCCGGGCCGTCCGGGCGGTTCAGGCGGCGGCGTGTTCGAGCGGTGCTGCTCAGGCGGCCGTGATCGGGCGGACGGTGGTGCCCGCGGCGTTGGTGGCGGCGGTGCGGGTGGTGTGGGTGGTGACGAGGTGGCGGAGGGCGCGGTCGGTGGCGGGGTCGGCGGGGGTGAGGGTGAAGAGGCGGTGGTGGCCGGTGGTGAGGATGTCGTAGTGGAGGCGGAGGTCGCCGACTTCGGCGTGGCGGACGCGTTTGGTGCCGGCGGCGCGGTCGAGGACGGTGTGGTCGTCCCACCAGAGGGTGAACTCGGCGCTGTGGAAGCGTAGTTCGGCGAGGAGGGCGGCGAGGCGGGGGTCGTCGGGGTGGCGGGCGGTGGCGGTGCGGAGGTGGCCGACTGTCTCGCGGGCGACCCGGCCCCAGTCGAGCTGGGTGGCGCGGGTGGCCGGATCGAGGAAGAGCATGCGGGCGGTGTTGTCGGTCGCTCCGGTGCCGAACGCGGGGCCGAACAGGGCCCGGGCGGCCGCGTTGTGGGCCAGTACGTCGAGCCGGTGGTCGGTCACATAGGCGGGGAACAGCGGTATCCCGTCCAGGAGTTGGCGCAGCGAGTCGCGGACGGGTTCCTGCGGGGCGCGGGGCGCGGGCAGGACGGGGGTCTCCCGGCGGGCGATCAGGTGCAGGTGGCGGTGCTCGTCCGGGGTGAGGCGCAGGGCCTCGGCGAGGGCGTCCAGGACGGCGCCGCCCGGGGTGCCGACCCGGCCCTGCTCCAGGCGGACGTACCACTCGACGCTGACGGCGGCGAGTTGGGCGACCTCCTGGCGGCGCAGCCCCGGGGTGCGGCGGCGCGGCCCGCGCGGCAGGCCGACGTCCTCGGGTTGCCGGCGGGCGCGCTTGGCCCGGAGGAAGGCGGCCAGTTCGGCCTGCGGGGACGGGGCGTGCTCGGTCATGCCCCCGATCATCGGCGCGGGCCGGGCGGGCCGTCCAGTGCCGAGGCTGGTACGCCGGATGCCACCATCCGGCGGGCCTCCTCGAGATCCGTCCGGCGGGGGAGGGTTGGGGCATCCGAAGCCAGATCCGACGATCGACGGGGAGCCTCGCGCCATGTCACGTCCGTTCCGTACCCGGGTGGCCGCCACCGCCACCACCGCCACTGCCACCACCGCCACCACTGCCACCGCTGGCGCCACCGCCGTTCGGCGTTCGCGTCCGTACCGCGGTGCCGCCGCCGTCACGCTGTCCGCCGCCGCGGTGCTGACGCTGCTGGGGGTCGGCGACTCGAGCGCCCAGGCGGGGACGGAGGTGAAGGAGTTCGGCCGGGTGTCGGTCCGTTCCGGGGTCCCGGCCGGGGCGCAGCGGTTCGCCGTCAGCAGCCCCGATCTGGTCAACGGCCGCTTCCCGCAGTCACATTGGGCGAACGCGTTCGGCTGCGACGGCGGCAACCAGCCGCTGCGGCTGGAGTGGCGCGGCGCCCCGACCGGCACCCGGAGCTTCGCCGTCACCATGTTCGACCCGGACGCGCCGACCGGCTCCGGTTTCTGGCACTGGCTGGTCTGGGACGTCCCGGCCACCGCCACCGGGCTGGGGGCGACTCCGCCGGCCGGCGCGGTGACGGGCGCCGACGACGCGGGCGTGCAGGGCTACCTGGGCCCCTGCCCGCCGGTCGGCGACCGCCCGCACCACTACCAGATCAACGTCTACGCCCTGGACGCCCCGAGCCTGGCGCTGCCGGCCGCCACGCCCGCCGCCGTCACCGCGTTCAGCATGAGCGGCCACGTGATCGGCCACGCGCAGACCACGGTGCTGGCCGCGAGGTGAACGCCCTTTCGGTGGGCTGTTGTTGAGGGGTAAGCGGCCAACCGTGCGGCCAGGAGCGGTGGCTGAGGCGCACGGGCCGAACCGGCTTGCTTCGGGCGTCAGTTGAGGGGCGCGAGGTGGAGGCCGCCGTCGCTCTCCAGGACGGTGCCGGTGAGGTTGCGGTTGGTCGCGGCCAGCACGACCGCCTCGGCGACGTCCGCCGGGGAGGCGATCCGGCGGGTCGGCAGCTGGGCGGCGGCCTGGGCGAAGTAGGCGTCGCGCGCCTCCTGCGGCAGGCCGTTCCACCACGGGGTGTCGACCAGCCCGGGGGAGACGGCGTTGATCCGGCGCGGGGCCAACTCCCGGGCCAGCGGCCGGATCATCGCCTCCAGCGCCCCGTTCACCGCGGCCAGTCCGGCGGTGCCCGGCATGCCGGTGCGGGCCGAGATCGCGGTGACCAGGGTGATCGAGCCGTCCTCGGACAGGTGCGGCAGCGCGGCCTGCACGGTGGTCAACTGCCCCCAGAACTTGGCCTCGAAGGCACCGCGCAGGGCGTCCAGGTCGAGTTCGGCGAACGGGCCCGCGCCCTCGGCGCCGCTCAGCGAGACCACCAGCCAGTCCAACCTGCCGATGGTGGACAGGACTTCGGCGATCTGCCCGCGGTCGCCGCCGTCCGCCCGGTGCCCGACCAGCTCCGGGTCGCTGACCGCCAGCGCCTCCAGCCGCTCCTTGGCGCGGCCCACCACGTGCACCGTGGCGCCCCGGTCGCGCAGTTGGCGGGCGGTCTCCAGCCCGATGCCCGAAGTACCGCCGACCACCAGTGCGGTGCGCTCGCTCATGTGTGCCCTCCCCAGTGCGTGTCCCGGTCCGCAATTTCGAACCGCGACGTCTCGTCTCGAATTAAGGTAGCGTGGCTGCCGTGATCGAGCAAGCGCACCAGGACCCGCAGGAACCCGCCGACGGGGCACCGCCCCCCGCCCGCCCGGGCCGCCGCCGCAGCGAGGAGAGCCGCCGCGCGATCCTCGCCGCCGCGTACGAACTGCTCGGCGAGGCCGGGTACGCGCGCCTCACCGTCGAGGGCATCGCCGCCCGGGCCGGCACCGGCAAGCAGACCCTCTACCGCTGGTGGCCCGGCCGGGCGGACGTCCTGCTCGAAGCCGTCACCGCCCACGCCCGGCAGCACATCCCGCTGCCCGACACCGGCGACCACGCCGCCGACCTGCACGCCTTCCTCGCCGCCACGTTCGCCGCCGCCACCCCGCCCACCACCGACGCCCTGCGCGCCCTGATGGCCGAGGCCCAGATCGACCCGGCCTTCGGCACCCGCTTCCACGACACCCTGCTGCGCCCCCGCCGCGAAGCCCTCGGCACCCTGCTCACCCGCGCCCACGCGGCCGGCGCGCTCGCCCCCCAGCTCACCCCCGCCACCGCCGCCGAACTCGCCTTCGGCATGCTCTGGTACCGGCTGCTCGCCACCCGCGAACCGCTCGACGAGCGGCTCGCCGCGCTGCTCACCCGTACCCTGCTGCGCTGACCGGCGGGCGGCGGGCGGCGGGCGGCTGACCGGCTGACCGGCGGGCGGCGGGCGGGCGGGCTGCGGTCGCGGGGAGGCCGGGGAGCCCGTTTGTTTCCCGCGGATGTCCAGCCGCACCCCGCCCGCACGGCCGCCGAACGGCTGAACGAGCATGGCGGGGTGCCCACCGAAACGCCCTCCCGGCCGTCCCCGCCGCCCGGCCCCGCCCGGACCGGACTGCGCCGCCTCACCCGCGGCGCCTTCGCCGACCTCACCCCGCTGCGCCACAGCCCCGACTACCGGCGGCTCTGGTTCGGGCAGACGGTCTCCTCGATCGGCCAGCAGATGACCACCCTCGCGGTCGGCATCCAGGTCTACGCCCGTACCGGCTCCACCTTCCTCACCGGCCTGGTCGGCATCTGCTCCCTGGTCCCGCTGGTCGTCTTCGGCCTGTACGGCGGCGCCATCGCCGACCGCGTCGACCGCCGCCGTCTCGGCCTGATCGGCTCCGGCGGCCTCGCCGCGGTCTCCGCGCTGCTCGCCGCCCAGGCCCTGCTGGACCTGCGCTCCATCGTCCCGCTCTACGCCGCCGTCGCGCTCCAGGGCGGATTCTTCGCCGTCAGCTCGCCCGCCCGGTCCTCGATGATCCCGCGCCTCGTCCCGCGCGAGCAGCTGCCCGCCGCCAACGCCCTCAACACCATCGGCATGAACCTCGGCCAGACCGTCGGCCCGCTGCTCGGCGGCGTCGCCGTCGCCACGTACGGGGCGCAGAGCGCGTACCTGGCCGACACCCTCGCCTTCACCGCCACCCTCTACGCGATGTGGCGCCTGCCCTCGATGCGCCCGCAGTCCACCACCGGCAAGCGCGCCACCGTCCTGGACGGCCTGCGCTTCCTGCGCACCCAGCCGAACCTGCGGACCTCCTTCGCCGCCGACCTCGCCGCGATGATCTTCGGCCTCCCGCGCGCCCTCTTCCCCGCGATCGTCCTCCCCTTCTACGGCGGCGACGCCGGCACCGTCGGCCTGCTCGCCGCCGCCCCCGCCGTCGGGGCCCTGGCCGGCGGCCTCTTCTCCGGCTGGATCGGCCGCATCCACCGGCACGGCGTCGCCGTCCTCGCCTCCGTCGCCGCCTGGGGCCTGGCCATCGCCGCCTTCGGACTCGTCCGCAACCTCCCGCTCGCCCTGCTCCTGCTCGCCGCGGCCGGCTGCGCCGACACCGTCTCGATGATCTTCCGCAACACGATGATGCAGGTCGCCGCCCCCGACGAGATGCGCGGCCGCCTCCAGGGCGTCTTCATCGTCGTGGTCGCCGGCGGCCCCCGCCTCGGCGACTTCGAATCCGGCACCGTCTCCTCCCTGACCACCCCCACCCTCTCCATCCTCACCGGCGGCCTCGCCTGCGTCGCCATCGTCCTCTACCTCGCCCTCCGCCGCCCCGCCTTCCTCCGCTACGACTCCCGCCACCCCACCCCCTGACCCCTCCCCGACCACCCACCCGCCACACCCCCGAAACCTGGCAGCGAGCACCCCCCGACGTGCTGTATTGTTTTCCACGTCGCCGGGAGACCGGGGGCGCGGTCAGAAAGCCGAGAGACCCGCGAGGGCCACTGGGCGGACGACCACGGGACGTGGCGCAGCTTGGTAGCGCACTTGACTGGGGGTCAAGGGGTCGCAGGTTCAAATCCTGTCGTCCCGACGTGAGTCGGAAAGGCCGTTGGCCGGGAGAAATCCCAGGTCAGCGGCCTTTTGCATGACGGGCCGTCAGAGACCGCGAAAATCGGTTCGCATGCTGTTTGGGACCATTTTGGGACCAGGGCCCTGAATCCAGGGGTTGACTCCGCTGGGGGTGGGTCCGATTTGCCCGATTCACCAGTTACCCAAAGTGACGGATGCCGAATCGTAACAATCGATTTCCGGTCATGATTCTGGCAGAAATCCCGCTTGCGTGGCGGAAGTTGGCCACGGGTGACGACCTCCCGAATGGCGTCCTGCCGTCAAAATCGTTACCTGCTCTTGGTCTCGCTCTGTGCAGAGGGGGCTGCGGACTCATTGCGGCCGCTGAGCTGGTTGCTTTGCGTGATGGTCAGGCTGCACGGTCGCTCTGTGCAGAAGGCTGAAGGCCAGTGGGGTCCTCGGTAGGCTCACGGCACTTGAGGAGGTGCTGGTGCGGCGGATCGGTGAAGTCACGACATACCGGTACTGGTCGGAGCGGCGGATCCGCGTCATCGCGCGCGACAACGGTCTGCGGCTGGATGCTCCATGGCGGCTCTCCACCGCGAGCACCCCGACGTCCGTGTTCGGTCTCGGCCTCCCGGTCTTCGCTTTCCAGCGGCCGGAGGGCTACGAGCGGAGCAGGCGCAAGACGGCAGACCGACTGGCGAAGGCCCTGCGGGGCAGCACCGCCGTCACCTACGACGAGCCGCGGGCGCGGTTCGCCGGTGGCCTGGGCAGGGTTGCATTCTCCGCTTTCACCGTCGGTCCCCAGCGGGACAAGGGTGTGGTGCTCCATGCCCGGACTCGGAACGGCTCCGGCCGGCGGGTCGATCTGTGCCTGTTCGGCAGCGTCGACAACACGGCCGACTTCCGCACGGGCGAGGCCGTCGAAGGGGGAACCTCCTCGGCCTGGTACGCGGTCAACGAGCTGCTCGAAAGCCGAGGCACCCGCAACACCTGCGGTTGGGACGAACAGGAACTCGCCTTCGAGGCGTTGAAGATCGCCACGGGCGACCGCGACCGTTCCGGAAGCGACGCGGAGGAGCCCTGGACGCTCCCGTGGGCCCTCGGACATGCCGACGAGGCGGAGTGGCTGGCTGTGGTCTACAGCGACGTCACGCTCGATCCCGAGCGCTGGCATCTCGGCGGCACCGACTTCGAAGACACCCACCGGATCATCGTCGGAGCCCCGATCTGGGTCCGCACGGCAACCCCGCAGGCGGTGGTGCGCTACTCGCAACTGCGCACCCCCGTGCCTGCCCGGCCGACTTGGTGGCGCCGTCTGCTGCCAAGCGGAAGCCCGGCGGGCCTGCCCGCAGCTCTGGAGGCAGGCGCCCCGCACCCTGACGCGGAGGACGCGACCGATCGGTCCGCGGCGCTGTAGCCGGTCCACACTCCACTCCGCTTCTGCCCGGTTGACGCGATTGTCTGGGAGCATCGGCCGGATGATCGCCCGCTTTCGCATCGGCAACTTGCCTCCCGTGGAAGCAGGTTGGGGAGAAATTCACCCTATCGAGTGGATGATCCAGTTGATGCTCGCTGCTCTCTCCCGGGCGCTGGCACAGTCAGTGCCGCACGTCGGTGGTTCACCACCGCCGCTTGCCTCGTGCCGCCGTCGGCGGAGTAGGAGACCAGACGCGAGATCCCGGACACCCGACCTATGGGTGTCGTCCGGTGTGATCGCCCTGCGGGCGCCGGCCGTTGGATCGTACGTAGCGGGCCGCTCAGGACGCTGTCTGTTTCCTGGAGCGGATCTCCCGCTGGCGCGAGGGCCAGATCCTCGGGCGCGTGTCACGCCCCGAGAAACGGAGGCGTGCCCTGCTGCCCGGATCGACCGGGAGAAGGACAGACCTCATGGCCAGCAAGCGACCTGCCGGAATCTACCCCTACATCGGCACCCCGATGTGGGCCGGGTATCTGGCTGACGCCATCGAGAACACCTGCGAGGACCAGGGGCTGGTGCCCCCGCCCCGCGCCGCGATCACGGAGGGGCTCGCCACCGCCCTGGGCGAGACCGAGATCAAGAAACTGATCATCACCTCAAAGGGCAGGAAGATCCTCAACCCCACGGCGTCGCGGCCGGTGCAGTCGGGCAGCGACGACCGCGTCCTGCTGCTGATCTGCGACGTCCACGGCGCGGCCGTGGCCCCCTGGGACCTCAACGACCGTACCGTCGGCATCTGGTCCCCGCCCAGCCCGGAGGCTACCCGGCGCGTCACGGAGCTGATCGCCGCTGAGACCGCGCTCGACGCCGCCAAGAAGACGCACAGGGCCGCCGAGAAGGAACGCGAGACCCGCCGCCGAGCCCCGAGCGACGAAGCCCACTACGCCACCGCCCTCGCCGCCGCGGAGAGCAAACTGGCGGACGCCACCAGGCAGGTGCGCGAAGCCGAGCAACGCCGGACCGCCCTGCTCACCTCGCTCGGCAACCGCCTCCCGCGCCCCGCGGTACGGGCGGCTGAGGAGGACGGTGAGCCCATGGCCGCGCTCGTCCTCGCCGAGCAGAGCTACGAGCAGGCCGTCCACGTCCAGCGCTACGCCGCCGGCCACCTGGAGCGCTTCGGCAGGACCCGCGGATACGACCTCGCCGAGTCGCTGGTAGCCGCTGGCCAGCTCTCGCGCGGCATGAGCGTCCTGCAGCAGTGGCGCATCAAGAACGCGGACGGCACCCGGTCCGAGCTGTGGCGCATGGTCGCGGTCACCGCCAACAACCGCGCCCTGGCCCGCCTCGACGTCTTCGGCCTGCGTCCCGAGCACATCGTCACCGGCATGCCGCAGACGTTCGTCAAGCTGCCCTCGGACAAGGCCGACACCGGGGTGCGGCTGCTGAGTCAGCGGGAAGTCCTCAACCGGGTCTCGCAGCGTCTCAACAAGGCCGACGCCGAGGAGGACACGGACCCGGAGCACCCCGCACGGCGCGCCACGATGATCGCCACTGTGCCGATGGAGATCGTCGTCGGCTGCAGCAAGCCGGCCGCGCTGGAGCACGTACTGCGGGGCCTGAACGTCAACGACCACCTCCGCGGCATCCAGCCCTACGACGAGGAAGCCCGCTTGGTCGCCCTGTTCGCGACCCTCGTCGACGCCTACGCCAAGAACGGCAAGCTCGTCGAACTGCTCGACGAGACCTTCCCGGCGGCCCGGGGCATCGACCTCCTCGATCTGGACGGGGTGCGCAACGCCTTGACGGCGAACGGCCCCCTCGACCCCTTGGCCGCCCTGCTGCCCGCCGAGGAGAAGGTCTCGCCGGCCGCTCTGCGGGACATCGCCGTCCGCGCGATCACCGCGCTGGTCTTCCCGGAGATCCCCCCGGCCGGACCCGGCAACGGGAAGCGCCAGGTGCGCGACACCGGGAAGTTCTGGCCGATCGTCCGGGCGAGCATGCAGGAACCGGCGTGGAGCCAGACCAAGGCCCCGAACGCCGAGAACCGTACGCGGCTGTGGTCGGCTGCCGTCGCCCAGCTCTTCCTCCACCGCGCCAACATCCTCTCGGCGCTTGGCCTGTTCACGGTGACGGACGCCAAGGAGGGCGCCAACCAGGACCCCCGGCCGCTCAAGGAACTGCTCCTGCGGGCCGAGGCCGGCGAGCCTGCGGCCTGGGCCGCACTGGTGCGACGCATGGTGCCCGCGCTGATCCACGCCCCCCAGCCCCTCGTCACACCCGGCCAGGGCAGCGAGGCTGGAGCCGGGCGCAAGGGCGTGCGCCGCAGCCCGGCCAACGCCGTCGCGGCACTCACCATGGCCTACACGGCGAAGCCGGAGAACATCAGCCGTGCCCTTCTGCTCGCCTTCGCGCGATCCGTCCTGGAGCACCCCGACGCGGTCCTGGCGCCCAAAGCCCCCGATGGTGGCAAGCCGGTCTGCTACGGCGAGCGCGCGGAGAAGGACGAGACCCAGCGCAGCCCGATCGTGCCCGGCATGATCCTCGTTCCGGACCTCGACGGTGAGCCCACCGGCATCGTCGTGGACAAGGCATGGTTCGACGACACCTTCCCGCCGGACCTCGCCCAGAACCCGAACCAGGGAAGCAGCACGGCCGCCACGACCGCGGGCGCCGGGGCCGAGGACAACGGCACCAGCGTCACGTCGGCCACCGCGAACGGTCACGCACCGCAGGACCCCCGGGACCGGCTCGCCACCCTGCGCCAGGAGATGGCCGCCCGTATCGAACTCGTAGAGGGCAGCTATCAGTTGGCCGGCACCGCAGCCCGAGAACTCATGGGCAGGTTCGGCGAAGCGGTCGACCTGCGAGCCGAGCTGGAGGAAGATCCCCTCCCGGCCGACCAGCGAATCCAGTGGATGGAGAAGCTGACGGCGCTCCGCGACGCGGCGAAGGCCAGCGCCGCGGAGCTGGAGAGCGTCGAGACGCTGATCCTGAAACTGTAGGCACAGCGCCCGGTTGACCCGGCAACCCGGTCGGGCCGCTTCGGCGAGAACACCTCCTGAAGCGGCCCAGCCGAAGGAGGTCGTGCGACCAGAGTGGGTCGTGAGCCGAGCGCCCGTCTTTCGAAGCAAACGGTTCGTCCAGGGACGGCGAGTCCCTACGAGACGACCTCTACGCTGGTGCGCGTGAGGAACACGAAGGCATTCAAGGAAGCAGCGGCCGAGACCCTGGCAGCGCTGGCCCGTCGCGGAGTCACCGTTCGCCCGGGGACCGTGGAAGACCTCATCGAGGAGCGGATGAGGCAGGTCGCCCAGATGATGGGGGTCCAGGTGCGCTCCGCCTGGAGGTACTTCAACGCCGACACACTCGCCGACGCCATCGCCAAGCAGTACCAGGAACTGCAGGAAAGCGCCAAGGAGGACGAAGCCGAGGGCGCGCAGGCACCGATGCCTCCGATCGACAACCCCGAACTGGCCCTGATCCTCGCGGGCGTTCCCGACTCACTCGTCGAGTCGGGCGGCGACCTCTACAGCGTGATCGTCAACGTCGCGGTGAACGCCTGGATGGCCGGCCACATCCATGGAGAAGACGGCTGCTCGGGATGCGATGGCGCCCGCGGTGACGCCGGCCACGACTGGGAGGCCCGGATGGCGACCATCACCACGCTCAAGCCGGACATCACCAGGTGGTTCGACCGGACGGTGTGGACCGAGGCGCTCCACGACAGCGGGTTCAGCGTGGAGCGCCGCTGACCGGACCGGTAGTCACTCAAAGCAGGTCTGCCGGAACGTTCTTCTGACCGGCAATGTGCGGCGGTTGGGCAGCCCAGAGGTCCTGGACAGTGGTGAAGACAGAACCGTGGGCCGCACGAGGGACGCTGCTCCGATTCGAACAGGGCGGTCCCCGCACACGTTCGTGTGCGGGGACCGCACCCCGTGTCGGGGTCAGAGAAGTCTGTAGCGCGCACAGGTCGGCCCGTATCCGGCCTGCTGGGACAGCTCGTCCGTGAGGGGGCGCCCGCACTCCCGGCATGTCAAGGACGGCCCCCTTTCGGTGGGCTGGCATGACGGGGACGGAGACAGGTATCGGTCATTCTGCCCGCCACGGTCGAGGGCGGAGGAGACCATGGCGGAGACGACGGCGGTCGCGAAGGTCGCGGTGATCGGTCCGATGTACGGGCGGGCTGCCGTAGCGGCTTTCACGGCCTGGACGCGGACGCGGGCGGCGCCGGCCCGGAAGCGGGATTCCTGCTCCTGCGGGTTGCCGTCGGACGTGCCGACGAGGGTGGTGCGTGGTGCCCACCACCTGCGTGGGAAGTCGTCGTCCATGCTGTGGCCCCTCGTCGCCTGCCGGGTGGTCAAAGACATTGTGAGGTTTCCCCGCACGGAATGTGTTGGGCTTCCGGAATCCGGCCGAGCCAGCAGCAACAGGCGCTGACGTCAAGCGGTGATGGCGAGTTGGCGGATCTGTTCGACTTCGACCTTGGGGCCGGGCAGGCCGCGGGTGGCGTTGATGTAGGCCGTCAGCTGGTCGCCGGCGCGCTGTATCGAGCGCAGGTCGGGGTGGAGGTAGCGCTGGGTCGTGGTGAGCTGGCCGTGGCCGGCGATGCGCATCAGGATGTGCGGCGGGACGCCCGCGTCGGCGAACCACGTCAGCGCGGTGTGGCGCAGGTCGTGGCGGCGCAGGTACTCGTAGCCGAGAGTGGTGACGACGTCGTCCCAGTGGGTGGCGTCGCGCAGGATCGCGGTGGTGACCCGGCCTCCGCGGGGTCCGGTGAACAGGCGGGCGTCCGGACGGCCGCCGACCCGGGCGATCCGCCAGGCGACGTTGGGCCGAAGCTCCGGGATGATCGGGACGAAGCGGCTGCGCTTGCCCTTGGTGCCCTTGTCGAGCAGGCCGCCGGGGGCGGTGGTGGTCTGTCGGCAGCACCGCCACAGCCACTTGTCGGTGTCGATGTCGCCCGCGCGGACGCCGGAGACCTCGCCGATGCGGGCACCGGTGCCGCCGGCGAAGCGCACGATGTCGCCCCAGCCCTCGTACTCGTTGTAGGAGGCGGCCGCCAGGGCGCAGGCGAGGCGGTCGAGGGTGTCCCAGTCGCGCAGTGCCAGGCCGCGAGGGTCGCTCTCCTCGTCCTCCGCGGTCTTGAACAGCTTCTGCCCGCCGTACAGGCGGGCGGGGTTGACCTCGATGAGGCCGTCGCGGATGGCCTGCTCCATCACCCGGACCAGCACGGCGATGGTGCACTTGAGGGTGGAGATTCCGGCGCCGTCGGCGATCCAGGTGTTGAGGGCGCGGTCGGCGATGCCGGCCGTGATGCCGATGACCTGGAGGTGGCCGAGGGCGGGGACGATCCGCAGGTGCCAACCGACCCTGTACGGGGCTTGAGTTCGAGACCGCGCATCGCCAGGTCCATGACGGAGTCCCCGTACTCGCCGAGCGCGATGACGGCGCGGTCCACGTCGACGCCGAGTTCGGCCGCCTTGACGACACGGTTGAGCCAGTTCTTCGCCTCCTCTTCGGTGGGGAACATGGTGGAGCGGGAGAGGTGGGTGTTCGTGGCGGGGTCGGTCCAGCGCACCCGGGCCCGGTAGGGGCTCGGGTTGCCGGTCCGGTACTCGATGTCGGTGCGGAGCTTGACGCCGACCGGCGCGTCTGTTTGTTCGCTCGCTGTCATCAAGCAGCCTCCTCCGGCACGACGAGGCTGCGGGCCAGGTAGTCGACGAGGTCCTGGTCCCGGTAGCCGATCTGGCTGCCGACCTTGGCGTAGGCCGGGCCCGTGTTCTCCCGGCGCCAGCGGCGCAGGGTACGTGGGCTGACATTGATGACCGCGGCGGCCTCGTCGGTGGTGCGGAGGAGTGCGGAAGTGCCGGGGCGCGTGCAGGCGCAGCCCTGCGTGGAAGGAGAAGGGGGAGGAGGAGTCGCATCGCGTGCGGCCCGGGTTCGGGCATGCGGCATGATGGGGCGAGCCCTCTCTGGTCGATGGCCAAGGGGTGGCTGGATCTTCGGGGCGGGCGAAAGCCTGTACCGTTCAGAAACTCATTGCTGCTGGTCAAGCCACGTATCTGTACTCATTGATGACGCCGCCGAGTACACGGGTACGGAGTAGTCGGTGCGCGGTCAGGTCGGTTGAGGGCCTCGGGTGTTCCTGGGCGAGGGACGGGAATTGTCTCCGGGCTCTGGTGGGGGCGGTGGCTGTTGCAGTGGAGGGTGCAGGCGTCGAGTGCTCGTCGTGCACGTGCCTCGTTGAGGATCAGCAGGTGATCGAGGAGCTCGCGCCGTAGCGTTCCGATGACCCTTTCGCAGTGTGCGTTCATCCGAGGGGCCTGCGGAGCTGTCCGCAGGACCTCGATGTCGTCGGCGGCGAAGACCGCGTCGAAGGATTCGGTGTACTTGCTGTCCCAGTCGCGGAGCAGGAAGCGCAGCGACTCGAAGCGCACGCCCAAGTTGGCGGCGAGGTCGCGGGCTTGCTGTACGGTCCACTGCGCGGTGGGGTGAGCGGTCACGCCGGCGATGTGCAGGCGGCGGGTGCCGTGTCCGAGGAAGACCAGCCGGTGGACTCGGCGGAGGTCGACCAAGTCGATGTGCAGAAAGTCGCAGGCGATGATGCTGTCGGCCCGCTCCTTCGGGGAGCTGGGCCTATGCCGGCGACGGTCAGGATTTGCCAGACCGTGGATGCTCCGACCTGATGCCCCAGGCGTGCGAGCTCGCCCTGAATCCTGCGACACCCCCAGCGCGGATTCTCGTCGGCCAGCCGCAAGACCAGCTCTTTGATCGCCGTCGCGGTCAACGTCCGGCCAGGCCTGCTCCGGCGCGTGCTGTAGTCCCATCGGCGCGCGACAAGCCTTCGATGCCACTCGAGCAGGGTGCCCGGAGTCACCGTGAACACCTGTATCCAGCACCGTCGGGGTATCAGCGAGGACAACGCCGCAAACCACAACCGGTCCGCCGACTCGTAGCGCACCGGGCCCGCGAGCTGTCGCCGCAGCACGGCGTTCTCGTGCCGAAGGACAAGAAGTTCGGCGTCCTTTTAACTGATCATTTCAAAATGAGGTCCGGAGTTTCCGCAGGCAGATGATGCTGCAGGCGAGTTGGAGCAGGCCGAGGTGGAGGTCGGCGCGTATCT
>NZ_JBIVKJ010000026.1:0-79107 GCF_044750705.1 Kitasatospora sp. NPDC088783
TCCAGCACCGCGCCGGCATGCAGACCAGCAAGACCATCGTCGCCGTCAACAAGGACCCCGAAGCCCCCATCTTCGAACTCGTCGACTACGGCGTCATCGGAGACCTCTTCACCGTCCTCCCCCAGCTCACCGACGAGGTGAAGGCCCGCAAGGGCTGATCCCGCAGCGAGCCGGAGGGCGCGGTCCCCGCGGGGACCGCGCCCTCCGTCGTCCGTGCGGGTCAGCGGCCCGCGAGGGAGCGCACGAAGCGGTTGCCGTCGATGGTGCCCAGGCCGGAGGCCAGGTCGTAGCCCTTGGTGGCCTGGTAACCCGTCACCGCGTCCCAGGAGTTGTCGCCCGCGGTGACGTCGGTGATGCCGCTGAGCCGGGAGGGCAGCAGGGCCAGCCCGTACAGGCGCGGGTTGAGCTGGCCCAGGCGGTGGCCCGCCAGCTGGGCGGCCAGCGCGACGACGCCGGAGAAGACCGGGGTCGCCTCGCTGGTGCCGCCGACCAGGTGCCAGCCGACCGCCGTCGGGTCGTACGACTCGTACGTCCAGGCCGCGCCGTCCACCCCCGCGCTCATCGAGATGTCCGGGGTGCCGCGGTGGTTGCCGGTGGTGCCCGCCACGGCGGCCTGGTACCAGGGGCGGGCGAAGACGCCGGAGACGCCGCCGCCCGCCGCGCCGTAGTCGTCGTGCCAGACCTGGTCGGGGGCGGTGCGGTTGCCGCTGTCGTCCAGGGTCAGCTGGGTGCCGCCGACCGAGGTGACCAGCGGGTCCGCGGACGGCCAGGAGTTGACCTTGTACGGGTACAGGTCGCTGCCGTTGTCCATCGCGTCGGTGGCGCCGTCGTCGCCGGACGCGGCGAGCACCGTGACGTCCTCGGCGGCGGCGTACTGGAAGGCGTAGCGCAGCTTCTCGATCGACTTGAAGTCGCCCTTGGCGTAGCCCGGGAAGGTGTTCTCGGTGGCGCCGAAGCTCTGCGAGACCACGTCCACGTCGTGCGACTTCATGACGGCCTTCTCGGCGTCCATCATCTCCGGCAGGCCGGTGACGCCCTCGGTCTCGGCGACGCCGGTCTCCACCAGCACGATGTGCGCGTCGGGGGCGATCGCGTGCGCGTACTCGACGTCCAGGGTGCTCTCGCCCGCCCAGCCGGTGTGGTCCTCGTTGGTCGGGTCGAAGACCGGGACGTTCCCCCACTTGACCACCTCGACCTGGGTGTCCGGGATGCCCCACTGCCGGTCGAACACCTCCAGGTCGTGCTGGATGGTCGGCGAGCCGAAGGAGTCCACGATCACGATGGTGCGGCCCTTGCCCGTCACGCCCTGCCGGTACAGCGGGTCCAGGTGGTACGCGGTGCGGTACTGCAGCGGCGAGTAGCAGTGGATGCCGATCTGCGTGACGCAGTCCGAGGTCGATATCGGCGCGACCCGGCCGACCGCGTCGATCTGCCCGGCCGAGGCGGGACGCAGCTTGAAGACCGGCGGGCGGGCGGCGGACTGCGCGGTGGCGGTCGCGCCGGTCAGGGCGGTGGCCCCGACGGCGAGCAGCGCGGCGGCCCGCAGCGCGGTGGAGCGTCGGGTGCCCGCGGTGGCGGGGTGCATGCCCAAGGAGACTCCCAGAGGAGAAGGGGCCCGGGCCGGGTCCGGCCGGGACGGCCCCTATCCCATCGGCAGCGGACGGCCCCTTCCATAGTCCGAGCGGGCCGCCCCGATGGCCCCGCCCGGCCACCGGATTCGGTAAAGGGCGCGGCTGGGTTCGGTAACGCCCCAGCTCGGGGACGGCGCGCGGGGCGCTGCTGCGCGCGGGCGGGCCGGGCTCGTAGAGTCGGGCGGCATGGGACTGCTGACAGCACTCGACGGCGGGTACGGGGACCGGGCGGACGCCCTGGTGGTGGACGGGACCGCCCTGTCCCGGGAACAACTGCTGGGCGCCGCCGGGGCGGTGGCCGAACGCGCCGCCGGGGCGCCCGGCCTGGCCGTCCTGGCCCGGCCGACCGCCGAGACGGTCGCGGCGGTGGTCGGCGGCCTGCTCGCGGGCGTGCCGGTGGTGCCGGTGCCGCCCGACTCCGGGCCGCTGGAGCGCGCCCACATCCTGCGCGACAGCGGCGCCACCCTGCTGGCCGGCACCGGACTGCCCGAGGACGCCGACGGGTTGACGCCCCTCCCGGTCTCGCTGGCGGACCGCCCGGGCGGCGGCTGGCGGCCCGCGGCCGAGGACGGCGACCGGACCGCCCTGGTGCTGTACACCTCCGGCACCACCGGCGCCCCCAAGGGCGCGCTGCTCCCGCACCGGGCGCTCGCCGCCGGGCTCGACGCGCTCGCCGACGCCTGGCGGTGGGACGCCGACGACACCCTCGTCCACGGCCTGCCGCTGTTCCACGTGCACGGCCTGGTGCTGGGCGTGCTCGGCGCGCTGCGCACCGGCAGCCGGCTCGTCCACAGCGGACGGCCCACCCCCGCCGGGTACGCGGCCGCCCGCGGCAGCCTGTACTTCGGCGTCCCCACCGTGTGGTCGCGGATCGCCGCCGAGACCGCCGCCGCCCGCGAACTGGCCGCCGCCCGGCTGCTGGTGTCCGGCAGCGCGCCGCTGCCGGTGCCGGTCTTCGAACGGCTGCGGGACCTCACCGGGCAGGCTCCCGCCGAGCGCTACGGCATGACCGAGACGCTGATCACCGTCGCCACCCGGGCCGACGGCGAGCGCCGCCCCGGCGCGGTCGGCGTGCCGGTGGCCGGGGTGCGCACCCGGCTGGTCGGCGAGGACGGGCAGCCGGTGCCCTCCGACGGGGAGAGCGTCGGCGAACTCCAGGTCCAGGGGCCGACGCTGTTCGACGGCTACCTCGGCCGCCCCGGGGCGACCGCCGCCGCCCGCACCGCCGACGGCTGGTTCCGCACCGGCGACGTCGCCGTGATCGGGCCCGACGGCTTCCACCGGATCGTCGGCCGCGCCTCCGTCGACCTGATCAAGAGCGGCGGCTACCGGATCGGCGCCGGCGAGGTCGAGGCCGCGCTGCGCGACCACCCCGGCGTGGCGGACGCCGCCGTGGTCGGCGTCCCCGACCCGGACCTCGGGCAGGCGGTGGTCGCGTACGTGGTCGTGGCGGACGGCGGTTCGGGCGGCTCGGGCGGCTCGGTCGGCTCGGGTGGCGTGGGCGGTTCGGGCGGCTCGGTCGGCTCGGTCGGCGAGCGCGAGCTGATCGACTTCGTGGCGCGGCGGCTGTCCGTCCACAAGCGGCCCCGGCGGGTGGTGCTGGTCGACGACCTGCCGCGCAACGCGATGGGCAAGGTGCTCAAGAAGCAACTCCTGGACGAGGGACGGTGACCCGCCCCCCGCCCTTTCAGGAGGGCGGGGAGTGGGTACCACAGGGGTGGCGCGGGGGCCGGTGCCCCGCGCTGCCCGGCGCACCGCCGGGCCGGTACCACGGAGGGGCAGGGGATGCTGTGATCGTCTGGATCAACGGGGCGTTCGGGGCGGGCAAGACGAGTGTCTGCCGCGAGCTGGTCGGACTGCTGCCGGGGAGCCTGCTGTTCGACCCGGACACCCTCGGGCCGGTCCTGCGGGCCGCCCGGCCGGGCGCCGAACCGGGGGAGCTCCAGGACTCGCCCGCCTGGCGGCGGCTGGCCGCCGAGACCGCCGCCGCGCTGGCCGCCGAGGCCGACGGACCGGTCGTCGTCCCCGCCACCCTGCTGCGGCAGGAGCACCGCGACGAGATCTTCGGCTCGCTGGCCGGGCGCGGCATCCCCGTCCACCACGTCGTCCTCGACCCCGTCGAAACGATCCTGCGGGCCCGGATCGCCACCCGCGAGGACGTCCCCGGCGACCCGGAGGCCACCGCCCGGCTCCGCCGCCGCGCCCGCGAGGCGCTGCCCGCCTACCTCACCGCCCGGGGCTGGCTGGCCGGGGACGCCCGGATGGTCGACAACGGGGTGCTGACGCCCCGGCAGACCGCCGAACGGATCGCCGACCTGGTGCGCAGCGGCGCCGCGCGCTGCCCGATCGTGCGCAGCGAGGGCGGCGACGGGGACACCGTCGCCGCGGCGGTCCTGCTCTTCGACGACCGGGACCGGGTGCTGCTGGTCGACCCCGCCTACAAGCCGCACTGGGAGTTCCCCGGCGGCGTCGTCGAGCGGGGGGAGGCGCCGACCGCGGCCGGCATCCGGGAGGTCGCCGAGGAACTCGGCCTGCGGCTGCACCCGGAGGAACTGCGGCTGCTCGCCGTCGACTGGGAGCCCGGCGCCGGACGCGGACGCGGCGGCCTGCGACTGGTCTACGACGGCGGCCGGCTCGGCCCCTCCCAGGTGCTGCGGCTGCGGCTGCCCGCCGGGGAACTGCGCGACTGGCACTTCGCGACCCTCCGGGAGGCCGCCGAGATGCTGCCCGCCGGGCGGATGCGGCGGCTGACCGCCGCGCTGGAGGCCCGGGCGGTCGGCGAACTGCGCTACCTGGAGGGCGGGCGGCCCGCCGCGACGGGGGCGGCCTCGGCGCGGTGAACGGGAGGCGGTGAGCGGGAGGCGGTGACCGGACGGCGGTGGGTGCGCGGCGGTGGGTGCGCGGCGGACGGCCTCGTGCTGCGCGGGGCGGGGGCGTCGGCGGGCAGGATGGGGGGATGCCGTTCACCCTGAGCCACGCCGCCGCCGTCCTGCCCGGCCTGCGGGCCGCGAAGCGCAAGGGCGCGCTGGTCGCCGCCGGACTGGTCGCCGGTTCGCTGGCGCCCGACGTGCCGTTCTTCGCCGAGTCCCTCGTCCGGGGCGTCTACCGGCACGGCGCGTTGACGCACCGCTGGTGGGCCGCCCCGACCCTCGACGTGGCGGTCGGCGCCGGGCTGGTGGCCGGCTGGTACGGCCTGTGGCGCGAGCCGCTGCGGGCGGCCGTGCCCGGGCAGTGGAACCAGGTGGCCCCCGAGGGCCGGCCGGACGCCGGTGAACTCCTGCTGACCGCCGGGGCGTTGGCCGCAGGCGCGACCACCCACCTGGTCTGGGACTCCTTCACCCACCACGGCCGGGCCGGCGTCCGGGCCCTCCCGGCCCTGGAACGCCGGGTCGCGGGCGTGCCGCTCTACACCGCCCTCCAGTACGGCACCTCACTGGCCGGCCTGGCCGTCCTCGCCCGGTACGCCGGACCCTGGCGGGAGAGCCGCAAGGGCCCGGCGGCCCTGCTCGCCGCAGCCACCCTGGCGGGGGCGGCCGAACGCGTCCTGCGCGCCGAACGCGGCGTCATCGCCGAGACCTGCTTCGGCGCGGGCACGGGCCTGGCGGTCGGCGCGGCCGTACTCGGACTGTGCGGGGGAACCCGGAAGCCCGAACCGGAGTAGGACGGCGGGGGTTTGGGCAGTGGCAGGGCCCTGGCGGAGGTCGGCCGGGCCTTGGGGCGCTGGCGCCGCGCCGGGGCCTGCCTTCGCACCTCCGGCCTGTGGGCGATGGCGGCGGGTCGGCACGTGGCCGGGGCGGGCCGGGATTGGTGGGTTCGGGCCGTCGGTGCCACGGCTCCCCGTCCCGGGTGGTGCGGGCGGGCCGAGCCGGAGGAGGAGGGGCGGGGGCGGGGGAGTCGCAGGGCGCTGGCGTGGGGTTGGCGGTGGTCTGCTGTCGCGCCGGGGCCCGTCCTCCTGCCACCAGCCCTGCGGGTGGCGCCTGCTGCCGTGCCGGGGCCCGTCCTCGCGGCCCCGGCCTGCGGGGTTCGGCGTCGGTTCCGTCCGTCCGGGGCTAGAGGTAGCCGTTGGTGGCGAGGTGGGCGCCGATGGCGTGGTAGGCGGCGGGGTTCTCGGGGGTGGGGGTGGCGAGGCCGTCGACGTAGCGGTTGTACATGCAGAAGGCGGCGGCGATCAGGACGGTGTCGTGGATGGTGTCGTCGTCGGCGCCGGCGGCCCTGGCGGTGGCGATGTCCTCGGGGGTGACGGACAGTCCGCTCTCGGCGACCTTGCCGGCGAGTCGGAGCAGGGCGCGCTGGAGGTCGGTGACGGGGGCGGTGTCGAGGTCGCGCTGGACGGCTTCGACCAGGGCGAAGTCGCCGTCGAGGCGGTGGGCGGCGGTCGCGCCGTGGGCGCCGGCGCAGTAGCGGGTGCGGTTGAGGGCGGAGACGTGGGCGGCGATCAGTTCGCGTTCGCCGACGCTCAGCGGGGAGTCGCCGCGCAGGAGTTGTTCGGCGAGTTCGCTCAGGCGCTGGCCGGCGGCGGGCCTGGCGAGGAGCAGGGCGCGCATGCCGGGCTGGCCGGCCGGGAGGTCGATGTGGGGCATGCGGGTCACTGAAGCGGTTCGGTGCGGGGTTGGCAACCCCTTGACCTGGGAAGGCGGAGTCGCACACGCGGGGGCGGGTGCGGGCCGTAGCGGAAGGCGGGCAGATTAGGATGGGCGACCGTGACTGACACCGGTAGCACCAAGGACCTGGACCCCGTCGAGCCGGTCGCGGCCCTCGCCGACGACGCCGGTGACGGGGCGTCGGAGGAGTTCGCGGACGCGGACCCGCAGGACCCGCAGGACGGGCAGGACGAGCAGGAGGAGCGGGAGGCGTCGGCGCTGCCCGACGGGGTGTGGGACGTCGTGGTGGTCGGCGCGGGCCCGGCGGGCTCCTCGGCGGCGTACGCGGCGGCCTCCCGGGGCCGGCGGGTGCTGCTGCTCGACAAGGCGGAGCACCCCCGGTACAAGACCTGCGGCGGCGGCATCATCGGCCCGTCCCGGGACTCGCTGCCGGAGGACTTCAAGCTGCCGCTGCAGGACCGGATCTCGGCGGTGACCTTCGCGCTGAACGGCCGGTGGACCCGGACCAGGCGTTCGAAGCGGATGCTGTTCGGCGTGGTCAACCGGGACGAGTTCGACCTGCGTCTGGTGCAGGCCGCCGAGCAGGCCGGCGCGGTGCTGGTGACCGGGGTGACCGCGACCGGGGTGGAGCAGAGCGGCGGCGACAGCCGCACGGTGTTCGTGACGCTCGCGGACGGGCGGAGGGTGGAGGCGCGGGCGGTGGTCGGCGCGGACGGTTCGGCGAGCCGGATCGGCCGGCACGTCGGCGTCACCTTCGACCAGATCGACCTGGGCCTGGAGGCGGAGATCCCCGTCCCCGAGGCGGTGTCGCGGCACTGGGCGGGCCGGATCCACCTGGACTGGGGCCCGCTGCCGGGCAGTTACGGCTGGGTCTTCCCGAAGACCGACTCCGGGACGCTGACGGTCGGGGTGATCTCGGCGCGCGGCGAGGGCGAGCGGACCAAGGAGTACCTGGCCGACTACGTCCGCCGCCTGGGCCTGTCCGGGTTCGAACCGCTGGTGGAGTCCGGGCACCTGACGCGCTGCCGGGCCGAGGACTCGCCGCTCTCGCGCGGCCGGGTGCTGGTCGCGGGCGACGCGGCCGGGCTGCTGGAGCCGTGGACCCGGGAGGGCATCTCGTACGCGCTGCGCTCGGGCCGGCTGGCCGGCGAGTGGGCGGTGCAGGTGGCCGAGGCGGGCGGCGCGGCGGACGTGCGGCGGCAGGCGCTGAACTACGCGTTCGCGATCAAGGCCGGGCTGGGCGTGGAGATGCGGGCGGGCAAGGTGATGCTGGCCTCGTTCGAGAAGCGCCCCTACCTGTTCCACGCGGCGGTGTCGCTGATCACCCCGGCGTGGCGGGCGTTCGCCCGGACCACCCAGGGGCACACGACGTTCGCGCAGCTGATGCGGGACCACCGGGCGGCGCGCAAGCTGGCCTCGATCGCGGGGCGGTAGCCGGTAGCCGGTAGGCGGTAGCGGGTCGGGCCCGCCCGGGAGGAGGTTCCCTCCCGGGCGGGCCGTTCGGACGGGCGCGGGGGTTGGGGTTCGGGGGGCCGCCGCGCCCGCGTTCCCGGGGTCACCGCAGGCCGGCGTCCAGGGCGTTGATCAGGGTGCCGGAGGGGGTGTCGCCGGACATCTCCCAGACCATCGCGCCCAGCAGGTTCTTCGACTTCAGCCAGGCGGTCTTCTGGGCGATCGACCAGGTGTCGTCGAAGGTCCACCACTGGCCGCCGTTGCCGGTGTAGCCGTAGGTGGAGACCGAGACCGGGTCGTGGTAGACGGTCAGGTTGGGCACCGAGGCGATCAGGTTGTTGTAGCCGCGGGTGCCGGCCTCCTCGGCGAACTGGCCGGGCGCGGCGCCGCCGGCGGCCTGCCAGGCGCCGTGCGCGCCGCCGTCGGTGACGTTCTGCCAGCCGCGGCCGTAGAACGGGAAGCCGATGGTGAGCTTGCGCGGGTTGACGCCCGCCGCCAGGTAGGTGTCGACGGCGTTCTCGACCGAGAAGTGGAACGGGTACGGGTCGTTCGGGTCGGAGTACAGGTTGGCCTGCTGGCCGGTGCGGTCGGGCTCCCACGAGTTGTCGCTGCCGGAGCCGTGGAAGTCGTAGCCCTGGACGTTGGCGATGTCGAGGGAGCGGAAGATCTGCGTGAGGTCCCAGCCCTGGCCGATCTTGGCCGGGTCGGCGGGGGTGAAGGCGGTCAGCAGCTTGTGCGAGCCGCCGAGGGCGTCGAGCTGGCGGCGGAACTCGGCCAGCAGCAGGGTCAGGTTCTGCTTGTCGGCGGCGGAGTAGTGGTTGCCGGGGTGGCCGTCGGGGGAGCCGGGCCACTCCCAGTCGACGTCGATGCCGTCGAAGATGCCGGCGGCCGTGCCGGGGCCGCCCGCGCCGTTGTAGGCGGGCAGGTTGCCCTTGATCCAGATGTCGATGCAGGAGGAGACCAGCTTCTTGCGGGAGGCGTCGGTGGCGGCGGCGTCCGAGAAGTACTTGGAGTAGGTCCAGCCGCCGAGCGAGACCACGACCTTGAGGTTCGGGTACTTCGCCTTGAGCTTCCTGAGCTGGTTGAGGTTGCCGCGCAGCGGCGACCAGCCGTCGTCGGCGACGCCGTCCACGGACTGGGCGGCGCTCATCGGGCGGGCGTAGTCGGCGTCGGCGTCCCCGGCGCCGGTGCCCTGGTCCGGGTCCTCCGGGTCGGCGGTGGTGCCCTTGGTGACGCCGGCCAGGCAGGTCAGGTTGACCGGGTCGATGTTCTCGAAGGCGTAGTTGACCACGTCGAGCTTGGCGGCGCTGCCGGAGGTGTCGAGGTTCTTGACGAAGTACTGGCGGCCGTAGATGCCCCACTGCACGAAGTAGCCGATCCGGGAGTACTTGCCGGGCCCGGCGAGGTCGCCGGTGGTGACGTTCAGGGTGGTGGAGGCGGGCGAGGCGTTGTCGGCGGCGTCCCGGGCCCGGACCGTGAAGGCGTACGGGGTGGCGGGGGAGAGCTGGCCGACGGTGGCCGAGGTGGTGGTGACGGTCTGCACCAGGGTGCCGCCCTGGTAGACGTCGTACGCGGCGACCCGCTTGTTGTCGGTGGCGGCGTCCCAGGCCAGCGCGACGCCGGTGCTGGTGACGCCGGTGGAGCGCAGGTTGCCGGGCGCGGTCGGCGGCACGGTGTCGGTGGCCGGGTCGACGGTGGCGGCGCTCAGCGCGGGCCCGGCCGGGCCGGTGTTGCCGCGGGTGTCCCGGGCCCGGACGGTGAGGCTGTACGCGGTGGCCGGGGTCAGGCCGGTCAGCGTGGTGGAGGTGCCGGTGGCGGTGCCGAGGATCACCGAGCCGTTCAGCACGTCGTACGAGGCGACCGGGAAGTCGCCCTTGGCCGCGGCCGGCCAGCTCAGCGCGAGGGTGTGCGCGGTGGCGTCGACCAGGGTCGGGGCGCCCGGCGCGGTCGGCGGCACGTCCGGGGTGCCGTCGCACTTGTCGCCGTTGACGCGGCAGTTGAGCGGGGCGGTGATCGGGCCGTTGCCGATGAACCAGAAGCTGTAGGGCTCGGTCGAGCCGTTCGCGGGCACCGTCGCGTTGTAGTAGGCGTTGGTGGCGACCACGTGGCTGCCGGTGGTGGTGGAGGTGCCGTTGTAGGTGCCGGTCATGGTGACGCCGGCGGGCAGGTCGAACTCCAGGGTCCACCCGGTGACGGCGGTGGCGTTGGGGTTCTTGACGACGAAGGTGCCCTTCCACCAGGACCCGTAGTTGTCGCCGGTGAAGGCGGCGGTCAGTTTGGCCGCGGCGTGCGCGGGGGTGGCGGCGAGCAGGGCGATCGGCAGTGCGAGCGCGGCGAGCAGGGCCAGCAGGCGGGCCCTGAGCCATGGCCTGGAGCGGACGTGCATCGGTACTCCCTGTCTGGTGTGGGGGATTCCGTACAGGGGTGCCGGGAGCGGCACTCAGGAGGGTAAGTGGACTGGACCAACTCGTCAACAGGTCTATACCGGAAGTGGGTTGACGATCCGTCAGCACCTTGATCCGCGAGGGTGCCGGCGGCGGCGCGGCACTCGGGGCGGGGCGGGGCGGGGCCGGTGCTCTGCTGAGGCCCCGGTGGCGGGGGCTCAGGGGCCCAGGAGCTGTTCGGCCAGCGGGCTGCGGGCGTAGAGCACCAGGCGGCCGTGCCGGGCCCGGGTGACCAGGCGGGTGGCGTGCAGGACGGCCAGGTGCTGGCTGACCGCGCCGGGGGTGACGCCCAGGCGGCGGGCGAGTTCGGTGGTGGCGGTCGGTTCGCGCAGCAGGGCCAGCAGCCGGGCCTTGGGCGCACCGAGCAGCTGCTCCAGGGCGCGCGGGGCGGGCGGCGGGTCGGGCGGGCCGGTCAGGGTGCCCTGGCCGCGGGCCACGTAGGTGATCGACGGGGTGAGGTCCGGGCCGATCGCGGTGATCGCGCCGCGCGCGAAGCAGGTCGGCAGCAGGGCCAGGCCGCGCCGGTCCACCACGATGTCCAGGTCGCCGACGCCCCAGTTCCGGTCAATCGCCAGCACCCCGTCCGACCAGCGCAGCCGGGCGTCGAGGTCGGCGAACAGCCCGGCCGCGCCGCGCTCGGCCAGCACCCGGGAGCGGTGCACGATGTCGGCGCGCAGCACCGAGCGGGCCCGCGGCCACCAGGCGGGCTCCAGGACGTGCGTCCAGTACGCCTGGAGCGCGTCGGCGACCTCGGCGATCAGCGCGGCGGGCCGGTCGGCGCGTTCGGCCAGCAGCGGCGGCAGCGCCCGGTGGTGCGGGAGGAAGGTCGCCGCCAGCTCGTCGGCCAGCCGGGCCGGGTCGAAGGCCCGGACCACCGCCAGCTCGGCCCGGAACTCCGGGAACGGGACGGCCGGACGGGGCGTCAGGAAGTCCGGCACGTACTTGTTGCCCGCGACCAGGGCGCGCAGCAGCGGCGCCTGCGGCAGCGCCTCGAAGGCCGGGCGCATCGCCGCGAACGCCGCGCCGTGCGGGTACTGCCCCGGGTGGGTCCACATCCGCAGGCTGAGCACCGCCTCCTGGAGCGGCGAGCAGGCGAAGTAGGTGGCGGCCAGGTCGACCAGCCCGAGCCGGAACCGCAGCACCACGACGCCTCCCGGGTGGTCCGTCCCGCGCCGACGGTTCAGGCGGGGGCTAAATCAATACCACGGCCGCTCCGTACCCGGTCTGATCGGGGCATGACCGCCACTGAACCCGCGGCCGCTCCGGCCGTGCCGCTCCCCCCTGCCCGCAGCCGGTTCGCCCGGCTGCTCCCCGAGGACCCGGTGCTGCGCCGGCTGTCCGCGATCACCCTGGTCAACACCGTCGGCAACGGCCTCGGAATGACGCTCGGGGTGGTGTACTTCACCCGGATCGTGGGCTTCGGCGTCGGCACGGTCGGCCTGGTGCTGACGCTCGCCGGGGCCTGGGGGGTGGCGGCGGGCGTCCCGGCCGGGCGGCTGTCCGACCGGTACGGCCCCAAGCGGGTGCTGGTCGCGCTGCTGGCGGCGCAGGCGCTCTGCGCGGCCGGGTACGTGCTGGTGCGCGGGCTGGCGGTGTTCGCGGTGCTGGCCTGCCTGGCGGCGGTCGCCGACCGGGGCGGCTCGGCGGTGCGCGGGGCGCTGTTCGCCGAGGTGCTGCCGGCCGACGGGCGGGTGGCCGGCCGGGCCTACCTGCGCTCGGTCACCAACGTCGGCATCTCGGTGGGCACCCTCGGCGCGGCCGCCGTCCTGCAACTGGACACCCGGGGCGCCTACCTGACGGCGCTGCTGGTCGACGCGGCCTCGTACGGGGCGATCGCGGTGCTGTACGTGCTGCTGGTGCCGGCCACGCCGCGCACCGCCGAGCAGGTCCGGCGGGCGGCCGACGGGCCGAACCCGGCGCTGCGCGACCGGGCGTTCCTGCTGCTGACCGGCCTGAACGGGGTGATCACCCTGCAGTTCGTGATGATCGAGGTCGGGCTGCCGCTGTGGGTGGTGCGCGACACCGACGCGCCGCGCTGGATGGTCGCGGGCGGGATGCTGGTGAACACCGCGCTGGTGATCGTCCTGCAGGTGCGGGCCACCCGGGGCACCGAGCGGCCGCGGGCCGCGGCCCTGGTGTTCCGCCGCGGGGCGCTGCTGGTGGCCGCGTCCTGCCTGGTGCTGGGCCTGGCCGCCGGGCTGCCCGGCTGGGCGGCGGCGCTGCTGGTGGCGGCCGGGGTGGGCTGCCAGGCGCTGGGCGAGGTGTACAGCCAGGCGGGCGCCTGGGCGCTCAGCTACGACCTGGCGGAGGACGGCGCGCACGGCGCCTACCAGGGCGTCTTCAACACCGGCATGTCGGGCGCGCTGATGCTCGGCCCGGTGCTGATGACCTCGGTGGTGCTCGCCCACGGCCTGCTCGGCTGGGCGCTGCTGGCGGCGGTGTTCGCCGCCGCGGGCTGGGGGATGACGGCGCTGGTGCGGCGCTGAACGCGCGGACGGGGCGGCGGGGCTGACGACCGGTCAGCCCCGCCGCCCCGTCCGTCAGGGCGTCAGCAGCTCAGGTTCGAGCCGGTGGGCACGCCCAGGATGGAGGTGAAGCTGGTGTACGCGTTGATCCGGCTCTGCACCTGGGCGGGGTTGCCGCCGTTGCACTCGATGGAGCCGTTGATGGAGCGGATGGTCTCGCCGAAGCCGCTGCCGTTGACGATGGCGTTGTGCGGGGTCATGGTGCCCGGGCCGTTCTGGGTCATCCAGTACCAGATGCCGGTCTTCCAGGCGACGGCCGGGTCGGTCTGCACCAGGTTCGGGTTGTGCAGCAGGTCGATGCCCAGCGCGTCGCCGGCCGCCTTGTAGTTGAAGTTCCAGCTCAGCTGGATCGGGCCGCGGCCGTAGTACGCGGCCTGGCCGGCCGGGCAGCCGTACGACTGGCTGGTGTCGCAGTAGTGCGGGTAGTTGGCGGTGTTCTGCTCGACGATGTAGACCAGGCCGCCGGTCTCGTGGCTGACGTTGGCGAGGAACGCCGCCGCCTCCTGCTTCTTCACCGTGTCCGAGCCGGTGTTGGCGAACGCCGGGTAGGCGTTCAGCGCCGCGACCAGGCCGGAGTAGGTGTAGAAGGAGTTCCGGCTCGGGAACATCTGGTTGAACTGGGCCTCGGAGACCACGAACCCGCCCGGGTTGGGGGTGGTGGACGGGCTCGGGCTGGTGCCGCCGCCGGTGCAGGTGTACGGGCTCCAGTACCAGGTCGAGACGGTCGGGTCGTAGCCCGGGTTGTCGTGGGTGGCGATGTAGTACTGGCCGTTGGGCGCGTACTTGACGATCGCGCCGGTGGCGTACTGGGTGCCGGCCACCCAGGTCGGGTGGTTGCAGGTGCCCTGGGTCGGGGTCGGGCTGGTGGTGGTGCCGCCACCCCCGCCGCAGGCGCCCTGGTCGGCCCAGACGCCGGAGCCGCCGGTGCTCGGGGTCTCGCCCTGGGTCCACCACTTGGCGTTCCAGTTGTGCCCGTTGTAGGAGGCGGACATCCCGCCGGTGTACACCTGGGTCGCCGAGTACGGGGTGGTGCAGGCGGCGGCCGCGGTCGAGGTGGTGGGCACCATGACGGCCAGGCCGGTCGCGGCCAGCGCGCCGGTCAGCAGCGCGGCGATCCGGCCGCGGCGGGAGGCGGCGCGGTGCGCCGGGCGGGGGGAGGTGCGGGTGTGGGGCATTCGGCCACTCCTTGTGGGGGAACGAGCGGTGTACCCAGCACTCAAGCGAGTCTGTCCGCTGACTGTCAATAGGTCTAGACCTGAAGGAAGTTGAGGACGTGTACGGAACTTCGGGCGGCGCAGTGCGGCGGGAGGCGGCGGGATCGCGCCCCGCCGCCGGACGGCGCGCGCCGGGGGAATCCGGTACTGGCCAGTAGGGCCGGGGTGTGCCAGGGTGCAGACGACGCCCCTCCGACCCACCCTCAGCCGGAAAGGCAGGCCCGCCCGATGACCCGCGAAGTGCCGCTCGTCCGCCGTACCACCGCCGACGCCGTCGCCACCCTGGAACTCGACTCCCCGCACAACCGCAACGCCCTCTCCGGCCGCCTGATGGCCGAGCTCACCGCCGGGCTCGCCGACGCCGCCGCCGACCCCGGGGTCCGCGCCGTCGTCCTCGGCCACACCGGCCGGGTGTTCTGCGCCGGCGCCGACCTCTCCGAGGCCACCGGCGACGACCCCACCGTCGGACCGCGCGGCCTGGTCGCCCTGCAACGCGCCCTGGTCGACTGCCCCAAGCCGGTCATCGCCCTGGTCGACGGCCACGTCCGGGCCGGCGGGCTCGGCCTGGTCGGCTCCTGCGACCTCGCCGTCGCCGGACCGGACTCCACCTTCGCCTTCACCGAGTCCCGCCTCGGCCTGGCCCCCGCCGTCATCTCGCTGCCGCTGCGCCCCAAGCTCGACCCGCGCGCCGCCGCCCGCTACTACCTCACCGGCGAGACCTTCGACTCCGCCGAGGCCGCCCGGATCGGCCTGGTCACCGAGGCCGCCGACGACGCCCCCGCCGCGCTGCGCACCCTGCTGGACGCGATCCGGCTCTGCTCGCCGCAGGGCCTGGCCGAGTCCAAGCTGCTCGCCAACGCCGCCGTCCGGGAGTCCTTCGACCGGCACACCGAGGAACTCGTCGCGCTGTCGGCGAAGCTGTTCGGCTCCGAGGAGGCGCAGGAGGGCATGCGGGCCTTCCTGGCCAAGCGGCCCGCCCGCTGGGTGCGCTGACCGGCGACGGCGCCAAGTTACCGGCCGGTGTGAGTTTGCTCCCGTTGCCGTTCCCCGGCCCGCACCGGCCGGTACGGTGAGCGCATGTCGATCGTCCGCAGGCTGCTCGGACCCGTCCGCGAGAGGTCGCGCCGGGCGGCCGGGCGCGCCGTGCACCGCGGCTGGCGCTGGGCGCAGGAGGCGGGCGCGGTCAGCAACCGCAACCCCGGGCCGTACCGGTTCGGCGAGCTCGGCGACGGCACCAAGCTCGCCTTCCCGCTCGGCACCGTCTTCAACGAGCGCTGGATCACCATCGGCCCGTTCGCCATCATCGGCGAACGCGTCACCCTCTCGGCCGGGTTCCTGCCCGGGCTCGACCTCGGCCCCGAGCCGATCGTCCGGATCGGCGGCGGCTGCGTGATCGGCCGCGGCAGCCACATCGTCGGCCACCAGCGGATCGAGCTCGGCGACGACGTGTGGACCGGCCCCGGCGTCTACATCACCGACCAGGCCCACGAGTACCGCGACACCGAGCTGCCGATCGGCAAGCAGTGGCCCCGCAACGCGCCCGTCTCGATCGGCGCCGGCTCCTGGATCGGCACCGGCGCGGTGATCCTCCCCGGCGCCCGGATCGGCCGCAACGTGGTGGTCGCCGCCAACTCCGTGGTGGCCGGCGAAGTCCCCGACTACGCCGTGGTGGCCGGCGCCCCCGCCCGCCAGGTCCGCACCTGGAGCCCCGAACAGGGCTGGCAGCCCCCCATCCGCCACGAGCCCCCCCGCCCCGTCCCCGACGGCGTCACCGCCGAACAGCTCCGCGCCCTGGTCGGCTGGGACCTGCGCCTCCCCGGCGAACAGCCGGCCCCCGAGTAGCGCCGCCGTCGGCGGCGGCCCGGACGGCGACGCGTCGGAGCGGACCGGCACCGGGCGGCCCGGAACCGTCGGCCCGGAACTCCGGCCCGCGCGGATCGCGCACCTGCGCCCGCGACCCCGCCGGACCTCGCGGTGCCGCGCCCTCCGCCCGTGCTGCGGTGGCTGGATCCGGCGGGTGGCCGACTCGCGGACCCGGGCGTGCGGGGGAGTCGACGGCCCGGCCGGTCCGCCACGGACGGCGGGACGGCGGGACGGCGGCCCGGGCGCGTGGGGGCGTCCGGGCCGCCGTCGTCGTGTTCCGGTGCTCTCCGCGGTGCGGCCGGAGGGGGTGACCGGCCGTCAGGCGGCGCGGTGGCGGCGGACGGTGAGGGCGAGCAGGCCGGCCAGGGCGGAGCTGGCGGCGACGGTGAGGAGGGCGGCGGGCAGCGAGAGGGCGTCGGCGAGGAAGCCGATCACCGGGGGGCCGATCAGCATGCCCGCGTAGCCCAGCGTGGAGGCGGTGGCCACGCCCTGCGGGCCGGCGGTCGCGCCGGCCTGGGCGATCGCCAGCGGGAAGACGTTGGCCAGGCCGAGGCCGACCAGGACGAAGCCGGTCAGCGCCAGCGGGACGGACGGGGCCAGGGCGGCGGTCGTCATGCCCGCGCAGGCGGTCAGGCCGCCCAGCAGCATCACCCTGGTCTGGCCGAGCCGTTCGGAGAGCCAGGTGCCGGAGAGCCGGCCCGCCGTCATGGCGAAGGCGAAGGCGGCGTAACCGGCGGCGGCCGTCGCGGTGCTGGCGTGCACGTCGTCGGTCAGGTGCAGGGTGGCCCAGTCGGCGAGGGCCCCCTCGCCGTACGCGGTGCACAGCGCGGTCAGGCCGAGCAGGACGACCAGCAGCCGGGCGTGCCCGGACAGCCCGGCGGGCGCGGCGGCGGCGGGCGCGGCGCTCTCGTCCGGGGCGGGGCGGACGGCGGCCGGGGCGCGCAGCAGGGCGGTGCCGGCCAGTGCGACCACGGCCAGGCCGAGCGCGCCGGAGGCGGCCAGCGCCCAGGAGGCGCTGATCCGGCCCGCGAGCAGGCCGCCGACCGCGGCGCCGAGCAGGCCGCCGAGGCTGTAGCCCGCGTGGAAGCTGGGCATGACGGGCCGTCGGAGTTCGGCGACCAGGTCGACCGCGGCGCTGTTCATCGCCACGTTGGCCGCGCCGTAGCCCGCGCCGAACAGCAGCAGCACCGCGCCGAGCGCGAGCACCGAGTGGGTGTGCGCGGGCAGCGCCACCGCGAGCGAGAAGACGGTGACCGCGGCGACGGTGACCCGGCGCGAGCCGTACCGCAGGCACAGCCGCCCGACCAGGGCCATGGTGGCGACCGCGCCAGCCGAGATGCACAGCAGGGCCAGGCCCAGCGCGCTGTGCGAGGCGGAGACCTGGGCGCGGACGTCCGGGATCCGGACCACCCAGGCGGCGAACAGGAAGCCGTCGACGGTGAAGAAGGCGGTGAGGGCGAGGCGTGCCGCCGACCAGGAGGAGCGTCGGCCGGACGGGGAGGTGGGGGAGGCGGGACGGGCGGGACGGGCTTCTATTTTGTTTAGTAGCGGCACAAAGTCAGAATAGGGGAGTGCCGCACACACCTTCAAGCCCGAATCCCAGCCAGAATCCGAGCCCGAGCCCGGCCCGGCGGCCCGCACCCGACCGCGGCCGCACCCTGCTCGGACCGGCCCTGCGCCTGATCCACACCGGACAGGCCCCCACCCGCTCCGCGCTCACCCGCGCCCTGGACATCACCCGCGCCACCGCCGGCGCCGTCACCGGCGAACTGGAGGCGCTCGGCCTGATCACCGTCGACTCCCGCCCGGCCGGCGGCGGCCGGGGCCGCCCCTCGCACCGCCTCGCCCCGGCCGACCCCGGACCGGCCGTCCTCGCCGCCCAACTGCACGCCGACGGGATCTCCGCCACCCTGGCCGGACTCGGCGGACGGCTCCTCGACCCCGTCCACCTGCCGCTGCCCGCCGACACCTCGCCCGCCGCGCTGCTCGGCACCGTCGCCGAGGCCGGCGCCCGGCTCGCCCGCGACAGCCGCCGCCGGGTCCTGGGCTTCGCGCTCGCCCTGCCCAACCCCGTCACCGAACCCGACGGCACCGCCCTCGCCGCCCTGCACTTCGGCTGGCCCTCCGGCACCCCCGCCGCCGCGCTCTTCGCCGAACGGGTCGCCCGCACCGACCTCGGCCCGCGCGCCCGCACCGCGCTGCCCACCGCCGTCGCCAACGACGCCAACCTCGCCGCCCTCGCCGAACACCGGCACGGCGCCGGCCGCGGCGCCCGCCACCTGCTGCTGGTCACCTCCGGCCACCGCGGCGTCGGCGGCGCCCTGGTCATCGACGGCCGCCTGCACACCGGCAGTTCCGGCCTCGCCCTGGAGGTCGGCCACGTCACCGTCGACCCGCTCGGCCGCCCCTGCGCCTGCGGCAACCGCGGCTGCCTCAACGCCGAGACCGACACCGGCGCGCTGTTCGCCGCCGCGGACCGCCACCCCGACCCGGACCGCCCGCTGCTCCCGCAGGCCCGCGCGCTGGCCCACGACCCGACCGCCGCCGACGCCCTCGAACACGTCGTCGACCGGCTCGGCCTCGGCCTCGCCGGGCTGGTCAACATCCTCAACCCCGACCGGATCGTGCTCAGCGGCCTGCACCTCGACCTGCTCGCCGCCGCTCCCGACCGGCTCGCCGCGGTGGTCGCCGAACGCTGCCTGTGGGGCCGCAGCGGACGCATCCCGATCGTCCCCGCCCAGGTCGTCCACGCCGGGCTGGTCGGCGCGGCCGAACTCGCCTGGGAGCCCTACCTGGACGACCCGCAGGCCGTCGCCGCGCCCTGAACCGCCCGGAGCGGAGAACGGGAACCGCCCGGAACGCGAGCGGGGAGCGGGGCCGGAGAGCGGAACGGCGCGGGCCGACGTCCCGTCACCCGCGCCGTCCGGCGGCCCCGCGAGCCGCCGCGCCGACTGCCCGCCTGCCGGTCTGCCGGTCTGCCTGCCTACTTGTCTACTTGCCGAAGCGGAGCTTCCAGGGGGCCACCGCGGACTCCAGCTGCACGCCCAGGCTCATCTTCGACATGCCCTCGACCCGCTCCTCGAAGCGGATCGGCACCTCGGCGATCCGCATGCCCTGCCGGACCACCCGGTGGTTCATCTCGACCTGGAACGAGTAGCCGTTCGAGCGCACCGAGTCCAGGTCGACCCGGCGCAGCGCCTCGGCCTCCCACGCCTTGAAGCCGGCCGTGGCGTCCTTCACCTTCAGCTGGAGGATCGCGTTGACGTAGAAGTTCGCCCAGGCCGACAGCGCCTTGCGGTGCCACGGCCACTCCGAGGCGGTCGAGCCGCCCGGCACGTAGCGCGAGCCCAGCACCACCGAGGCGTCCGTCCCCGTCAGCTTCTCCACCATCGCCGGGACGGCGGTGTGCGGGTGCGACAGGTCGGCGTCCATCTGCACCACGATGTCGGCGCCGTCCTCCAGCGCCCGCGACATGCCCGCGATGTAGGCCCGGCCCAGGCCGTCCTTCTCGGTCCGGTGCAGCACCGAGACGCTGCCGCCCGACTCGGCCGCCAGCTTGTCCGCGACCTCGCCGGTTCCGTCCGGGGAGTTGTCGTCGACGACCAGCACGTGCAGGTTCTCCATGCCGAGGTCGGCCAGCCGACCGACCAGGACCGGCAGGTTCTCCCGTTCGTTGTAGGTCGGAACAACCACAACTACCTTCGGGTGGACCTCAGCCATGTTCTTCTTTCCTCGATGCCGTGCGAGCGGGATGCGGCAGTCTAGCGTTCCCGTCCGAACGCCCGTCCCCCCGGGCCGTTCCGGCCCCGGCACCGGCCCCGGCACCGGCCCCGGCGGGGGGCCCGGGAATCACCGGCCCCGGCCGTCCCGTTCAGCAGGCATGACCCCCACCGCACCGGGCCACCGTCCCGAACCGCTGCACTACGCCGCCTTCACCGCCGACCCGGCCGGCGGCAACCCCGCCGGGGTGGTGCTGGACGCGGCCCCGTTCACCGACGAGGAGCAACTCGCCCTCGCCGCCCGCCTCGGCTACTCCGAGACCGCCTTCCTCACCGCCGACCCCGACCGGCCGCGGGGCTACGCCGTCCGCTACTTCAGCCCGCTGGCCGAAGTCCCGTTCTGCGGCCACGCGACCATCGCCGCCGCGGTCGCCCTCGGCGAACGGCACGGCCCCGGCGAGTTCCTGTTCACCACCCAGGCCGGGCCGGTGCCGGTCACCGTCACGGGGAGCGCCGCGGACGGCTACCGGGCCACCCTGACCAGCGTCCCCGCGACGGTCGAGGACGCGGCGGAGGCCGACGTCGCCGAGGCGCTGGCCGCGCTGCGCTGGCGGGCGGAGGAGCTGGACCACCGGCTCCCGCCGCGGATCGCCTACGCCGGTGCGCGCCACCTGGTGCTCGCCGCGGCCACCCGGGCCCGGCTCGCCGACCTCGACTACGACTTCGACGCGCTCGCCGCGCTGATGCGGCGGCTCGACCTGACCACCCTCCAGCTGGTCTGGGAGCAGGACGCCGCCACCTACCACGTCCGCGACCCGTTCCCGGTGGGCGGCGTGGTCGAGGACCCGGCCACCGGCGCCGCCGCGGCGGCCTTCGGCGGCTACCTGCGCGAGCTGCGCGGCCTCACCGCCGCCCGCCTCACCCTCCACCAGGGCGAGGACCTCGGCCGCCCGGGCGTGCTCACCGTGGACCTGGTCGAGGGCGACGGCCGGGTCCGGGTCACCGGGCGGGCGGTGCCCATGTAGCGGGCGCCCGACGCCCCACCGGCCCCGGCCTCCCCGCTCGTTGACGCGCGTTGCCACGCGTTGCCATAAGGGGAAGCTGGGGCTTCGGTAATCGTCACTTATCGTAGTCGACTGTTACACTGGGTGGGGAATTCGGGGGTCCGGGCCGGGGTGCCCGGCGCCGGAGCCCCCGGCGGGCGGCGAGGAGAGCGTGCGATGAGCGACCACACCCAGGACGTGGACCGGACCGACCCCGAGTACCGGGCCTGGCTCAAGGAGGCCGTCCGCCGCGTCCAGGCCGACGCCAACCGCTCCGCCGACACCCACCTGCTGCGCTTCCCGCTGCCCGCCGAGTGGGGCATCGACCTGTACCTCAAGGACGAGTCCACCCACCCCACCGGCAGCCTCAAGCACCGGCTGGCCCGTTCGCTGTTCCTGTACGGCCTGTGCAACGGCTGGATCCGGCCCGGCGCGCCGGTCATCGAGGCGTCCAGCGGCTCCACCGCCGTCTCCGAGGCGTACTTCGCCCAGCTCATCGGCGTCCCCTTCGTCGCCGTGATGGCCCGCGGCACCAGCCGCGCCAAGATCGAACTGATCGAGTTCCACGGCGGCCGGTGTCACCTGGTCGACAACGCGGGCCAGGTCTACGCCGCCGCGGCCGAACTCGCCGCCGAGACCGGCGGCCACTACATGGACCAGTTCACCTACGCCGAGCGGGCCACCGACTGGCGCGGCAACAACAACATCGCCGAGTCCGTGTTCGCCCAGCTCCGCCTCGAACCCCACCCCGAACCGGCCTGGATCGTCGCCACCGCCGGCACCGGCGGCACCTCCGCGACCATCGCCCGCTACGTCCGCTACATGCAGTACGACACCCGGATCTGCGTCGCCGACCCGGAGAACTCCTGCTTCTTCGAGGGCTGGGTCCACCACGACCCCGACGCGCACTGCCCCACCGGCTCCCGGATCGAGGGCATCGGCCGCCCCCGGATGGAGCCCTCCTTCGTGCCCGGCGCGATCGACCGGATGATGAAGGTCCCCGACGCGGCCTCGATCGCCGCCGTCCACCTGCTGGCCGACGTCCTCGGCAAGAAGGCCGGCGCCTCCACCGGCACCGGCCTGTGGAGCGCGCTGCGGATCGTCGCCGAGATGCGCGCCGAGGGCCGCACCGGCAGCGTCGTCACCCTGATCTGCGACCCGGGCGACCGCTACCTCGACAAGTACTACTCGGACGGGTGGCTGGCCGCCGAGCACCTCGACCCCCGGCCGCACCGCGCCGCCCTGGAGGGGTTCCTCGCGGGCGGCGACTGGGCCGAGGGCTGAGGGCTGAGGGCCGGGGGCCGGGGGCCGGAAGCAGGGGGCCGGAGGCAGGGGATCGAGGGCCGGGGGCCGAGGGGGCGTCAGGCCGGTTCGCCGGTGCGGCCCGCGGTGGCGGCGCCCGGGGTCACTGGACCCTGGGCAGCACGAACGGCATCTCCTGGCCCGGCTGCACGGTGACGTTCTCCCCGACGTGCCGGGTGATCTGCCCGCCGGAGTAGGTCTTGCCCAGCACGGGGAAGGAGATCGGCTCGTGGCCGGCCCGCAGGGTGGCCAGCGGGGCGTGGGTCTGCTCCAGCCAGTTGATCAGCTTGAGCCCGAGGCTGTGCGCGACCGCCTTCTGCTCGCCCGCCAGGTCGTGCGTCTCGCCGAGGTCGTTCACCAGGTCGTACAGGGCGGCCGAGTGGGTCTCGTAGTCGAAGACCAGCTTCCAGCGGCCCGAGCGGATCACCGACTGCGGGCGCTGGTCGCGGCCGTTCTCGGCGAGGTAGCCGGGCAGGTGCCAGTAGAGGGCGTCGCGGTCGACCGTCGCCGCCGGGTCGGCGAATAGCCGGCTGAGGTCCTTCCCGTCCAGGGGCTGCCCGGCGGGGAGGGCGGCGCCGGCCAGCGCGGCGAAGGTGGGGTAGTAGTCGATGGTGTCCACCGGGGTCGAGTCGACCCGGCCGCCCCGCACCAGTGCGGGGTTGGCCGACCAGGCGATGAGCGGGACCCGCAGGCCGCCCTCGTGCAGCTCGCCCTTCTGCCCGCGCAGCGGGCCGTTGTCGGTGTAGGTGCCCAGGCCGCCGTTGTCGGAGGCGAAGACGACGACGGTGTTGTCGGCCAGCGCGTGGCCGGGGTTGCGCGGGTCCGGGGTGGTCTCCAGGTGGTCGACCACCCGGGCGACGCCCTGGTCGAGCCCCTCGGTCAGGGCCGCGTAGGCCGCGTTCGAGATTCCGGTGCCGGGCTTCTTCTGCCGGTACTTGGCCAGCAGGTCGGCGCGGGCCTGCCCGGCGCTGACCGGGTTGTGCACGGCGTAGGAGCCCATGAACGCGAAGAAGGGCGCGTCCTTGTGCCGGTCGACGAAGTCGATGGTGGCGTCCGTCACCGCGTCGGTGACGTGCTTGTCGGTGCCGACCAGGGCGTTGACGGCCGCCGGGTCCTCGCCGCGGGCGTACGGCTTGATGTTCGCGTCCACGTACTGCTGCGTGTAGGGGGCCCCGAAGGCGTCCAGCCCCGGCCCGATCTCCGACGCGAACACCCCGGCCTTGGCGTGGTAGGCCCCGGGCTGGCCGGCGGAGGAGCCGCCGATGTTCTCGTCGAAGCCGTGCACCGAGGTGATGTCGGAGTCGTGCTCGGCGACGTGGAACTTCCCCACGTACCCGGTGGTGTAGCCGGCGCCCCGCAGCGTCTCGCCGACGGTGGTCACCCGCCCGGGCAGGTCGGGCGCGCCGTCGGGCAGGCCCTGGGCGGGGCCGACCAGCAGGGTCTCGCTGCCGCCCCGGTTGAGGTCGTCCACCTGGTAGATGTTGTTGTCCGGCCGGGTCGGGTAGAGGCCGGTGAGCAGTTCGGCCCGGCTCGGCGCGCAGTTCTGCGAGGCGTACGCGTTGTCGAAGGCCACGCCCTGCTGGGCGAGCCGGGCCACGGCCGGCGTCTCGATGTAGTCGTTCGGGTGGCCGGCGGTGGTCAGCGGGGTGCTGACGTCGGCCCAGCCGAGGTCGTCGGCCAGGATCAGCACGATGTTCGGTTTCGCCGGTGCGGCGGAGGCGGTGGAGGCGGCGGGCCGGGCGGGTTGGGCCGTGGCCGGGGCCGCGAGGACGGAGAGGGTGAGCGCGGCCGGGAGCGCGAGCGCGCCGAGGGCCTTGCGGCGGGTGCCGGTCATGGGGTCACGGGGTCCTTCCGGAGGGTGGGGTGCCCGCGTCGGTGCGGGTGTCCGGTCCGACGCGGGTCGTGCGGGTCGTGCGGGTCAGCGCGGGGCGTCCGCGTCGTTGGCGCAGCGGAAGCCGATGTTGGCGGCGGCGGATTCGGGGGTGTTGCCGGAGCGGGCCGCGACCCGGTAGCGGTAGCAGTACGAGTCGTGGCACAGGTACGAGCCGCCCCGCATCACCCGGGCCCCGTTGGGTCCGCTCAGCGGTCCGCGCGGGTCGTGCACGGGCGGTCCGCCCGCGCGGGCGGCGTAGGTGTCGGCGGCGAAGGCGTCGGCGCACCACTCCCAGACGTTGCCGACCGGGTTCCACAGCCCGTAGCCGTTGGGCCGGTACGACCTGGCGGGGGCGGTGGCCAGGTAGCCGTCCTCGGTGGTGTTGCGGGACGGGAAGTCGCCCTGCCAGATGTTGCACAGCCAGCGCCCGCGCGGGGTGAGGTCGTCGCCCCAGGGGAACCGGTTGCCCACCCGGCCGCCGCGGGCGGCGAACTCCCACTCGGCCTCGGTGGGCAGCCGCTTGCCCGCCCAGGCGCAGTACGCCTGGGCGTCGTGCCAACTCACCTGCACCACCGGGTGGTTCTGGAGTTCGCCGATGGAGGAGAGCGGTCCGTAGGGGTGGCGCCAGCAGGCGCCCCGGACGACCAGCCACCACGGCGTGCCGGTGGCTCGGCCGAGCACGTCCGCCGGGCGGGCCTGGATGGTGAGGTGGAAGACGGCGGACACGCCGAGCCGCTCCGCCTCGGTCACGTAGCCGGTGGCCTTGACGAACGCGGCGAACGCGGCGTTGGTGACCGTGGTGGCGTCGAGGTGGAAGGGGTCCAGGCGCACCTCGTGCACGGGCCCCTCGCCGTCCTGCGGGTAGCCCTCGCCGAAGGCGTCGCCCATCGCGAACGTGCCGCCCGGCAGCAGGAGTTGGCCCCGGGTCCGGCGCGCCTCGGGTGCCGGGCGGAAGGGGGCGGGCGGGGGCGGCGCGAGGGTCGGCAGCGGCAGCGGCCCGCCGTCGCACGACGCGGCCCCGGCGGACGGGGAGCAGCAGTGCACGTCAGCCCCCCGCGACCGCGTCGGCGAGCAGTCGCTCGGCCTGGCCGACCAGGTCCGGGTGGGCGGTGGCCACGTCGCTCCGCTCGCCGATGTCGGCGAACACGTCGTAGAGCTCGACCGGCCCGCCCGCCGGGCGCACCCCCTTCCACCGGCCGAAGCGCACCGCCTCCGCCCCGTCCTCGGCCCGCCAGTACAGCGGTGGCCGGGCGGGCTGCCCGGGGCCGGTCAGCGCGCGCCGGAACGACACCCCGTCCAGGCCGGGCGGCGTGGCGCCGCCGCCGAACTCGGCCAGCGTGGGCAGGAAGTCCCACACGGCCACCCGGTCGCGCAGCACCGTGCCGGGCTTCGGCGTGCTCGCGGTCCGCAGGGACGCCGGGAGCCGGACGATCAGCGGGACCCGGACCCCGCCCTCGTACACCGAGAACTTGATGCCGCGCAGCGGGCCGTTGCTGTCGAAGAACTCCGGGTCGTGCGGCAGCGTGCTGCCCACGTGCTCGAAGTGGGCCCCGGCGGCGTGCGGCCCGTTGTCGCTGACGAAGACGACCAGGGTGTCGTCGGCGAGGCCGCGCTGGGCCAGCCGGTCCAGCACCGTGCCGATCCGGGTGTCGGTGTAGGTGATCTGGGCGGCGTGGTTGCGCTCGCCCTGCGGCCAGGGCTCGGCGGAGTACGGCGCGTCGTCGGGGATCTCGTTGGGGGCGTGCGGGGTGTTGTAGTTCAGGCTGAGGAAGAACGGCCCGTCCTGGTGGCGGTCGATGAAGTCCAGTGCCTCCCGGGTGAAGAGGTCGACGGCGTACGTGACGTCGGCGCCCTCGTTCTCGGGGTGGTCGACCCGCTCGCCGTTGCGCCACAGGTAGGTCGGCCAGTAGTCCTGGGCGTGCACCTGGTCGATGTAGCCGAAGAAGTGGTCGAAGCCCTGCCGGTTGGGGTGGCTGGGGCTGTCCCCGGTGTCGGGCCCGAGGCCCCACTTGCCGACCAGGCCGGTGGCGTAGCCGGCCGCGTGCAGCACCTCGCCCACGGTCACGTCCTCGGCGGCCAGCCCCCGGGCGGCGTCCGCGTTGGACTTCACCCGCGAGTGGCCGGTGTGCCGGCCGGTCAGCAGCGAGGCCCGGGTCGGCGCGCAGGAGGGGTTCGCGTACGCCTGGGTGAACCGCACCCCCTCGGCGGCGAGGCGGTCGACCACCGGCGTCCTGATCACCCGCTGGCCGTAGCAGCCGAGTTCGTTCCACCCGAGGTCGTCGAGCACGATCAGCAGGATGTTCGGCCGCCGGCCGCCCGCGGTCGGTGCGGTGGCGGTCGGTGCGGTGGCGGCGGCCGGGGCGGCGGTGGCACCGGGAGCGGTGGCCAGGCCGGCCAGCGCGGTCGCCACGGCACCGGCGAGGAGGGCGCGGCGGGACGGGCCGGTGGTCGACCGGCCGGAGGGGTTCCGTGAGGGCATGGGGAGACGACACCACGTATGCGATATCCGAATCAACGGATTCCGGTAGATGGCAACGTAGCAGACATGTGGGGTAACACCCGGCGGCCCGCCGCCCCGGCTCCGGGCGTCCGGCGGGGTACGGCCCGCGTGCCAGCGGCGTGCCAGCGCCGTGCCAAGGGTCCCCGGGAGGGTGGGGGAATCGGCACGGATGTCCTGGAGGGCGTGATGGTGGAAGCGGTTGGTTCGGCCCGGCGGTGGTGGGCGCTGGGGGCGTTGGTGGTGACCGTGCTGGTGATCGGGCTGGACGGGACGATCGTCAACGTGGCGCTGCCGACGCTGGCCCGGGACCTGGGGGCGGACAGCACGGAGCTGCTCTGGATCGGCGGCGGCTACCTGCTGACGTTCAGCGTGGCGATGCTGCCGGTCGGACGGATCGGGGACCGGCTCGGGCACAAGCGGGTGCTGACCGCGGGCGTCGGCCTGTTCGGCGCGGCCTCGCTGGCGGGGGCCTTCACCGGGTCCGCCGGCGGGGTGATCGCGGTGCGGACGGCGATGGGCCTCGGCGCGGCGATGATCATGCCGATCTCGATGGCGCTGCTGTCGCGGATCTTCCCCAAGGAGGAGGTCCCCCGGGCCATCGCGGTCTGGACGGCCGCCGCCGCGCTGGGCATGCCCGCCGGGCCGGTGATCGGCGGCTGGCTGCTCGACCACTTCTGGTGGGGCTCGGTGTTCCTGTTCAACGTCCCGGTGGTGGCGGTCGCGCTGCTGGCGGGCACCCTGCTGCTGCCCGGCGACGGCCCGCGGGACCGGACCCGCACGGCGCCGTTCGACGGGCTCGGCACCGTACTGGGCACGGTCGGCCTCACCGCGCTGGTCTACGGGACGATCCTGGTCCCGACCGACGGCTGGACCGACCCGTCGGTGCTGGGCGCGCTGGGCGCGGCGGCGGTGCTGCTGGCGCTGTTCGTGCGGCAGCAGCGCCGGGCCGCCGAACCGCTGGTCGACCCGGCGCTGTTCGCCGACCGCCGGTTCTCCTGGGGCACGCTGACGGCCGTGTTCGGCAACTTCACGGTGATGGGCATCCTGTTCGTGGTGCCGCAGTACCTGGAGACCGTCCAGGGGTACGACGCGTTCGGCACCGGCCTGCGGGTGCTGCCGCTGATCGGCGGGCTGATGGTGTCCGCCGCGCTGAGCGAGGGACTGGTGCCGCGGATCGGCGCCCGGGTGGTCGCCCCGGCCGGGCTGGTGGCGCTGGCGGTGGGCGTGTTCCTCGGCGCGGGCGCCGGGCCGGACAGCGGGTACGGGTCCACCGCGCTCTGGCTGGCGGTGGTCGGCGTCGGCTTCGGCCTGGTCGTCGTGCCGTCCACCAGCATCGTGATGGCCTCCCTCCCGGAGGCGAGGACCGGCGTCGGCACCAGCCTGCTGGAGACGCTCCAGCAGGTCGGCGGCGTACTCGGAGTCGCGGGCCTCGGCAGCCTGCTGAGCGCCGGCTACCTGGCCCGGATCGACGTGGACGCCCTGCCGGGACCCGCCGCCGCCACCGCCCGGGACTCGGTCGCGGGCGCCGACGCGGTCGCCGCACGCCTGCACGACCCCGCCCTGTCGGCCTCCGCGCACGGCGCCTTCGTCCACGGCATGAGCGGGGTCCTGACCGCCTGCGGCGCGGTCGCCCTGCTGGCCGCGGTCCTCGCCGCGCTGTTCCTCCCCGGCCGGACCGCGGCACCGCTGCCGGACACCACCGCCGACGAGACGGCGCCCGCCGCGGTGTAGACCGCGCGCCGGGGGGCGGGAGCCCTGCGACGCGAGTGCGCCGTCCCTCCGGAGCGCGTGCCCGGCCGGGAGCGGGGCCTAGCCGCGCAGCTCCGGGGGCTGGTGGCGGCCGTGGGCGTACGCGGCGGCGAAGGCGGTGGGGCCGAGGGCGCGGGTGGCGGCTTCGGTGGCCCGGGTGGCGTCGGGGCTGCGGGTGGGGCGGTAGCCGTGCAGGGTGTGGGCGGCGCCCAGGAGCGCGGCGGCGTGCCGGTGTTCGCCGCGGGCGGCGGCGAGTGCGGCCAGGCCCTCGGCGAGGACGGCCCGGGTGCGGCGGTGCGGGTCCTGGCCGAGGGCGGCCAGGGCTTCGGCGTGCCGGCGGGCGGCCTCGGCCAGGTCGTGCTGCTGTTCGGCGAGGCAGCCGAGCCGGCTGTGCACCAGGGCCGCCGCCCGGCGCAGTTCGGCGCGGCCGGTCCGGGCGTCGAGCGACTCCAGGGCGTGCAGCAGCGGTGCGCGGGCCGCGGCCGGGTCGCCGGAGCGGCGGGCGAGGTCGCTGAGGGCGAGCAGTCCGGCGGCGGCGTTCGCGTGCTCGCCGAGGCGTTCGGCGATGCCGACGGCCCGTTCGAGGTCCTGCCGCCCGCGCACCGGGTCGCCCGCCTCGGCCCGGGCCCGGCCCAACTGGACCAGCACCGGGGCGCAGTGGTCCGCTCCGGCCGCCGCGCCCGTCCGGTACGCCTCCTCGCCGAGCCGGACGGCCGCCGGGCCGTCGCCGCGGATCAGGGCCAGTTCGAGCAGGCCGCCGATCGCCGCGTTGCGGCCCCACCGGTCGCCGATCCGCTCGAACGCCCGGCTGCCGCAATCGAGGTGTTCGGCGGCCGGCTCCAACCGGCCCTCGTCCAGGGCGAGGTGGCCGAGCCCCAGGTGGGCCGCCGCCCGGACCCACGGGTCGGCGTGGCCGAGCAGTTCGCGCAGGCCGCGCAGGCCGGCCGGCCGGTCGTCCAGCAGCAGCGCGCAGCCGGGCCGGAGCAGGTGCAGCACCGGGTGGGCCGGCCGGTCCGGGACGGTCGCCAGGACCGTCGCCACGGCCTGCCGGACCGCCGCCGGACCGGGCTCCTCCGGGCCGCCCACGGTGCCCACCAGGACGGCGACGGTGGTGCACAGCGCGTGGGCGTCGGCCAGGCCCGGCGGGACCCGCCCGCCGACCAGTTCGCGGACGGCGAGCGCCCAGCCGCCGGCCTCGCCCGCGCGGTCGCCGGTGATCCAGAACCAGACCAGCGCGCCCGCCAGCCGCAGCGCGCCCGCCGCGTCGCCGGCCGCGACCAGGTGGCCGAGCGCGGCGTGCAGGTTGTCCCGCTCCGCGTCCAGCCGCGCCGACCAGCGCACCTGCCCCGGGCCGCGCAGCTCCGGTTCGGCCCGCTCTGCCAGCGCCAGGAAGCAGGCGGCGTGCGCGTCCGCCGTGCGGGCCGCCGCGCCGGACTCCGCCGACTTCTCGGCGGCGTACGCCCGGACGGTCTCCAGCAGCTGGTAGCGGACCTCGCCGCCCGCGCCGTCCCCCACCGCCCGCACCAGCGACTTGTCGATCAGCGCGGCGATCACCCCGACCACGTCGGCCCCCGGCGCCAGCGGCCCGCAGACCCGCTCGGCGTGCTCCGGCGTCGCCCCGCCCGCGAACACCGACAGCCCCGCCAGCACCGCGCGTTCGGCGTCCTCCAGCAGCTCCCAGCTCCAGTCGACCACCGCCCGCAGCGTCCGGTGCCGGGGCAGCGCCGCCCGGTCGCCGCCGGCCAGCAGCCGGAAGCGGTCGTCGAGCCGGTCCGCGACCTGCCGCAGCGTCAGCGACCTGGTCCGGGCCGCCGCCAGCTCGATCGCCAGCGGGATGCCGTCCAGCGCCCGGCAGATGTCCACCACCAGCGGCGCGCAGTCCGCGTCGACCCGGAAGCCCGGCCGGACCGCGGCCGCCCGGTCCGCGAACAGCCGCACGGCGGGGGAGCCGAGCACCGCGTCCGGGCCGTCCGCGGCCTCCGGGGTGAGCGGTGGCAGCGGCAGCGAGGGCACCGGGCACAGCGACTCGCCGGTCAGCCCGAGCGGCTCCCGGCTGGTGGCCAGCACCCGGACGTGCGGGGCCCGGGACAGCAGCCCGGCCGCCAACTCGGCCGCCCCGTCCAGCAGGTGCTCGCAGTTGTCCAGCACCAGCAGCAGCCGGCGGTGCTCCAGGGCCGCCGCCAGGCGCTCGACCGGCGGCGGCAGCACGCCCAGCGGCTCGCCCACCCGCAGCACGTCCGGGACGCCGACCGCCAGCAGCGCGGCCTGCGCCACCTCGGCGGACGAACCCACCGGCGCCAGCGGCACCAGCCACACCCCGTCCGGGTACCGGTCCGCCAGCTCCGCCGCGACCTCCACCGCCAGCCGGGTCTTGCCCGCTCCGCCGGGCCCGGTCAGCGTCACCAGCCTTGCCGCGCCGAGCAGTTCGCGCACCGCCGCCCGTTCCTGCTCGCGGCCGACGAAACTGGTCAGCGCCAGCGGCAGGTTGGAGCGGCGCGGCCCCGGCCCGGCGGCGGGCGCGGGCGCGGAGACGGGCTCGCCGCGCAGCAGCGCGAGGTGGAGCGCGGCCAGGTCGGCGGACGGGTCCACGCCGAGCTGCTCGGCCAGCGCGCGCCTGGTCCGCTCGTACCGCTCCAGCGCGGCCGCCCGCCGACCGGAGGCCGCCAGGGCGCGCATCAGCAGGCCGTGCAGCCGCTCCCGGAGCGGGTGCGCGGCGGCCAGCCCCTCCAACTCGGCCACCAGGCCCCGGTGCAGGCCGAGCGCCAACTCGGCCTCCACCCGGTCCTCGACGGCCGCCAGCCGCAGCTCCTCCCAGCGCCGCGCCGCGCCGTCCGCGAACTCCGCACCGGCGAACTCCGCCAGCGCCGGACCGCGCCACAGCCCCAGCGCCCGCCGCAGCACCACCAGCCGCTCCGCCGGGGCGGCCAGCGCGCGGGCCACCCCCAGCAGCCGCTCGAACTCCACCGCGTCGACCTCGCCCGGCCCCGCGCCCAGCCGGTAGCCGCCCGCCACCGCCACCACCACGTCCCGCCCGCCCAGGGCCCGCAGCCGCGACACCAGCGTCTGCAACGCGTTGCCCGGCGCGGCGGGCGGCGCACCGCCCCAGAGGTCCTCCACCAGCCGTTCGGACGGCACGGCCCGGCCCGCGTCCACCACCAGCCGCACCAGCAGCCCCCGCAGCCGCGCCCCCGCGACCTCCGACCCCCGGACCTCCAACGGGCCCAGCACACCGATCCGCACCCGGGACCACCCCCGCCGGCCAGTGTGCCAGCCCCCGCCCGCGACCGTTCACCGGGGCGCGGGGCGCGGGCCGCCGCCGGGGCCCCGCGCTCAGCGGCCGACGCGGGACCAGTCCAGGTCGCCGGCGCGGTCCAACTCGCTCAGCAGCACGCCCTGGAGGCGGTCCCAGACGCCGGTGTCCTGCCACTCGCGCAGGCGGCGCCAGCAGGTCATCCCGGAGCCGAAGCCCAGCTCCTGCGGCAGCCACTCCCACTGGATGCCGGTGTGCAGCACGAACAGGATGCCCTGGAGGCACCCCCGGTCGCCCAGCGACGGCCGTCCCGCCCCCGTCCGCCGCCGCACCGGCAGCAGCGGCTCCACCTCGTCCCACAGCTCGTCCGGCACCAGCCACGGCGGTCGCTTTCCCACGCCGGGCTCAACGAGCCGGCCGGCGATCGGACATGGGAGGAGCGGAAGAGCGGGGCGGGACGGCGGCGGTCAGCCCGGCAGGTCGGCCGGGACCAGGAGCTGGAGGTCCTCGGTGGTGGGGGAGGGGAGGTGGGCGACCCGGGAGGCGTGGCGTTCGACCATGGTCTCGAAGACCTGGCGGGCGGTGCGGCCGTTGCCGAAGCCGGTGCTGCGGTCGATGGCGGTGAAGTGGCGGAGCAGGGCGGTCTCGGTGGCGTCGGCGAGCCGGTACTCGTGCTCGGCGGCCTGGGCGCGGGCGATGTCGAGGAGCTCGTCGGCGGTGTAGTCGGGGAAGGTGACGGTGCGGGAGAAGCGCGAGGAGAGGCCGGGGTTGGCGGACAGGAAGCGCTCCATCTCCGCGGTGTACCCGGCCACGATCACCACGACCGCGTCGCGGTGGTCCTCCATCAGCTTGACCAGGGTGTCGATCGCCTCCCGGCCGAAGTCCCGGCCGCCGTCCTCCGGGGCCAGCGCGTACGCCTCGTCGATGAACAGGACGCCGCCGCGGGCCCTGTCGAAGGCGGCGGCGGTGCGGATCGCGGTGGAGCCGATGTGCTCGCCGACCAGGTCGAGCCGGGCGACCTCGACCAGGTGGCCGCGCTGCAGGACCCCGAGGGAGGCCAGGATCTCGCCGTAGAGCCGGGCGACGGTGGTCTTGCCGGTGCCGGGGGAGCCGGTGAAGACCAGGTGGCGGCGCGGCGAGGGGGCCTTGAGCCCGGCCCGCTGGCGGGCCCGGCCGACCGAGATCAGGTCGATCAGGGTGCGCACCTCCTGCTTGACCGTGGCGAGGCCGACCAGGGCGTCGAGTTCGGCCAGCGCCACGTCCGCCGGGCGGCAGTCCGGGATCGGCCCGATCACGGCGGTGGCGGCGGCGGTGGCGGAGGTCTGCACCAGGGTGGCCAGCGGCGGGGCGGCCGGTCCGGGCACCGCCCCGACGGGCAGGGCGGGCAGGCCGGGTCCGGCGGGCAGGGCGGCCGGGGCCGGGGACCCGAGCGGCGCCGCGTCGTCCGAGGTGCAGCCCTCGGCGACCGGCCCCGGCTCGGAGAACTCGAACCCGGCCCGGGCGTTGCGCTCGGCCCGGCAGCGGATCAGCCGGGTCCGGCAGCCGTCGATCACGTGGAAGCCGAAGCCGCCCTGCGAGACCCGTACGGTGTCGAACTCGCCCCGGCCCTGCGCCGACACGTACACCCCGGCCTCGCTCGCGCCGCGCACGGTGCACTCGCGCAGCACCGGGTCGGCGCCCTTGGTGACGATCACGCCGGTCGCGACGTCCGAGATCTCGCAGTCGGTCAGCAGGCCGCCGGAGCCGTGGTCGCGGAACCACAGGCCGGTGCCCGCGCCCTGGATCCGGCAGCCCGACAGGTTCGCGCTGGCACCGCCGCTGACCGAGACGGCGGAGGAGCGGATCCCGCTGAACGAGCAGTCCCGGGCGGTCGCGGACGAGCCCTGGTCGAGCACGAACAGGGCGTCCGGGAGGTCGTCCAGGGCGCAGTCGGCGAGCTCCACGGCCGCGCCGTCGCTCACCCACAGCGCCGGGTAGTCGCCCTGCGCGGAGTGGAAGCGGCAGCCCTCGGCGACCACCCTGGTGCCGTCGTCCCAGACCGAGAGCGCGCCCCGGCCGAAGCCGTGCACGGTGACCTGGCGCAGCGTCAGCTTCGCGCCGCCGCGCAGGTCCGCCGCATTCTCCGGCACCTCGTGCACCCGGCAGGAGGAGAGTTCCAGCTCGGCGCCGGTGTCCAGGCTCAGGCCGTTGCCGGAGACCCGGTGCACCGTGCAGTCGGTCAGCCGCCCCACCGCCTGCGCCTCGGCCTGCACGCCCGAGCCGCGCACCTCCGCGATCTCGCAGCCGATCAGCTCCGCCAGCGTCCCCGGGTCGGCCAGCAGGACGCCCGCCCCGCCGGCCCGCCGGACCTTGACCCGCTCGGCGCGCAGCCGGGAGCCGGCCAGCACCGCCAGGCCGCTCTGCCCGGCCGCGGTGACCTCGCAGTCCAGCAGTTCGGCCCGGGACCGGGCGCGCAGCCGCACCCCGAGGCCGGTCGGGTTCTCCACCACGCAGTCCACCAGCCGGGCGTCGGTGCCGTCGTCCAGCTCCACGCCCACCGCGGCGGCGGCCTCCACCCGGCACTCGGCCAGCACCGCGCCGTCCGCGCCCGCCAGCAGCACCGCCGGGGCGGAGCGGTCGGAGCCCTCCACCACCAGGCCGCGGACGGTGGCCGCGGCCGTCACGGTCAGCGCGGTGCCGCCGCGCACCGCGCTCTCCGGCGGGGAGATCCGCACGCTGCCCGGCCCGTCCTCGGTCACCAGCGTCACCGCCCGGTCGACCAGCACCGCCTCGCGGAACGTCCCGGCGCGGAGCGTCAGGGTGTCGCCGGGCTCGGCGGCCTCCAGGGCCTCGCGGAGGGTGGCGTACTCCCCGCTGCGCCGGCGCCAACGCGAGGCGCTGTCCTGCGTGACCCGGACCCTGAGCTCACCCATGACGATCTGTCATCCCCGCCTTCGTCGGTCGCGTCGGTTGCGTCGGGACGCTGCGCGATCACCCCACCGTAGCGCGCGGGGCGTTCCCGGCGGACCGCCGTCCGGGTCCGGCGCCCGGTTCAACGACCGAGGCCGGGGGTGGTTCCGGGTGCACGGGGCTGACGGCGCGGGCGGGCGGCCCCGCGGCGGCGCGTCGGCGCCGGTCAGCGGCGGTCAGCGGCGGTCCGGCAGCGGCGCCGGGGCCTCCTCCAGCACCTCCACCCGGTCGCCGACCGCCAGCGTCCCCAGCACCTCGGCGGGCGCGGCGGGGCGGACCGGGACCAGGTTCTGGCCGAACACCAGCTTCTGGCCGAAGCGGTGGTGGCGGCCCAGCGCCCGCAGCGGCTCGGGGCCGCGCCGCTCGCCGGTCTCCTGGTCGGTGGTGGTCACCACGCAGCGCCCGCACGGCTTCGCCACCCGGAACTCCAGCCCGCCGACCCGGATCCGCCGCCAGCCGTCCTCGGCCCACGGCGCGGTGCCGGACACCACCAGGTTGGGGCGGAAGCGCTCCATCGGCAGCGCCGCGCCCTTGCGCGGGTCGTCGGGGTGGTCGGCGGCGATCCGGGCGTTCAGCTCGTCGAGCGAGGCGGTGGTGGTGAGCAGCAGCGGGAAGCCGTCGGCCATCGAGACGGTCTCGTCCGGGTCGGCGTACTCCGGGTTGATCGGGCGGCTGGTGGCCGGGCGGTCCAGGTGGACCAGCCGGACCTCGCCGAGCTTGGCGGGCAGCCGTTCGGCCAGCCAGGCGGAGGTGTCCTTGCCGGCCTCGGCGGCGGAGAAGCGGGTGCCGAAGACGCTGACGTCGGCCTCGGGGGCGCCGGCGGCGAGGCTGGGCGCGGGCAGGGTGTGGACGTCGCCGTCCGGGCCGGTCAGGGTGAGCGACGCGCCGTCGGCGGACGGGGCGGGGCGGAACTGCCCGATCGCGGGCTCGTCGCGCTGGGTGAGGGCGGTGCCGTCGGCGTCGACCAGCATCCAGCGGCGGTCCCCGGCCAGGCCCCAGGGCTGCACCGCGGCGGACGGCGGGCTGAGCCGGTACATCGACTTGACGGGGTACAGGTGCAGGGCGGCGAGACGGGGCATGGCGCCCATCCTGCCAGGCGGGCGGGGGCCGCGGCAGGCGGGTACGACGGTTCCCCGGGCCCCTGGCGGGGCACGGGGAACCGTGGCGGTGCGGGTCCGCCCCGGTGGGGTGCGCGGGCGGACGGGTGGGGGAGAAAACGCTCCGTTGCGTGGTGACCTCGCCCCCCGGAGGGGTTCTCAGCCTGCCTGCGGGTACTGCCGGTACTGCGGGTACTGCTGCGGGGCGGCCGCCGGGCGCAGGGTGTTGCCGCCGAAGGACTGGTCGCCGAACGACTGCTGCTGCGGGGCGGGCTGGGCGCCGAACTGCTGGGAGTTGAAGGTCGGCGTGAAGCTCTGCGGGGCCGCGGCGAAGCCGCCGGGGGCCTGCGGGGCCGGGTAGCCCTGCCCGGGCTGCGGGTAGGCCGGGGCGGCCGGGCGCTGGCCGAAGCCCTGCGGGGCGCTCGCGTAGCCGGGCTGCGGGGGCTGCGGGGCGTGGGCGTAGCCGGGCTGGGCCGGGATGTACGGCGCCGGGGCCGGGGTGCTGCTCGGGCCGGGGCCGAGGGCGAGACGGGCCGGGGGCAGGGCGGGCAGGTTCGACTGGGAGGAGTCGGGACCGGTGCCGAAACCGCTGCCGTAGGCGGAGGACCAGGACGCGGCCGGGAGGGCCGGGGGCACGTTGATGGGTGCGATCTGCGGGATGCCGCGCTCTGCGACCAGGCTGTCGTAGATGGGCGTGCCGGAGGAGAAGGACGGAGGGGGGTAGCCGACTCCGTCGTAGGAGCGGGGCGAGGTCATGGGGCATACCGTAAGCCCACAACGTGCCTGCTGAGGAGAGCGGAACGGCCTGGAGTTCAACTGTTTACAGACTCTTCGCTCGCCCGAATCGGGCAATGCCGTACAGAGTCGGGCGAATGGGCGTCCGGTTTCGGTCATCCGGGGTCCACCGGCCGTGCACCCCGCGCTCATCCGGGCCCGTCCGGGGGTGGACAAAAGCCACCGATCCGGTCAGCCGAAAGGCTGCGCCAAGGTTCCGTTAAGGCGCGGTGAGGCACGGGGGCCCGGACCGCCGTCGGGAAGCGGTCCGGCCCGGACGGCGGGAGCCGTCCGGGCCGGGGGTCGTGCGGAAAGGGCGCTCAGCGGGCGGTGGCGCTCGCGACGGCCTGGGCGGGGAAGCCCGGGCGGCCGGCCAGTTCGGTGGTGCAGTGGGCGCACCGGGTCGCGGCGGCCGGGACGGTGCTGAGGCACTCGGGGCAGTCGGCCTTGGCCACCGGGGTGTCCTTGACCGGGTTGAAACGGTTCTGCAGCCTGCCGACGGGCACCACCACGGCGAAGTAGATCACCGCGGCGACCAGCACGAAGCTGATCAGCGCCTGGAGGAACGCGCCGTACGGGAAGGTGACGCCGGCGACGTCGAACGTCTCCTTGCTGAAGTCGCCGACCGCGCCGGAGGCGATGCCGATCAGCGGGGTCAGGAAGGCTGCGACGAAACCGGTGACGACGGCGGTGAAGGCGGCGCCGATGACGATGCCGACCGCGAGGTCGACCACGTTGCCGCGCAGCAGGAAGCTGCGGAATCCCTTGAACATGGCGGCCATCCTGGCGCGTCAACCTCCCCCCGGTCCAACCGAGTTCACCTGATCCGACCAATGCCCGAACCGCCTTGCGAGAGTCGATCGGACGGGCCCGGCGGTCGGGCCCGGCGGACCGCCTCGGCCGCGCGCCCGGACCGGCTCAGCCGCGCGCCGCGCCCGCCGCCAGCTCGGCCGCGAAGGGCTGGACGCGCACCACCGCGTCGGCGACCCGGCGGACCGTCGCGGCGTCCATGTGCGACCACAGCGGGACGGTCAGCACCGAGGCGGCCAGCCGGTCGGTGCGGGGCAGGCCGTCCGCCTGGCCGAGGTGGGCGTACGCGCGCTGCCGGTGCACCGGCGGGAAGAAGTAGCGGCGGGTGTCGATGCCCTCGGCCCGCAGCGCGTCGGCGAGTTGGCGGTTGTCGAGGCCGAAGGCGTCCGGGTCCAGGATCAGCGTGAGGTCCTTGAAGGTGGAGGTGTCGCCCTCCTCCGGCAGGGCCAGCCGCAGGCCCGGCAGCCCCGCGGTGGCGCGGGCGAACTCGGCGACCAGCGCGCCCCGGTGGGCGACCCGCTCGGGCAGGCCCGCCAGCCAGGTCAGGCCCACCGCGGCGTGCAGCTCGCTCATCCGGGCGTTCAGGCCGGGGAACAGGGTGTCGTAGTCGCCGGGGTTGCCGTAGTCGCGGGCGGTGCGCAGGGTCCGGGCGAGCGCGGCGTCCCGGGTGGCGACCAGGCCGCCCTCGCCGGCCACCGCGACCTTGGTCGGGCTCATCGAGAACACCTCGGCCAGGCCGAAGCCGCCCACCGGCACGCCGCGCCGCTTCGAGCCCAGGCCGTGCGCGGCGTCGTACACCAGCGGCAGCCCGGCCGCGTCGGCGACCCGCTGCAACTCCTCGGTCTGGCACGGCGTTCCGTACACGTGGGTGGCCATCAGCGCGGCGGGCGCGTCGGCGGCCTTCAGCCGGGCCTCGGCGTCGGCCGGGTCCAGGGTGATGTCCTCCTCCCGGGCCTCGGCGAACAGCGGGGTGCCGCCGGCCCAGTGCGCGGCGTGCGCGGTCGCCGAGAAGGTGAAGCCCGGCATCAGCACCGGCCGCCGCCCGTCCACCCCCGCGGCCTGGAGCACCAGCATCAGGCCGGCCGTGCAGTTGGAGACCGCCACCACGTGCGGCACCTGCATCAACTCGGCCGCCCGCTCCTCCAGTTCGCGCACCAGCGGGCCGTTGGTGAGCATCCCGGAGTCGAGCACCCCGGCGAGCCGCCCGAGCAGCGCCTCCCGGTCGGGCACCCGGACCCGGGTCAGCGGCAGGCCGTCGGGGAAGGCGGGCGCGCCGCCGAGGGCGGCGGGGCGGTTCTGGTCGGTCGTCATGAGGTCGAGCCCCCCTGGGTTCGGGACGGATCCGGCGCGCCGACGGCGGCCGGGGGTTCGGGGCCCGGGCGGGCGGCGCCCCACTGGCCGGGCTGGGCGCGCCAGAGCGGCGGCCGGCGGCGGCGCACCGGCCCGGCGGCGGCCGGCCGGGGGATCGCCAGCAGCACCAGGACCAGCGGCAGCACCTGCACCCGCTCGCGGGACAGGATGCCCATGTTGTTGATGGTCGAGAACGCCCAGCAGAACAGCAGCGCGTACACCACGGTGAAGGCCACGTAGGAGCGCTGGACGAACAGCCGCGGGATGCGGGCCAGTTGCGGCCAGGCCCGGATGAACATCACCAGCAGCGCGAAGCACTCCACCGACTGGATCAGGTTCTGCACGTTCGACGCCTCGAACGGGAACGGCCGGAACAGCACGCTGACCACCGACATCGGCAGCTTGAGCGGGTTGAGGCTGAACGCGGGCGCCGGCTCGTCCGCGGTCGCCGCGTTGATCACCGAGTCGCCCTGCGAGGTGCGCCGCGAGGTCTCCGACAGCACCTGGTTGACGGCGTCCCCGCCGGTGCCGTTGGTGCCGAAGAAGGTCGACACCTGCTGGAGCATCAGCATCACGCCCACCGCCAGCACCGCCGCCGTCAGCACCGTGCGCAGCGGCCCCAGCGCCGACACCTGCCGCGGCCGCTTGCGCAGCAGGTACGCCACGCTCAGGCCGGCCCCCGCCAGCACCGTCACGTGCGGGCGCACCATCGCGGTGCCCAGCGAGCCCAGCGCGATGCAGGCGAACGCCCCGAACCGCCGGTCCAGCAGCCGGGCCACCCCGTACGTGGTCAGGCCCAGGCAGAACATCATCCAGGCGTCCTTGCCGATGCTGGACGGCCAGAACAGCAGCGAGGGCAGGAAGAACACCAGCTTCGCGTAGCGCCGGGAGTCGGCCTCCGGGAAGGCGATCTGCAGCGCCCGCCAGAAGAACAGCAGCCCCCAGAAGCCGATCCAGGAGAACACCAGGAAGCCGCCGACCAGGGTCGGCCCGGTGACCGCGTAGACCACGCCGGTCACGATGATCACGAAGCCGGTGCCCGCGACCTTCATCCCCAGGTCGTAGTGCAGCCCGGCGGAGAGGTCGGCGGTGGTCAGGTACCGGGCCAGCTCGGAGCCCTTCTGGTCGTACATCTTCGCGTCCGCCGCGCCGCCGTACAGCACGAACGCCATCAGGTAGCGCGGGAAGGCGCAGGCCAGCTTCGCCGCCATCGCCACCATCAGCAGCTTGAACACCCCGCGCTCCGGGTTGCCCGCCGCCACCCGGGCCAGCACCGGCGTGCCGACCGCCATCAGCGCGGGCGCCACCAGCAGCGCCCCCCAGGTGTCGTACGTGGTGTGCACCATCGCCAGCACGAAGACCGTGACGTAGCCGAGCACCACCGCCCAGGCCAGCGCCGCCGGCCGGCCGCGCCGCAGCACCGCGCCCAGCCGGGCCGGCGGGCGGGGGCGGCGGCGCGCACGCCGGTGGGCGGGGGCGGCGGCGGACGGGGCCGCCATCAGAAGACCTCCAGGTCGCCGAGGCTGAACCGCCAGTCGGCCAGCGTGCGTTCGGCCGGCAGCGGGCCGGTCGGGGTGCGGGCGGCCAGCACCATGCCGGTGCGCGGCGCCCGCACGCAGCCCGCCCGCAGCCCGGCCGCGGCGGCCTCGGTGCCGGGGGACAGGTGCGTCGCCGCGTGGTCGCAGCCCGCGCCGGCCGCCGCGCGCAGCAGCCGCCCGGCGGCGTCCCGGTCGCCCGGGCGGACGATCAGCTCGGACAGCGTGAACTCGGCCAGCGGGCCGCGCCGCCGGGGCCGCCCGAACGCCACCCCGACCAGCTCGCCGCCCCGCTCCACGGTCGCCACCCGGTAGTCCAGGCCCGGCGCCGCCCCGTACCGCCAGGCCAGGTAGCCGGCGGTGCGGACGGTGTGCAGCCGCGGATCGGCCGCGTCCGCCCGGGCCCGCTCGGCCAGCAGCTCCGCCAGCCGGGCGTCCGGGGCCGCCAGCCACCCGGCGGCGGACGGCAGTTCGCAGCGCGGCGGCCCCGCCGGGCCGGGGCGGCGGGCCAGCGCCGACCGGGCGCCCCGGGCGAACGACACCGGCCGGGCCACCCGCAGCGCCACCGGCACCCGGCCCAGCTCCCGCCAGCCCATCCGCAGGTAGCCCGGCAGGCTGTCGCCGTTCGGCGTGTTGAACACCAGCTCGGCCTCGCCGGAGACCTCCGCCAGCAGCTCGGTGGTCAGCCGGCGGAAGATCCCGCGCCCCCGGAAGTCCGGGTGGGTCGCGGTGTCCACCGGGCGCACCGCCCGCACCGTCCGCCCGTCGCCGCCGCGCCACTCCCAGCGCAGGAACAGCCGCACCCCCGCGATCCGCCCGTCCTCCGCGACCGCGACCAGGCCCGGGCTCGCCCCGAACGGGCCGTCCCGGTGCTTCCAGTCGAAGAACTCCGCGCTGCGCCGCCCGGTCGGGCCGCCCGCCAGCGAAGCCGTCAACAGCTCCAGCACCGCCGGCACGTCCCCCGGCTCCAGCCGGCGGTACGTCAGTCCACCACCCACGTCGTGCTCCGCCCCACCCGTCGGTTCAGTTCGCCAGGACCCGGGCGTACACCCGCTCGACCGCCCGCTGCGCGCCCGCCACGTCGAAGGACTCCGCGCGCCTGCGGGCCGCCGCGCCCATCCGCTCCCGCGCACCCGGACCGGTCAGCTCGCCCAGCGCGGCGGCCAGCGCCGCCGGGTCGCCCGGCGGCACCAGCCGGCCCTCCACGCCGTCGTCCAGGATCTCCGGCACGCCGCCGACCCCGGTCACCACCGACGGCAGCCCCGAGGCCATCGCCTCCATCAGCGCCACCGGCAGGCCCTCCTGACGCGAGCTCAGGCAGAACACGTCCCAGCCCGGCAGCAGCTCCGGCACGTCCGCGCGCGTCCCCGCGAACAGCACGCCGTCGCCCGCCCGGGCCCTCAACTCCGCCTCCAGCGGCCCCGAGCCGACCAGCACCAGCCGGGCGTCCGGCTCCCGCCCGCGCAGCAGCGCGAACGCCGCCAGCAGCGTCGCCTGGTCCTTCTTCGCGGTCAGGTTGCCGACCGTGCCGACCACCAGCGCCTCCGGCGGCAGCCCGAGCCGCTCCCGGGCCGCCCGCCGCGCCGCCGGCCCGGACGGCGCGCCGCCCAGGTCCGGGCCGTGGTGCACCACCGACAGCCACTCGCCCGCCCGCCGCCGCCCGACGCCCGCCGCCACCGCGTGCGACACCGCGATCACCGCGTCGTTGCGCCGGTAGGTGAGCGCGTTCGCCCAGCGGGTCGGCAGCCGGTAGCGCTCCCACAGGTTGTGCTCGGTGTGCACCAGCCGGGGCCGGGGCCGGGGCCCGGCGGGCCGCAGCAGCCGGGCCGCCACCGCGGGCACCGGCATGTGGGTGTGCACCAGGTCGTAGCGGCGCTCCGCCAGCAGCCGCCGCAGCCGCAGCGGCCAGCGCCGCCCCGGCGCGCCGCCCAGGCAGTGCACCGGCACGCCCGCCGCCGCCAGCGCCGGCACCAGCGCGTCCTTGTGCGGCAGCACGTACGCCACCTCGATCTGGTAGCGCTCCCGGTCCGCGTGGCGCACGCAGTTCACCAGCAGCTGCTCCGCGCCGCCCCGGCCCAGGCCCTTGGCCAGCCAGAGCACCTTCGTCCGCCGCCCGCTCACCGCTCCTCGCCCAGCCGCAGCTGCAGGGTGGTCTCCACCGGCTCCTCCGGCGGCAGCTCCGCCGGGCGGCGGCCCCAGCTCGCAGCCCCGTCCCGCCGGGTGCCGCCCTCGCCGGCCCCGTACACCGGCTCGCCGCGCCGGGTGTCCGCCGCCCGCTGGTGCTCGGCCCGGGGCGGCCCGTCCGGCCGGGGCCCGGTGCGCCGCGGCTCCGGCCGGGGCTCGGCCCGCCCGGCCGCCCCGGCCGCCCCGGCCGCCCCGGCCGCCGCCGGGCGCGGCAGCTCCGGCCGGGACGGCAGCGGGCCCAGCGGCGGCCGGCCGCCCAGCCGGCCCGGCAGCCGCAGCGAGCGGTTCCGCCGCCCGGTGGCGACCTCGGTGCCCAGCAGCGCCACCCCCGCCACCGGCACGCCGGTGCGGGCCAGCAGCTCGGAGACCCGGTCGGCCTCCTCCGGGCGGACGTTGCCCGCCATCACCGTGACCAGCACCGCGTCCGCGTGCTGCACCAGGTCGTACGCGTCGTTGGCGTGCAGCAGCGGCGAGGAGTCGATCAGCACCACGTCCGCGTGCCGCCGGGCCAGCGCCAGCACCTCCCCGGCGCGCAGCACCAGCGCCGCCGGGTACGCGGTGGCGTGGCCGCCCGCGATCATCGCCACGTTCGGCACCCGGGTCGGGCGGATCAGGTCCACCAGGTCGGTCAGCTGCTCGCCGGAGAGCAGCTCCGCCATGCCCGGGCCCTCGTCCATCCCGAACCGCGCGTTCAGCTCCGGCTGCCGGAAGTCGCAGTCCAGCACCAGCACCTGACGGCCGGTCTCGGCCAGCGCCGCCGCCAGGTTCGCCACCGTGGTGGTCCGCCCGTCGCCCGAGCGGCCCGACATCACCAGCACCACCGGCGCCGGCTCCACCGCCCGCCGCACCCGCCGGTCGTCGTGGTCCAGGCCGCCCTGGCCGAGCTGGGAGGAGAGCGCCTCCGGGCCGGTCAGCAGCAGCGTCGAGCGCAGCGAGCGGAACGCCTCGGTCGCCGGGTCCTCCGGACGGGCCGTCACCAGCGGCTCGCGCAGCCGCCGCAGCCGCCGCGACAGGCGCGGGATCTCGCCGATCACCGGCAGGTTGAACGCCTCCTCGGTGCCGTCCCGGGTGCGCAGCCGGGTGTCCATCCGGGACAGCATCAGCGCCGCCACCACGCCCAGCGCCAGGCCCAGCACCACCGCCAGGGACAGCCGCACCCCGCGGGTCGGCGAGGTCAGCAGGCTGCCGCCGAGCTCCTTGGCGTCGATCGAGCCCCACTGCTGGATCGCGTCGGTCTGGCTGTAGTTCTGCAGGTCGGCGATGGCTCCGAGGGTCTTGGTCAGCGCCGCCGTCGCCGTCGACAGCTGCGGCTGCAGCTTGGCCTGATCGCTCGCGTTGGCCTTGCTGAACGACTTCTGCAGGTCGTCCAGCTGCGACTGCTGGGCGTCCGCCTGGGTGCGCAGCCGCTTGATCGACTCGTCGGCGCTCCGGCGCGACTCCTGGGCGTAGCCGGTGATGGTCGCCTCCGACAGCGCCGCCGCCAGGTCCGCGCAGGTCTGCTGGGTGGGGCCGGTGGTGGTGAACAGCAGCATCTGGGTGGACTCCGCCGCCACCGTCCGGCGCGCCGTCAGCGCCGCCACGTCGGTGATGTGCAGCTTCTGCGCCGCCGCCGTGGTCACCGCCGAACCCTGGGCGTACGACAGCACCTGGTCGGCGCGCACGGTGTCCGCCGCGCCGGCCACCGGCGTGATCGCCACCTTGCACTGCCACTTGCCGTTGTCCACGGCGTCACCGGCGGGCGTCAGCAGGAAACCGACGACCAGCGAGGCCGCCGTGCAGGCGGCCAGCAGCCGCCAGTACCGTCGCAGAACGGTGAACAGATTTGCCGGTTCCACCGGTTGGTTCCCCTCGCCTCGTCACGGTGCACACGCGCCCACGGCCGCACCCGCCCCCCGGGCGGCGCGCATCGATGCGGCCGGTCCGGCCACCCCGGACCTCGGATCCCCCCGGGAACGGCACCGGGCCGAGCCCCGTACCCGCCCCCGGCTGCGGCGGAGGGAAAGTCGAACGCACGAGGCCGCCCCCACGGCCCTCCCCTGCGCCCGATGCTTCCCGCCCCGGACCTGCGGCGCAAGCACTTTGGCTATACTGACACCTGGTGCGGGACTGATTCCGGACGCCCGCACCCGAACTGACGTGCAGTCATCAAACGCCCGGACGCGCCCCCCGGCCGCCCGGCCGACCACCCGACCGCCGGCCTGACCACCCGTCCCGCCACCGGTCGGACCGCCGCGGTCGGTGGCCGGACCGCCGCGGTCGGTGGCCGGACCGCCGCGGTCGGTGGCCGAACCGCCCGCCCCCCGTCAGGCCAGTGCGCGCCCGTAGAACTCCACCATCCGCGCCGACACCCGCTCCAGCGTGTACCCCGCCAGGAAGCGCGCCCGGGCCGCCTCCGCCCGCGCCAGCGCCTCCCCGCGCTCCTCCAGCGCCCGCACCAGCGCCCCGGCCAGCGCGTCCGGCCGCTGCGGCGGCACCAGCAGCGCGCACCCCTCCGAACCCACCGTCTCGCGCAGCGCCGGCACGTCCGCGCACACCAGCGGCACGCCCACGCCCATCGCCTCCAGCGCCGCGCTGCCCAGCCCCTCCCAGCGCGAGGGCACCGCGCACACCTCCACCGCCGCCATCAGGTCGAACACGTCGTCCCGCGGCCCCAGGAACCGCACACCCCCCGTCTCCGCCGCCAACCCCTCCAGCCGCGCCGTCTCCGCCCCCCGGCTGCCCGCCAGCAGCAGCACCGCGTCCGGCCGCGCCGCCCGCACCCGCGGCCACGCCGACACCAGCACGTCCAGGCCCTTCTGGTACTGCTGCCGGGCCGCCGCCAGCACCACCGGCACCCCCTCGGCCAACCCCAGCGACTTCCGGACCTCCGCCCGCCGCTCCACCGTCACCCGCCCCAGCAGCCGCGGGTCCCGCCCGCGCGGCACCACGTCGATCCGCCGCCGCGACACCCGCAGCCGGGCCGCCATCACCTCCGCGACGTGCTCGGTCAACGCGTGGAAGCGCCGCACCCCCTGCGCCGTCACCGCGTCCACCGCCTGCGCCGCCCGCACCTTCCACGGACTCAACCCGCGCGCGTGCAGGTGCTCCGGCCCGTACGCCGAGTTCACCAGGCTCGACACCACCGGCACCCGCGCCGCGAACGCCGCCGCCCGGCCCAGCACGTCCGACTCGTACAGCGTGGTGTGCACCAGGTCCGGCCGCAGCCGGCGGAACTCCGCCCGCAACCCCGCCGCCCGCGCCCCCCGCGAACCCCCCGCCACCGCCCGCACCCCGGCGCCCGCCGCCCGCAACTCCTCCTGGAACCCGCCCGGCGACTCCTTCAGGAACGCCACGTGCAGCTCCACCCCGGACCGCACCAGCAACGGGGCCATCGCCACCAGCCCCTGCTCCGCCCCGCCCACCCGGCTCACACTGTCGATCACGTACACCACGCGCACCGCGCCAACCCCCTCGCCCGGGCCACCCCCTGACCGCCGCTCAGCATCCCAGCCCGCACCACCCCGCGTCCGCCGAACCGGAGGAAACCCCGGAAGCGGCCGAGGGCCCCGGATCGCCCCACCCGCCCGCCCGACGGCCCCCCGCTCGGTAGTCTCGACGCCATGGCCGAGCCGCGGGTACTCCACGTCATCACCGACCCCAGGGCCCGCGGCGCCCAGCGCCTCGCCCGCGACCTGCACGAGGAACTGCTGCGCCGCGGCCAGCACTCCGCCCTGGTCGCCCTGCACCCGCACCCCGACGCGGCCGCCGGTGCGCCCGTCCCCGTGCTCGGCCCCTCCCGGCACCACCCCGCCACGCTGCGCGCGCTGCGCCGCGCCGCCGCCCGCGCCGACGTGGTGGTCGCGCACGGCTCCTCGACCCTCCAGGCGTGCGCGCTGGGCCTGTTCGCCACCCGCACCCCCTTCGTGTACGTCAACATCGGCGACCCCCGGCACTGGACCGCCGACCCGCTGCGCCGCCTGCGGGTCGGCGCCCTGCTGCACCGGGCCGCGGCCGTCGCCGCGATCTCCCCGCACGCCGTGGAGCTCCTGCGCACCCGCTTCCGGCTCCCCGCCCGCCGCCTGCGCGCCCTGCCCAACGCCCGCCCCGCCGACCGCTTCCCGCCCGCCGCCGACCGCACCGAGCGGGCCGCCGCCCGGGCCGCCCTCGGGCTGCCCGCCGACGCCCCGCTGATCGCCTGGATCGGCGCGCTCAGCCCCGAGAAGCGCCCCGACCTGGCGCTGGCCGCGCACGCCCTGCTGCCCGGGGACGTCCACCTCGCGCTGGCCGGGGAGGGCCCGCTGCGCCCCGCCCTCGTCCCCGGCCCGCGCACCCACCTGCTCGGCCCGCTCGCCGACCCGGCCGCGCTCTACCGGGCCGCCGACCTGCTGCTGCTCACCAGCGACTCCGAGGGCGTGCCCGGCGTCCTGATCGAGGCCGCGCTGGCCGCCGTCCCCGCCGTGGCCACCGACGTGGGCTGGGTCTCCGACGTGGTCCGCCCCGGCGAGACCGGCCTGCTCGCCCCGCCCGGCGACCCCGCCGCGCTCGCCGCCGCCCTGCGCACCCTGCTGGCCGCCGACCGCACCCGCTACGCCGCGGCCGCCCGCGCCCACGCCCTGGCCCACTTCGACCTGGCCCCCGTCACCACCGCCTGGCAGCACCTGCTGCGCGAGGTCGCCCGCCCGCGCTGAACCGGCCGTCCCCGGACGGCGGTCGACGCCGCGTCCGGGTTCCGGTGCGACGGCGCGTGTCACAGCGCCGTACCGGACGTCCGGGCCCGCAACCGCCCGACAGCCGGACGCCGTGGTGATGCTTGCCGCCGACCGGCGGCCACCGAGACCCACCGCAGGAGCCCGAGATGAACGTCCGCAAGCCCGCCGCCCTGGCCGCCCTGGCCGCCTGTGCCGTGCTGGCCCTGACGGCCTGTGACCCGGAGGACGGCGGCACCGCCGCGCCCGCCGCCCCCACCGCCGCGAGCACCCCCGCCGCGAGCACTCCCGCCGCGCCGCCCGCCGCCACCCCGTCCGGCGGCACCGGCGGCTCGGCCACCGCCCCCGCCGGGGGCACCGGCGGCACGGTCGCCGCCGACGTGCCGCTCTGCGGCAACTCCGAGAAGGAGAGCGACGTCAAGGCCGAGCTGACGCTCGACAAGAGCGCCGACCCGCGGATCAACGGCGTCCTCAAGCTGACCAACACCAGCGGCCACGACTGCGTCGTCTACGGCGGCCCCGACCTGCGCACCGACCACGTCCCCGGCACCTTCACGAAGCTCAGGAGCGGCGTGCTGGGCGGCGGCAGCTTCGCCACCGACCGGGCCCACGGCACCGTGCTGCACCCCGGCACGCCCGTCTACCAGGCCGTCAGCTGGCTCTCCGCGCCGCCGGTCGCCGCCAACGCCACCTGCACCACCGGCGACGTGCTGGAACTGGTCCGCAACGGCGAGGTGCTCGGGCTGACCGTGCAGGTCGAGGACGGCCGCTACTGCCCGATCGCCGAGGAGGGCTCCGACCAGATCCGGATCGGCGTCCCGAAGGCCGGCGAGGCCGAGGCCCGCGCCCAGTGGAAGCACGACGGCAAGTAACCCGCCGTCCCCCGACGCAGGTGGGCGCCGGAGCGGGGGCGCGCCCGCCCACCGAGCCCGGGGGACCGCAGTCACCGCCAGAGCCGTCATCGCACCACCGCACCACCGCACCACCGCACTGCCGCAGCCGCCGACCGCCGTCGCGGCAGACGGGGCCCCGAACGCCCGACGAACGTTCGAACCACCGCCCCGGCGCGCTGCTCCGATCCGGCGAATTCCGCCGACCGGGGCCCGATCACCTGGAACGCCGCACGCCCGGCCTGCCAGGCTGCCCGGGTGAAGTCGCTGCTCAGAACCACTGTCCTGCTCGCCGTCGCCGGGGGCCTGTTGGCCGCCCCGGCCGCCGCCGGGGCCGCGTCCGCCCTCCCCGCGCTGCCGCACGGCCAGCAGCTGCCGACCCTCGGTCACCAGTTCCCCGCCGTCCAGCCGTCCGGGCCCACTCAGCAGCACGTGCCGGTGCCGGTGACCCGCCCGCTGGACCCGGCGGCCCCGCTGCCGGCCGCGCCGAAGGCCCAACGCGCCCACGAGGCGGTCGAGTTCTTCTGGTACGACTGCTCGCACTCCGCCCTGCTGGAGCAGCCCCTGACCCGCTGGGCCGCCGAGCACCAGGCGGACGTCACGCTGCGCCGGATTCCCGCGGTCTGGACCGGCAGCCCCGACGAGGCCGAACAGCGGGCCCACGCACGGCTGTTCTACGCGCTGGACCGGCTCGGCGAGGTCGACCGGCTACAGGCCGCGGTGTTCCGCGCGGTCCGCGAGCAGGGCGCCGACCTGACCACCGAGCAGTCCGCCGCCGACTGGGTCGCCACCCAGGGCGTCGACGCGGCGAAGTTCCGGGCCGCGTACCACTCCGCCGAGGTCGACCGGTCCGTCGAGGACGCCCCGGAGCTGTTCGCCCGGAACCGGATCGCCGAACTGCCCACCGTGGTCGTCGACGGCACCGGCCGGACCTCGCCCACCGAGGCCGGGGGCGTCGAGGGGATGCCCTCCGCGCTCGACCGGCTGGTCGCCGACCGGCCCGCCGCCTGACCCTCGCCTGACCGCCGTCTGACCGCCGTCTGACCGCCGCCGTTCCCGGACCGCCCGCACCGCCCGCCCACCGCCCGCCCTCCGGCCGCCCGCCCGAACTCCCTGGCCGGAAAGGGCGGTTCGGTCCGGAACCGTCCCGAACCGGCCTGAGCTGCTGCAATCTTCACCGAACCCGCCCCCGGCCCGCACACTCTGTGTCATTGTGGTCCGCGGGTCGGCCCGACCGGGGGGAGCGGCCGGACCCGAGCCGCGCGGAGCACCGCGCGACCGGCAGGGCCGGGCGGACGCCGGGCACCTGCCCGGCAGACGGCAGTCAGACGGCACAGGCGCCGGGGGAGGGCACCGCCCCCGGGGAGGGCGGGAGTCCGTGGGGGGACAGCGCGCACAGCTCATCGACGAGCACGGGAGCCGGGTGGCCCCACCGGGCGCCGCGGCCCCGGTCGGGCCACCGCCCGAACTGGTCTTCAAACGCCGGCTCCGCCCCCTCCGGGTCGCCCACGAGCTGTGGGCCGCCCGCGAGTTGGTGCGGGCGCTGGCCGAGCGCGACCTGCGCGCCCGGTACAAGCAGGCGGTGCTCGGCTTCGCCTGGGCGGTGCTCACCCCGCTCGCGCTGTGCGCGATCTTCACGCTGGTGTTCCACCGCGCGGTCAAGATCGAGACCGGTGACGTCCCGTACACGCTGTTCGCGTACCTCGGCCTGATCGTCTGGCAGTTCTTCTCCAACACGATGAACCAGGGCGCGCTCAGCCTGGCCAACAACCTGAGCCTGCTGAACAAGGTCTACTGCCCGCGCGAGGTGTTCCCGCTCGCCACCATGCTGGTCGCCACCGTCGACATGGTGATCGGCGTCGGCGTGCTGGGCCTGATGTTCCTGGTGTTCTGGACGGCGCCCGCCGCCACCTTCCTCTGGGTGGTGCCGCTGCTGCTGATCCAGTTCGCCTTCACCTACGGGATCGCGCTGGTCCTCTCGGTCGCCGTGGTCTACCTGCGCGACGTCCGGCACCTGCTGCCGATCATCACCCAGATGGGCGTCTTCGCCACCCCCGTCGCGTACCCGCTGGCCAAGATCCCGCAGCGCCTGCAGGAGGTCTACGTCGGCGTCAACCCGCTCGGCGCGGTCATCGAGGGCTACCGCAGGGCGCTGCTGTACGGCGAGGCGCCCGACGCCCGGCTGACCCTGATCGCGGCGGTCAGCTCGCTGGTCTTCCTGGTCGGCGGCTACCTGCTCTTCAAGAAGCTGGAAACGGGGATCGCCGATGTCGCGTGACTACCCTGCGGGCACCATCCGCACCGAGCAGGTCTGGAAGCGGTTCCGCGCCGACCAGCAGCGGATGCTGCTGCGCGACCGGGTCGACCAGGCCGTCCGCCGCCTGCGCGGCGACCGCGGCGAGGACTGGCGCTGGGCGCTGCGCGACGTCAACCTGCACATCGAGCCCGGCGAGTCGGTCGGCCTGATCGGCTCCAACGGCTCCGGCAAGTCGACGCTGCTGAAGATGCTCACCCGGGTGATGTACCCGTACGCGGGCGTGATCGACGTGCGCGGCCGGATCGGCGCCCTGATCGAGATCCGGGCCGGCATCCACCCCGACCTGACCGGCCGGGAGAACATCTACCTGTTCGGCGCGCTGCTCGGCCTCAAGCGCCGCGAGGTCGCCGGGCGCTTCGACGACATCGTCGAGTTCGCCCGGCTCGGCGGCGCGATCGACCGGCAGGTCAAGTTCTACTCCTCCGGCATGCAGATGCGCCTGGGCTTCGCGGTCGCCGCCTACCTGGAGCCGCACGTCCTGCTGGTCGACGAGGTGCTGGCGGTCGGCGACGCGGTCTTCCAGCAGCGCTGCCTGGACCGGATGCGCGAGGTCGCCGAACAGGGCACCACCATCGTCTTCGTCTCGCACGACCTGCCCGCCGTGCAGTCCATCTGCCGCCGCGGCGTCTGGCTGGAGCAGGGCACCGTCCGGGTCGACGCGGGCATCAAGGACGCGCTGGCCGGCTACCGCGACTCCATCGAGGCGCAGTCCGAGGCGGGCGCCCTGGTCGGCGAGCCGCTGCAACTGCTCAAGTACGAGGTGCGCGGCGAGGACGGCGACGCCGCCACCCTGCACACCGACGAGCCGGTCACCGTCGAACTCACCCTCGGCGGCGACTACCGCGGCGACGCCACCCTGCACCTGGGCGTCAGCGAGGGCACCTCCAGCCCGATCTTCCAGATCAGCCACGAGATCCGGCTGACCGGCGGCGACCACCGGGTCGCCTGCGTCATCCCCCGGCTGCCGCTGCCGCGCGGCCGCTACACCCTGTGGACGGGCGTCTACTCGATCGGCAAGACCGACGGCGGCACCCTGATGAGCTGGCACTCGGCCGGCCAGTTCGACGTGTTCGGCCCGGTGCTCGACACCCCGCCGCGCGCCGTCGTGATGGCCGCGCCGGTCTTCGTGCCGCACCAGTGGGAGGACTGAGCATGCGATCCGTCCGGGTGCTGGTCCACCTCAACAACCTCGCCCTCGGCGGCGCCCAGCTCAACGCCGTCGACATCGCCCGCACCCTGCGCGACCGCGGCCACCAGCCGGTGCTCTTCGCCCAGGGCGTCGACGGCCCCGCCCCGCTGGCCGACCTCGCCGCCGAACACGGCCTCGACCTGGTGGTGGCCGGGGAGCCGGGCACCCCGCACGCAGTCATCCGGGCCCGCCTCACCCGGCTCGCCGACGAGCACGGCTCCCAACTCGTCCACGCCTGGGAGGTCCGGGCCGCCCGGAACGCCTACTTCGGCCCCGGCCGCCAGGGCCGCCTGCCGGTCGTCACCACCTTCTACGGCATCCGGATGCTCCGCGGCATGCCCCGCCACCAGCCCCTGGTGCTCGGCCTGGGCGCCCTGCTGCCCGACGGCCGCGCCTTCGGCCACCGCGACCTGCGGCTGATCGAACCCCCCGTCGACACCGACGCCGACGCGCCCGGCGCCGTCTCCGGCGCCGAGTTCCGGGCGGAGGTCGGCGCCGGACCCGACCAACTGCTGCTCTGCATCGTCACCCGCCTGGTCTCCGGCCTGGAGAAGGACGCCGGCGTCTCCCGCACCATCGCCGCCCTCCGCCTCCTCGACGACCCGGCCCTCGTCCTCGCCGTCGTCGGCGGCGGCCCCAGCGAGGCGCACCTGCGCGCCGAGGCCGCCCGCGCCAACGAGGAACTCGGCCGCGAGGCGGTCGTCCTCACCGGCCAGCGCGCCGACCCCCGCCCCGCCTACCAGGCCGCCGACCTCGTCCTCGGCATGGGCGGCTCGGCCCTGCGCGGCCTCGCCTTCGCCAAACCCGTCATCGTGCACGGCGCGGGCGGCTACACCGCCCTCCACGAACCCGGCCCGCTGGTCGAACCGCACGCCTCCCGCTGCATGTACGGCCACGGCGACCACCCCGCCGACGCCAAGGCGCTCGCCGCCCAGATCCGCACCCTCGCCGACAGCCCTACCCGCCGCGCCGAGCTGGGCAGTTGGGGCCGCGACTGGGTCGTGGGCCGGTTCTCCCTCAGCCACGTCTCCACCGCCTTCGAGGAGATCTACCGCGAACTCCTCCACCGGCCCCCCGGCCGCACCGCCTGGCTCCGCGACCTCGAACAGATGTCCCGCTACGAGTTCGTCAAGCCGACCGCCCGCCGCCTGCTCGGCCGCTGAGGCCGCCTAGGCGGGGTTCCGCCGCAGCACCAGCGCCACGAAGCCGAAGCCGTCGCGGTGGCCGGCCAGCCACTGCTCGCGGTGGGCGTCCGCCGCGCGCAGGGCGGCCTCGCGGTCGGGGCCCGGCGGCTGGTCGAGGGCCCAGTCGGCGAGGGAGCCGGTCCGGGCCCAGGCGTAGGCGTCGAGTTCGGCGCGGGTGGAGGTGTGGGCGGCGACCGGCAGCCAGCCGGCGGCCCGGACCGCGGCGACCGTTCCGGCCAGGTCGGCGAGGTCGGCGAGGTCGGTGAGGTCGGCCAGGTCGGTGAGCTCCGCCCCGAACGACTCCCGTGCCTGCTGCGAGGGTTCACCGGTCCGGTAGGGGGCGCCGAGCAGCACCGCGCCGCCCGGGGCGAGCAGCGGGCCGATCGCGGCGAGGGCCGGGCCGGGGCCGCCGAGGGCCCGGGTCGCGCCCACGCACAGGACGGCGTCGAAGGGCTCGGCGGTGGTGAACTCCCGGGCGTCGCGGTGGTGCAGGCCGATCCGCCGGGCCACGCCGAGGCGCTGCGCGGTGTGCAGCGCGGTGCGCAGGGCGGCCGGGTCCGGGTCCACGCCGACCGCCCGCAGGGCGGGGTGCGCGGTCAACGCCCTCAGCAGCCAGGGTGCTTCGCCGCAGCCGAGGTCGAGCAGCCGCCCGTCCGACCGGCCGCGCAGCAGCCGCTCCAGCAGTTCCCGCACCGCCTCGTCGGACAGCGGGGCGGCGATCGGGTGGTCGCGGTGCGCGATCCGGGAGATGTCCTGACGCTCCATCGACTGATCCTGCCCGCCGGGCCGCCCGGCTATTCGGCCCGCTGCGGCCGCGGATAGGTGCGGCCCTTCCAGGCGGCGCCCCGGCCGCGCCAGTGCTGCACGGCGGAGTCGACCGTCATCAGCAGGTACAGCAGCGCGGTGAACGGCAGCAGCGGGGCGGCGAACACGGGCTGCCGGTAGTAGCGGAGCATCGGCGCGTACGTCCCGGCCATCACCGCCCACGCCGCCAGGCCCGCCCCGGCCGTCCACCACGCCCCGGCCGCCGCCCCGGCGACCGCGGCCACCGGCGGCACCAGGTAGACCAGCGCCAGGCCCGCCACCGTCCCGGCCAACAGCAGCGGCGAGTACCGGAGTTGGGCGTAAGCGCTGCGCGAGACCATCCGCCACAGCGGGCCCGGCCCGGGGTACGGGCGGACGGAGTCGACCCGGTCGGCGAGGCCCAGCCAGGTCCGGCCGCCGGTGCGCTTGACCGCCCGGGCCAGCGACACGTCGTCGATCACCGCGCCGCGGATCGCCGCCACCCCGCCCGCCCGCTCCAGCGCCGCCCGGCGCACCAGCGAGCAGCCGCCGGCCGCGGCGGCCGTCCGGGAGCCGGGCCGGTTGGCCCGGCGGAAGGGGTACAGCTGGGCGAAGAAGTACACGAACGCCGGGACGATCAGCCGCTCCCAGCCGCTCGCCACCCGCAGCCGGGCCATCTGCGACACCAGGTCCAGCCCGCCGCCCTCCCCGGCCGCGACCAGCGCCCGCAGCGAGCCCGGGCGGTGCGCGATGTCGGCGTCCGTCAGCAGCAGCCACTCGGCGTCCCCGGCCTGCCCGACCCCGTGCCGCAGCGCCCACAGCTTGCCCGTCCAGCCCGCCGGCAGCGCCGGGGGAGTGGTCACCGCCAGCTCCAGCCCCCCGACCCGCCCGGCCAGTTCCCGCGCCAGCTCACCGGTCCCGTCCGTACTGTGGTCGTCCACCAGCACCACCCGCGCCCGCCCCGGGTACTCCTGGGCCAGCAGGCTCGGCAGCGACACCGGCAGCACCGCCGCCTCGTCCCGGGCCGGCACCAGCACCACCACCGACGGCCACGCCCCGGGCTCACCGCTCCCGCGCGGCAGCCGCTGGTCCGTCCGCCAGAACCCGCCGTGACCCACCGCCAGCCACACCCACGCCAGCAACGACACCACCGAGACCCACCACAGGACCGTCACCCCGGCAGTCTGCCCGATCCACCCCGGGCCGCCCCGGAGACACGACGGCCCGCCACCCGGCCCGGCGCCGCGCGGTCAGGACGACGGCTCCGGCGGCAGCGCGGCCACGGCCAGGGCGGCCGCCTCGGCGGGGGTCGTGACGGTGACGGGCCCGGTTGCGAGCCCGCGGACCAGGTAGCCCCCGGTGTGCAGTGGCTCGACGGCCGCGCCCACCCGCTCGAACGGGTAGTCGGACTTGGTGGAGAACCACAGTGTGAAGTGGCTGCTGACCGGCCGCAGCCGCCGCAGCCGGGGTTCCGCGAACGCGGCCTCCCACAGGGCCCGCACCTCGGCACGGGTGGGGTACGGGCCGTGCGCGAAAGCCTCCAGGCGCGTCCGCCAGTACAGTTCGACCCGGTCCAGCGACGCGCGCTCGTGCACGAACGCCCAGTCCGGGACGTGCAGGAACGGGGCGGCCCGCCGGATCGCCGCCAGGTCCGCGCCCGCCAGCCAGGCCGCCGCCGCCCGGACGGCCCCGGTCAGGTCCGGTGCCCACCCCTGGGCCTGCGTCCCCCGGCCGCGGCGCAGCAGCAGGTGAGGGGCGGAGGCGTCCCGCTTCCAGCGGACGTCCGCCCGGTCGGGCACCGGCAGGGCCGCGCCGTCCGGGCCGTCCGCGCTGTCCGGGCTGTCCGGGCCGTCCGGCACGGTCGTTTCCCCGACGAACCCGGCCCGGCACCAGGACAGTTCGCGGGCCGGGGGCAGCAAGACACCGGCCGCGGCGGCGATCCGGGCCAGTTGGGCACCCAATTCGGCTGCGGCGGCGTCCCGTTCGTCCTGAGACGCGTAGCGGGGAGCGGTCATGGCGCGGAGTGTAGTGCCGGCCCGGCGCGGACGGTTCACCCGGTCGTCATCCGGGCGACGTCCGGTGGACGTGCGGGGAGCGGGCGGGGGTGGCTGGATGGGCGCGGCGGGAATCCGCCGATCCGATCAGCAGGAGAACAGATGATGACCGGCACCGCGTCCGCCGCCCCGTCGCGCCACCGTCACCCGAGCCGTCGGGCCGCGCTCGCCGCCGCGTCGGCCCTCGCCCTCGGCGGGCTGACCGGGTTCGCCGCCCCCGCCGGGGCCGCCCCCGCCGACGGGGCCGCGCTCGCCGCGCAGCCCGGCCAGCTGCTGGACGTGACGCTCGACCAGCTGCACCCGACCCAGGACGCGGTCGGCTACGACGAGGTCTACTACAAGCTCGGCCGGTACGCCTCGGACAAGGACCGGCTCAACGGCGGCATCAACAAGCGCTTCGACGACTGGTGCGCCACCAACGGCCAGGGCGCGGTCGCCGCCGCCCCGGCCGGCGCCACCCTCGCCGACCCGGCCAGCTTCACCTGCACCGTCCCGGTCGGGCAGGAGACCGCGGCCAGCCGCGCCGAGATGAAGACCGTCGTGGTCGGCCCCGGCGGCGCGCTCTACCTGACGGACGGCCACCACACCCTCACCTCCTTCCTGGAGACCCCCGAGGGCGGGCCGAAGCTGCACATCCGGCTGATCGTCCAGGCCAACTACAGCGCGCTGTCGAAGGCCGCGTTCTGGCAGGCCATGCAGGACCACGGGTGGGTGCGGCTGCTCGACGAGCACGCGAACCCCCTCACCGTCGACCAGCTGCCGACCCGCCTCGGCCTGGCGAACTTCCACGACGACCCGTACCGCAGCCTGGTCTACTTCACCCGCGACATCGGCTACTCGGTGCCCGACGACGCCGCCGAGTTCCTCGAGTTCCAGTGGGGCGACTGGCTGCGCGGCCAGGGCATCGGCCTGCCCGGCTCCTACGACAGCAGCGACTTCGCCTCCTACCTCGACGCGGTGCGCACCGCCTCGCAGGCGATGTCCGCGCTGCCCGGCGACGCCGTGGTCTCCGGCGGCGCCACCGCCGACCAGCTCGGCCGGCTCACCCCCTGGAACGCGGGCAAGAAGCCCACCGGCGGCGAGTTCGGCAAGCTGAGCGCCCCGATCACCGACGCCAAGCCCGGCAAGCTCGCCTACGCGCTGGACTTCCGGTCCAAGCTGCCGGCCACCCCGGCCTGCACCACCACCGTGACCGGCGCCCACAACGGCCCGCTCACCGCCGCCACCGGCACCACCTGCCTGGTGAACGCCCGGCAGAACGGCCCGATCGTGGTCCGGGCCGGGGCGAACCTGGTGGTCGCGGGCTCCGACGTCAACGGCCCGCTGCAGGCCGTCGGCGCCGGGACGGTGCGGATCTGCGGCGCCGACTGGACCGGCCCGCTCAGCATCGTCAACACCCGCGACCGCCTCACCCTCGCGGGCCCCGGCTGCACCCCGAACCTGTTCACCGGCCCGCAGCAGCTGGTCGGCAACCCGGTCGGCTGACACCCCCCGCCGAGCGGCGGGACAGGGCGAGACGGGACGGGGCGAGGCGGGACGGGACGGGACGGTCAGAGCCGGGCCGCGGCCAGCAGCCCGCCCTGCGGGTACGCGAGCGCCTCGGCCCGGAGCGCCGCCGGGCGGCCGGAGTGCAGCACGGTCAGCGTCCCGCCGCCGGGCGGCGTGGCGGGGGAGAGCCGGCGCAGCGTCTGCGCGGCGATCGCATCCGCCGAGCCGTGCAGCCGGACCGGCCCGGCGAGCGCGGCGGCGATCCGGTCGTCGATCAGCTCGTAGTGGGTGCAGCCCAGCACCACGTCCGTGGTCCCGGCCGGGGTGCGGGCGGCGGCCGACGCGACGGCCGCGGCGATCGCGGCCTCGTCGGCCCGCTCGACGGCCTCGGCCAGCCCCGGGCAGGCCACCTCGTGCACCGCGGCGGCCCCGCCGAACTCGGCGATCAGCCCGCGCTGGTACGCGCTCCCGGTGGTCCGCGAGGTCGCCCAGATCGCCACCACCCCGCCGGCCGCGGCGGCCGGCTTGATCGCCGGTACCGTCCCGACCACCGGCAGCCCCGGCTCGAACTCGGTCCGCAGCCGCGCCAGCGCGTGCACCGTGGCCGTGTTGCAGGCCACCACCAGCGCCTCCGGCCCGTGCGCCACGGCGGCCCGGGCGCAGGCCAGCGCGCGCTCGACGATGTCCTCGGGCGTGCGCGGGCCCCACGGCATCCCGTCCGGGTCGCACGAGACGACCAGGTCCGCGTCGGGCCGGGCCCGGCGGATCGCGGCGGCGGCGGCGAGCAGTCCGATTCCGGAGTCCACGAGGGCGATCTTCACGAGCACCGACTCTACCCCGAACCCCTCGGCGGCCAGGCGGACGGCCGTTCCGGGACCCGCCCCGGTTCGGCCGTCCGCCTGACGGCACGACCGCGCCGTGCGCGTGTCCCCGGCCCGGGGCGGCACGTCCCCGGAGGCTTGGGTCCCATGGGACAGCTGACAGCATCGAACGAACGGGTGCCGGCCGACGAACGGGTGTCGGGGACGGCCTACACCAACCTGGTGGTCGCCACCGTCGGCTTCGCGCTGACCTTCTGGGCCTGGAACCTGATCGCCCCGCTGGCGGGCGAGTTCGACAAGACACTGCACATGTCGTCGTTCGCGCAGTCGTTCCTGGTCGCGGTGCCGGTCATCGTGGGCTCGCTGGGCCGCGTCCCGGTCGGCGCGCTGACCGACCGCTTCGGGGCGCGGCTGATGTTCCCGCTGATGTCGGCGCTGACCATCGTCCCGGTGCTGCTGCTGATCCCGGCCCGCAGCTCGTACGGGGCGCTGCTGGTGGTCGGCTTCTTCCTCGGGCTCGGCGGCACCACCTTCGCGATCGGCGTGCCGCTGGTGAACTCCTGGTTCCCGCCGCACAAGCGCGGCCTGGGCGTCGGCGTGTTCGGCATGGGCATGGGCGGCGTCGCGCTGTCCGGCTACTTCACGCCGCGGCTGTGGAAGCACGGCCACGACCTGCCGTTCTGGGTGCTGGCGATCGCCCTGGCCGGGTACACCGTGCTGTCCTACCTGCTGCTGCGCGACCGCCCCGACCGGGTGGTCCCGACCGCCTCGCTGGCCTCCCGGCTCGGCCGGGCCGGGCGGCTGCGGGTGACGTGGGAGCTGTCCGCGCTGTACGCGATCGGGTTCGGCGGCATCGTCGCGTTCGGCGTCTACCTGCCGACGTACCTGAAGACCTGGTACGAGCTGTCCGCCACCGACGCCGGCACCAAGGCCGCCGGGTTCGCGCTGGTCACGGTGGTCTTCCGGCCGTTCGGCGGCTGGCTCTCCGACCGCGTCCACCCGGCCGTGGTGACCGCCTGGGCGCTGGGGACCACCGCGCTGTTCGCCATCGTCCAGGCCTTCGACCCGGACCTCAGCCCGATCGGCACCATCGCCTTCCTGGTGATGGCGGCCGGCCTGGGCACCACCAGCGGCTCGGTGTTCGCGCTGGTCGCCCAGGTCACCCCGGTCGCCCAGGTCGGCTCAGTGACCGGCATCGTCGGCGCGATCGGCGGCCTCGGCGGCTTCGTCCCGCCGCTGGTGATGGGCGCGATCTACAGTGCCAAGAACAGCTACTCGATCGGCTTCATGCTGCTCTCCGACCTGGCCCTGGCCGGCGCCGTCTACGCGATCGGCCGGATGCGCGGCATCCGGCCCACCGCCACCGACTGACCCCGGCCCGCGCTCACCCGGCCGACCGGCCCCCGACCGTCAGCTCCAGCCCGCCGTCGGCCGCCACGGACGCCCGCACCTCCCAGGTCCGGGCGTCCACCCGCGTCCCGGCCGCCGTCGTGTACCCGGCCACGGCCAGCTCGGCCACGGCCGGTCCGGTCGCGCGCAGCCGGCCCTCGGCGGCCGAGCCGTCCGCGAAGTGCAGGTCGAGGTCGAGGTCGAGGCCGGCGTTCGGGGGCCCGGGCGCCGCCGCGAAGGCCGCCGGATCGGGCAGGCCCCGGACCCGCAGCCGCGCCCCCGGGAACAGGTGGGTGTGCGCGCACAGCGCCGGAAACGTCTCGCTCATCGCTGCTCCGGACCGGGTGCCGGTGGCCGGCCCGGGCGGGCCGCCCCCGCCAGTGTCCGGCCCCGGCCCCGCCCGTGCCACCCGCGTCCGTACCCGGGGCCCGCGTCCGTACCAGGGGCTTACGCCTGCGCCCCCAGCAGCCGCTGCACCGCCGGTTCCAGGCCGGACAGGATGGTGTCGAACCGGCGGGTCGAGGTGGTCGAGTCGACCTGGAGGCGGCTGATCCGCAGCGGGTGCGCGGGCAACCGGGGGCCGAGCCGGTGGTCGGAGAGGAAGCCGAGCCGGTAGCCGAGCTGGCGCAGCATGGCGTCCGCCCGCTCGTCGAAGCCGCCGTCCGGGTAGGCGAAGGCGGTGGGGGCCTCGCCCAGCCAGCGGGTCAGCACCCGGTGCGCGCCGGCGATCTCCGCGTGCACCGTCGCCTCGTCGCAGCGCCGCAGCGAGGGGTGCCCCAGGGTGTGGTTGCCGACCGCGACGTCCGCCTCCCGCAGGACCCGCAGGTCCTCCGGGCGCAGCTGCTCCTGGGCCGGCGGGCGGCGGTGCGCGGAGACCCGCAGCTCGGCCAGGCTGCGCCGGCGGTCCGGGTCGGGCATCGCCTTGAGCAGCGCCAGCACCCGGGCCGGGTCGGCGCCGCGGGGCAGCAGCCGGGCCCGGCCGCCGTAGCGGGCCAGGAACGCCGCCTCGTGCCACCAGAACGGCTTCTCGGTGCCGACCAGCTCGGCGATCACGAACGCGGCGGCGGGGATCCGCCGGGCCACCAGCTCGGGCAGCGCGTGCCGCAGCACCGTGCGGTCCGGGTCGTCGAAGGTCACCAGCACCGAGCGCGGCGGCAGCGGCCGCCCCTCGGCCAGCGCCCGCTCCACGTCCGGCACGGACACCGGGGTGGCCAGCCGCCGCAGCCGGTCCAGCTGGGCGCCGAACGAGGCCGGGTCGGTGATCCCGTGGTAGGCGAGCACGGCCAGCCGCTGCGCCGCCCGGGCCCGGAACAGCGGCTGGGCGGGACTGAACCGCAGCCAGCTGCCCCGGTCCCGCTCCCTGGGCTGGTCGGGCGCCGAGGACGGAGCGGGCGGGGTCGCGGACGGGACGACGGGCTGGGGCGGGGAGCAGACGGCAGCGGCGGTGGCAGCGGTGACGGTGGCGTACGACACGGTTCCCCCCTCGGTCGCCGACAAGCGGCGTGGCGGTACCGTCGGCAGGCGGAGCCCGGCCTCCGACCCCGGGCGCGGCGGCTCCGCACCCGAGTGATCTAGCCCGCGGCGGGCACTCCCAATCCCGCTCGTCGGACGGCTCCTGGATCGCTCAATGTAGTGGAGACCCACGACGCCCCGGGATGGTTGTACGCCGGACGGCGAGATTTTGCGGGCGGTCCGGAAGCGCTCCGGAGGCGCTCCGGGAACGGCCCGCGCGGCGGCCGGACGGGGGGGCCGGACGGGGGCCGTGCAGCGGCCCTACAACGGCCCTACAACGGCCCTACAGCGGCCGTCCGGGGGCCGGACACAACGGCGGACGGGCGGGCGGAAGCCGCTGCGGGCGGGACCGGAGCGGTGCTCCGCAAGGGCCGGAGGACTGTGGCCCGCGCCCCCGGACCGGGTTACCGTGGAGGGCATGGCAGACACCCGAAGTAACCGCCCCGCTACTCGCCGGTCAGCCCTGTTCGGCGGCTGCGCGCTGCGCCGCCACCAGCCGCTGCTGGCCCTGGTGGGCGTGCTCTGCGTCGGCATGGGCATCGCGGTGGCGGTGCTCGTCCCGCAGACCGACGGCCCGGCCTGGGTGATGGCGGTGGCCGGCTGCCTGGCCGCCGGGGTGCTGCTGCTGGTCCGGATCGGCATCGCGCTGCTGCGCCCGAGCGGCGGCGCCACCCCCTGAGCCCCGGGTGCCGGGGGCGCGCCCCCGTTGATCGACTGCCGACCGGAAAACGTCCACCAATGGGACAGGACCGGTCGGACCGGCTGATTTTCGGCCTACCTACGCACTTCTTTCACGTTTCCGGGGCAGCAGCCTCACACTTCCCCCTACTGTGATGCGCATCGCCCGCGGCAACCGCGGGCCGGGGGAGTCACAGTCCGGTGCGGGGGCACCGCGAGGGGGATCCATGACGAGCACCGCCGGCCGGGCCGGAGGCGTCCGGTCGAAGGTCAAACAGCAGTTGGCCCGCGCGGCCGGGCGGGTGCCCGGCGCGGGCGCCACCCTGCTCATCTACCACCGGGTCGGCGGCGGCACGAGCGACGAGCTCGACCTCGCCACCGCCGACTTCACCGCCCAGGTGGACCTGCTCGCCGAGCTCCCGCCCGGCCGGGTCGTCCCGCTGGACACCGCCGCCGACCGCCTCGACGCCGGCCTGCGCACCCCCAGCACCGTCCTCACCTTCGACGACGGCTTCGCCGACACCTACGAGACGGCCTGGCCGCTGCTCCGCGAACGCGGCCTGCCGTTCACCGTCTACCTGGCCAGCGGCCTGGTCGGCGCCCCGATGCGCTGGGAGGGCTCCACCGCCAAGGGCGCCCCCGCCACCGGCCTCAGCTGGGAGCAACTGCGCGAGATGACCGCCTCCGGGCTGTGCACCGTCGCCAACCACACCCGCAGCCACGCCCGCCCCGAACTGCTCAGCACCGCCGAGCTCGACGCCTGCGGCGACGACGTCGAGGAGCACCTCGGCACCCGCCCCCGGCACTTCGCCTACACCTGGGGCCGCCCCGTCCCGCACCTGGACGCCGCGCTGCGCGCCCGCTTCCGCACCTGCGCCACCGGCCTGGTCGGCCGCAACCTGCCCGGGTACGACCCGGCCCGCTTCCACCGCGTCCCGGTCCGGCGCACCGACCCGATCGACTTCTTCCGGGCCAAGCTGTACGGCCGGCTCGTCCCCGAACGCGCCTACGCCCGGATCGTCGCCACCGCGAAGGCGGTGGGCGCCGGTGCCTGACCAGCTCCCGCTCCGCCTGCGCGGCGAGGGCGGCCGGCCGCTGCGGGTCGCCCACCTCACCACCGTCGACATGTCGCTGCACCTGCTGCTCGCCACCGAGCTCACCGTCGACGTCGAACACGGCCTGCGCACCTACGGCATCAGCGCCCCCGGCCCCTACCGGGAACGGATCGAACGGATCGGCGTCCGGCACCTCCCGCTGCCCTCGCTCACCCGCGCCTGGCAGCCGGCCGCCGACCTCGCCGCCGCCCGCGAACTGCTCGCCGAGCTGCGCCGCATCCGGCCCGACGTGCTGCACACCCACAACCCGAAGACCGGCGTGCTCGGCCGCGTCCTGGGCCGGCTCGCCCGCGTCCCCGTCGTCGTCAACACCTGCCACGGCCTGTGGGCCCAGGCCCACGACCCGCTCGCCAAACGGCTCGCCGTGCTCGGCGCCGAGGCGCTCGCCGCCCGCTTCTCGCACGCCGAGCTCTACCAGAACGCCGAGGACCGGGCCGCGCTCGCCAGGTGGGGCGTCCCCGCCGGGCGCTCCCGGGTGGTCGGCAACGGCGTCGACCTCGACCGCTTCCCCGCCCCCGGCCCGGCCCGGGACGCCCTGCGCGCCCGGCTGCGCGCCGAACTCGGCCTCGCCGAGGACGAGCTGCTGGTCGGCGGGGTCGGCCGACGGGTCGCCGAGAAGGGCATCCGCGAGTACGCCGAGGCCGCCCGCGCGCTGGCCGGCAAGGCCCGCTTCGTCTGGATCGGCCCCGACGACCCCGACAAGCCCGACGCGCTGCGCGCCGCCGAGGCGGGCGTGGAGTTCCTCGGCCCCCGCGACGACATGCCCGCCGTCTACGCCGCACTCGACGTCTTCGTCCTCCCCTCCCACCGGGAGGGCTTCTCCCGCTCCGGCATGGAGGCCGCCGCCAGCGGCCTGCCCCTGCTGCTCAGCGACATCCGCGGCTGCCGCGAGATCGGCACCCACGACCGGCACCTGCTGCTCGCCCCGGCGGCCGACGCCGCCGCCCTCACCGCCGCGCTCGACCGGCTCCTCACCGAGCCCGGCCTGCGGACACGCCTGGGCGCGGCGGCCCGCCGCCGCGCCCTCGAACGGTTCGACCAGCGCGCGGTCGCCCAGGTCTCGCTGGAGACCTACGCCGCCGTCGCCCGCCGCCGCGGGCTGCGCTGGAGCACCGACTGAGCGTCCGCACCGCCGCCACCGTCATCCGCACCACCACCGCACCGCACCACCACACCGCACCGCACTGCACCGCACCAACCCAGTTGGGGGAGAAATGAAGCGAGGGGGGGACCTCGCGGTCACTGTGCTGGCCGGGATCATCGCGCTCCCGCTCGGCCTGCTGATCGCCCTCCTGATCCGCGCCACCATGGGCGGACCGGTGATCTTCCGGCAGACCCGCACCGGCCGCCACGGCCGGGAGTTCGACATCCTCAAGTTCCGCACCATGCGCGACCGGCAGTACGAGGACGAGCCCGACGCCCCGCGCATCACCCGCCTCGGCGCGCTGCTCCGCAAGAGCAGCCTGGACGAACTCCCGCAGCTGTGGAACGTCCTGCGCGGCGACATGGGCGTCATCGGCCCCCGCCCCACCCTGCCCGAGCAGGTCGTCCACTACTCCACCCGCCAGCGCGGCCGCCTCGCCGTCCGCCCCGGCCTCACCGGCTGGGCCCAGGTCCGCGGCCGCAACTCCATCACCTGGCCCGAACGCATCGAACTCGACCTCTGGTACATCGAGCACCACAGCCTCGCCCTCGACCTGCGCATCCTCGCCCTCACCGTGAAGGTGCTGCTGCGCCCGGCCGGCATCACCGCCGCCGGCGGCGTCAACCCCGGCTTCCCGGCCCCGACCCAGCCGACCGCCGAGCCCGCCTCCCGGATCGTGCTGCCCCGACAGGCCACCGCGACCGCGCCCCGGCTGGCCCCGGAGGAACTGCGCGGCTAGGGCCTGTGCGGCGAAACGGTCCGGCCGGGCGGCGGCGACCGCCCGACCGGGTACGTTTCCGGTGACGGACGATCGGCGAGGGCACGGACGAGGGACGGAGAACGGCGCATGGTGCTGTGGATCGCGGGCGCGGGCGGCGTCGGCCGGGAGGCGCTGGACGTGGCGATCGCCGCGGGCGTCGAGGTGGCCGGGTTCCTCGACGACCGGCAGGCCGGGAGCACGGTGCGCGGCCTGCCCGTCCGCGCCCCCGCCGAACTGCCGCCCGGCGCCGGGTACCTGGTCGGGATCGCCGACCCGGCGGCCCGGGCCCGGCTGGCCGGGCTGCTGGACGCGGCGGGCGGCCACCCCGTCACCCTGGCGCACCCCCGGGCGATCATCGCCCCCGAGACCGAACTCGCCCCCGGCTGCCTGGTGATGGGCGGCGCGCACGTCTCCAGCAGCGTCCGGCTCGGCCCGCACAGCCAGGTCCACTACAACGCGACCGTCGGCCACGACACCCGCCTCGGCGCCCGCGTCACCGTCTACCCCGGCGCCCACGTCTCCGGCGCCGTCCGACTGGAGGACGACAGCACCGTCGGCTCCGGCGCCGTGGTCCTCCAGGGCCGCACCGTGGGCCGCGCCGCCTTCGTCGGCGCCGCCGCCACCGTCACCCGCGACGTGCCGCCCGGCACCACCGTGGTCGGCACCCCGGCCCGCCCGCTGCTGCGCCGCCCTCCCGCCCCCGAGGGCATCGCCTAGGCTTCCCCGCATGGGAATTCCTGCGTTTCTGGCGGACCTGCGCGCCGTGGTCGGGCACCGGCCGCTCTGGCTGTCCGGGGTGTCGGCGGTGGTGGTGGACGAGGACGGCCGGGTGCTGCTCGGACGGCGGGCGGACAACGGCCGGTGGGCACTGATCAGCGGCATCATCGACCCGGGGGAGCAGCCCGCGGACGCCGTGGTGCGCGAGTGCCGGGAGGAGACCGGGGTCGAGGTGCGGCCCGAGCGGCTGGTCTCGGTGGCGGTCTCCCCGATGATCGAGTACCCGAACGGCGACCGCACCCAGTACCTCGACCTGGTCTTCCGGTGCCGTCCGCTGTCCGGCGAGGCCCGGGTGAACGACGACGAGTCGCTCGAGGTCGGCTGGTTCCACCCGGACGCGCTGCCCGAACTGGAGGACCGCCTCCTGGAGCACATCGCCCGCGCGCTGGCCGGGAAGGACGAGGCGCACTTCGAACTGACGGCGCCCTGAACGCCGGAGGGCGGGAACGGGGTGCGCGCCCCGTTCCCGCCCTCCGGTGCCTCAGAGCGTCCGGAACCAGGCCGCGGTGCGCCGCAGGCCCTCCTCCAGCGGGACGGGCGCCACGTCCGGGAACAGCTCGCGCAGCCGCGCGTTGTCGGCCTGCGAGTCCCGCACGTCCCCCGGCCGCGGGTCGACGTGCTCGGCGGCGACCGGCGCCCCCAGCACCCCGCCCAGCAGGCCGATCAGCTCCAGCAGCGAAGTGCGCGTCCCGAAGGCCAGGTTCACCGGCTCCGCGGAGACCACCCGGCGCAGCACCGCCTCGGCGAGCACCTGGGTCACCGTGCCGACGTAGGTGAAGTCCCGGCTCTGCCGCCCGTCCCCGTGCACCGTCACCGGCCGGCCGGCCAGCGCCGCGTCCAGGAAGGCCGGGACCACCGCCGCGTACGCGTGCCCGGCGGGCTGGAGCGGGCCGAAGACGTTGAAGAAGCGCAGCGGCAGCACGCCCAGGCCGTAGCAGTGGTGGTACGCGCCGAGGTAGGACTCGGTGGCGAGCTTGGAGACCGCGTACGGGCTCATCGGGACGGTGCGCATCGTCTCGCGCTTGGGCAGCTCCCGGTTCGCGCCGTACACCGAGGAGGAGGACGCCGCCGCCACGTACAGGCCGCCCGCGCGGCGGGCCGCCTCCAGCACCTCCAGGGTGCCGGTGGCGTTCACCCGGTGGCTGGCCAGCGGGGCGGCGATCGACCGCGGCACGGACGGCAGGGCCGCCAGGTGCACCACCGCGTCGGCGCCGGTGAACGCCGCGTCCAGCAGGGCCGGATCGAGGATGCTGCCCTCGAAGAGGGCGACGTCCACCCCCGCCAGGTTGGCCTTGCTGCCGGTGGACAGGTCGTCCACCACCCGGACCTCCGCCACTTCCGGACGGGACGTCAACTCCCTGGCCAGATTGGCTCCGATGAACCCTGCCCCGCCGGTGATCACCACACGCACGGCCGCGCACCACCCCTCCGGTCGGGCCCGGGGACTCCCCCCGCCGGGCCGATGCGGCCGACTCTAGCGGCGGCCCGGGGCCCGGCGGGCGGGAAACCCGCACAGTCGCCACCAAACCGTCCCATCGGACACATCCGGGACGACGGACGGCGCACCGGCACGTCGGCGGATCGGCGCACCGGCGCACCGGCGGATCGGCTGACGGGCGAAGGGGCGGACCGGCCCGGGCCGGGGCTCAGCGCTTCGGCCGGCGGGCGGTCTCCTCCGCCGCGTCCAGCACCGCCGCCAGGTCGCCGCCCGCGGTCGCGGTCGCCACCGCGGCCACCGCGCCCTCCACGAACGGGGCGTCCGCGAACCGGGTCGGGAACGGCAGGCCGTGCTCCTCGGCCGCCGCCAGCACCGTCAGCACGGTGCGGACCGGGCCGTCCAGGTCGCACAGCACCGCCACGCCGTGGCCCTGGTCGACCCGGCGGGCCGCCGCGGCCACCAGCACCGCGCTGCTGCCCGGGCCGTCCTCCAGCGAACCGCCGGTCGCCGCGACCGGAGCCGGATCGTCCGCCTCCGTCACGGCCAGGGCCACCGCCCGCACCGCGTCCGCGAGTTCCTGGCTGTGCGACACCAGCACCAGGCCCACCCGCCCGTGCCCGGCGGGCCGGGCGGGGCGCGGCACCGAGGGCACCGGCGCGGTCACGGTGCCCGTCGCGGCGCCCACCGGCGGGGCCGAGGGCGCGGTCGAGATCGGGATGACGTCGGCGCGGCTGCGGTCCCGCTGGTCCATCGGCTGCTCCCGGTTGGGTGGCTGACTCCTCGCCACCCATCCTCACCCCGGCCGCCGCCCGGAGCGCGCTCCTCGGGCGCGCCCGGGTCGGCGTGTCCGACCGGGACCGCCGGGGCCCGGACGTTCGAGGGGGCGGGCTCCTAGCACAGCAGCCGCCCCGGGAGGGCCGGATCGCCCCATCTGCCCCGTCCGGTGGGCGCGCCGGGCCGGAACGGTCGGGCCGGGGGCCGCGGGTGGCTAAACTTGCCGCTCGACCACAGGCAGGACGACTCCGGGCGGGAGTCCGGGCGGGAGGGTGTGCGGATGACGCCGGCAGAGGCGGCACGGGCGGCGGACGAGCGCCGCAAGATCGAGCTCGACGTGAGCGGGGCCGAGTGGCAGCACGCGCCCGGCGGCGAACAGGGCGTCCAGATCGCCTTCGTGGACGGGTACATCGCGATGCGCAACGGCGCGGAGCCGGACGGCCCGGCGCTGATCTTCACCCCCGCCGAGTGGCGGGCCTTCGTGCTGGGCGCCCGGGACGGCGAGTTCGACCCGCGGAACCAGTAGCCGCAAGCACGGCGCCGGGGCGGTGGAAACCGGCCGGTCCCGGCCGCGGCGGCCCGCGCGGTTGGCCGGGTGTTCACCGCTCCGCCACGCGCCCGACCAGGAGTTCCCGGGCACGGCGGCCGGGGCCGGGGCCCGCGTCCAGGTGACGGCCGGGCATACGTCGAGGTTACAAAAGAGTTCTGATGGGCCGAATCTTGTTGACTGGTCGACAAGCCTGCCAGCACAGTAAGAGCAGGCAGACGCCGTGCCTACCGCCCCCACGCGGTATAGGCACGGCGCCCGCTTCTGCTGCCCGTCAACGGCGCCGATGACGGGCTCTCCCATTCCCTGTGCCGCACAGGGTGCGGCAGCCGTCGCAGCGGGAGTGACCCGACCGGGAAGAGCGACTCCCCGGGTGGGTCGGAGCCCGGATTCCGCACGCCCCCACGCGGCGGTGATCCGGGCGAGGTTCGCGGACGCGACGGCACGAGGGCCCCGCGAACCTGGCTCTGGGTTCGGTTATGTGGCTGTGGTGGCGCCGATCCCGATGGCACCTCGACCGTCCGGAGCCCGCCGGAATCACCCGCAGGCTCCAGGAACCGTCTAAGGACCATTGAATCAGCAAATGGTGCTTGGAGTTCACACGACCGCGTGCGCAGTGAGGGAATGCGCGCAAGGCACGCTGCGACAACCCGCTCCCCGTGGATCTCGCCCCGGAGCGGCCGTCGTGCTGAACCGAACGTAGCCCGGACGGTTGCTCAGAGTCAACATTGGTCCCTGAGCGTAGAACTCGGCCTGATCGCGGACCCGCGCACCGGCCCCCGCCCACCGGCCCCGTACGATGGGCCCATGTCATTTCTCCGCCGTCGCTCCGGACAGCCCGCCGGCCCGGACTTCGACGTACTGGCCATGGATCCGGGCGACTGGCCCGGCGATTTCGGTGTCATGATCCTGGCCGGTCAGGACGGTTCCTGCCAAGGCGTCTTCCTGCAGTACGACCTGCTCGGCGGCCGCGGCCCGGCCATGCTGATCGGCAACCTCCCGGAGGACTCGCCCGCCCGCGAGAGCGAGGACGGCGTGCCGCTGGAGGCCCGCCAGTTGCTCGCCTCGCTGGAGAACGAGGAACCGGTCGACTTCGTCTCGGCCGAGGACTTCCCGGTCATGCTCGGCGACGACCTGCTGATCGTCCGCAAGGTCAAGGTCACCGAGGAGCGGCTGTACTGCTCGCAGTTCGGCCGCAGCGACGGCGTCCAGGTGACCATCGCCTCCTGGGACCGACCGGTTTCGGACGACCTCTACCAGCTCCTCAAGCCGCTTCCGGCGGAGATGTTCCAGCAGGGCTGACGCACGATGCCCCGGCCACCGCTGCTCACCCGCCGCCTGCACGTGGACCTCCGGCGCACCGCCGGCGCGGCCTGTCCGGCTTCCTGAGAACCCCAGTTCACGGACGCCCGACACCCCGCCGCCCGCCCGGAGGCCCGCCATGACCCGCACCGCAGCACAGCCGACCGTCCCCGCCCCCGTCACCGACGCCGCCGACGACGCCGTCGAGCGGGCGTTCGCCCGGCTGCCCCGGGTGATCGACCTGCTGGCCGCCCGGGCCGCAGAGCACGACCGCGACGGCACCTTCCCGTACCAGGGCGTCGAAGCCGCCCACGAGGCCGGGCTGCTCACCCTCACCGTCGGCCGGCGGCACGGCGGGCCGGGTGCCGGCCTGGCCGACACCGTCCGGGTGCTGGCCCGGCTCGGCCGCGGCGACGCCTCGGTCGCCCTGCTCGCCGCGCACACCCTGCTGCACCACGCCGAACAGGCCCGCACCGCGCCCTGGCCCGCCGCGCTCTACCGACGGCTGCTCACCGAGTCCCGCCGCGGGCCCGCCCTGGTCGGCACCCTCCGGGCCCCCGCCGGGCGCCCGCCCGCCGTCACCGCGCACTGGCAGGGCAACGCCTGGCGGCTCGGCGGACGCGCCCCGCACTGCCCCGGCGCCGAAGCGCTCTCCTGGCTCGTGGTCGAGGCCCGCACCGCCGAGAACCAGCCGCGCACCGGCCTGTTCCTGGTCCGCGCCGACAGCCCCGGACTGGAGATCGACCCCGCCGCCGACCAGCTCGGCCTGCGCGCCGCCGCCGGCCACGACGTCCTGCTGGAGGACGCCCGGATCGGCACCGACGCCGCCCTGCTGCCCAAGGGGCCGGCCTTCCCCGCCGACCCCGTCGCCACGGCCTGGCACCAACTCGCCCTGACCGCCGTCCTGCTGGGCACCGCCCGGGCCGCCCTCGACTGGTCCGCCGGGCGGCTGCGCGGCACCACCGCCCACCGCCGCCCGCTCGGCGAACTCGACGCCGCGCTCACCGGTGCCGAGGAACTCGTCCACGGCCTGGCCGCCCGCACCGACGCCGACCCGTCCGCCGCGACCCGGGCGCCCGCCGTCCAACTGCTCGCCGCCCGCACCGCGAGCGACACCGTGCAGCGGGCCCTCACCCTCACCGGCAGCGCCGGGCTCGACCGCCGCCACCCGCTGGAGCGGCACCTGCGCGACGCACTCAGCCTGCGCACCCAACTGCCCGCCGAGGACACCGTGCTGGACGCCCTCGGCGAAGCCCTGCTGGGCGGCTGACCCCGCCGGCTCCGGGAGCGGACCGACTGCCGGGTGCCGACCGACTACCGGGTGCCGACCGCCGCGCGGACCGCGCGGCGGGCCAGCGCCGCGTCGTCGTACAGCCGGCGGATCATGATCCGCTGCTCCTCGCCCGCGCCCGGGACGTCGTGCAGCCGCAGCTCGCGCATCAGCACCAGCACCAGGTTCACCAGGAACGCGTCCCGGGCCAGCGTGCCGCCGGACTGGGCGAGTTGGCTGATCTGGCGGCGGGCCGCGGTGTCGCCCGACAGCACGCTCCACAGCACCGCCAGGTCGTAGCCCGGCAGGTACCAGCCGGCCTGCTCCCAGTCCAGCAGGACCGGGCCGGACGGGGCCAGCAGGATGTTGCCCAGCAGCGCGTCGCCGTGGTTCAGCTGCCACGGCACCGAGGACAGGCCGTGCAGCAGGCCGCGCAGGTCGCCCGCGTCCCGGTCGGTCAGCAGGCCCAGCGAGTGGAACCGGGCGATCTCGGTCTGGTAGTCCATCGGCTTGCCGAACACGTCCGTCGGCGGGCGCCACAGGTTCAGCGTGCGCACCGAGCCCAGCACCGCGCGCACCTCGCCCGGCGTCGGCGCGTTCACCGGGTGCCGCTCGCGGGCCGCCGGACGGCCCGGCACCCGCTCCAGCACCAGCACGCAGCGGTCGTGGTCGGCCGCCACCAGCCGGGGCAGCCGCACCGGCGGACGGTGCCGCACGAACGCCCGGTACACCGCCACCTCGTGGTGGAAGCGCTCCACCAGCTGCTCCGCCCGCTCCCCCCGCAGCGCGGCCGGGGACAGGCACTTCGCCACCACCGGGGCCCGGCCGATGGTGCCCGCGATCAGGATGTGCCGACCGCCCTCCCGCAGCACCTGGCGCGGCAGGAACGCCGGACATATCCGCGCGACGTTGGCGAGCACCGCCCGTACCGCCGGGGTCTGCAGCGCGGCCGGGTCCACCCGGTCCACGAACGCCTCCGGGGCCCGGCCCGCGGCCGGTCGGCCCGGCTGGCCCGGTCGGCCGGCCTGCTCCGCCAGCGGGCGGGTCACCAGGGTGGTGCGCCCGCGCGGGTCGCGCAGTTCGGCGGCGCGCGGTGCGGGCCGTCCCGAACCGGCGGTCGGGGGGCGCAGGGGGGAGCGTGCGGGGCGTACGGTCGCGCCGTCCATCCCGTTCGGGGACGACGAGCGGGTACCGGTGCTGGCTGTGGAGTACATGGGCTGGTGAGGGTCCTTCCTTGACCGGCGGCAAAGCTGTGAGCGGCCCGTCGAACCGGGGTCGGGCCGGCCGGGTGGGGCGCGGGCGCCGGGCACGGTCCGCGGTCCGCCGGAACCGTCCGCACCCTGGGGAAGTACGTCCGTCCCGACCGCCGCGCCCTGCCCGGCGCCCTCGCGCCACCCGGTCGCGCCACCCCCCGCTGAGCCGCTCCCGGAAGGCCGCCCGACGCACCGTCGGAACCAGGTCCGGGCCGGTCGGGGGCCGTTCCGACGCGGAGTCGGGGTGGCGCATACCTACCTGACACCCGGACGGCACTGGCACACCACGTAGCGCACCCTGGCGAACCCTGGCGAATGGTCGCTTGGCATGTGACAGAGCCACTAGGGTCGAGCCAGCCGAGGATCTGGGGGCTTCAGTTGAGCAAGGGGCCGAACACCAGACTGGCCGACCACTTCGCCCTGACCGGATGGTCCAAGGGCGAGCTGGCCCGGCTGGTCAACCGGCGGGGTGCCGCGCTGGGCGAGCAGCAGCTGTCCACCGACACCTCCCGGGTCCGGCGCTGGATCGAGCAGGGCGAGATCCCGCGCGACCCGGTGCCGAGGGTGCTGGCCGCCGTGTTCACGGAGCGGCTCGGCCGTGTCGTCACCACCGAGGACCTAGGTCTCGAACGACACCGGCCCACCAGGTCCGGCAGCAGCGCAGCACCGCCGAAGGAGCCCTGGGCACCGGATCGGACGGCCGCGGTCCTCACCGAGTTCACGGGAATGGACCTCATGCTGAACAGACGCGGACTGGTCGGCGCCTCCGCCGCCCTCGCGGCGGGCGCGGTCATCGCCGACAACCTGCACGACTGGCTCACCGGCGGCGCCGTCGCCGAGGCGGCCGCCCGCCCGGGCCCCCGCCACGTCCTGGTCCAGGGCGGGGCCCGGCCCGTCCTGGACGTCTACGAACCGGGGCCGGTCGGCAACGAGGAGGTCGCCGCGCTGGAGCGTGCCGTGGACGTGTTCCGGGCCTGGGACGCGTCCCGCGGCGGCGGTCTCCAGCGCAAGGCCGTGGTCGGCCAGCTCAACGAGGTCGGCGGCCTGCTCACCCACGACCACCCGGCCGCGCTGGAGCGCCGGCTCTGGACGGTCGCCGCCAACCTCGCCGTGCTGGCCGGCTGGATGTCCCACGACGTCGGCCTCGAACCGACCGCCCAGCGCTACTTCGTGATCGCCGCGCAGGCCGCCCGGGAGGCCGAGGACCGCCCCCGGGCCGGCGAGGCGATCTCCCGGGCCGCCCGCCAGATGCTCCACCTCGGCCGGGCCGACGACGCCCTCGAACTCATGCAGCTGGCCAAGGCCGGCGCCTGCTCCGGCGACGGCGCCCAGCCGCGCACCCGGGCCATGCTGCACACCGTCGAAGCCTGGGCGCAGGCCGCGCTCGGCCGCTCCGAGGCCACCCGCCGGGTGCTCGGCGAGGCCGAGGAGCTCTTCGTCCGGGACAGCCCGGAACCCGCCCCCAGCTGGATGCAGCTGTTCAACGAGGCCGAACTGCACGGCATGCAGGCCCTGGTCTACCGCACCCTCGCCGAGCACGACCCCGGCGCCGTCCCGCTCGCCGTCCGGCACGCCCGGACCGCGATCCGGCTGCGCCAGAAGACCGGGCGCGAGCGCTCCGCGCTGCTCGACCGGATCACCCTGGCCTCCATCCACTGGATCTCCGGCGAACCGGACGAGGCCCAGGTGCAGGCCAAGCTCGCCCTCGCCTCGATCAACGACACCTCCTCCAAGCGCACCTGGGACCGGCTGCGCGAGATGTACCGGCTCTCCACCCGCTACCAGGGGCTGCCCGGGGTGGCCGAGCTGCGCGAGCAGATCAACGAGGCGCTGCCCGCGCCCAGGAGGCCGCGCCCGATCTGACCGGGGCGGCTCCGGAGGTCGGACGCCCGGGTGATTCGGGCTCGAACGGACCCGGCATTCCGGAAGGGGTCGATCCGGTACGGACGGACCCGGTGTGATGCGGTCACGGTGCGGAAATCCGTTGCCCTGTGTGCAGATCGGTCACCCAGGCGGTAACCTTCGGTGATTCCGGCGCCCGGGCGCCTGAGCTGTGCCAACCGACCCCGGCGACGGAAATCCCGTTGCCACGACGACCGCCGCAACGGATGCTGACCTCATGTTCGAGCCAGTGATAGCGCCCAGCGCCAGCCTCCTCGGCCTCCTCCAGAGAGGTCGTGGGGACGGGCAGCTGCATGCGTTGGCCGCAGACCGCGACGAGGCGATCGCCGCCGTCGAGACCTGCGTCACCAACGACCCCCGCGCCGACTGGCAGGTCGAGAACCGCTCCCTGTACTACGCGCGGCTCTACATGGAGCTCGAAGCCCCCCTCACCGGCATCGAGCTCCACCTCCACTCGCCCGAGGACAGCCTCGACCCCGACGAGGCCCGCACCGGCCTCGCCCTCGCCGTCCTGGGCCACCTGGCCGGCTACGGCCGCCGGGACGCCCTCGACCTGCTGCGCGCCTACACCACCACCGGGGCCAACTGGTCCTGGGCCCTCGACGAACTCGCCCTGCGCGACACCGACGAGTCCCTGCTCTCCCTCGCCCCCGCCGTCCTCGCCCGCTTCCCGGCCGACCCGGAGGGCGACGCCGAGCTGCGCGAGGCGGTCCGCTCCGCCTACGAACCGCGGGTCTGGCGGCTGTGGGCCGCCCACCATCCCCGGGTGGCCGCCGCCGGCGAGCAGTCCCCCTTCGACCTGTGGCAGCGCCAACTGGCCCGCCCCGGCGTCACCCCCGGCTGGTCCACCGCCGACGTGCTCGCCTGGGCCGACCAGGGCGACAGCGCCGCACCCGACGCCCTCGCCCGCCGCGCCGCCGCGGCCGCCCGCTGTCTCACCGCCGTCGTCCGACCCGAGGACGCGCCGCTGCTGCACGACGCCGCCGGGCACGGACCGGCCGGCGCCCGCTGCGCCGCGCTGCGCCACCTCGTCGAACAGCGCGACCCGGCCGCCGCCGGGCTGATCGAGACCGCCGCCGCCGACCTGGACCACCGGGTGGTCCGCGCCTCGCTGGAACTGCTCGGCCGCATGCGAGGTCCCGAGGCGCTCGCGCACGCCCGCCGCTGGGCCGACCCGGCGACCGGCGGCGCGGACAGCGCCCTCGCCCAGGCCGCCGTCCGCCTCCTCGCGGACGCCGGGGAGCCCTGCGACGCCCCGCTCGTGGTCGCCGCACTGCACCAGTGGATCTCGTTGAACGGCGTCACCGGCGCCGCCCTCGGCAGCCTGGTCGACGGCGTCGGCCGGCTGCACGCCACCGCCGCCGTCCCCGCCCTGCGGCACGTCTACGGCGAGGCCGCCTCCTCCGAACTGCGCGGGCGCGCCGCCCAGGCGCTCGCCGTCACCGACGCCAACTTCGGGGCCGGCCCCGCGGTCGAGTGCCTGTGGGACTGCGAGGAGTCCACCCGCGAGCTCGCCGCCACCCACGTCACCACCACCGGCGACGTCCGCGTCCTCGAACGGCTGCGCCGGCTCGCCGCCGATCCGGCCGAGGAGGCCGAGGTGCACGCCGCGGTGCGCGGCCGGCTGACGGCCCGGGACCGCTAGGGTGCCCGCCATGCGACCGCGCACCCCGCTCCGCCCCGCCGCACCCGTCCTCGCGCTGGCCCTGGTGCTCGGCGCGGCCGGCGCCGCGGCGGCGCACGTCGAGGTCGGGTCGCCGACCGCGCAGGCGCTCGCCGTCGACGCCGAGGTCTCCTTCTCCGCCGAGGGCGAGTCCTCCACCGCGGGCATCACCGACGTCAAGGTCGTGCTGCCCGCCGGGCTGGCCCCCGGGGACGTCACCCTGGCCCAGGCCCCCGCCGGCTGGGCGCTCACCCCCACCGCCGACGGCTACACCCTGGCCGGCCCCGCGCTCGCGCCCGGCACGGCCGCCGACTGGTCGGTCAAGGTCCGCCAACTCCCGGACGCCGCCTCGCTGGTCTTCAAGACCCTGGTCGACTACTCCGACGGCCACACCGACCGCTGGATCGAACTCCCGCAGGGCGGCACCGAGCCCGAGCACCCCGCCCCGACCCTGGCCCTGCGCCCGGCGGCGGCCGGTGCGACGCCACTGGCCCCCGCCGGGTCGCCGTCCGCCACGGCGTCCGCGCCCGCGACTCCGGCTGGGACCGCGACCGCCACCGCCACCGCCACCGCGACCGCCGCCGCCACCGCGACCGCCGCCGACTCGCCGAGCCCGGCCACCACCGCCGCGCACGACGACGGGGACGGCGGCGGCAGCACCACCGCGATCGTCCTCGGCAGCGTCGCGGGCGTCGCCGTCCTGGCCGTGCTGACCGTCCTGGCCCTGCGCCGCCGGAAGTCCCCCTCGGACTGACCTGTCGGCGGGGGCTGCCAGGATCGCGGCCCATGAGCATCATCGGCAGCTACCTGCGGCTGGCCCCCGCCGAATTCGCCCGCGCCCTCGAAGAACCCGGCTGGGTCCGGGGGTTCACCCGCGAGCAGGCCGCTCTGGAACACCGGCGCGACCCCTCCGAACTGCGCTTCCACGACACCGGGAAGTCCTGGGCGGCCCTGGCCCACCTGCTCGCCCGGCGCGGCCTCCCGACCGAGCTGGTCCACGGCGACACCCCCCTCCCCGGCGACGAGGACTGGGGCTACGGCCCGCCCGCCCTGCTCGCCCCCGACCGGGTCGCCACCGCCGTCCGCGAGCTGGCCGACCTCCCCTTCGACACCCTGGCCGCCGGCCTCACCCCCGCCGACCTCGCCGCCGCCGAGGTCTACCCCGTCCGCCTCTGGGCCGACGACCCGTCCGCCCTCCACCACCTCTCCGCCCACTACACCGACCTGCTGCGCTACCTCACCCGCACCGCCCGCTACCGGCACGGGCTGCTGATCTGGTACTCGTGACCGCCGGCTCAGGCCGGGGCCGGGGTCGGGACCTCGGCGTGGTGGGGGAGGCGGCGGACGGCGGGGGAGAGGAGGGGGAGCATGGTGAGGGCGGCCTGGGTGAGGGCGGCGGCGGTGGCGAGGGCCGGGGCGCCGAGGCGGGTGGTGAGGGGGCCGCAGGCGAGTTGGCCGAGCGGGATGGCGAGGTAGGAGAGGGCGTCGGCGGTGGCGGAGACGCGGGAGAGGACCTCGCGGGGGAGGTGTTCCTGGAGGGAGGTGTCCCAGGCGGTGGCGGAGAGGGCGAGGCCCAGGCCGGAGACGAGGGCGGCGGCGAGCAGGCCGGGTACGGGGGCGTGCCGGCCGAGGGCGAGCAGAGGGAGCGGGAGGAGCAGGCCGCCGAGTTGGCCGGCGGCGAGCAGGCGGCGCGGGGCCAGGCGGTAGACGGCGGCGTCCGCGAGCAGCAGGCCGGTGCCGCGGGCGGCGAGCAGGACGCCCCAGAGGGCGGAGCCGGCGAGCTGCGGGCCGAGGATCTGCCAGGGGCCGACCAGCAGCAGGTTGGTGGCGCAGCACGACCAACTGGCCCACCAGATCCAGCGGGTGCGGCGGAGCACCGTCCAGCCTTCACGCAGGTCGGCGCGGAGCGTGGTCGGACGGCCGCGGACCGGGCCGACGGGCAGGCGGCCGAGCAGGTACGCGGCGGGCAGGTAGCTGAGCGCGTCGAGGGCGACCGCCCAACCGGGGCCGACGCCGACCACCAGCAGCCCGGCCAGCGGCGGGCCGAGGACCTTGCTGCCGTTCGCGGCCATGCCCAGCAGGGCGTTGGCGGGCCGTAGTTGCTCCTTCGGGACGAGTTCGGGCAGCACCCCGCTCAGGGCGGGTGAGGTGAACGCGGTGAGCGCGCCGGCCAGGAACTCCAGGGCGGCGAACGGGCCGAGTGCGTAGTGGCCGGTGAGCAGCAGGGCGGCGGCCGCGCCCTGGCCGAGGCCCGCGCCGAGGTGGGTGGTGAGCAGGACGGTGCGCCGGGGCAGCCGGTCGGCGACCGCGCCGCCGAACAGCAGCAGGGCGAGCATCGGAAGCATCCGGACGGCGAGGACGACGCCCAGGTCGGCGGCCCCGCCGGTGCCGGTGTCGAGGACGGCGAAGGCCAGGGCGACGGGGGCCGTCGCGCTGCCGAGCAGGGAGATCGCACGGCCGGTGAGGAAGCGGCGGAAGTCGCGGTGGTGAAGGAGTGGTGGAAGCACCTGCAGAGTGTGCGAGTGGGTGGGGTGAGGGCTCTATCGTTTCGGGTTCCACCGAAAGCTCGCCGGAGGGGAGGGTGGCGCCGTGGTCGTGCTGCGGCTGGATGCGCTCGCGCTGTCGCGGTCCCGGTTCGCGCTGTCGCCGTTCGCCGAGACGCTGGCGGCGATCGTGCAGTTGGCCCGTCCGTACGGTGAGCCGTGGGCGGGGCCCTGGCGGGAGCGGCACCGGGCGGCGTTCCTGGCGCGGTTGGCGGGGGACGGGTACGCGCGCGGGCTGGTGGAGTTGATCGCGGCGACGAAGTACCTGCCGGACCACCTGACGCTGCCGCCGGGCGGGGGGATGGAGACCACGCTGGAGTCGGAGCTCGCCGAGGTGGCCCGGGTGCCGGACGAGGTCGCGGTGGCGGGGCTGCGCACCGCGCAGGAGCACGCCTGGGCGGGTCAGCGGCCGGCCTGGCTCACCGGACGCGGGCACGGCGCCCGGGCGGCCGAGCTGTTCCGCGCGGTCTGGGACGCGCACCTGGCCGCGGACTGGCCGGCCCGGCGGGCGGCCCTGCAGCGCGACGTCACGCACCGGGCCGGGCTGCTGGCCGCGCACGGCTGGCCGCGGGCCCTGCGCCAGATGAACCGCACCAGCGGGTGGGTCGGCGTGGACGCGATCCGGTTCAGCGACCGGCCCGGCCCGGACCGGGTGGTCGGGCCGGACGGCATGCTCTTCGTCCCGGTCACCGCGCAGCGCAGCTCCTGGCTGTGCGAGGCGCCGGACCGCCCGTTCGCGCTGGTGTACGCGGCGCGTGGCTCCGGGGCCGGGACCGGGCCGGGCTCCGGTGCGGGGGAGGACGGGCGGGCGCTGGCCCGGCTGCTCGGCGGCGGGCGGGCGCAGATCCTGCGCCAGTTGGAGACGCCCGCCACCACCAGCGAACTCGCCCTGCTGCTGGACCAGTCGGTGGGCACGGTCGGCGGCCACCTGGCGATCCTCCGCGACACCGGCCTGGTGGACCGGACCAGGGTGGGCCGCCGGGTCCTCTACCACCGCACCGAGCTGGGCGACCGTCTGGCGCAGGGCCCGGAACGGGGCTGACGGGAGGTCAGGCGACGCAGAACTCGTTGCCCTGGGGGTCGCGCATCACCCACCAGTGGCCGACCGGGCCCTGGTCCTGCTCCTCGACCCGGGTCGCGCCGAGTGACTCCAACCGGGCCACCACGGCGTCGAGTTCGCCGCCGGAGTGGACGTCGATGTGCAGCCGGTTCTTGCCGCTCTTCGGCTCGGGGACGTCCTGGAACAGGATCCGGCGCCCCTGGCCGATGCCGCTCACCGGGTCGTACGGGTCCTCGGGGTGGCGGACGGCCGCGTAGCCGCGGAACAGCTTGCGGCCGTCGCGCTCCAGGACGGCGGCGGCCGGGAGGCGGCCGTCGGCGAGCAGCGCGTCGATCAGGGCGGTCGGGTCCTCGACCCGGTAGTCGAGGGCGGCGGCCCAGAACTCGGCGAGGGCCGGGGCGTCCGAACTGTCCACGACGAGTTTCCACGTGAGCGTCATGGCAGGCGATTCAATCGCACGTCAGATCGAGCGGCAACGACCTCCGGGCCGCCGGTGTGTCGGTCCGCCCGGGGAAGGGGGAGAGGGGGAGAAGCGGCGGGGGGGGGGGGGGCCGGGGGGGGGGGGGGCGGCCCCCCCGGGGGGGGGGGGGGGGGGGGGGGGGGGGGGGGGGGAGAGGGCGGTCGTCCTTCGCATGGGGGTCCTCTCGTCCGGCTTCGTGAAGTGAACGCCGGGCCGAAGTGGGAGAAGGGGTGGTTTCGCCTTT
>NZ_JBIVKJ010000027.1:0-70898 GCF_044750705.1 Kitasatospora sp. NPDC088783
TCCCAGCTTATCAGACGTTTTCCGCTCCGTTTTCCGGAGTTTCATTCGATCCGATTCGCTTTCGCCTTTCGGCGCTCCCGAACTCTACCAGAGTTTCTCGGCCTGTTTTCCCCGCCCCGATTCGAACGAATTCGAATCCGGAGCGAAGCCGCACGACCGTGGGGCAACCCGGAGAACATTACGCACCGGGCTGCCCCAGGTCAAATCAGGCCGTGGCTCAGACCTCGACGACGACCGGGAGGATCATCGGGCGGCGGCGGTAGTTGTCCGCGACCCACTTGCCGACGGTCCGGCGGACCAGCTGCTGGATCTGGCGGACCTCCAGGACGCCCTCGCCGGCGGAGCGGGTCAGGGCCTCCTCCAGCTTGGAGGCGATCGAGGTGAACGCGTTGTCCTCGATGCCGGAGCCGCGGGCCTGGATGGTCGGGCCGCTGACGATCTTGCCGTTGGCGGAGTCGACCACCACGAAGACCGAGATGAAGCCCTCCTCGCCGAGGATGCGGCGGTCCTTGAGCGAGGCTTCGGTGATGTCGCCGACCGAGGAGCCGTCCACGTAGACGTAGCCGGCCTGGACCTTGCCGACGATCCGGGCGACGCCCTTCTCCAGGTCGACGCAGACGCCGTCCTCGGCGATGACCACGCGGTTGCGCGGGATGCCGGTGGCGATGCCCAGATCGGCGGCGGCGCGCAGGTGGCGCCATTCGCCGTGGACGGGCATCAGGTTCTTGGGCTTGCAGATGTTGAAGAAGTACAGGAGCTCGCCGGCCGAGGCGTGGCCGGAGACGTGCACCTTGGCGTTGCCCTTGTGGACGACCTTGGCGCCCCAGCGGGTGAGGCCGTTGATGACGCGGTAGACGGCGTTCTCGTTGCCGGGGATCAGCGAGGAGGCGAGGACGACGGTGTCGCCCTCGACGATGCGGATCTGGTGGTCGCGGTTGGCCATCCGGGAGAGCGCGGCCATCGGCTCGCCCTGGGAGCCGGTGCAGATCAGCACCACCTCCTTGTCGGGGAGGTCGTCGAGTGTCTTGACGTCGACGAGCAGGTTGCCGGGAACCTTCAGGTAGCCGAGCTCGCGGGCGATGCCCATGTTGCGGACCATCGAGCGGCCGACGAAGGCGACCTTGCGCTTGTACTCGTGCGCGGCGTCCAGCACCTGCTGGATGCGGTGCACGTGGCTGGCGAAGGAGGCGACGATGATGCGCTTGTCCGCGTTGGCGAAGACGTTGCGCAGGGCTGCGGAGATGTCGCGCTCGTGCGGGATGAAGCCGGGGACCTCGGCGTTGGTGGAGTCCACCAGCAGCAGGTCCATGCCCTCCTCGGCCAGCTTGGCGAAGGCCGGGAGGTCGGTCAGCCGGCCGTCCAGCGGGAGCTGGTCCATCTTGAAGTCGCCGGTGGCGACCACCATGCCCGCGGGGGTGCGGACGGCGACGGCGAGGGCGTCCGGGATGGAGTGGTTGACCGCGATGAACTGGCAGTCGAAGGGGCCGATCCGCTCGCGGTCACCCTCCACGACCTCCAGGACGTAGGGGTGGATGCGGTGCTCGGCGAGCTTGGCCTCGATCAGGGCGAGGGTGAGCTTCGAGCCGATCAGCGGGATGTCCGGGTTCTCCCGGAGCAGGTAGGGCACGGCGCCGATGTGGTCCTCGTGGCCGTGGGTCAGGATGATGCCGTCGACCTTGTCGAGGCGGTCCCGGATGTAGCTGAAGTCGGGGAGGATCAGGTCGACGCCGGGCTGCTCGTCCTCGGGGAAGAGGACGCCGCAGTCGACGATCAGGATGCGGTCGCCGTACTCGAGGACCGTCATGTTGCGGCCGATCTCGCCGAGGCCGCCGAGCGGGGTGATGCGGAGGGCGCCTTCCTTGAGTGCGGGCGGCGCGCCGAGTTCGGGGTGCGGGTGGCTCAAAAGACTCTCCTCACGACGCACGCCACATGCCCGGGGGGTTCCTCCCCCGGTGGCATATGGCGCGCGTCCATCGTGGTTACCTGACTGCCGAGTGCCGCGCGCCTTCGGTCCCGGTCCAGCGGCGGACCCGGGTGGGTCCGGCGAGCCGGGGACGCGCACGTCTGTTGTTGGTTACAGGTGTACCCCGCCGGCGGCGAGATCCTCCTTCAACCGGGCGGTCTCCGCGTCCGTGGCGGGGACCAGGGGCAGCCGGAGCGGGCCGGCCGGGTGTCCCTGAAGGTTCAACGCCGCCTTGGCGAGGATCACTCCCTGGGTGCGGAACATTCCGCTGAAGACCGGGAGCAGGGACTGGTGGACGGCGAGCGCCTTGGCGGTGTCGCCGGCCGTGAACGCCTCGATCATGGCACGCATCTCGGCGGCGACGACGTGGCCGACCACGCTGACCACGCCGACGGCTCCGACCGAGAGCAGCGGCAGGGTCAGGTTGTCGTCGCCGGAGTACCAGGCGAGGTCGGCGCGGGCGACGGCCCAGGAGGCCGCGGCGACGTCGCCCTTGGCGTCCTTGTTGGCGACGATCCGGGGGTGCTCGCCGAGCCGGACCAGGGTGTCCAGGTCGAGCGGGACGCCGGAGCGGCCGGGGATGTCGTACAGCATGACCGGCAGGTCGGTGGCGTCGGCGATGGCGACGGTGTGCCGGTACAGGCCCTCCTGCGGGGGCTTGCTGTAGTACGGGGTGACGGCGAGCAGGCCGTGCGCGCCGGCCTCCAGGGCCTGGCGGGCGAGCTCCACGCTGTGCCGGGTGTCGTTGGTGCCGACGCCGGTGATGACGTGGGCGCGGTCCCCGACCGCCTCGACCACGGCCCGCACCAGGCGGGACTTCTCCGCGTCGGTGGTGGTGGGCGACTCGCCGGTGGTGCCGTTGAGGACCAGGCCGTCGTTCCCGGAGTCCACCAGGTGGGCGGCGAGGCGCTGGGCGCCGTCGAGGTCGAGGTCCCCTTCGGGGGTGAACGGGGTGACCATCGCGGTCAGGACCCGGCCGAAGGGCGTCTGCGGTGTGGAGGTCGGAGCCATGGGTCCAAAGCTACTCGTAGGGCGGTGGTCGGTAGCCACGCAGGTCCAGGGTTTGGACAGTGCGGGGCGGTGGTCTGGGCGGCGGAACCCGGGCCGGACATGGGATTCCGGTGCTGCGCGCTCGGGGGTTCACGCAGCACCGGAATCCGTGTCCTGAGCGTATGGAGCGGCCGAGAAAGCCGCAATCCAGACATGCCGGACAGTCCGCCCATCTGCCCGTCGGCGCAGGTCAGCGGGCGCACCGCCGCCGCCGGCCGCAGGCCGCACGGGTGAGGGCGGCCGGGCCGGTGCGCCGACGGCCCGTCAGACCTTGCGCCAGCCCGGCACCCAGGCGCCGTCCTCGACGGTGTAGTCGCCGAACAGCGACGGGGCCTCCTTGACCATCAGCTCGCCGATCTTGCCGAACAGCAGCCGGATCTCCTCCTCGGCGCCCGGCGCGGTGCGGTTCTCGATCACGTGCCGCAGGGTGCGGACGTTGGCCGTCCAGACCAGGCCGGTGGCCAGGCCCTCGGGGGCGAAGCGGCGCATGAAGGAGGTCTTCTCCTTCTTCTCGTGGAAGGGCACGCCCTCCTCGTCCAGCCCGAAGTGGTCGGCCATCCAGTGCTGGAACTCCTCGATCTCCTTCATCAGGCCGGTGGCCCGGGCCATCAGCGCCTCGTCCTGGCGGGCCCACTCGGGGAACCAGAACGGGATGTCGTCGAGGCGGACGAAGCGCAGCGACTCCTGGGAGACCGCGACGCCGGCCCGGTGGCGGACCAGCTCGTGGGTGACCACCCGGCTGACGTTGTGCAGGACGAAGGTGAAGGAGACGTGCTCCAGCACCGAGCCGTGCGCGCTGGCCAGGATGTTCTTGAGGTAGGCGTCCTGGTCGGTGCGGACCTTGGTGACGTTCGGGTTGAGGCCGGGCTTCCACGAGCGGTAGCAGATCCGGCCGGCGAACTCGGCCAGGTTCTGGGCGTCGTCCAGGTCGCCGCGGTCGACCCGCTCCAGCCAGCTCTCGCCGCCGACGTCCTGGAGGTAGGCGGCGACCTCGTCGTAGTCGAGTTCGGGGCGGGCGATGAGGTGGACCTGGGGTTCGACTGCGCGCATGGAGAACGTCCTGGGGAGTCTGGAGGGGGGACCGGTTCAGTCTACGGTCGGGCGGCCGGGGCCCCGGCACCGTGGGCGTCGTGCAGCTTGATGGCGTGCTGCATCGCCTTGCGGGCGCGCGGCACGTCGCCCGCGTCCGCGTAGGCGACGGCGAGGCGGAAGAAGTTGCGCCAGTCCGCCGGGTCGGCCTCGGCCTCGGCCTTGCGGCGGGTGAACACCGCGTCGGCGGAGGCCCGGTCGATCCGGCCGCCGCCGGTGCGCCGGAGCTCGTCGACCGGCAGGCCGCCCTCGGCCTCCAGCTCGCGGGCGAGCCGCTCGCTGGCCCGGCCGAAGCGGACGGTCTGGGCGAGGAACCAGATGCCGATCACCGGGATGACGAAGGCGCAGAGGCCGATGCCGATGCCCAGCGGCTTTCCGGTGGCGACCAGTTGGACGCCCTCGCCGACGCAGACCAGGCTGACCAGCAGCAGGACGCCGGAGAGGACGAAGAAGCCGGTGCGGGAGGTCATGTCACAGGTCCAGGAAGTGTTCCAGGCCGAAGGTGAGGCCCGGGTGGTCGGCGATCTTCCGGGCACCGAGCAGGATGCCGGGCATGAAGCTGCTGTGGTGCGTCGAGTCGTGCCGGAGGGTCAGGGTCTCGCCCTCGCCGCCGAGCATCACCTGCTGGTGGGCCAGTAGGCCGCGCAGCCGCACCGCGTGCACCGGGACGCCGTCCACGTCGGCGCCGCGGGCGCCGGGCAGGCCGTGGGTGGTGGGGTCGTGCTGCGGGGGCAGGCCGGCCTCGGCGCGGGCGGCGGCGATCAGCTGGGCGGTGCGGGTGGCGGTGCCGGAGGGGGCGTCGGCCTTGCGGTCGTGGTGCAGTTCGAGCACCTCGACGGACTCGAAGTACCGGGCGGCGGTCTGCGCGAACTTCATCCCGAGGATCGCGCCGATGGAGAAGTTCGGGGCGATCAGCAGGCCGACGGCCGGGTTCGCGGCGAGCCAGCCCTCGACCTCGGCGAGCCTGACGTCGTTCCAGCCGGTGGTGCCGGTGACCACGTGGATGCCGTGGTGCAGGCAGTAGTCGAGGTTGCCCATCACCGCGTCGGGGTGGGTGAGTTCGACGGCGACGTCGGCCCGGGACGCGGTGAGTTCGGTCAGGTCGGAGCCGCGGCCCAGCGCGGCCACCAGCTCCATGTCCTCGGCGGCCTCGACGGCCTTGACGGCCTCGGAGCCGATCCGGCCCCCGGCGCCGATCACGGCGACGCGCAGCGTCATGTCAGTCATCCTCTCAGGCCGGTCGGTCAGACCAGCAGGTCGGCGAGCTTGGCCGCCCGCCGGTCGTTGATCGGGCCGATCAGGGCGAGCGAGGGGCGGTGCGCCCCCAGCACATCACGGGCGACGGCGTGCACGTCGTCCAGGGTCACCGCGGCGATCTTCGCCAGCATCTCGTCCACCGACAGGTGGTGGCCGTAGGAGAGTTCGGCCTTGCCGATCCGGTTCATCAGCGAGCCGGTGTCCTCCATGCCGAGCACGGTGGAGCCGGAGATCTGGCCGATGGCGCGGCGCAGCTCCTCCTCGGTGATGCCCTCGTCGACCACCCGGGCGAGTTCGGCGCGGCAGATCCTCAGCACCTCCTCGACCCGCTTGGGCTGGCAGCCGGCGTAGATGCCGAACAGGCCGGTGTCGGCGTACGAGGAGGAGTAGGAGTAGACGGAGTAGGCCAGGCCGCGCTTCTCCCGGACCTCCTGGAACAGCCGGGAGCTCATGCCGCCGCCGAGGGCCGCGTTGAGCACGCCGATCGCCCAGCGGCGCTCGTCGTGGCGCGGCACGCCGGGGACGCCGAGGACCAGGTGGGCCTGCTCGGTGGGGCGGTTGAGGACGGCGGCCCGGCCCGCGGTGCGGACGGCCTTGACGCCGCGGCGGACCTCGGCGGGGTGGCCCTTGGACTTGGCCAGGACGGGTGCGAAGGCCCGCTCGACCAGCTTGACCACCTCGGCGTGGTCGAGGTGGCCGGCCGCGGCGACCACCAGGTTCTCCGGCTTGTAGCGGCGCCGGTAGAAGCCGGCGATCTGGTCGCGGGTGAGCGCGGTGACGGTCTCCTGGGTGCCCAGGATGGGGCGGCCGAGCGGGGACTCGCCGAAGATCACCTTGGCGAACAGGTCGTGCACCACGTCGCCCGGGTCGTCCTCGGCCATCGCCATCTCCTCGAGGATGACGCCGCGCTCGGACTCCACGTCCTCGGGGCGGATCAGCGAGCCGGTCAGCATGTCGCAGACCACGTCGATGGCGAGCGGCAGGTCGGTGTCCAGGACCCGCGCGTAGTAGCAGGTGTTCTCCTTGGCGGTGAAGGCGTTCATCTCGCCGCCGACCGCGTCGAGCGCGGCGGAGATCTCCAGCGCGTCGCGCCGGGCGGTGCCCTTGAAGAGCAGGTGCTCGAGGTAGTGGGTGGCGCCGTTGAGGACCGGGGTCTCGTCGCGGGAGCCGACGCCGACCCAGATGCCGAAGGTGGCGCTGCGCACCGTCGGGAGGGTCTCGGTGACGACCCGCAGGCCGCCGGGGAGCACCGTACGGCGGACGGTGCCCGCGCCGTCGGTGCCCTTGAGCAGGGTCCGGGTGGTTCCGGGGCGCTGCTTCGCCGCCGAGGCCTGGGCCACGGGTGTTCCTTCCAACTGCTGCTGCACGAACAGGACTTCACGAACAGGGTGCGGCCCGCACGCGCCGGTGGGGGCGTGCGGGCCGCGGGGTGCTACCGGGAGGTCACTCGGAGGCGGCGGCCTCGCCGCCCTCCTCGCCCTCGATGACCGGGATCAGCGAGAGCTTGCCGCGCGGGTCGATCTCGGCGATCTCGACCTGCACCTTGGCACCGACGGCGAGCACGTCCTCGACGTTCTCGACGCGCTTGCCGCCGGCCAGCTTGCGGATCTGCGAGATGTGCAGCAGGCCGTCCTTGCCCGGCATGAGCGAGACGAAGGCGCCGAAGGTGGTGGTCTTCACCACGGTGCCCAGGTAGCGCTCGCCGACCTCCGGCATGGTCGGGTTGGCGATCTGGTTGATCGTCGAGCGGGCCGCTTCCGCCGAGGGGCCGTCGACCGCACCGATGTAGATGGTGCCGTCGTCCTCGATGGTGATGTCCGCGCCGGTGTCCTCCTGGATCTGGTTGATCATCTTGCCCTTGGGGCCGATGACCTCGCCGATCTTGTCCACCGGGATCTTGATGGTGATGATCCGCGGCGCGTTCGGGGACATCTCGTCGGGCGCGTCGATGGCCTCGTTCATGACGTCGAGGATGTGCAGGCGGGCGTCCTTGGCCTGCTTCAGCGCGGCGGCCAGCACGGAGGCCGGGATGCCGTCGAGCTTGGTGTCGAGCTGGAGGGCGGTGATGAAGTTGCGGGTGCCGGCGACCTTGAAGTCCATGTCGCCGTACGCGTCCTCGGCACCGAGGATGTCGGTGAGGGTCACGTAGTGGGTCTCGCCCTCGATCTCCTGGGAGATCAGGCCCATCGCGATGCCGGCGACCGGGGCCTTGAGCGGCACACCGGCGTTCAGCAGCGACATGGTGGAGGCGCAGACCGAGCCCATCGAGGTGGAGCCGTTGGAGCCGAGCGCCTCGGAGACCTGGCGGATCGCGTAGGGGAACTCCTCGCGGGACGGCAGGACCGGGAGGATCGCGCGCTCGGCGAGGGCGCCGTGGCCGATCTCGCGGCGCTTGGGCGAGCCCACCCGGCCGGTCTCGCCGACCGAGTACGGCGGGAAGTTGTAGTTGTGCATGTAGCGGCGACGGGTCTCCGGGGAGAGCGTGTCGAGCTGCTGCTCCATGCGCAGCATGTTCAGCGTGGTGACGCCCAGGATCTGGGTCTCGCCGCGCTCGAACAGGGCCGAGCCGTGCACCCGCGGGATGGCCTCGACCTCGGCGGCCAGGGTGCGGATGTCGGTGACGCCGCGGCCGTCGATGCGGACCTTGTCCTTGATGACGCGCTCGCGGACGATCTTCTTGGTCAGCGCGTTGTAGGCGGCGCTGATCTCCTTCTCGCGGCCCTCGAACTCCGGGAGCAGCTTGTCGGCGGCGACGCCCTTGATCCGGTCCAGCTCGTTCTGGCGCTCCTGCTTGCCGGCGATGGTGAGCGCCTTGGCGAGCTCGTCCTTGACGGCGGAGGTCAGCGCGGCCAGCACGTCGTCCTGGTACTCCAGGAAGCGCGGGAACTCGCCGGTCGGCTTGGCGGCCTGCTTGGCGAGCTGGGACTGCGCGGCGCACAGCACCTTGATGAACGGCTTCGCGGCCTCCAGGCCGGCGGCGACGACCTCCTCGGTGGGGGCCTCGGCACCGCCCTCGACCAGCTTGATGGTCTTGTCGGTGGCCTCGGCCTCGACCATCATGATCGCGACGTCGCCGTCGGGCAGGGCGCGGCCGGCGACGACCATGTCGAAGACGGCCGACTCCAGCTCGGAGTGGGTCGGGAAGGCCACCCACTGGCCGTTGATCAGCGCGACGCGGACGCCGCCGATCGGGCCGGAGAACGGCAGGCCGGCCAGCTGGGTGGAGGCGGAGGCCGCGTTGATGGCCACCACGTCGTACAGGTGGTCGGGGTTGAGCGCCATGACCGTCACGACGACCTGGATCTCGTTGCGCAGGCCCTTGACGAAGGACGGGCGCAGCGGGCGGTCGATCAGGCGACAGGTGAGGATCGCGTCCTCGGAGGGGCGGCCCTCGCGACGGAAGAACGAGCCGGGGATGCGCCCGGCGGCGTACATCCGCTCCTCGACGTCGACCGTCAGCGGGAAGAAGTCGAAGTGCTCCTTGGGCTGCTTCGAGGCGCTGGTGGCCGACAGCACCATGGTGTCGTCGTCCAGGTAGGCCACGGCGGAGCCGGCGGCCTGGCGGGCCAGGCGGCCGGTCTCGAAGCGGATGGTGCGGGTACCGAAGCTGCCGTTGTCGATGACGGCTTCGGCGTAGAAAACGTTCTCTTCCACCTGGAAGATCTCCTCTTTTGTACGTCTCCCCAGGAGCGCCCCTGCGCTTGCCTGCCGTGGCCCGGGCAACTGGGCCGGTCTTCGATCGAAGCCACCGGGTCGGACCCTCTCGCGGGGTTCCCGGCGGCCACTACCGAGGACCGGCGCCTCTCGGCGTGCGGCGGTCGGCGTGTGGACGCTCCTGCGGGGTGCGGGCGGCTTCCGTTTGAAGCCTTGTTCCGGCCCGCAAGGGCGGGCATGCCCTTTACCTTACAAATTCACACCCTACCGAGCGCGGCTTTACGCGGACGGGTTCGTCGCGGGGCGTGGTCGCGGGGTGGCGCGGAATGCGCCGAAGGGCGGCTCCCCCGGAGAGGGGAGCCGCCCCTACGAGCGGTGTCAGCGGGCGCCGCCGGCGGCACCGCGGCGGATGCCGAGGCGGTCCACCAGGGTACGGAAGCGCTCGATGTCCTTCTTGGCCAGGTACTGCAGCAGGCGGCGGCGCTGGCCGACCAGGATCAGCAGGCCGCGGCGCGAGTGGTGGTCGTGCTTGTGGAACTTGAGGTGCTCGGTCAGGTCCGAGATCCGGCGGGAGAGCATGGCCACCTGCACCTCGGGGGAGCCGGTGTCGCCCTCCTTCTGGCCGAACTCGGCGATGATCTGCTTCTTGACGTCAGCGGCGAGGGCCACGGGCATCTCCTTCGGTGTGTCCGAGCGGTCCTGGTAGGAAGCACAGGACCTGACAAGACTCGGTCCACTAAACCCTAGCAGTCCGGCTCAGCTGGTCGCGCCGCGCACCACGTTGTAGACGTTGAGCACGGCGAGGGCGAGCGGGACGAGCGAGAGCAGCATCAGGCTGTCGACCATGTCCAGGATGCGGCCCCAGAACGGGGACACCCCCGAGCGCGGGACGATCAGCGCGATGGCGGTCATCACCGCCGCGCCCGCCGCGATGGACGCGGCCAGCCAGACGGTGCGCAGGTCGGTGCCGCCGGTGGAGCCGGTGGTCAGCTGGGTGAGCAGCAGGTGCACCGGGGTGTGCAGGGCGAGGCCGAGGATCAGCAGGGAGAGCGCGACCAGGCCGGAGATGGTGAGCGCGAAGACCTGCGCGGTGTAGCGGAACAGCCGGGCCCGCAGCATGGTGGAGACGCCGATGGCCAGGGCCAGCAGCTCGGCCCAGGTGCGGTCGCTGAAGCCGAGCACCGTGCAGGCGCCGACGATGGTGGCGGAGGCGCCGCCGACCAGGCCGACCAGCACCTCGTGGCCGCGGCGGGCCTGGGCGGCGATCCGCTCGTACTGGACGGTCTCGGCGCTGTTGGCCTCCTCGCCGTACGCGGTGCCGCGGGTGCGGGTCTGGCCGGGGGCGCTGAAGCCGACGGGCAGGCGGGCGAAGCGGGCCGAGAGCGCGGGCAGGAAGCCGATCACGGCGACCGCGGCGACGCCGGTGACGGCGGCGATGTCGGTGACCGCGGTGCCGGACATCAGGACCGCGGCGAAGGTGGCCAGGGTGCCGGCGGCGGCCAGGAAGGCGGCGGCGACGAACACCGAGTCCTTCTCCGGGAGCAGGCCGACCAGCAGGACGGAGACCACCAGCACGGTGACGCAGCCGACCAGGAACTGGAGCCGGCCGGGGCCGTCGCCGGCGCCGGGGACGTCGATGATGCCGGAGCCGGCCAGCATGGCGTGCGGCAGCGCGCCGAGGCCGAGGGCCAGTGCGGCGGTGTGGTCGGCGTAGACCCGGGCGCGCACGCCGGCGAAGGTCACCAGGACGATCGCGGTGACGCCGGACAGGATGCCGGGCAGGCCGAACATGTTGTGCCGCAGGTCGGAGAACCAGAGCGCGAAGGCCAGCAGCGCCAGCAGCACGGTGCCCGCGATCAGGCCGAAGGCCCGCATCAGGTCGGGGCTCCAGAACCGGCGGTCGGCCTCGACCGCGGAGGCGATGGCGTCCGCGACGTCGTCGTAGACGGCCGGCGGCAGTGATTCGGCGAACGGCCGCAGGCTCAGCAGGTCGCCGTCGCGGACCTGTTGGGCCGCGAGCGGCAGTCCGCTGTCCAGCACGGTGCCGTCCCGCCGGACCAGGTGGAAGCCGGTCGGCGTTCCGTCCACCTGGGTCTGTCCGGAGAGCCTGAGCACTTCCGGATAGATGTCCGCGAGCGGGACGTCCTCCGGCAGGGCGACGTCGATCCGGCTGTCGGGCGCCACTACGGTGACCCGGCAGAAACCGGTCGTTGCGTTGTTGCTCACCGGCCCTCTCCCCCTCGTTGGCTGTGTCGGCAAGGCTGCTGACCACTCGTCGCAACGGCTCCGGAACTGTCACGGTCCGAACGAGAGTTGGCGCGGCGACACCTTACCCTCCGCGGGAAGGGCGGTGTACGCCGGGTGCGGCGCGGTTCCGCGCCGGTCGGGCCGGGCGGCGCGGCTGACGGGTGGTCAGGGCCGTGCGGGAACCGGTGCGACCCCGTGGACGAACCGCTTGGCGTGCGCAGTAGGATCGGCCCCTGCGCACGGCGTACGGGGGCGGCGGTCGAAGACGCGGCAGCCCCGCGCGCCTGCGGTTCGGCGGAGCGGGGGCGGCGTCATCACACGGGGCGCCCTCACCGTACGTATCCAGATGCGTGAGGGCGGATTGTGAGCGAGCGATGGGGGTGCCCCCTGTCAAGTGCCCTGGGAGGGCGCGCCGTTGAGAACGGCGGGTCGCGCGCTGCGGCTGCCGCCCGGGACGGGGTGACGGTATGAACGAGCGGAGCGAGTTCCTCGTCGAGGAGCGCGCGCGTGCGAAGCGCGCGCCGAGCGCTTGCGGGGTGGGCGCATGAGTACGGTGACGGTGAAGCGCCCGCCGCGGGCGTTCCCGCCCGCGGTGTCGGAGGAGCCGGTCGAGCTGGTTCCGCCGCCCGAGCTGCCGCGCGGCGGCGGCGAGGACTGGTTGATGACGCTGATGCCGATGCTCGGCATGGGCGGCAGCGCGGCCTTCCTGTTCCAGGGCGGCCAGGGCCCGATGAAGATGATGGGCGTCCTGATGATCGCCTCCACCGCCGCGATGGCGGTGGCGCAGATCGTCCGGGCCCGCAAGGGCGGCAGCGCGGCCACCTCGGACGAGCGCCGCGACTACCTGAAGTACCTGCAGCAGAAGCGGCGCGAGGTGCGCCGCACGGCCGAGCGTCAGCGCGGCGCGCTGCTGTTCACCCACCCGGAGCCGGACCAGCTGTGGTCGGTGGTGGCCGAGGGCCGCCGGCTGTGGGAGCGCCGGCCGACGGACACCGACTTCGCGCAGATCCGGGTCGGCCTGGGTCCGCTCCAGCTGTCGACGCCGCTGGTGGCGCCGCAGACCGCGCCGATGGACGAGCTGGAGCCGCTCGCCGCGGAGGCGATGGGCACCTTCATCAAGACCCACGGCACCCTCCAGGACCTGCCGCTGGCGGTCTCGCTGCGGGCGTTCTACCACATCACGGTGTGCGGCGACCCGGACTCGGTGTACGGCAACGTGCGGGCGATGGTGGCCCAGCTGGCGACCCTGCACTCCCCCGAGGACCTGATGATCGGGGTGGCCGCCGCGCCCGGCGCGGTGGAGGAGTGGGAGTGGGCGAAGTGGCTGCCGCACACCCAGCACCGCAAGGAGAGCGACGGGGCCGGCTCGCGCCGCCTGATCGCCTCCGGGCTGGGCGAGCTGGAGGAGCTGCTGGCCAACGAGCTGGCCGGCCGCAAGGGCTTCTCCCGGGACAGCACGCCGTCCCCGGACCAGCCGCACCTGGTGGTCATCATGGACGGCGCCTCGGTGCCGGTCGACTCGGTGATCGCCGGTCCGGAGGGCGTCCAGGGCGTCACCGTGATCGAGGTCGTCCCGGGCGACCTGGACGAGCCGAACGGCCACCTGGTGATCACCGTCGGCAAGGACGAGCTGCTGCTGGAGGCGGCCTCCGGGGCGAGCTACCCGGGCAAGCCGGACACCCTGTCGGCCTGGCAGTCGGAGGCGCTGGCGCGGCAGTTGGCGCCGTTCCGGGCCTCGGCGGGCGGCGACGACAGCGACCCGTCGCTGGTGTCGATGGACTTCACCGAGATGATGCACACCGGCGACCCGGGCTCCTTCGACCCGACCCGGCACTGGCGTCCCAAGCCGATGCGCGAGAAGCTGCGCGTCCCGCTGGGCGTCGGCAGCAACGGCGAGTACGTCTGGCTGGACATCAAGGAAGCCTCGCTGGAGGGCATGGGCCCGCACGGCATGTGCGTCGGCGCGACCGGTTCCGGCAAGTCCGAGGTGCTGCGCACCATCGTGCTGGCGCTGGCGGTCACCCACTCCTCCGAGGTGCTGAACCTGGTCCTCGCGGACTTCAAGGGCGGTGCGACCTTCGCCGGCATGTCGGAGATGCCGCACACCGCGGCCGTGATCACCAACCTCGAGGGCGAAGCGACCCTGATCGACCGCATGCGCGACGCGATCGAGGGCGAGATGAACCGCCGCCAGGAGCTGCTGCGCGCGGCGGGCAACTACGCGAACATCAACGAGTACGAGCGGGCCCGCGCGGCGGGAGCGCCGCTCGACCCGCTGCCCTCGCTGCTGATGATCATCGACGAGTTCTCCGAACTCCTCACCGCCAAGCCGGACTTCATCGAGCTGTTCATCCAGATCGGCCGGATCGGCCGCTCGCTCGGCATGCACATGCTGCTGGCCTCGCAGCGGCTGGAGGAGGGCAAGCTCCGCGGCCTGGACACCTTCCTCTCCTACCGGCTGGGCCTGCGCACCTTCTCGGCCGCCGAGTCGCGGGCCGCGATCGGCGTGCCGGACGCCTACCACCTGCCGCCGATCCCCGGCGTGGGCTACCTCAAGTTCGGCTCCGACGTGATGGAGCGCTTCCGCGCCGCGTACGTCTCCGGCAAGTACCGGGCGCCGGGCGCCCAGCGCGCGGTCGGCGGGCAGGTGGTCACCGCCCAGCCGGTGCTGTTCACCGCCGCCGAGGTCGAGGTGGTCGAGCCCGAGGTGGAGGTGCTGCCCGAGCTCCCCGAGGAGGAGGAGACCGACGAGGCGCTGCTGGACACCATGCTCGACGTGTTCGTGCAGCGGATGATCGGCCAGGGCCCGCCGGCCCACCAGGTGTGGCTGCCGCCGCTGGACGAGTCGCCGTCGGTGGACAGCCTGCTGGAGCCGCTGCAGGTCAGCCCGGACCGCGGCCTGACCCCGGCGGCCGTCCGCCAGGGCAACCTGGTCGTCCCGGTCGGCATCGTCGACAAGCCGCGCGACCAGCGCCGCGACGTGATGTACCTGGACTACTCCGGCGCCGCCGGCCACGGCATGGTCGTGGGCGGTCCGCGCTCGGGCAAGTCCACCATGGTGCGCACCATCGTGGCCGGCTTCTCGGTCACCCACACGCCGGTCGAGGCGCAGTTCTACCTGCTCGACTTCGGCGGCGGCGGCTTCGGCTCGCTGGCCGACCTGCCGCACGTCGGCGGCGTCGCGGGCCGGCTGGACGTCGAGAAGGTCCGCCGCATGATCAGCGAGGTGCACGGCGTGCTCAACCGCCGGGAGGAGCTGTTCCGCTCCACCGGCATCGACACCATCGCCACCTACCGGTCCCGCCGGGCCGCCGGGCAGCTGCCCGACGAGCAGTTCGGCGACGTGTTCCTGTTCATCGACGGCTGGCTGACCTTCAAGCAGGAGTTCGAGGTCCTGGAGCCGGTCATCGCCGACATCGTGCAGCGCGGTCTCGGCTACGGCGTGCACGTGGTGATCACCGCGGCCCGCTACGCCGAGGTCCGCCCGGCGCTGAAGGACCAGCTGCAGAACCGGGTCGAGCTCAAGCTCGGCGACTCGATGGAGTCCGAGATCGGCCGCAAGGTCGCCGCGAACGTCCCGGCCATCCCCGGCCGCGGCCTGACCGCCGACCAGCTGCACTTCCTCTCCGGCCTGCCGCGGATCGACGGCTCCAGCGAGGTCGCGAACCTGGTGGACGGCGTGGCCGACCTGGTCGCCCAGGTCAACGCGGCCTGGACCGGCCCGCGGGCCCCGCAGGTGCGCATGCTGCCGCCGGTGCTGGACGGGCACTCGCTGCCCAAGGGCTTCGAGCACCCGGAGCTGGGCGTCGCGTTCGGCGTCGACGAGGTCGAGCTGGCGCCGGTGTTCGTCAACTTCGAGACCGACCCGCTGTTCGTCGTCTTCGGCGAGAGCGAGTCCGGCAAGTCGGCGATGCTGCGGATGCTGATCAAGCAGATCACCGAGCGGTACACCCCGGACCAGGCGGGCATCGTGGTCGGCGACTTCCGCCGCTCGCTGCTCGGCGTGGTGCCGCCGGAGTACCTGGTGGAGTACGCGGCCGCCGCGCCCGCCATGTCGGCGATCGTGGAGATGCTGCGCGGGGCCTGCGGGCGCCGGCTGCCCGGCCCGGACGTCACGCCGGAGCAGCTGCGCAACCGCAGCTGGTACAGCGGCAAGGACATGTTCGTGATCGTGGACGACTACGAGCTGGTCGCCACCCAGTCGGGCAACCCGATGGCGCCGCTGGCGGAGTTCCTGCCGTTCGCGCGCGACATCGGCCTGCGCCTGATCATCGCCCGCAACGCGGGCGGCGCCGGCCGCTCGCTGTTCGAGCCGGTGATGCAGCGGATGCGCGAGCTGGGCGGCCAGGGCCTGCTGCTCTCCGGCGACAAGGGCGAGGGCGCGCTGCTGGGCACGGTCAAGCCGCAGCCGCAGCCGCCGGGCCGCGGCGTGTTCGTCTCCCGCCGGATCCAGGCGGGCCAGACGGTGCAGACCGGCTGGCTGCCGACGCAGATCTAGTCGGGACGCCGTTCACGCACGGTGACCGAAAGGGCCGGACTCCGGAAGGGGTCCGGCCCTTTCGGCACTCTCGCCCCGGAACGGTGTCATAACGTTATCTTCCGTTTTTCGCGGTTTTCCTTCGGTTCCCGCACCCCTCCGGGCCGGTCGGGGGCGGTTTTCGGCCCAGCAGCACGGCACGGTGGAGCGCCTTGGAATCGGGCGTTACCCAGCTCACTTCACCTTCGATTCAAGCGCGGTTCACCGGAGTTGACACTACGGAAACATACGTCCCGCGCGCTCCGGAGCTGCGTTCCGCAGGCAGAACGGCCTTACGACAACGGAATCCGCAGCCGATCCCGCGTTGACTGGGCCAACTCGCCCAGGCAACCTGGCGAACCGGGAGCGAAGCAGAACCAGACCGCGAGAACGTGCTTCGGAGGCGATAGCGCTCCCGACCCCCACACCGCCGCTCAGTGGATCGGATGCCCCATGACCGACACGCTTCCCCCGCAGGTAGCCTCCCCCGTCGCGGAGGACACCGCGGGCAGCCCCAAGAAGCTCGCCCGATCGCTCGGCGTCGTGGGCGGCACCCTGCTCACGCTCTCCTGCGTGACACCGGCATCCTCACTCTTCGTGATCGTCCCGGACCTCTTCGCGTCGCTGGGCACCTTCACCCTGATGTCGATCGTGATCGGCACGGTCATCTGCGTCGCGGTGGCGTTCTGCTACTCCGAGCTCGGCACCCTGGTGCCCTCCGCGGGCGGCGAGTACGCCATGGTCGGCACCCTGGCCGGCAAGTTCACCGGCTGGCTGGTGTTCGTCCAGTCACTGATCGTGGTGATGATCGTGCCCTCGATCATCGCCATGGGCACCGCCGACTACCTGGAACCGATCATCCACCTCGACCCCAAGTGGGCCGGCGCCGCGGTGATGCTGGCCGCCACCGTGGCCGGTCTGGTGGACCTGCGGGCCAACGCCTGGATCACCGGCGTCTTCCTGGTGCTGGAGGTCATCGCCTGCGCCGTGGTCGCCTTCCTCGGCTTCGGCCACTCCGAGCGCGGCGTGGGCAGCCTGCTGCACGGCTCCGTCGCCGACGCCACCACCGGCGCCACCAGCGGGGTGGGCTTCGCCGCGATCCTGGCCGCGATGGGCACCGCGCTCTTCGTCACCCAGGGCTTCTCCACCGCGATCTACCTCTCCGAGGAGCTGGAGAACCCGCGCAAGAACGTCGCCCGCACCGTGCTGTGGACGCTGGGCCTGTCGACCGCCGTCATCGTGATCCCGGTCGCCGCGATCACCCTGGGCGCCCCCGACCTGAAGGCGCTCAGCGAGGGCGACGTCTCCTCTCTGGTGATCGGCTGGAGCAACAGCGGCGTCGGCACCTTCATCAGCCTGTGCATCGCGCTGGCGATCATCAACGCCGGCATCGTGATGGTCATCCAGAACTCCCGGGTGCTGTTCGCCTCCGGCCGCGACAAGGCCTGGCCGGAGCCGGTGAACCGGGCCTTCGGCAGCCTCAACAAGTTCAGCGCCCCGTGGATCTCCACCCTGGCGGTCGGCATTCCCGGCGCCGCGCTCTGCTTCGTCGGCCAGGACCTGCTGACCAACATCACCGGCGTCGCGGTCGCCGCGCTCTACCTGCTGGTCGCCGTCGGCGCGCTGTTCTCCCGCCGCGCCCACCACAAGGACGCCGCGGCCTGGCGCCAGCCGCTGTGGCCCGCGCTGCCGGTCCTGGTGATCGTCGCCCTGGCGTACGTCCTGACCCAGCTCGACCACACCGCGCTGTGGTGGACGCTCGGCATCACCGCCGCGGCCGGCCTCTACTGGGCGCTCTACCTCCGCCCCCGCCCGGAGACCCGCTGGGTGATCACCCTCCCCGAGGACGAGCGCGTCTGACCCCCGCGGACCCGCTCCCGTCGGCCCCGCCCGGTCCCCGAGACCGGACGGGGCCGGCCCCTTTTCCGGGACCGGCCCCTGGTGCGTCCTGCGCGTCCTGCCCGCCCCGCACGCTCCGGCGGATCGGCTCGAACGGAACGGCTCCGGCGGATCAGCCGTGCCGCCCGCGGCGCCGGTTGAGGTCCCGGGTGACGATCGCGCCGCCGGCCAGGCCCGCCACCACCAGGGCGCCGATGCCGAGCACGAAGGTGCCGGTGCGGCGGTCCCGGTCGGCCTGGGTCTCCTCCAGCCCGAGCGGCTGCGGCTGCAGCGCGACGTTGTCGAGCTTGACCTTCGGGTCCATGCTGGGCGACGCGCTCGGGCCGGGCACCTTGGCGTACTCGACGGCCTTCACCGGGTCGACCACGCCCCAGCCGATGTACTTGTTGGGGCCCCGCTCGGTGCGCTGCGCGGTCTGCTCGATCACGGTGCGGATCTGCATCGGGTTCCAGTCGTGGTGCAGGCTCTTGAGGATGGCGGCCAGACCGGAGACGTACGGGGCGGAGAAGCTGGTGCCGTTGTCGGTGCACTGGCCGTGGCCGGGCACCGTGGAGAGCATGTCGACGCCGGGCGCGGCCACCTTGACGAAGTCGCCGTACTGGGAGAACGGGGCCCGCTCGTTGTTCCGGTCGGAGGCGCCCACGGACAGCACCGTCGGGTAGGCGGCCGGGAAGGTCGGGCCCTCGACGCCGTCGTTGCCCGAGGAGGCGACCACCACGATGCCGGCCTTGTCGGCCCGCTCCATGGCGGCCCTGAGCGCCTGGTCGTTGTCGAACCGGTCCTGGTTCTCGGACTTGTTCGGGTCGATCTGGACCCGGACGTCCTGCGAGATGTTGATGACGTCGACCTTCGCCTCGATCGCCTTGTCGACCGCGTCGATCAGGCTGGAGACGTCGCCGTTGCCCTCGGCGTCGTTCTGCCGGATCGCGTAGATCCGGGCGTCCTTGGCCAGGCCGACGAAGCCGATGCCCTGCACCGGGGCGGCCGCGATGATGCCGGCCACCTTGGTGCCGTGGCCGACGTTGTCCTCGGTGCTGGAGTTGGTGGCGGGGAGCTGCTTGCCCTTCTTCCGCAGCGTGTCGGTGAGCAGGTCGGGCCCCGCGTCGACCTTGCCCTTCAGCTGCGGGTTCCTGTCGTCCACCCCGGTGTCGATGACGGCGACCTTGATGCCGTTGCCGGTCTGGTTCGGGAAGACGCCCTGGCCGGACGGCGACGCGCTCGCCCGCGCCTTGTCCGTGCCCCACAGCTCGTCGAGGAACACCCGCTGCAGCGACCACGGCTTGGCCGCGACGTCGTCGTTGATCGGGAAGTCGCAGTCGCCGGACCCGGCGAGCCGCAGCTGTCCGCGGGTGTCACCGCCCGCCGGAGCCGGTCCGGCCCAGGCGGGGCCGATCGCCATCGGGCCGATCGCGCCCAGCACCAGCAGCACCGCACCCGTTCGGCGCAACGATCCTGACGACACCTCTGCTCCACCCCTCACTGCGTTCCACCCGTTCCGGTCGTGCCCCGCCCCGTGCGGCACACGAAGGGCGGGCGCCCCTGAGGACGCCCGCCCGTGTCAAGCACTCGCCGTGCCGGTTCCCCCGTGCCGTCGGCAGACGGTCAGCCCCAGATGCCCGCGTTCGCGTTCTCGGTCTGCTGGTAGCTCTGCGCGGCGTTGTCCAGCGCGGCGGCGATCCGACCGAGGACCTCCTGCAGGTCGGCGGCCTTGGCGTCCCACTCGGCCTGGCGGGCCTGGTAGCCCTGCTGGGCGGCGCCCTCCCAGCTGGAGGCGATGCGCTGGACGCCCGACTTCAGGTCGTCCAGCTGGTTCTGGATGCGCGAAGCGGTCTGCCGGACCTCGGAGCTGGCGTTCTGGATGGTCTGGAAATTGACGAGAATGCCGGACATTGATCTCTCCCCTTCGATGGATTCACGGCGCGCCTCCGCGGAGACGCAGTGTGGTGGTGGTTACTGAGCTACCGGCGTCAGCCGATGCCACCGACCGCAGCGCGCTGCTCCTCTTCGGTCATCGAGTAGGCCTTGGTGGTCGCCTCGATGGCCTGACGGATCTCGTCGAGGATCCGGTTGAGCGCGTTGGCGTCCTCGTTGAACTGCGACTGCATCTGCTGGTAGGCGGACGCGGCCGCGCCCTTCCAGCCCGAGGCGATCTCGGAGACCAGGTTGTTGAGGCGACCGATCTCGCCCTGGACCTGCTGGTTGACCTCACCGATGCGGTTCGCGAAGGCGGTCATTTCCTCCGCGGTCGTCGTGAACTGACCTGCCATGATCCACCGTCCCCCATGAGACAGACTACGTCCGGACGCCCCTGTGGCGAACGCCCGTACGGGCACCACTTGTGTGGTGCTCTGAAGCACTGTAACGGCCAACTGCCCTCCGCCCAACACCGGGTAGCGGGTAGTTACCAGACCATGACACTGGATCGCGCTACCCGCGTTGACGCCCCGTCAGGCGTTCTGCGGCTGAACCGCGGCCATGGTGTCGAGCACCGGACCGGCCGGGACGAGCTTGGACCAGGCGGCCGGGACCTGGGTCGGCACGACGTCCTTGTAGTCGAGCCGGGCCTGGGCCTCGTTGGTGTCCGACTTGGCGGCCGGGGCGGCTGGCACGGCGGAGGAGCCGTCGGCCGCGGGGGCGGCGGTGCTGGCGGGCAGCGAGTAGCGCAGGCCCGCGTCGGTGATCAGGAAGTAGCTGCCGGAGCTGGCCTGGCCGTTCGTGTCGAGCGTGTCGCCGTCCACGGCGCGGTACAGCAGGCCGTGCCCGGCCGTCACGTGGGCGCTGAGCGAGTCCGTGGTGACGGACGCCGGGTACTTGACGTCCGCCCAGACCGTGCGCTTGATCCGGCCGTCCGCCTCGGCCCCGGCGTAGGTCGAGCAGACCACCGTGCGGGGCTTCTCCCCGGTGTTGACGGCCTTCACCTCGTGGGCGGGCATGTCCGGGTGCTCGGTCATCAGGTGGCTGTCGATCTTGGGCTGGAGCTTGTTGATGTCGCTCGCGTTGATCGGCTCGGCCTTGACCTCGTCGGTCCCGGCACCGTACGCCATCGCCACGGCGGGGTCGTTCCGCATCAACTGGTACTGGAACGGGGTGATCTGGTAGAGCTGATCGGCGCCGACCACGTAGAAGGCGTCCTGGAAGGACAGCAGGTGGCCGATCCGCTTCTGCTTCGGGTCGGACATGTCGAGGCGGGAGGAGCCGGCCGCGCCCTTGTCGCCCATCCCGGGGATGACCGGGAACTGCACCGGGGAGCCGTTGCCCAGGGTGTCCAGCCAGGCCTGGGTGACCTGCTGCGGCAGGGGGGACTGGCCGAACAGGGCCAGCTTCAGGGAGTTGACCTGCTCCGGCGTCTGGTTGTACGTGCCGATCGCGTGCTTCATCCCGGTGGAGTCCACCAGGTAGAGCGAGCCGTCGGTCTTGGCGTCCACCGGCGGCTGCTGGACGAACAGCACCTGCTCCTCGTTGAGCACCAGGGCCGGCTCCTTGAGCTTCTTCTCCTCGTCGCCGGCGGCGACGAACACCGACTGGCCGACGCTCGACTGGGTCTTGTCCTTGCCCTGGGTGTCGCAGACCGACCAGAGCTTCTGCCTGCCCGCGTCGTCCTTGCTGGGCAGCTTGTCGGGCGCGTAGGGGATGCCGATGGTGGCGCCGCGGCTCGGGTACTTGTCCAGCACGTCGTCGGCGACGGACAGCACGGTGGCGCCCGCGGGCAGCACCAGGCGGGCCGAGGACATGTTCAGCACCTGGTGCAGGGTGGGTGCCTTGTCCTTCCCGTCGTTCAGGATCACGTAGCGGGTGGTGGAGGACTTGCCCTGGAGGATGTACTTCCCGTTGTCCCAGTTCGGCGGCGCGGCGGGCTTGAGCACGCCCCACATGCCGAAGCCGGCGACGACCACCGCGGCGACCACGAAGCTCGGCAGCACCGCCCGGAGCGGGCGCGGCGCGTCCTCGTCGTTGCCGCCACCGCCCGGCTGCAGGAAGGCCCCCACCATCCGCTTCCGGGCGAAGGTGTAGGCGTTCAGCTCGTCCCGGCGTGATGCCATGCTCGTCCCCGTCTCCCCTGTGTGACCCGCCGCGCGGGTGTCAACGCGCTTGTGCTGTCCGTGAGTCTGCCACCCGGCGGGCGGCCCCCGGGGCCACTCCTCTACGATGCGGCAGCAGACGGTGAGTACGGTAACGGGTAGGCTCCGACGGTCCGCCATCCGGGCCGCCGACCCGGCCCCCGCCCGAGACTCGTCCGGGCCCGCAGGGGGATCTGACGGGACATCTGAAGCAGAGAGGGCAATTCGGGGGATGCCAAGCCAGTCCGCTCCAGCACGACGACGCTCCACTCCGCAGGACCGGCGGCCGGACGCCCCGGGCGGACGCCGGGCCCGCAACGCACCGCCCGCCCCGGCCGCGGTCGGCCCGGTGGGCCTGCGGCTGCTGCCCAGGCCCGGGCTGCTGGGCCGCCGGCTGGAACTCAAGCAGATCGTCCAACTGGAGGTCGCCGCCGCCCTGGTGGCGGTCGGCTGGTCGATCAACACGATGATGGCCGGGATCTTCGCGGTGCCCGCGCTGGTCCTGGTCGCGATCGCGCTGCTGCGGCTGCGCGGCCGGACCACCGGTGAGGCGGTGAGCGTCCGCTCGGCGTACAACGCCCGCCGCAAGGAGGCGAAGTACAACGTCCCGCCGCCCGGCACCGACCCGGCGATCGCCCCGGTGATGGAGCTCGACCCGGCGCTCAAGACCTGCACCCACGCGATCGAGACCGACCTCGGCGACGGCCGTCCGCTGCGCCGCGAGACCGGCATGGTCGGCGACGGCACGTTCTTCACCTCGGTGCTGCTGGTGCAGTCCAAGGACCAGCCGCTGCGCCCCGGCCGGGCCACCTCCTCGGTGCCGCTGGACCTGATCTGCTCGATCCTCCAGGTCGACGACATCGGCCTGGAGTCGGTGCAGTTGGTCCAGCACACCCAGCCCGCCCCCGCGCCGCACCTGCCCGAGCACTCGCTGGCCGCCCGCGCCTACCAGCAGACCCCCGGCGGGGTCAGCACCCCGGCGCTGCGCCTGACCTGGGTCGCGCTCAAGCTCGACCCGGAGCGCGCGGCCACCGCCGTGCTGGCCCGGGGCGGCGGCGAGGAGGGCGCCCGCAAGACGCTGCAGCGCGTCACCGACCAGCTGGCCGGGCGGCTGAACAGCGCCGGGTTCATCGCGACCGTGCTGGACGAGCGGGAGCTGATCGCCGCGCTGGCCATCTCGGTGTGCGCCAACCCGGTGGCGGTGGCGGGCCGGCAGGGCTCCGGCGGCGGCGGGGTCGGCGTGCGCCGGGCCCAGGAGTCGTCGAAGTACTGCCGGATCGACGACCGCTGGCACGCCACGTACTGGATCTCCAAGTGGCCGGTGCTGTCCCGCCCGGGCATCGGCGGCGGCCGGGTGACCGCCCCCGACCTGATCAACCAGCTGACCAGCACCCCCGCGTTCGCCTCGACCTTCTCGGTCACCGCGACCCGCGCGATGGGCGGTGCGGTGGCGCTCAGCGGCCACCTGCGGCTGACCGAGCACAACGAGGCCAGGCTCGACCAGATGGGCCGCCAGGCGGAGTCCCGGGCGCAGCACAACGGCGCCTCGCTGACCCGCCTCGACCTGGAGCACGCCCCCGGCCTGCTCGCCACGCTGCCCCTGGGAGGGACGTCCTGATGGCCTACCAGACCTACTCCGGCCAGGCCCCGCAGCCGGTCGAGCAGCGGCCGGTGCGGGTGCGCCCCGGTTACGGCCTGCGCGGCCCGCGCCGGGAGAAGCACGTGCTGACGGTCGAGGACCTGGCGGCGGTGGCCTTCCCGGTCGGTGACGACGGCGTGGTGATCGGCCTGGACCACCAGCAGCAGCCCGCGGTGATCGGGCTGTTCCGCCCGTCCGCGTTCGACGTGGTGCTGGTCGGCGGCATGTGGACGGCGCAGCTGATCGCGCTGCGGGCGGCCGCGACCGGGGCCCGGATCGCGGTGGAGACCGGCCGTCCGCAGGCGTGGGCGCCGATGGCGCAGGCGGCGGGCGGCGGGCAGCCGTGCGTGACGATCCACCAGGTGGGCCGGCTGGGCGCGCAGGGCGCGTCGGTGGCGTCCCCCGTTCTGGTGGTCCGCGACCTGGGCGCGCGGCCCAACCGGAGCCGGCTGTCGGCGACGCCCTGGCAGACCACGCTGACCGTGCTGCCGTACCTGGGCCCGAACGCGAGCCGGGTGCTGAACGCCGCCGACCTGGTCGGCCTGCAGCGGGTCTCGCCGCAGGAGGCCGATCTGCTGGGCCGGCTGCTGTCGCTGGCCCCCGGTGACGTCAGCGCGCTGCCGACGCTGCCGGACAACGTGACGCTGTGGGCGACCCGGATGCGGCGCCAGTACGTGATGACCAACCAGGGCGAGGCCGAGACCCAGGTGCTGGGCGGTCCCCGCCGCATGGACTGACCGCCCACCGGCCGGTCGGCGCGCTCCGGGGCGGCTCCCGCGGCCCCGGGGCGGGCCGGCCGGCCGGGCCGGGCGGATCCGCCGTCAGGTCGGGCACCGCCTTCAAAGCGGCCCCGTGCACGGCCTAGTCTTGTTGCCCGACGGCAACCGCCGAAGCAGCTTCGGCGAGAACGAGGGAGCCCCAGTGAGCAGCGATCGGGACGGCGTCTACGTCGGCGACAACGCGGCCGAGGACGACGATGACTGGTCCGACGCCCCGGACTACACCGCTCCGTCCTGGTACACCCAGAGCGCCGCGCCGGGTGCTCCGACCGCGGCGCCGCAGCCGCAGCCCGCCCAGCAGCCGCCCGTCCAGCAGCAGGTGCCGCCAGCGGCCCAGCCGCCGCTGGTCCAGCCACCACCGGTGCAGCAGCAGGACCCGCCGCCGCAGGTGCCCGGCCCGGCGCCGGTGCAGCCGCAGCCGGCCCCGCAGCCGCCCGTCCAGCAGCAGGCCGTCCAGCCGCCGGTGGCGGCGCAGCCGGAGCAGCCGCAGCCGCCGGTGCAGCAGCAGCCGGCGCCGCAGCCGGCTCCCCAGCCGGACCCGCAGGTGCAGGTCGCGGCGCAGCCGGAGGCCGGTCCGCACGCCCAGGCCGCGCCGGCCCCGGTGCCGGACGCGGCTCCGCCGGTGGCGGCGCAGCCGGAGCAGCCGCAGCCGCCGGTGCAGCAGCAGCCGGCGCCGCAGCCGCCGCCCGTCCAGCAGCCGCCCGTCCAGCAGCAGCAGCCGTACCCGCCGCAGGTGCAGCAGCCGCAGCAGCCCTACCCCCAGCAGGGCCAGCCGTGGCCCCAGCCGCAGCCGCCGCAGGCGCAGCAGCCGCCGTACCCGCAGCAGGGCCAGCCGTGGCAGCAGCAGCCGCCGGTCGACCCGCGGGCGGGTGGCTGGCCGCAGGCGGGGCAGGGCGGGCCGCAGCCGTACCCGCAGCAGGGTCCGGGGGTCGCGCCGCCGGCTCCGGCGCAGTTCCAGCAGGGAGGCGGGCAGGCCGCGGCGCACGGTGCGGCGCTCGGGTACACGGCGGCGGTGGAGCTGTCCTCGGACCGGCTGCTGCGCGGCCAGCCGAAGGTGCAGAAGCAGTCCCGGTTCCAGTTCGGCGGCAAGTCGGCGCAGGCCGGCAAGCAGCAGAAGCTGGAGCTGATCCGGCACCCGGTGATGACCTGCTACCGGATCGCGGTGATCAGCCTCAAGGGCGGTGTCGGCAAGACCACGACCACCACCTCGCTGGGCGCGACCCTGGCCAGCGAGCGGCAGGACAAGGTCATCGCGATCGACGCCAACCCGGACGCGGGCACCCTGGGCCGCCGCATCAAGCGGCAGACCGGGGCGACCATCCGCGACCTGGTGACGGCGATCCCGAACATCCGCAGCTACATGGACATCCGCCAGTACACCTCGCAGGACCCGAACTCGGGCCTGGAGATCGTCGCCAACGACGTGGACCCGGCGGTCTCCACCACCTTCGACGACTCGGACTACCGCCAGGTGATCCAGGTGCTCGGGCAGCACTACCCGATCATCCTGACCGACTCCGGCACCGGCCTGCTGTACTCGGCGATGCGCGGCGTGCTGGACCTGGCGGACCAGCTGATCGTGGTGGCCACGCCCAGCGTGGACGGCGCCTCCAGCGCCTCGACCACACTGGACTGGCTGTCCGCGCACGGCTACGCGGACCTGGTGCAGCGCTCGATCACGGTGGTCTCCGGGGTGCGCGAGACCAGCAAGATGATCAAGGTCGAGGACATCGTGGCGCACTTCCAGACCCGCTGCCGCGGCGTCGTGGTGGTGCCGTTCGACGAGAGCCTGGCGGCCGGCGCCGAGGTCAACCTGCAGATGATGCGGCCCAAGGTCCGGGACGCCTACTTCGAGCTGGCGGCGCTGGTCGGCGAGGACATCGCCCGCTCCCAGCAGCAGGCGGGCTGGCAGGGCCAGCAGCAGTACCCGCCGCAGGGCGGCTACCCGCAGCAGCAGCCCTACCCCCAGCCGTACCCGCAGCAGGGGGGCTACCCGCAGCAGGGCCAGCCGTGGCAGCAGCCGCCCGGCCAGCCCTACCCGCAGCAGGGCGGCTACCCGCCGCAGGGCCAGCCGCAGCAGCAGCCCCCGCAGCCCGGCTACGGCTACCCGCCGCCGCACGGGTACGGCTACCCGCCGCCCCACCAGGGCTGAGCCCGCCCGCGCACCCGGGCCGGGCCCGCACGCGCCGGAGCCCCCGCGGACGACCCGTCCGCGGGGGCTCCTGACGTCCGCTCAGGGGCGCTCGGTGAGCTCGCGGGCCCGCTTGACGTCCTCGGCCATCCGCTCCAGCAGGGCGTCGACGGAGTCGAACTTCTCCATGCCGCGCAGCCAGGCCAGGAAGTCGACGGCCACGTGCTGCCCGTACAGGTCGAGGCCGACCCGGTCGATGGCGTACGCCTCGACGGTGCGGGCGGTGCCGTCGAAGGTCGGGTTGGTGCCGACCGAGATCGCGGCGGGCATGGTCTCGCCGTCGGCGGTCAGCCAGCCCGCGTACACGCCGTCGGCGGGGATCGCCGAGTGCGGGACGGTGTCCACGTTGGCGGTGGGGTAGCCGAGTTCGCGCCCGCGCTGGGCGCCGCGGACCACCTCGCCCTCGACCCGGTGCGGGCGGCCGAGGATCTCGGCGACGCCGGTCATGTCGCCGGCCGCGACCAGCCGGCGGCAGAGGCTGGACGAGAACGGCTCGCCGTCGCCCGCCGCGCCGCGCACCTGGAGGTCGACCACCTCGACGGTGAAGTCGTCGGCCCGGCCGAGCTCGGCCAGCAGCTCGACGTTCCCCGCCGCGCGGTGCCCGAAGCGGAAGTTGGGGCCCTCGACGACCGCCTTCGCGTGCAGCGCCTCGACCAGCACCGACCGCACGAAGTACTCCGGGGACTCCTGGGAGAACTCGGCGGTGAACGGCAGCACCAGGACGGCGTCCACGCCCAACTGCTCGACCAGCTCGGCCCGGCGCGGCTGCGGCGCCAGCAGCGGCGGGTGGGTGCCGGGGCGGACCACCTCGCTGGGGTGCGGGTCGAAGGTGACCACGACCGACCGCGCGCCCAGCTCGCCGGCCAGCTCCACCACCCGGTTGATGATCAACTGGTGTCCGCGGTGGACCCCGTCGAACGATCCGATGGTGACGACGCTGCGCCCCCAGTCCCCGGGGATCTCCTCCAGGCCGTGCCAGCGCTGCACCTGACCGCTCCTTGTTCCTACGGGGTGCACGGGCCGTGCACGCGAAAGACCGAAACCGAACCCCTATAGCGTGCCATGCGCCCGGCCCTGCCCAGGTACCGGAAGGCCCTTGGTGTGACCGGTCAGACGACCGCCGGGGCGGTCGACCTGCCGCTCGGCCTCGGCGGCGGCGTACTGCGGGTCCCGGCCGGACGCGGCGAGGGCCCGCAGCCGGGCCAGCCGGGGCCCCAGGGGCGGCGGCGGGGCGTCCTCGGGCCAGGACGCCAGCAGCCGCGCGAAACCCGCCCAGCGGCCCGCACAGCGCACCAGGGCGGCGTCCGCGCCCGGCCACCGCTCGGCGACCAGCAGCAGCAGCTCGCGCACCCGCCGCTCCGGGTGCCCGGCGTGCCGGGCCGCCAGCGCCTCCACCACCGCCGCCAGCACCCGCCCGTCCCGCTCGACGGCCAGCAGGGCGTCCAGCAGCTCCTCCCGCCCGCCGCCGGGCGCCGCCAGCACCGGCGCGAACCGGGCCCGCACCGCCGGACCGGCCGCCAGCACCGCGTCCAGCAGCGGACGGCCGTCCCACCCGGCGTCCAGGGCCGCGTCCAGGTGCCGGGCGACCTCCTCGGCCCGCTCCGGGTCCTCCCGCAGCAACTCGGCGGCCAGCAGCAGGCCGGAGCGCGCCACCGCCGGGTCGGCCGCCCCGGCCAGCACCCGCAGGCCCTCCCCCGCCCGGGCGCCCGGCACCCGCAGCCGCTCGCGCACCGCCGCCAGCACCGGCGCCGGGTGCTCCGCCAGCAGCCCGGCCAGCACCTCCGCGGTCAGGAACGGATCGCCCGCCCGGTACCCGGCCAGCACGGCCGGCAGGTGCTCGGCCCGATGCGCCGGGTCGCGCACCAGCAGCGCCAACGCCGCGCCGTGCAGGGCGGGTTCGTCCTCCCGGGCGAGCAGCGTCCGGGCCGCCAGCCGCAGCAGCTGCGCGCCCGAGCCGCCCGCGTGCGGGGCGGTGCGCAGCGCGTGCACGGCCGCCGCGACGTGCCGCTCGGGGCGCGGGTCGTGGCTCCAGCGGTCGACCGCCCGGCACAGCGCGGACGGCTCCCGCTCGGCCAGTCGGCCCAGCAGCGCGTCCGCCCGCGGGTGCGCGGTGGCCACCAGGGCCTCGGTCAACTCGTCCAGCGCCAGCGCCCGGTGCTCGTACAGCAGCTCGTCGGCCAGCGCGGCGGCGCGTTCGGTGCGTTCGGTGCGTTCGGCCTCCCCGGTGCGTTCGGTGCGTTCAACCTCCCCGGTGCGCTCGGTGCGCTCGGCGCCCCTGGAGGTCCGCCCGTACCAGGCGCACAGCAGCGGCAGCACGCCGCGCGGATCGGCCGTCAGCAGCTCGGCGGCGGCCGTCCGGGCCACCTCCGCCCGGCCCGGGTCCCCGGCCAGCCGGCCCAGCAGCGCGACCCGTTCGACCACCGACAGCGGCAGCCCGGTCCAGAACGCGGAGCCGAACCGCTCGTCCCGGCCGGCCCGTTCGGCCAGCAGCTCCAGCAACTCCCGGTGCGCGGACGGCTCCGGGCTCGCCGCGATCCCCGCCACCAGCAGCCGGGCCGCCCACCAGTCCGCCTCCCCGCCCCGCTCCGCCCGCTCCAGCGCCGCCCGCACCCGGCGCAGCCACCCGTCCAGCACCGCCGCGCCCCGCACCTGCCCCACCCGGCGCAGCGCTCCCGCCACCACCCCGACCCGGCCCCGGCCCACCCCGCCCCGGACCTCGCCGACGGCCCGGGGGACGGCGGACGCGAGGACGGCGGAGGTAGGGGCGGCGGAGGTAGGGGCGGCGGGCGTGGGCACGGCGTCCGCCCGGGCCCGCTGCTCGCCGCCGCCGGAGGCCCCGACGGCGGGCGCGCGAAGCGTCCCACCGCTGCCCGGTGCCCGCCCCGCGCCGCCCCCGCCGCCCCCGCCGCCCCCGCCGCCGCCAGCGCCCCCGGCGTCGAGGTCGGCACCGTCCACCCCGGCCCCGGCCCCGGCCCCGGCCGCGTCCCCCTCCTCCGGCCCGTCCCGCTCCTCCGGCTCCTCCAGCAGCAGCCGCAGCGCCGCGTCCAGGTCGAGGTGCAGGCTCTGGAGCCACTCCCCCCACTCCTCGTGGCCCGCCCGGTAGCCCGCGCCCGCGGGCACCAGCAGCCGCTCCTCGCGGACGGCCCGGGCCCATCCGCCCGCGTCCGGGAACAGCCGGGCGAAGTCCGCGGCGGGCAGCGCCCCGTCCCCCGCGCCGAGCATCAGGCGGGCGGCCTCGTGCAGCCGTCCGGCCGCGACGGCCGCGAGCCGCCGGACCTGCCGGGCGTCCTCGCCGGGTGCGGCCGGGCTGCCGCGCCGGTGGCGGCGCGGGCCGCCGGGGGTGCGGGCGACCCGGCGGGCGACGGCGAGGCAGGCCAGGTCGAGCCAGCCGTCGAAGAGTTCGGCCCGGCTGCCGACCGGGCCGTGCACGCCCGCGCCGCGCAGTTCGCCGGCCAGCCGCAGGGCCAGCGGGTGGCCGCGCTCGGCCGGGGCGAGGAACGTCCCGGGCAGGCCGTAGCGGCGGCCGGCCCGGGACGCGGCGTCGTCGGTGAGCGGGCCGAGCCACAGCGCCCGGGCGGTGGAGCGCCAGGGGCCGAGCTGTTCCCAGCCGTCGGGCCGGCAGGCGACCAGGGCCCGGGCGCGGTGCGCGCGCAGCCACTCCAGCCCGGCCGTCAGCCAGCGCGCGGAGAGGGCGAGCGGTGCCTCCTCGGGGCCGTCGAGCACCACCAGCAGCGGCCGTCCGGCGTCGGCGCACAGCGCGGCCAGCTCCCCCGGGTCGACCTCCGGTACGCCGAACTCCCTTGCGGCCAGAGCGAGTCGGCGGCGCAGCGGGTCGCCGAGGGTGCGGTCCCCGGCGGCCAGGTCGGCGCCGCGCAGCCAGAGCGTGGGCAGCGGCTGCGCGGCGCCGGCCCGGCGCACCGCCAGTGCCGCCAGTTCGGTGCTGCGGCCGCTGCCGCTCTCGCCGAGCAGCACGGTGAGGACGTCCTGCGGTTCCTCGCCGCTGAGGCCGTCGGGGCGGTCGACCCGGTCGGCGGCGAGTTCGGCGATCCGCCCGGGCCCGGCGGCGGCGGCCTCCAGCTGGGCCTCGGTCAGGCGCAGCGCCCCGCCCAGGTTGAGCGCCCGGCCGAAGGCGGGGGCGTCGGCGCCGTTGCGGGCCAGCAGTCGGCCGAGCGGGGAGTCCTCGGGGCCGGGGCCGGCCGCCAGCGGGACGGCCGCCACGCCGGGCCCGGCGACGGCGCGCACCCGGGGGGCGACCACGGCGAGCACCGCGCCGGTCTCCGGGTCGAGCACCGGCGACCCGGCGGGCGGGGTGACCGGGAGGTCGAGCACCAGCACGCCGGGGACGGTGCGCACCAGCCCGCCGTCGCCGCAGCGGCCGCTCTCCCGGCCGATCGGGCCGCCGCGGGCCAGCGCGGGCGCGCCGTCCTCCCAGCGCTGGTGCGGCACCGCGACGGGGCCGGTGACGGCGGTGCGGCCGATCGGCAGCGCGGGGCCGGGCAGGCCGCCGACCGCGGCGGTGCGCAGCAGGGCCAGGCCGTGGCCGGGCAGCAGGTCGACGCTCTCCGGGCCGAGCACCCGGGACTGCCCGCCGGGGGTGTGCAGCACCAGCCGGGGCACTCCGGCCACCGCCTCGTGCGCGGTGACCACGGTGCCGTGCCGGTCGGCGACGAAGCCGAGGCCGCACAGCCGGCCCTGCTGGTCCCTGATCCGCAGCAGCGCCCGTGCCGGATCCCCCGCGAAGCCGGCGCCCGCACCCTCGCCCATCCCGCCAGTCCTCCCGCCGGTCCTCCGGGCCGGGCCGCGCCCGGCCCCGCACGGAGCCGGGGCCCGGCCGCCGTGCACACCGCGGGTGAGCCTGCCCCCCACCAGCCCCACGGCACCCCGCACGCCCCTCTCACCACACCGCTTCACTCCGCGCGCCCCCCACCGCCCCGCCCGGCGCGCACCCCGCCCCGGACCACCCGGCCCGCTCCCACCCGCCGCCAACTGCCGACTCCCGCCGCCCACTTGCCCGCGCCACTCATCGCGTTTCGGACCCCGCAACCGGAAAACCGCTGGCGCCCCGCCCGCCCCGGGAGCCACCCTGCCCGGCATGGACGTCCGCCTGACCCCCTGGTCCGACTCCGACCTCGACCTGCTGCGCCGCGTCAACACCCCGCAGATGCGCCGCCACGTCGGCGGCCCGGAGGACGAGGAGCAGCTGCTCCTGCGCCACCGCCGCTACCTCGAACTGCCGTCCCGGGGCGGCCTGATGTACGCCGTGCTGGCCGACGGCGCCCCGGCCGGCTCGATCGCCCGCCACCGGCGCGACTGGCAGGGCGCCGAGGTGCACGAGGCCGGCTGGAACGTGCTGCCCGAGTTCCAGGGGCGCGGCATCGCGCGCGCGGCCGGCCGCACGCTGCTCGGCGCGCTGCGCGCGCTGGTCGCCGCCGACCCGGCCGCCCCGGGTGTGCTGCACGCCTTCCCGGCCGTCGACAACGCCCCGTCCAACGCGCTCTGCGCCCGGCTGGGCCTCACCTGCGCCGGCCCGTGCGCCTTCGAGTACCCGCGGGGCTCGGGCCGCTTCCTGCGCAGCAACGACTGGCGCCTGCCGCTGCGCTGAGAACGGCGGCGGCCCCGGCGGGACGCGTCCCGCCGGGGCCGCTGCCGGAGCGTGCCGCTCAGCCGACGAACACCGCCACCGGCTTGGCCTTGCCGCCGCTCTCCTCGATCAGCGCCAGGAACCGCCCGTCCGGGTCGAAGACCGCGACCGGCCCGGCCGCGCCCAGCCCGGGGGCGTCCAGCCGCATGCCGTTGGAGAGCAGCCGGGCCTGCTCGGCGTCCACGTCCCAGCGCGGGAAGGCGGCGGCCGCGGCCTCGGCGATCGGCAGCACCTCCAGCTTCTCCTCCAGCTGCTCCAGGGTGCGCGCCGACTCGACCGCGTACGGCCCGACCCTGGTGCGCCGCAGCGCGGTCAGGTGTCCGCCGACGCCGAGCGCCGCGCCCAGGTCCCGGGCCAGCGCCCGGATGTACGTCCCGGAGGAGCAGTCGACCGTGACGTCGAGGTCGAGCACCGGCGTGCCGTCCTCGGCGACGGCGGCGCGCGCCTCGTGCACCGTGAAGGCGTGCACCGTGGTGGGGCGGGCGGCGAGCTCGAAGTCCTCGCCCTCGCGGACCCGGGCGTACGAGCGCTTCCCGTCGATCTTGATCGCGCTGACCTTGGACGGGACCTGCATGATCTCGCCGGTGAGCTTCGCGACCTCGGCGTCGACCGCCTCGCGGGTGACGCCGTCCGCGGCGGCGGACGCGGTGACCTCGCCCTCCCGGTCGTCGGTGACCGTGGTCTGCCCGAGCCGGATCGTGGCCTCGTAGGTCTTGGCGGTGAGCATCAGGTGCCCGAGCAGCCGGGTGGCCCGCTCCACGCCGATCACCAGCACGCCGGTGGCCATCGGGTCGAGGGTGCCCGCGTGCCCGACCTTGCGGGTCCCGGCCAGCCACCGCAGCTTGGCGACCACGCCGTGCGAGGTGATGCCCTCCGGCTTGTCGACGATCACCAGCCCGTCGGGGCCCGTGCCTTTACGCTTCATCGCTTCATCATCATTTCGAAATCCGGCCCGCATCCCTGCGCGCATTCCGGCGCGACCGCTCCCGCGGCCCGCCCGGCCCGAGCACCGAACCGCACGAGCCTAACGCGCGCCGGAGCCCCCGGACGCCGCCCGCAGGCCGGACGCCCGGGTCGGGGCACCCGGGTCTGGACGCCCGGACGAGAACGTCCCGGCTACGGCGCCGCGGCCGGCCCCGGCTCCGCCGCCACCTGGGCCAGCGCCGCCCGGAACCGCTCCACGACGACCTCCACGGCCTCCCGCGCGCTGAACCCGGCCGCGTACACGTGCCCGCCGCCGCCCAGCCGGGCGCACACCGCCGCCACGTCGACCGCGCCCCGGGAGCGGCAGGAGCCGCGCAGCGTGCCGTCCGGGTCCTGCTTGAGCACCAGCGCGACGTCCGCCTCGGCGGGCTTGCGCAGCACGTCGATCAGGCCCTCGATCTCCTCCACGGTGACGCCGAACAGCGCCAGGTCCTGGTACGGCACCCAGGTCCACACCAGCCCGTGCCCGCCGGCCTCCTCGGGCTCGAACGCGGCCCGCTCCAGCGCCCCGGCGAGCACCTTGAGGTACCCGAAGGAGGTGGTGTCCCAGAGCTGGCGGGAGATCAGGTCCTGCCGGATGCCGGTGGCCAGCATCCGCCCGGCCATCTCGTGGGTGGCGGGCGTGGTGGCCCGGTACTTGAACGAGCCGGTGTCGGTGGCGATGCCGGTGTACAGGCAGGTCGCGATGGATTGGTCGAGCGGCACCCGCAGCCGCCGCAGCAGCTCGTCCACCAGGACGGCGGTGGCGGCCGCGGCCGGGTCGATCAGCCGGACGGTGCCGAAGCCGGGGTTGGAGGCGTGGTGGTCGAACACCACCAGCGCGCCCGCCGCGAACGCCTTCTCGCGCAGCAGGCCGAGCCGCTCCTCGGAGGCGGCGTCGAAGGCCAGCACCAGCGCGGGCGCGGCGGGCACCGCGGCGGCGGGGACGATCAGCTCCTGCCCGGGCAGGAAGGACAGCGACTCCGGGATGACCTGCGGGTCGTCGCCGAACGAGACCCGCACCCGCTTGCCCAGGCCGCGCAGCGCCAGCGCGGCGGCCAGCGCCGAGCCCAGCGCGTCGCCGTCCGGGCAGATGTGGCAGACCAGGTCGATCTCGTCGCTGTCCGCGATCAGTTCCAGGGCCCGCTGCCACTGCGCCTCGAACCGGCCGTCGGCGGCGGCCGGGGCCGTCTCCGCCCCGGATTCGGACGATGACTCGCTGCGAGGGCCCGGAAGCACCGCGAGGGCGGTCTCCACCTGTGTGGTGGAGACCGCCCTCGCGGTGCCGGACTCGGCCGGCTTCCCGGCCATGGTCACTCGTCCTCGTCGTCGTCGCGGGCCGACTTGTAGGGGTCGGCCTCGCCCGCGTACACGGCTCCGGCGGCGGCGGTGCGGACGGCGGCGTCGGAGAGCCGGGCCTTGTCCAGCAGGTCGTCGATGTTGCGCGCGTTGTCGGGCAGGGCGTCGGCGACGAAGGTCAGGGTCGGGGTGAACCGCACCCCGGTCTGCTTGCCGACCTCGGAGCGCAGGATGCCCTTGGCGCTCTCCAGCGCGGCCGCGCTGGACTCCCGCTCGGCCTCGTCACCGTAGACGGTGTAGAAGACGGTGGCCTCGCGCAGGTCCCCGGTGACCCGGGCGTCGGTGATGGTGACGTACCCCAGGCGCGGATCCTTGATCCGGCGCTGCAGGGTCTCCGCCACGACCACCTGGATGCGGTCGGCGAGCTTGCGCGCCCTAGCGGTGTCGGTCACGTTGCCTCCTCGTGCAGTAGGCGCGTACCCCGGGTCATGACCTCACCCGGTGGGGCCCTCTCCCCAACGTACCCGCCCGCGCCCAGCCTTGTGGGCGCTCTCGGTCCTGTGCGGGTGTGACGGTGGTGACGCCCGCAGGTCATTCGTCGTCGTCGTGGTGGTGGCGCCTCCGCACGGAGAGCAGCACCACCTCGGGGCGGCCGGCGACGAGCCGCTCACAGCTGTCCAGGACCTCGCTGACGTACCCGGCGTCGCCGGACACCACCGCACAGCCGATCTCGGCCCTGCGGTGCAGGTCCTGGTCTCCTACCTCCGCGGCGCACACGCTGTACTTGCGCCGCAGTTCGGCCACGATGGGCCGCACGATCGACCGCTTCTCCTTGAGCGAGTGCACGTCGCCGAGGAGCAGGTCGAAGGTGAGTGTTCCTACGAACATGGGGGACAGGCCTGGGCCGGCCTGGGAGCCTCGAAGGAGTTCCGACAGCCCGACCCTAACAAGCACGGCCGGGGCCGGTCGACGGGTTAACGCACCCGCCGGCCGACCCCGGCCCGGTACCCGTTACGAGCGCGGCTTCTCCCGCATCTCGTAGGTCTCGATGACATCCTCGATCTTGATGTCGTTGAACGAGCCCAGGGTGACACCGGCCTCGAAGCCCTCGCGGACCTCGGTCGCGTCGTCCTTGAAGCGGCGCAGGCCCTCGATGTTGAGGTTCTCCGCCACGACCTTGCCGTCGCGCAGCAGGCGCGCCTTGGTGTTGCGGCGGATGATGCCCTCGCGGACGAGGACACCGGCGATGTTGCCGAACTTGGAGGAGCGGAACACCTCGCGGATCTCCGCGGAGCCGAGGCGCACCTCCTCGTACTCGGGCTTGAGCAGGCCCTTGAGCGCGGCCTCGATCTCCTCGATCGCCTGGTAGATGACCGAGTAGTACCGGATGTCGACGCCCTCGCGCTCGGCCGCGGTACGGGCACGCCCCTCGGCGCGCACGTTGAAGCCGATGATGATGGCGTCCGAGCCCATCGCCAGGTCCACGTCGGACTCGGTGATGGCACCCACACCGCGGTGCAGGATCCGGAGCTCGACCTCCTCGCCCACGTCCAGCTTGACGAGCGCGTCCTCGAGGGCTTCGACGGAACCGGAGACGTCACCCTTGATGATGAGGTTGAGCTTCTCGATGTTGCCGGCGGCCAGCGCGGCCTCGAAGCCCTCCAGCGAGACGCGGACGCGGCGCTGGGCCATCGAGGCGTTGCGGTCGCGGGCGGAGCGCTTCTCGGCGATCTGGCGGGCGGTGCGGTCCTCGTCGACGACGATGAAGCTGTCGCCGGCGCGGGGCACCGAGGTCAGACCGAGCAGCATGACCGGACGGGACGGGCCGGCCTCGGAGAGGCTGTTGCCGTTCTCGTCCAGCATCGCGCGGACGCGGCCGTAGGAGTCGCCGACCACGATCGAGTCGCCGACCCGCAGGGTGCCGCGCTGGATGAGCAGCGTCGCCATGGCGCCGCGGCCCTTGTCCAGGTGGGCCTCGATCGCGATGCCCTGGGCGTCCTGCTCCGGGTTGGCGCGCAGGTCGAGGGAGGCGTCCGCGGTCAGGACCACGGCCTCCAGCAGCTCCTCGATGTTGAGGCCCTGGCGGGCGGAGATGTCGACGAACATGGTGTCGCCGCCGTACTCCTCGGCCACCAGGCCGAACTCGGTGAGCTGGCCGCGGACCTTGGTCGGGTCCGCGCCCTCGACGTCGATCTTGTTGACCGCGACCACGATCGGTACGCCGGCGGCCTTGGCGTGGTTCAACGCCTCGACCGTCTGCGGCATGACGCCGTCGTTGGCCGCGACCACCAGGATCGCGATGTCGGTGGACTTGGCACCACGGGCACGCATGGCGGAGAACGCCTCGTGACCCGGGGTGTCGAGGAAGGTGATCCGGCGCTCCTCGCCGTTCACCTCGGTCGCCACCTGGTAGGCACCGATGTGCTGGGTGATGCCGCCGGCCTCGCCCGCGACCACGTTGGTCTTGCGGATCGCGTCGAGCAGGCGGGTCTTGCCGTGGTCGACGTGACCCATGACGGTGACCACCGGCGGACGCGGAGCCAGCTGCTCCTCGTCGCCCTCGTCGACGCCGAAGTCGATGTCGAACGACTCCAGCAGCTCGCGGTCCTCGTCGTCCCGGCTGACGATCTCCAGCACGAAGCCCATCTCGTCGGCCAGCAGCTGCAGCGTGGCGTCGGAGACCGACTGGGTGGCGGTGACCATCTCACCGAGGTTGAACATCACCGAGACGAGCGCCGCCGGGTTGGCGTTGATCTTCTCCGCGAAGTCCGTCAGCGAAGCGCCGCGCGAGAGGCGAACGGTCGAGCCGTTGCCGCGCGGCAGCATCACGCCGCCGACGGACGGGGCCTGCATGGCCTCGTACTCCTGGCGCTTCGCGCGCTTCGACTTCCGGCCGCGGGCCGGACGGCCACCGGGGCCGCGACCGAACGCGCCCTGCGTGCCACCGCGGGCACCCGGGCCACCGGGACGACCGCCGAAGCCGCCGGGACGGGCACCGCCGCCACCGAAGCCGCCGCCGCCACCGGCGCCGCCACCCGGACGGGGGCCGCCGAAGCCGCCACCGGCCGGACGCGAGCCCGGACCGGCCGGACGGCCCTGGAAGCCGGGACGGGCACCGCCCGGAGCACCCGGACGCGCACCGGGGCCACCCGGACGCGCACCGGCACCCGGACCCGGGCGCGGGCCCGGACGCTGCGGCATCATGCCGGGGTTCGGACGGGGCATCCCGGACGGGCTGGGCGCACCGCCCGGACGCGGAGCGGCCGGACGCGGCATGCCGTCGGGACGGGGGGCACCGGCACCCGGGCCACCGGGACGCGGGGCGCCACCGGGACGGGGACCGCGCTCACCGGACGGCGCACCGCCCGGACGCGGAGCGCCGGCACCCGGGGCACCGCCCGGACGGGGACCGCGCTCGCCACCGGGACGGGGACCGCGCTCGCCACCCGGCGCACCGGCCGGACGGGGACCGCGCTCGCCACCGGGACGGGGGCCGCGCTCACCGGACGGCGCACCGCCCGGACGCGGAGCGGCCGGACGGGCCATGCCCGACGCGCCGCCCGAGGTGAAGGGGTTGTTGCCCGGCCGCGGGCCGGACGGCCGCGGACCCGGACGGGCCGCGGGGTTCGCCGGGGCCGGCCGCGGGGCGGCCGGACGCGCCGGAGCCTCGCCGGCCGGGGCCGGGGAGGAGAACTCCGCCGCCGGCGCCGGAGCGGCCGGGGCGGGCGTCGCCGGGCGCGGACCCGGGGCGGGGGCCCCGGCCGGCTTCGGCGCGGACGGACCCGCCGCGGGCGCGGGGGTCGCGGGGGTGGGACGGGGGCCCGGCGTCACGGTGGGACGCGGGCCGGGGGTGGGGGCGCCACCCGGCTTGGGTGCCGCGGAACCGGCGCTGCCGGTCGGTTGGGGCGCCGCGGGCTTCCGCGGGCCAGGCTTCGCGGAGGACGCGCCGCCGGACGGCGGGGTCGCTCCCAAAGCGTCAGTCAGCTTACGCACGACCGGCGCCTCGATCGTCGAGGACGCCGAACGCACGAACTCGCCCAGCTCGGTGAGCTTGGCCATGACGGCCTTGCTCTCCAAGCCAAGCTCCTTGGCGAGTTCGTATACCCGGACCTTAGCCACTTCGCTCCTGTCTATGCGTCCGGGGTATTCGTCCGCCGGACTGCTGTTACTTCATGGGCGTACTCATCGCGTACTCATCGAGTGCTCATCGCAATCTCGACCTACTTCCATCTCGCGAGGTACCTGACTGGGGTGCACGGCGACGTGCCACGTGCCGTGCGCTGGTGCGTGTTGCCGGGCGCGGGGCCCGTCAGTGGGCCGACTGCCGATCGGCCGGACTGGCTTCCGCCCCGACGTGCTCCCGCAGGGCGCCGGGGTCGAGCGCGCCCTGGACCCGGAGGGCCCTGGGGAACGCCCGGCGGCGGACCGCGAGGTCGAGGCAGTTCGGGTCGGGGTGCAGATACGCACCCCGGCCCGGCAGTGTGCCGCGGGGATCGGGGACGCAGTCGCCCTCGCCCGCCACGACACGCAGCAGCTCGTGCTTGGCCGCGCGCTTGCGGCAGCCCACGCAGGTGCGCTCAGGGCATGCCCGGACATGCGTCCGGCCAGACACGTTCAAGTCTACCCCTCCGAAGGGACTCACCGCCGCCGAGTAGATCTCCGGAGGCACCTGACAACGTTGTTAGCGGGCTGCCGATTCCCCGGCGGGGGCCTCGGTGTCCGGACGGATGTCGATCCGCCAGCCGGTGAGACGGGCGGCCAGCCGGGCGTTCTGCCCCTCCTTGCCGATCGCCAGCGACAGCTGGTAGTCCGGCACGATCACCCGGGCGGAGCGCTGGGCCAGGTCGACGATCTCCACCTTCGTCACCCGCGCGGGCGACAGCGCGGCGGCGACCATCTCCGCCGGGTCCTCCGACCAGTCGACGATGTCGATCTTCTCGCCGTGCAGCTCGGACATCACGGTGCGCACCCGCATGCCGTTCGGGCCGATGCAGGCGCCCTTGGCGTTCAGGCCCTGCCGGCGCGACCAGACCGCGATCTTGGTGCGGTGGCCGGCCTCGCGGGCGATCGCGGCGATCTCCACCGAGCCGTCCGCGATCTCCGGGACCTCCAGCGCGAACAGCCGCTTCACCAGGTTCGGGTGGGTGCGCGAGAGCGTCACCGACGGGCCGCGGACACCGCGCCGCACGCCCACCACGTAGCACTTCAGCCGGGTGCCGTGCCGGTAGTCCTCGCCCGGGACCTGCTCCTGCGGCGGCAGGATGGCCTCCAGCTTGCCGATGTCGACCAGCACGCTCTTCGGGTCGTTGCCCTGCTGGACGACACCGGTGACGATGTCGCCCTCCTTGCCCGCGTACTCGCCGAAGGTCTGGTCGTCGGCGGCGTCCCGCAGCCGCTGCAGGATGACCTGCTTGGCGGTGGACGCGGCGATCCGGCCGAAGCCCGACGGGGTGTCGTCGAACTCCTTCGGCTCGACGCCCTCCTCCAGCTCGGACGCGTCCTCCAGCGCCCAGACCGTCACGTGGCCGGTCTTGCGGTTCAGCTCCACCCGCGCCCGGCGGCGCGAGCCCTCGGTGCGGTGGTACGCGATGAGGAGGGCCGACTCGATCGACTCGACCAGCAGGTCGAACGGCACGCCCTTCTCGGTGACCAGCCCGCGCAGGGCACTCATGTCGATGTCCACGACTACGCCTCCTCTTCCTCTTCGTCCACGTCCGCGATGTCGGCGGCGGCGTCGAGCAGTTCCTCGTCCTTGCGGTTGAACTCGACCTGCACCCGGGCCCGCGCGATCTCCGCGAACTCCAGTCGGCGCTCCTTGGGGCGGCCGCGCCCCTTGACCGGCTGCACCTCGACCAGCGCGCCGTCCTCGTCGCTCTCCAGCACCCGCGCGGTCAGCTCCGCGCCGTCCACCAGCTTGACCGCGGCCAGCCGGCCGGTCGCCCGGCGCCAGTGCCGCGGCGCGTCCAGCGGGCGCTCGGCGCCCGGCGAACCGACCTCCAGCAGGTACGGGGCCTCGCCCATCAGGTCGGAGGCGTCCAGCGCCTGGCTCACCAGGCGGGAGAACTCGGCGATCGCGTCGAGGTCGACGCCGCCGTCGGCGTCCACGTCGACCTGCACCTGGCGGCGGCTGCCGGCCTGGGTCACCCTGACCTCTTCCAGGTCCAACCCGGCCTCGGCCGCCAGCGGCTCCAACAACGCGCGCAGCCGGTCAGTGGGGGTGGTGCTCATCCGGGTGACTCCTCGGCCGCGTCTGCTGTTGTCGAAGGTGCTAACTCATCGCGAAGCCTATCGGGTCAACCCCCGAACCGCCGATTCCGACCCGGACGGCCCGCACCCCCTGCGAGCAAGCTCACAGCGGTCGGATACCGTCCAAGCTCCGTACGGGGCCGGTGCGGCTCCGGTAAAGATTCTCCCGACGGGGGGCACAGGGCCCCCACCGACCCGGCTGGAGCACCGATGCCCGCACCCACACGGCGGACCCTGCTGGCCCTCGGGGCGCTCGGCGGGCTCCAGTTGCTCTGCGGCTGCACCGGCGACCGCCCGGCCCCGCCGAAGCCCGCCGCCGCGGACCCGGACCGGCCGCTGCGGCTGCGCCAACTCGCCGCCACCGACGCCCTGCTGGCCGACTACGACGCCGTCCTCGCCACCGGACCGGCCGACGCCGACCGGCTCGCCGACCTGCGCGAGGACCTCACCCGGCACCGCGAGGCGCTGGCCGGACCGCTGCCCTCGGCCCCCGCCTCCCCCTCCCCCTCGGGCCCGGTCTCCTCCGCCGCCTCGCCCGCCGGTTCCCCCGCCGGTTCCCCCGCCGCGAGCGCGAGCGCGACCGCCCGGACCTCCGCCGACCTGGCCGCCGCCGAGCAGCGGACCGCCGCGCTGCGCCTGGCCGACCTGGCCGCCGCCTCCCCGGAGCTGGCCCGGACCCTCGCCTCGGTCGCCGCCTCCGACGCGGCCCACGCGGCCGCCCTCGGCGACCCCGCCGCCCCCGCCGCCGCTCCCGCGCCCTCCGGCTCCCCCGCCGCCTCCGCCTCCGCCTCCCCCGTCGCGCTCCCGGCCGCCGACGCCGCCGCCCTGCAGGCGGCCCTCGCCGCCGAGCACGCCGCCGTCTACGGCTACGGCGTGGTCGGCGCGTTCCTCCCGGCCGGGCCCCAGCGCGAGGACGCCCGCACCACGTACGGCGCGCACCAGGCCCGCCGCGACACCTGGCAGCGCGTCCTCACCGCCGGCGGCGCCTCCCCCACCGCCGCCGCCCCCGGCTACCGCCTGCCCTTCCAGGTCAAGGACGCCGCCACCGCCGCCCGGTTGGCCGCCTACCTGGAGACCCAGCTGACCGCCGCCTACGCCGACCTCGCCGCCACCGCCGCCCTGCGCGAGCGGGCCGCCGCCGCCCTGCGCGAGTGCGCCCTGCGCGCCGCCCACTGGGGCGCCGACCTGCCCGCCCTCCCGGGCCTGGCGGAAGCGGCCTGACCCCGGGCGCCGGCCCCGCCCCGGATAATCGCTCCCATGGCACAAGCTGCGCGGTTCAGCGTCCCCGAGCGTCTGGTCGAGTCGGTGCGGGCGGAGGGGAGCCCCGCGGCCCGGACGTGGCTGGCGGAGCTGCCCGGGCTGCTCGCGCGGCGGCTGGCGGACTGGGACCTGGTGCCCGAGCGGGTGGTGGAGCCGGGCGGCCGGGGCAGCGTGGTGCTGTACGCGCACCGGGCCGGCGACCTGGCGCCGGTGGCGGTGAAGGTCTCCCGGTCGCCCGGCGAGGCCGCCGCGCTGCGGGCGTGGGCCGGGCGGGGCGCGGTGCTGCTGCTGGCCGAGGCGGACGGCGCCCTGCTGCTGGAACGGCTGCACGGGGAGATCCCGCTGCGCTCGCTCGCCGAGGCCCAGGCGATGCTGGAGGCCACCAGCCTGCTGCGCCGCCTGTGGGTGCCGGCCGCGGCCGGCCACGGCTTCCCGACCCTGGCGGAGCACGCGCGAGGGCTCGCCGAGCGCGTCGCCGCCCGGCGCGCGCTGCCGCTCGCCGCGGACGCCGGACCGCTGCTGGACGAGGCCCTGGAGGCGGTCGCGCTGGCGGCGGACGCCGAAGGGTGGCTGCTGCACGGGGAGTTCCAGCACGGCCGGGTGCTGGCCGCGGACCGCGCCCCGTGGCTGGCCGTGGCCCCGCGCCCCCTGGTCGGCGACCGGGCCTACGACCTGGCGGGCCTGGTGCTGGAGCGGCTGGACACCCTGGCCGCCTCCCCGGGCCCGCGCGGCGCGGCCCGCCGCCGGCTCGCCCGGCTCGCGGAGGCGGTGGAGCTCCCCGCCGACCGGGTCCGGGCCTGGACCCTGCTGCGGGCGGCGGACACCGCCCTGGAGGCGCTGGCCGCGGACGACACCGCGGCGGCCGAACTCCATCTGGAGTTCGCGTCCTGGCTCTGAGGCCGGGGCGTGGCGCCGCCCGGGACGGCAGGTAGTAACGTCCCGCTTCATGGAGCAGCTCACCGGGGTGACGATCGAGGCCATCGACCTGGCGGCGTGGGCGCCTGCCGTGCTGGAGGTCCAGGCGGTCGCGTTCGGGCTCGGGCCGCACGAGGTCGCGGTCCGGCTGCCGATCGTGGGGCGGCACGCGCTGCAGCCGGGGGTGGTGGCGCTGGGGGCGATGGCGCGGGGGCGGCTGGTCGGGTTCGGGTACGGGATGCCGAACCGGCGCGAGCACTGGTGGTCGACGGTGATCGAGCCGTACCTGGCGGCGCGCGGCCACGAGGACTGGCTGGACGGGGTGTTCGCGGTGACGGAGCTGCACGTGCTGCCGGAGTTCCAGGGGCTGGGCCTGGGCACCCGGCTGATCCGCACGCTGTGCGGGCACTCGGGGCTGGACCGGTCGATCCTGTCGGCGATCGACGCGGAGACCCCGGCGCGCCGGCTCTACCGCTCGCTGGGCTACCGGGACTTGGCGCCGGCGGTGCGCTTCCCGAACACCGTCCGCCCGTACGCGGTGATGGGCGCGCACCTGCCGCTGCGCGACCCGGCGCGCCCCTGACCGCGGGCCGGCCGGCCCGGCCGGGTCAGAACAGCACGCTCATGAACGCGCCGACCTCGCGGAAGCCGACCCGGCGGTAGGCGGCGCGGGCGCGGATGTTGAAGTCGTTGACGTACAGCGAGACGACGGGGGCGACCTCGGCGAGGGCGGTGTTGACGACGGCGGCCATGCCGGTCTCGGAGAGCCGCCTGCCGCGGTGCTCGGGGGCCACCCAGACGCCCTGGATCTGGCAGGCGCCGAGGGTGACGGCGCCGATCTCGGCCTTGAAGACCACCTTGCCGTCCTGGTCGAACCGGGCGAACGAGCGTCCGGTGGAGACCAGTTCGGCGACCCGGGCCTGGTAGAGCAGCCCGCCGTCGCCGGCCAGCGGGGAGATGCCGACCTCCTCGGTGAACATGGCCACGCAGGCGGGCATCAGCGCCTCGATCTCGGCGCGTTCGACCCGGCGCACCAGCGGGTCGGGTTCGACCTCGGTGACGGGCGTGGAGGTGGCCATCAGCGGCTGGTGGGCGCGGACGTCGCGGGCCGGGCCCCAGGAGCGCTCCAGCAGCGCCCAGAGGGTCGCGGTGGCCTCGGCGGGGCCGACGATGGAGGAGCAGCGGCGGCCCTGCCGGCGGGCCCGTTCGGCGAAGGCCCGGACGGCCTCGGGCCCGGCGCTGACCGGGACGAGGTTGGCACCGGCGTAGCAGAGCGCGTCGAGCCGGCCGTCGGCGTCGTGCCAGCCCCACATCTCGCCGCCGAGCCGCCAGGGGTCGAGGCCGACGGCCTCCACCCGGGTGGCGACGAAGGCGTTGGCGACGGGGTCGCGGTGCAGGATCTCCAGCGCCTCGTCGAGGTCGGGGGCCTCCAGCACGCGGGTGGCGGCGAGCGCCCGGGCGGCCTGGAACGGGCCGGGCAGCATCACACCTCGGTCGAGCACGGGTGGCACCTCTCGAACGGGCGGGACCGCCCCTGCCGGGCGGCCCCGCCGGGGGGCTTCAGACCGTCACTCGGCGGCCACGACGACGGGGGCGCCGGATTCCACGCCCTCCTCCTGCATCTGCTCGGCCAGCTTCATGGCCTCCTCGATCAGGGTCTCGACGATCTTCGACTCGGGGACGGTCTTGATCACCTCGCCCTTGACGAAGATCTGGCCCTTGCCGTTGCCGGAGGCGACGCCGAGGTCGGCCTCGCGGGCCTCGCCGGGGCCGTTGACGACGCAGCCCATGACGGCGACCCGCAGCGGCACCTCCATGCCCTCCAGGCCGGCGGTGACCTCCTCGGCGAGCTTGTAGACGTCGACCTGGGCGCGGCCGCAGGACGGGCAGGAGACGATCTCCAGGCCGCGCTGACGGAGGTTCAGCGACTCCAGGATCTGGATGCCGACCTTGATCTCCTCGGCCGGCGGGGCGGAGAGCGAGACCCGGATGGTGTCGCCGATGCCCTCGGCCAGCAGCGCGCCGAACGCCACCGCGGACTTGATGGTGCCCTGGAAGGCGGGGCCGGCCTCGGTGACGCCCAGGTGCAGCGGGTAGTCGCAGGCGGCGGCGAGCTGCCGGTAGGCGTTGATCATCACGACCGGGTCGTTGTGCTTGACCGAGATCTTGATGTCGCGGAAGTCGTGCTCCTCGAACAGCGAGCACTCCCAGAGCGCGGACTCCACCAGCGCCTCGGGGGTGGCCCGGCCGTACTTCTCCAGCAGGCGCTTGTCGAGCGAACCGGCGTTGACGCCGATCCGGATCGGCACGCCGGCGTCCTTGGCGGCCTTGGCGATCTCGCCGACCTTGTCGTCGAACGCCTTGATGTTGCCGGGGTTGACGCGGACGGCGGCGCAGCCGGCGTCGATCGCGGCGAACACGTACTTCGGCTGGAAGTGGATGTCGGCGATCACCGGGATCTGCGACTTCCTCGCGATGATCGGCAGCGCGTCGGCGTCGTCCTGCGAGGGGACGGCGACCCGGACGATCTGGCAGCCCGAGGCGGTCAGCTGGGCGATCTGCTGGAGGGTCGCGTTGACGTCGGAGGTGAGCGTGGTGGTCATCGACTGCACCGAGACCGGCGCGTCGCCGCCGACCGGCACGTTGCCGACCATGATCTGACGCGAGTGGCGGCGCTGGGCCAGCGGCTTGAGCGGCAGGGAGGGGATACCGAGCGAGATCGCGGTCATGTGCGCAGTTTTTCCTCTGGAGAGGTCGGTGAGCCGGGGCGCACCGCGGTGGCGGGGGCGCCCGGCGTCCAACGGTACGGCACGGCCGGGTGGCGGGGCACACCCGGCCGTGGATGGCGCGCGGCGCTAGTTGATGCGCACCGGGTTGACGATGTCGGCGGCCATCACGAGGCCGGTGAAGCAGATGAAGACGCCGGCGACCACGTAGGCCAGCGGCATCAGCCGGGCCACGTCGAACGGGCCGGGGTCGGGGCGGCGCAGCAGCTTGGCGAGGTTGCGGCGCAGCGACTCCCAGAGCGCGCCGGCGATGTGGCCGCCGTCCAGCGGCAGCAGCGGGAGCATGTTGAACAGGAACAGCATCAGGTTGATGCCGGCCAGCAGCTGCACCGAGAAGGCGAGCCGCTGGGTGGCGGGCAGGTCCATCGAGAACACGTCGCCGCCGAGCCGGGCGGCGCCGACCATGCCGATCGGCGAGTCGGCGTCGCGCGGGGTGCCGTCGACCACGGCGTGCCACAGGCCGGGGATCTTGCCGGGCAGCTGGGTGAGCGACTCGACGCTGTGCCGGGCCATCGTCGCCATCTGCTCGGTGCTCTCGCCGAGCGACATGTGGTGCACGCCGGTGGCGGGGGTGATGCCGAGGAAGCCGGCGGTGACGGTCTGGCCCTTGACCGGGTTGTTGTCCTTGTCGTACGCCTGCAGGGTGTTGGTCTTGATCGCGGCGGACAGCGTCTGCTCGCCGCCGTCGCGGTGCCGGACCAGGATGTCGACCTGCTTGCCCGCGGAGTCCCGGATCAGGTTCTGCAGCTGCGGGTAGTCGTGGATCGGCACGCCGCCGAAGCCGAGCACGGTGTCACCGGCCCGCAGGCCCGCCAGGTTGGCCGGGGACTTCTCGGCGCCCTGCCCGCAGTCGTCGGTCTTGGCGCTGACCGGGACGACGCACTCGCTGACCTCCTGCACGGTCGGCACGGCCTGCTGCACGCCGATGCCCATGAAGAGCGCGAGGAACAGGCCGAGCGACAGGATCAGGTTCATGCCCGGGCCGGCGAACATCACGATGACGCGCTTCCACGGCTTGCGGGTGTAGAACAGCCGGGTCTCGTCGCCGGGCTGGAGCTCCTCGTAGGAGGCCTCCCGGGCGTCCTCGATCATGCTCCGCCAGGGCGAGGAGGAGCGTTTCGCTATCCGGCCGTCCGCGCCGGGCGGGAACATGCCGATCATCCGGATGTAGCCGCCGAACGGGATCGCCTTGAGGCCGTACTCCGTCTCACCGCGCCTGGTCGACCAGATGGTCCGGCCGAAGCCGACCATGTACTGCGGCACCCGGATGCCGAACAGCTTCGCGGTGGACAGGTGGCCGAACTCGTGCCAGGCGATCGAGAAGAGCAGCCCGACCACGAAGATCAGGACGCCCAGCACCCACATCAGCTTGTCCACCGCGTCGCCTCCGTCATACCTAACCTGCCGCCAGTTCCCGGGCCCGGGCGCGGGCCCAGTGCTCAGCCTGGAGTACGTCCTCCACCGTGAGCGAAGTTCCCGCCGCCGGGGTGCCGTGTTCGGCGACCACCTTCGCCACAGTGTCCACGATTCCGGTGAAGGGCAGCGCGCCGTTCAGAAAAGCGTCCACACATTCCTCGTTCGCGGCGTTGAAGACCGCGGGGGCCGTCCCGCCGAGCGTACCCACCTCGCGGGCCAGCTCGACCGCCGGGAAGGCCGCGTCGTCCAGCGGGAAGAACTCCCAGGTCGCGGCCTTGGTCCAGTCGCAGCCGGGCGCGGCGTCGGGCACCCGGTCGGGCCAGCCGAGGCCCAGCGCGATCGGCATCCGCATGTCCGGCGGGCTGGCCTGGGCGAGCGTGGAGCCGTCCGTGAACTCCACCATCGAATGAACGACCGACTGCGGATGGACCACCACCTCGATCCGGTCGAAGGGCACGTCGTACAGCAGGTGGGCCTCGATCACCTCCAGGCCCTTGTTCACCAGGGTCGCCGAGTTGATCGTCACCACCGGGCCCATCGCCCAGGTCGGGTGGGCCAGCGCCTCGGCCGGGGTGACGCCCGCCAGTTGCTCGCGGGTGCGGTCGCGGAACGGGCCGCCGCTGGCGGTCACCACCAGCTTGCGGACCTCGGCGCGGGTGCCGCCGGCCAGCGCCTGGAACAGCGCGGCGTGCTCGGAGTCCACCGGCACGATCTGGCCGGGCCTGGCGACCGCCTTCACCAGCGGGCCGCCGACGATCAGCGACTCCTTGTTGGCCAGCACCAGCACCCGGCCGGCCCGCAGCGCGGCCAGCGTCGGCGCCAGGCCGATCGAGCCGGTGATGCCGTTCAGCACCGAGTGGCACTCCGTCGCGGCCAGTTCGGTCGCCGCGTCCGGGCCCGCCAGCACCTCGGGCAGCGGGGCGCCGCCGGCCCGCGCGGCCAGCGCGGCGCGCAGCGGCCCGGCGGCGGCCGGGTCGGCCACCGCCACGGTGCGCACGCCCAGCGCGACGGCCTGCTCGGCGAGCAGCTCGACCCGGCCGCCGGCCGCCGACAGGGCCACCACCCTGAACCGGTCGGGGTTGCGGAGCACCACGTCGATGGCCTGGGTGCCGATCGAACCGGTCGAGCCCAGGATGACCAACTCCCGGGGGCCGTCCGGGTCCTGCACGGCCGGAGTGAAGCGCGACTGCGGATGGGCGAGCGAGTTCATGCCCCCCATTGTGTCCTGCCGCCGGCCCTGCCCCGGCCCGGGACGGGGCCGGGTCGGCGGCAGGACGGCCGGACGCCCCGCCGGGCCGCGGGGAGGCGGCGGGGCGGGGCGTCGGGACGCCCGGGAAGGGCGCAGGAGCGCTCGGCGGGTCTCGCGGGGGCCGCTCAGAGGTCGAGGCCGGTGAGGACCAGCACCTTCTCGAAGGTGAAGTCGTCCATCGCGTAGCGCACGCCCTCGCGGCCCACGCCGGAGTCCTTCACGCCGCCGTACGGCATCTGGTCGGCCCGGTAGGACGGCGCGTCGCCGATGATCACGCCGCCGACCTCCAGCTCCCGGTGGGCCCGGAACGCGGTCTGCACGTCGTGCGTGAACACGCCCGCCTGGAGGCCGAACGCCGAGTCGTTGACCGCGGCGAACGCCTCCTCGGTGCCCTCCACCCGGTGCAGCGACAGCACCGGGCCGAACACCTCGGCGGTGGCCAGGATCGCGTCCGCGGGCAGCTCCGCCAGCACGGTCGGCGCGTACGCCGCGCCGTCCCGGCTGCCGCCGGTGAGCACCTTGGCGCCCTTGGCGACCGCGTCCTCCACCCAGGACTCGACGCGCTCGGCGGCCTTCCGGTCCACCAGCGGGCCGACGTCGGTGGCCTCGTCGGACGGGTCGCCGGTGACCTGGGCGCCCACCTTGGCGACGACCTTCTCCACCAGGCGGTCGTAGACGCTCGCGTCGGCGATCACCCGCTGCACCGAGATGCAGGACTGGCCGCCCTGGTAGTTGGCGAACAGCGCGATCCGGCTCGCCGCCCAGTCGAGGTCCGCCTCGGAGTTCCAGTCGGCCAGCACCACGGCCGCGGCGTTGCCGCCGAGCTCCAGGGTGACGTGCTTGCGCGGCACCGAGTCCATGATCTGGTAGCCGACCTTGTCCGAACCGGTGAACGAGATCACCGGCAGGCGGGTGTCCTGCACCAGGGCCGGCATCTTGGCGTTCTCCACCGGCAGCACGCTCCAGGAGCCGGCCGGCAGGTCGGTCTCGGCCAGGATCTCGCCCAGCACCAGGGCGGAGAGCGGGGTGGCCGGGGCGGGCTTGAGGACGATCGGGGCGCCCACCGCGATCGCCGGGGCGACCTTGTGCGCCACCAGGTTCAGCGGGAAGTTGAACGGGGCGATGCCGAGCACCGCGCCGCGCGGGAAGCGCCGCACGATCGCGTACCGGCCGGTGCCGCCCGGGTCGGTGTCCAGCCGCAGGGTCTCGCCGTTGGTCCGGCGGGCCTCCTCGGCGGCCCAGCGGAACACCGACACCGCGCGGCCGACCTCGCCGCGCGCCCACTTGATCGGCTTGCCGTTCTCGGCGGTGATCAGGCGGGCGATCTCCTCGGTGCGCTCGGCCAGCCGCTTGGCGACGTGGTCCAGCGCGCCCGCCCGCTGGTGCGCCGGGGTCGCGGCGAACACCGGTACCGCGGCGGCGGCGGCCGCGACGGCCTCCTCCACCTGCGCGTCGGTCGGCACGCTGACCTTCGCCACCAGACTGTCGTCGTGCGGGTGGCGGACCTCGAACTCCGCCTCGCCGCTCGCCCGCCGCCCGGCCAGCCAGAACTCATGAGTGGTGGTCACGGTCGCACCGGCCCCTTCCCTCGAAGACTTGTCGCCTTCACGGTAGGGGGAGGGAAGCGGGTTTCCGATTGGACGGACGGGACGAAAAGTCAGGTCCGATTAGTACGCCGCGGACACGGCCGTCCGGGTGCGCGCCCGCCCCCGTCCGCGCTCCGCCCGCCCCTCGCCCGCCCCCGGTCAGTCCTCGCCGGAGCGCAGCGCCAGCCACAGCTCCATCCGGACGTCGGTGTCGTCCAGCGAGCGCCCGAGCAGCTCCTCGACCCGCCGCATCCGGTAGCGCAGCGTGTGCCGGTGCACGCCCAGGTCGGCCGCGGCGGCGTCCCACTGGCCGTGCCGGGAGAGCCAGGCGCGCAGCGAGGCGACCAGGTCGCCGCGGGCGGTGCGGTCGTGCTCGCGCAGCGGGCGCAGCAGGCCCTCGGCGAAGGCGGTGACGGCCTCCTCGCCGAGCAGCGGCAGCAGCGAGCCGGCGCCGACCTCCTCGTGGTCGACGGTGCGGCGGCCGCCGCGCTGGGCGACCGCCAGGGCCCGTTCGGCCTGGGCGTGCGCGGTGCCGGCGTCCTCCAGCGCGGCGGGGGCGGAGACGCCCAGCGCCAGGCCCTCGTGCTCCTCGACGGCGCCCAGGCAGGCCCGGTGCGCCGAGCCGTTGTCCAGCGCGAGCACCGTCAGCCGCGGCCCGTGCGCGCCGTCCTCGCGGGCCACCAGCAGCTTCTCGCCGACCTTGCCGCCCGCGTTCTCGGCCCGGTCGCCCAGCTCGCCGAGCGCCTCCGCCGCCTCCGGGCCGGGCCCGGCGGCGGCCACCAGCACCCGGACGGTGCCCTCGGGCAGGCCGCCGAACAGCCCGGTGGCGACCTGCCGGGCGGTGCCGACCTCTCCGGCCAGCACCATCCGCAGCAGCGCGGCGCCCATCTTCTCCTCGGCCTGCCGCAGCTCGCGCGAGCGCTCCAGGGTGAGGGTGAGCAGCGCGACGGCGGCGTTCAGCACGTACCGCTCGGTCGGGGTGATCCGGTCCTCGGTGCCGACCGCGAGGAAGCCGCGCGGGCGGCGGTCGGCGCCCAGCGACTGGACCACCACGTAGTCCTCGTCGGCGGTGTCGATCGTCCCGGCCCGGCCCTGCAGGGCGGCGCTGGACGGGGCGGGGCGGCGGCGCAGCCGGTCCACCTCGGCGGCCAGCCGACCGGCCCGGCGGGCGGCCCAGTCCGGGGCGACCGCGGACAGCGCGCCGGAGCCGTCGTACAGCGCGGCCCAGCCGCCCAGCCGGGCCGCCAGGCGGCGCACGATCGCGGTGGTGCCGTCCTTGCCGAGCGCGGCCCGGGTCAGCTCCTCCTGCGCCTCGAAGCTGGTGGTGACGGCCTCGTACTGCTCGGCGGCCAGCGCGGCCGAGACGGTCTTGGAGATCGCGATGAACGGCGTCGCCTCGGGCACCCGCAGCAGCGGCAGCCCGCGCTGGGCGGCGGCCTCCACCAGGGCCTGCGGCACCTCGCTGTGCGAGAGGCCCACGCCCAGCCCGAGGCCGACCACGCCCGCGTCGGCCAGCCGGTGCACGTACGCCTGCAGCTTGGCGGCGCTCCTGCCCAGCTTGATGCCGGTGGTGAGGAGCAGCTCGCCGCCCTCGAGGAACGGGGTGGGGTCGTCCAACTCGCTGGTGTGGACCCAGCGGACGGGTCGCTCCAGGTGGTCCGCGCCGGCCAGCACCGTCAGGTGGAGCGCGGAGGTCCGGACGACGGAGGCGAGAGTGGGGGGCATGGCACCTTCGGTGGTTCGACCTGGCCGCGCCGTTGCGGCCGGGCGAGTGAGGGTTCTCCTCCCATTATGGACGCTCCGGACAAGCCGGGGCGCCGGAATCCGCCGGTCCGTAGCTTTCGTGACCCAAATGCTCTCGTGGCCGGCTGGCCGGCCGGCCGGCCGGGCTCAGTGCCGCAGGTCGACCAGCAGCGGCGGCACCTGCTCCCCCGTCACCGAGGTCAGCGAGATCACCGCGTGCCCGGACGGCAGCGCGTGCGCCAGGTCGGACGGCGACCAGCGGTGCCGCTCGACGTCCCGGGTGGTGACCGACTCGGTCTGCGCGGTGGTGCCGGACAGCGCCTTGCGCAGCAGCCGGCCGGCCCGGCGAACCGTTCCTCCCGAGGTGTCCGGGACGTGCGTGACGGCGGTCTCCCGGACCAGGTGGGTGCCCCACGCCTCGGAGAACAGCCGGCCGTCCCAGGGCGCGATGCCGGGGAACGCCATCCGGTTGCCGACCGCGCCGAACAGCGGCGCGCGCAGCGCCTCCGGCAGGTCGGACAGCGTGCGCAGCAGCAGCAGCACCCCGGCGTTGGCCCCGCGCAGCCGCTGGACGCCGCGGATCGCCTGCGCGTCGACGGCGGCGGTGGCGTCGTCCAGCACCATCCCGGCGAACAGCTCGCGGTCCCGGCGGTCGGCGGCGGCCTGGGTGAACTGGCCCAGCAGCAGCCGCGACAGGATCCGGGCGGCCTCCGGGTGGCTGCGCTCGGGCAGCTTCACCCGCACCCGCAGCGGGTGCTCCAGGGCGCGCATCGCGAACGCCGGCTTGGCGTCCGGGCCGCCGGAGAACCCGGCCGCCAGCGCGGGCCGGTCCAGCAGCGCGAGCCGGTCCGCCAGCAGCGCGCCCGGGTCGTCGGCCCGGCCGTGCATCCGCTCGCGCTGCTGCAGGTCCGCCTCGAACTCCGGCCACCGCCCCGACTTCCGCAGCCGCTCGGCGAGCTCCGCCCAGCCCTCCGCGTCCCCCGCCAGCAGCGCCCGCAGCGCCCGCACCCCCGGGTAGCCGCCGCACGCCGCCCGGTACGGCCCGACTACCTGCTGCATCGCGGCCCGGGCGCTCTCCGCGCGCGGCGCCAGCTCGTCCGGCAGCAGCGCGTCGGCCAGCCGGGCCGCCGCCTCGTCCGAGTGCGGCGCCGCACCGTACAGGTCCAGGCCGTACGGGGCGTCCGGGTCTCCGGGGGCGATCACCACGTCGTACCAGTCGTCCGGCCCGAGGTCCGCGTCGGCCGCGCCGACCACCACCGCGCAGGCCGCGCCCGCCAGCGCCTGCAGGCACAGCGCCTCGGCGACCGGGCGGGCCAGCGAGGCGGTCTTGCCGGTGCCGGCCGGGCCGACCGCCAGCAGCGAGGTGCCCAGCACCCGCGGGTCCAGCGCGAAGCCGGCGTTCCGGTGCGTCACCGGATTCTTCGGCACGTCCTGCGCCGTGCCCAGCCGCACCTGGCGCACCAGCAGGTCGTGCCGCGCCGTCCGCCCGCCCGGCAGGTCCCGCTGCTCGGACGGGTGCGCGCACGCCGCCGCGCCCCGGGCCGCCACCTGCGCGGCGAACTCCCGCCACGCGACCGGGTCCCCGCCCACCGTCCGCCACGCCTGGTGCAGCCGCACGTAGTCCACGTCCCCGACCGGCTCCCCCTCCAGCCGGCGCACCGCGTCCCCGGCCGGCCGCAGCTCGGCCCAGACGTCGACGGCGGGGGCGGCCTCCTCGGGCTCGGTGGGGACCTCGGTGACGGTGCGGGAGAGCACGGGGGCGATCCAGCGGCGCCACACCTCGGTCCAATGGCCCATCCGACCGAAGATCCAGATCAGCGGGACCGCGGCGATCGTCCCCAGCACCAGGGCGAGCGAGTTGATGAGCACGCTGGGGAGGCGGGTGTCCAGGCCGAACGTCTGGATCAGGAACACCTCGGCCTCGACCGTGTACGGCCACAGGACGAGGGCCACCAGCAGGTTCAGCGCCGCCCGCAGCAGCAGCGGCCCCGCCGGGGTCCCCGCCTGTTCGGCGGCCTTCGGGTCGTGCGGGGTGTGGTGCTGCCGGTAGATGCCGGGGGCGGCCTCGGGGCGGGGGGCGGTGGCCCAGGTGGGGAGGTGGAAGGGGGCGCGGGGCGGGGGGAGATGGGGATGGGTGTGTCGGGTTCTCGCGTCGTTCAGTTCCACTTCGGGCCCCTCCTACGTTGCCGGCGGTGCCATACCCGCATCGCCGTCCCACCGACACACCCGGGGGCCAATGTAGTGGAGTGCGCGGGCGCGCAGCCGATCTTCGGCCACTGGCCGCGTCGGACAATTCGGGCGGCCCAGCAGTACCGAGTGGCGCATGCCCGGGCCGCGGGGCCGGTCGTAGCCTGCGGGTACCGCGTCAAGAACTTGGAGAAGACAGATGAGCGCTGCAACTCCGCTCCCGCAGGAGCGCCGCCTGGTCACCGCGATCCCCGGCCCGAAGTCGCAGGAGCTGCAGTCGCGCAAGCTCGGCGCGGTGCCGGCGGGCGTGGGCACCACGCTGCCGGTGTACGTGTCGCGGGCCGGCGGCGGCGTGCTGGAGGACGTGGACGGCAACAGCCTGATCGACTTCGGTTCGGGCATCGCCGTGACGAACGTGGGCAACAGCGCCGCCGCGGTGGTGGCGCGGGCGACCGAGCAGCTGGCCGCGTTCACGCACACCTGTTTCATGGTGACCCCGTACGAGGGCTACGTGGCGGTGGCGGAGCAGCTGAACGAGCTGACCCCGGGCGACCACGACAAGCGCACCGCGCTGTTCAACTCGGGCGCCGAGGCGGTGGAGAACGCGGTGAAGATCGCCCGCGCCTACACCAAGCGGACCGCCGTGGTGGTGTTCGACCACGGCTACCACGGCCGGACCAACCTGACCATGGGCCTGACCGCGAAGAACATGCCGTACAAGCAGGGCTTCGGCCCGTTCGCGCCGGAGATCCACCGCGTCCCGGTGGCGTACCCGTACCGCTGGCTGACCGGCGCGGAGAACTGCGCCGCCGAGGCCGCCGCGCAGGCGATCGAGGTCATCACCAAGCAGATCGGCGCGGAGAACGTCGCGGCGATCATCATCGAGCCGATCCAGGGCGAGGGCGGCTTCATCGAGCCGGCCAAGGGCTTCCTGCCGGCGATCGTGGAGTTCGCGAAGGCGAACGGGATCGTGTTCGTGGCGGACGAGATCCAGACCGGTTTCTGCCGCACCGGCGAGTGGTTCGCGTGCGAGGACGAGGGCATCGTCCCGGACCTGATCACCACCGCGAAGGGCATCGCCGGCGGCCTGCCGCTGGCGGCGGTGACCGGCCGGGCCGAGATCATGGACGCGGCGCACTCGGGCGGCCTGGGCGGCACCTACGGCGGCAACCCGGTGGCCTGCGCGGCCGCGCTGGGCGCGATCGAGACCATGAAGTCCGAGGACCTGAACGGCAAGGCGCGCCGGATCGGCGAGGTCATGCTGGGCCGGCTGCGGGCCATGCAGGAGAAGTACGACGTGATCGGCGAGGTCCGCGGCCGCGGCGCGATGGTCGCGGTGGAGCTGGTGAAGCCGGGCGGCAAGGAGCCGAACCCGGAGGTGACCGCGGCGATCGCGAAGGCGTGCCACGCGGAGGGCCTGGTGGTGCTGACCGCCGGCACCTACGGCAACGTGCTGCGCTTCCTGCCGCCGCTGGTGATCCCGGAGCACCTGCTGACCGAGGGCCTGGACATCCTGGAGTCGGCCTTCGCCGACGCCTGACCCCGGTCGTTCGCGGAACCCGCCGGGGCCGGCCCCGGCGGGTTCCGCCGCACGGGTGGAGGTTGCTCCACCGGTGGTGAAGATGCTGTGGATGCTGGCCGGTCCGCCCTTCCGGGACCCGGCTTTGACGTACTGTCATCACAGATGGACAGCGAACCGCACGCACTGCCCACAACCCCGTCCGCCGCTGAGGCGGACGCCCATGAACGATCGACCGGCCGTCCCGCCCACACCCCCCGGGCCGCACGGCGCGGCGATCACCTTGGCCGCCCCGGAGCTCTCCCCCCTGCTCCGGGGCGGCCGATTTTCGCCGTCCTGGCGGCGGCGCTGGCGGTGCTGCTGGCCGCGGTCTCCTGGCAGGTAGCGGTGGACGGGCCGCTGCTGGGGGTCGACACGGCGGTGCGCGACGGGGTGCGGCACGTCCGCCGGGCGATCGGCTCGCCGCTGCTGAACCACCTGGGCGTGGCGCTGTCCGACCTGGGCGGCGGGACGGTCGCGGTCCCGGTGCTGCTGGGGTGCGCGGGCCTGGCGGCCTGGCTGGCCCGGCGCGGCGGGCGTCCGCGCTGGTGGGTGCCGGTGCCGGTGGCGGTGGCGGCCGCGGTGCTGATCCCGCTGCTGGTGGTGCCCGCGAAGGTCTGGTTCGCCCGCCCGGGCCCGTACGGGGTGCCGCTGGCCGGGTCCCAGTGGGGCTGGTACCCGTCGGGGCACACCGCGACCTCGTCGATCGCGTACGGGACGGCGGCGCTGCTGCTGGCCCGGGTGCTGTCGGTGGCGGCCGGGCGGCGGGTGGGCGCGCTGGCCTCGCTGGTCTGCCTGGGCGTGGGGGCGGGCCTGGTGTGGAGCGACTTCCACTGGCTGCTGGACGTGCTGGCCAGCTGGTGCCTGGCCGGTCTGCTGCTGCTCGGGCTGCACCTGCTGCTGCCGCGCCTGCTCCCCGAACGCCCGCGCACCTGACGCCCGCGCACCTGACGCCCCGCCAGGACTCCCACGGCCGGGGCCGGTCAGCCCTCCTCGGCGGTGAGGCGCTGGACGGTGCCGGCCGCGCCGCTCTCGCGCTGCCAGGCGACGACCAGCTCGTCGCGGGTGCCGAAGCGGACCAGGTGGCGGCCGACCACGTCCTCCAGCTGGTCGAGGCTCTCCTCGGCGCCCTCGACGGCGAGCAGCAGCGCGCCCTCCTCGGCGGTGAGCTCGGCCCGACCGGCACCGAAGGCGAGCGAGCCGCGGCCGGTCTCCTCCGACCACTCGGCGGGGACCTTGCGGCCCATGTGGGCGGCGAGCTGCTTGGCGTAGCGGGCGGGGCGGTCGGTGCTGACGCGGGCGGTGGAGCGGGCCATGACGGACTCCTTGCGAACTGCGGACACGAATGACTCGGACGACTCGGATGACTTAGGCTGCCCTAAGCTACTCGATTGCTGAGCCAAGCTCAACATGTTATCGAGGCGAGATCGGTCACCCTCCGTACCGGCCCCGACCCGCCCGCTACCCTGTGCCCATGACCTCCCCCGGCCCCGCCGACACCGCAGCGGAACTCGCCGACGCGCTCACCCGGGCGATGAAGCGGATCCGCCGGCGGACCATGCAGCGGCTGGAGCCGTACGGCATCACCCCCGCCCAGGGCCGGGCCCTGCGCACCCTCGCCCACGCGCCCGGCTGCGAGAGCGCCGAGACCATGCGGCTGAGCGAACTCGCCGAGCGGCTGCACATCGCCCCGCGCTCCGCCACCACCGTGGTCGACGCCCTGGAGGAGGCCGGCCTGGTCGCCCGCACCCCCGACCCGGCCGACCGCCGCGCGGTGCGGCTGGTGCTCACCGAGGACGGGCACGGCGCGCTGGAGCGGATCTCCCGGGTCCGGCACGAGGTCGCCCAGGAGTACTTCGGCCCGGTCAGCCCTGCCGAGCAGGACGCCCTGCTGCGGGCGCTGCGGCACGCCGAGGAAGCCTACGAAGCCGGTCCCACCCCGTAGCGGGAACCGCCCCCAGCCCGATCCCGGCGATCACCAGCACCGTCGCCGCCCCGGCCGGCAGGCCGAACCGCTCGCCGAGCAGCAGCGCCGCCGAGGACATCCCGAACACCGGCACCAGCAGCGAGTACGGGGCCACCACCGAGGCGTCGTAGCGGCGCAGCAGGTGGCTCCAGGCGACGAACGCGAACAGCGTGGACACCAGGCCGACGTACAGCACCACCCCGACGCCCGACCAGCTGATCCCGCGCAGCGCGGCCAGGTCCGCGTCCGGGCCCTCGACCAGCAGTGACAGCCCCAGCAGCGGCAGCGGCGGCACCGCGGAGACCCACACCATCCAGCGCAGCGCGTCCGGCGGGGCGGCCCGGCGGGTCAGCACGTTGGCCAGGCCCCAGGCCACCGCCGCGCCGATCACCAGCGCGAACGCCCCCACCGGGCCGCCCGCGCCCCGGTCGACGGCGGCCAGCGCGATCCCGGCGAACGCCACCACCAGCCCGACCACCCGCAGCCGGGCCGGCCGCTCGCCCAGCAGTCCGGCGGCGAACAGCGCGGTGAACCCGGCCTGCCCCTGCAGCACCAGCGAGGACAGCCCGGCCGGCATCCCGGCGTGCATGCCGAGGAACAGCAGCCCGAACTTCACCACCCCGAGCGCCAGCCCGACCCCCAGCACCCACCGCCACGCCACCCGCGGCGGGCCGACCAGGAACACCGCGGGCAGCGCCACCACGGCGAACCGCAGCGCGCAGAACAGCAGCGGCGGGAAGTCGTGCAGACCGACCTCGATCAGCACGAAGTTCAGGCCCCAGACGGCGGCGACCAGCACGGCCAGGGCGATGTGACGGGGCGGCATGGCGGAGGAGGGCGGCATGCCCCGAGCATCCCCCGCACCGACCGTTCAGCACCAGCGACGATTCCTCAACCCCATCGTTTAGCATCGCTGCATGATGGATCTGGGACGCCTGCGCGCCCTGCACGCGGTCGCCGTGCACGGCTCGGTCGGCGGGGCCGCCGCGGCCCTCGGCTTCACCCCGTCCGCGATCTCCCAGCAGATCGCCAAACTAGAACGCGAGACCCGCACCGTCCTGCTCGAACGCCAGGGCCGGGGCGTCCAGTTGACCGACGCCGCCCGGCAGCTCGCGGACACCGCGCAGCGCGTCCTGGCCCTGGTCGAACAGGCCGAGGTGACGCTGGAGGAGCAGCGCGGCCGGGCCGCCGGACGGCTGCTGGTGGCCGCCTTCCCCACCGCGGCCCGCGGCCTGCTGCCCGTCGTCCTCGCCGAACTGCACACCACCTGCCCCGAGTTGGACGTTCGACTGCTGGAGAGCGACCCCTACCCGGCGGCCGAGCTGGTGGCCCGCGGCGAGGTCGATCTGGCGGTCGTGCAGGACTGGGAGACCGTCCCGCTGCCGGTGCAGGACGGCCTCGACCGGCTCGACCTCGGGGAGGACCCGGTCGACCTGCTGCTGCCCGCCGGGCACCCGCTGGCCGCGCTGGACGCCGTCCCGGTGCCGGCGCTGCGCGGTCAGCGCTGGATCAGCGTGCCGCCCGGCAACATCTGCCACGACTGGCTGCTGCGCACCATGCGGGAGACCGGCGAGGAACCGGACGTCGCCCACCGGGTCGGCGAGTTCCAGACCCAGCTCGCCCTGATCGCCGCCGGCCTGGGCCTCGGCCTGATCCCCCGTCTGGGCCGCGGCCCCCTCCCGCCCGGCACCACCGCCCGCCCCGTCACCCCCGAACCCGTCCGCCGCGTCTACGCCCTCTGGCGCACCCAGACCTCCCGCCGCCCCGCCGTCACCGCCACCCTCACCGCCCTGCGCCACCACTGGAACGCCCTGGCCGAGAGCTGAACCGCCGACCTCCTACGCCAACCCCACCACCAGCCACGTGAACCCCACCCCCAGCAGCGTGCACACCAACGTGCCCGCCCCTCCCCGCCCCCCACCCCGCCGAAGGCACCCCCGCCCTCCACCGTCACGCCAAACCCACCACCAACCACATGAACCCCACCCCCAGCAGCGTGCACACCAACGTGCCCGCCCCTCCCCGCCCCCCACCCCGCCGGAGGCACCCCCGCCCTCCACCGTCACGCCAAACCCACCACCAACCACATGAACCCCACCCCCAGCAGCGTGCACACCAACGTGCCCTTCGACGGGTGCGGGCTGTGGGCCTCGGGCAGGATGTCGGAGGTCGCCAGGTACATCAGGAAGCCGCCGAAGAAGCCGAGGTAGAGCCCGAGCAGCTGTTCCGGGATGGTGAACAGCAGCGTGATCCCGGCCCCGGTGACGGGCGCGAGCGCGTCGGCGAACAGCAGCGCGAGGGCCCGCCGCCGGTTGTTCCCGTACAGCCGGGTGAGGGTGTACGTGTTGAAGCCGTCCGCGAAGTCGTGCGCGACGACGGCGATGGCGACGACCGTGCCGACCGTCGTCCCGGCCTGGAACGCGGCGCCGATCGCGAAGCCGTCCATCACGCTGTGCAGGACCAGCGCGGAGGCCGCCGCGATCCCGACGCCCTGCTCGCGCTGCCGCTCCCCCGGCCCGTGCGCGTGCCCGTGCGCGTGGCCGTGCGCGTGCCCGTGGCTGTGCGCGGCGTACTCGCCCTCGTGGCTGCGGTGGATGGCGACGGAGCGTTCGACCACGTGGATGGCGAGGAACCCGGCGGCGAACATCAGCAGTGCCGCGGGGACGCCGTGGACCTCCTGCGGGGCCTGTTCCAGCGCCTCGGGCAGCAGGTCGAAGGCGACCACGCCGAGCATCAGTCCGGCGGCGAGGCCGAGCACGAGGTGGCGGCGGTCCCCGGTGCGCTGGGCGGCGAACCCGCCGATCAGGGTCATCAGGAACGCGCCCGCGGCGACCAGCACGGCGGTCAGTTTCGGCCTCCCCCGTCACGCTGCCGGGGGCCGGACGGCTGTGCTGACCGCTGCCCACGGGCATCCAGTCCGTCCGGCCCGGGCCGGACGGTGCCGGGCCCTGCGACCAGCCTGCGGGCCCGGGCGACGGCGCGCCGCCCGGACGGCCCGTCGGGGTGACGCCGGATCAGCTGTCGGACCGACCCCCGGACGGCCGAGGCGTCCCCGCCGGCCCCGCCGCCGTCAGTCGTCGCTCGCGGCCCGGTAGACCGCGGCGAGCTGCGGCGCGCCCTGCTCGGCCCAGTCGCGGCCGATCGCGGTGGCGTCGAGTTCGAAGCCGGTGCCGAGCACCATCAGGGGCCGCCCGTCGGCGGCGAGCCGCCAGCGGGCGTCGGGGACCCGGCGGCGGATCACCGTGCCGAGGTAGAGCCCGGCGTCGGTGCCGAGCCACTGGGAGACCTGCCGGTCGTCGCGCCAGCGGGGCAGCAGCTGGTCCAGGGCGGTCAGCGACTCGACGGTGTCGTCGAGGCGGACGCCGGCGGACTCGGCGAGTTCGCGCAGCAGCCCGCACTCGCCGTACATCTCGGTCATCGCCAGTTCGCGGTCGTGCTCGGCCGCCCGCCCGGTCGTCGGTGCGGTCGGGCTCCGGTCGGGCCGGTGGCCGGGGAATCGGTTCTCCACTCCCCCAGCCTGACAGCCCGTCCGGCCGTCCGCCGGGCGAACCGGCGGGTTCCCACCGGCCTCACAGGGTGAGCGGCAGCTCCAGGTGGGTGCGGGCGAGTTCGCGGATGCCGGGGCCGTCCATCAGGTGGATGCGCTGGTAGCGCTCCTCGCCGGTGAGGTCGAGCGCCTCGTCGGTGAACCGGCCGCAGGTCATCCGCAGGCCGCGGTCGGCGCCCTCCTCGCGGACCGCCTCGGCGAGGGTCGCGATCTCCTCGGCGGTGACGGGGCCGGGGCCGCGGGAGGCCCACACCACCCAGCGGCCGGGCAGCCGGCTGCCGGGTTCGCCCTCGGCGGTGGCGACCAGGCCGGCCGGGCCGCGCAGCCGGACGCTCCAGTCCCGCAGGCCGCCCGCGGTGAGGACGGCGCGCACCAGCCGGGCGAACTCGCCGGGCGACAGCTCGCCCAGCGCGGGCACCGCGGAGGACGCGCTGCCCCAGGGCAGCACCGCCTCGTCCGCGTACGGGTCGGGGGTGATCACGGCGGCCAGGGCGCGCAGCCGCAGCAGCGACTCGTCGTGCTCGGCCTCCGCGTAGACGCCGCCGTCCGCGCCGCCGTCGCCCAGGTGCCCGGCGTCGGGGACCAGCCGGGTGCGGGCCAGCGCGTCCCGGTCGGCGTCGACGCTGAGCAGGCACCGCGCGGGCCGGCCGGGGAGGCGCAGCCAGCCGTTCAGGACGACGCCGGACAGCACCTGTTCGGTGTCGACGGCGTCGGCGGCCTGCAGGGCGCGCAGCGCGAGCCGGGCGGCCAGCCGCAGGTAGTCGGTGCGGACGTCGGCGGCGGGGCGGGGCACGGGTTCGACCGCGCCGGTCTCGGTGAGCCGGTAGCCGGAGAGCGCGGGGACGGTGTCCAGCGGCGGCAGGTCGAGGTCGAGGACGGCGGTGCGGGTGAGGGCGCGGAAGACGGCGTGGCAGGGGGCGGGCAGGTCCTGGGTGGCGCCCTCGGCGGCGGCCAGGGCCCGTTCCAGCAGCGATTCGACGGCGGCGGGCTCGGCCTGCCGGTAGGCGCGGCGGCACTCCTCCAGGCTGTCGTTGTACTCCTGGACGGCCCGGGCCCGGGCCCGTTCGGCCTCCTCGTGGGCCTGCCGGGCGGCGACCGCGCCGCTGTCGGCGAGTTCGGCCTGCCGGGTGCGCCACTCGCGCAGCGCGCGCTGGTGGCGCAGCCGGGCCTGGGCGAGTTCGCGCTGGTAGCCGGAGTCGAGCAGGCGGCGCGAGCGCGGCTGCTCGGGGTCGGCGCCGGCGGGCTCGGGCGGCGCGAAGTCGGCCCAGGCGGGCTCGGGTTCGCCCGTTCCGGGCCCGGCGTCCGGGAACGGCCTGGGCTGGTAGCTGCGCAACTGGCTCTCGAAGTCCATCGCGGAGACCGGCCGGGCGGCCCGGCGCAGCAGGTCGGCCAGGCGCTGGTGGTCGGCCTGGACGGCGAGGGTGCGGTGGTGGGTGAGCGCGGCGGCCCGGCCGTGCGCGGCCACCGGGTCGTCCGGGTCGGCGGGCGCGTCCGCCGGGCCGGGCTGTGGTGGCACCGCGGCCGACGGCCCGGCTGACGGCCCGGCCGGGGGCCCGGCCGGGGGCTGGGCCGGGGGCTCGGGGGGCTGCGGTCCGGCGGGGGGCTCGGGGTGGGCCCCGGTGGGCTCCTCGTCCTCGTCGGCGCCGAGTTCGTGGAACAGCGAGGCGAGGAATCCGGGCTGGAGCACCGTGGTGGTGCCGTCGGCGCTGCCCTCGGCTGGATGCTGCATCGGCGGTGGTTCCCCCTGCTCGTCCGGCGCACGTCGGCGGGCCGCCGCGACGGGGCCCGAGCAGCATTGTCCCCCGTTCGGGCTCCGGGGTCAGCCAACCCGGTTGGTTTGGCCGACCCTTGACGTCCGCTCAGGCCGGGCCGGGGGCCGTCCGCCGTGCGGGCGCGGGTGCGGGCGCGGGCGCGGTGCGGGAACCGCCCCGGGCGGGGGCCGGGGCGGCGCCGGCCCCCGCCCGGGGCGGTCAGTTGGTGCGGGTGTTGGTCAGGTGCAGCCCGATGTAGCCGACGTAGATCCGGCCGCTGCCGGAGCAGTCGTCCAGGTAGTGCACCCGGGGGGCGGTGCCGCCGCCGCCGATCCGCAGGTGGGCGCCCATGAACGCGCGGCAGGAGGAGTCGACGTCGGGCGGGACGGGCAGCATCCGCTGGCGCTTCCACTTGCCGTGGCTGGCGACGGTGCGGGACTCGCCGCGGACCGCCTTGCGCGGCGGGAAGCGGTGGCAGCCGGGCGGGGTGTGCTCGCACCACTGCTTGAAGTCGCCGCCGGCCTCGCCGCGTACGGCGGCGTCCGCGTACTCCTGGAGCGCGGTCAGTCCGTCCCAGGTGAGCCTGGCCCAGCCGTCGGCCTCGCTCTGGCCGTCCAGGGCGAGCGTCTCCTTGCTGTCGCCGGTGAACTCCAGCAGCGCGAACTCGCTGAATCGGTCCACGAGTTCACCGAAGCTGGCGGGACCGGTGCCGCACCGGGCGCGGCGCGGTTCGCGCGGGGTCTCGATCCGCAGCCGGCAGCGCTCCAGCCGCACCGGCGGGCGTTCGACCGCGGCCCGGGGCGGGGCGGGCGCCTTGCGCGCCTCGGGCGGCAGCCAGAGTTCGGGGACGGCGGCCAGCGGCGCGGGCAGCGGCAGTTCGGCGGCGATCCGGCGCGGCTCGCGGGCCAGCAGGGCGGCGGCGCGGCGCGGGTTCTCGTCGATCCGGCCGCGCGGCAGGACGGGGTGGCGGGCGGCGTCGGCCCGGGAGGCCGGGTCGACCTCGGGCAGGAAGGTGCGGACCGCGCCGCCGTACACCTTGTGGTACTCCAGGGCCAGGTTGAACCGGGGCAGCGCGCCGTGCCCGAGCACGTACAGCGAGGCCAGGCCGGGGAGTTGGCGCACCAGCGGGTCGAGCACCTGCTGCTGCCAGCGGTCGACCGGCACGGCGGGCGGGACGCTGGCCACCACGGTGGGCAACCGCCGTTCCGGGTCGCAGAGTTCGTCGATCAGGCCGTCCAGGTCGGCGGGTGCCAGCAGCCGGGGCGCGACGGCCAGTGGCACCGGGCCCTCGGCGGCGTCGAGCAGGGGCAGCAGGCTGCGGACCAGGTCGGGGACGGGCACCCGCCCGGGTGGGGTGACGGTCGGGCCGGCGGGGAGGTGTTCGGCCTCGATGAGCAGCCGGGTCGGTCCGTCGGCGGTGTCGGAGGCGAGGGTGAGGGTCAGTTGGTCGGTGCCGTGCACGGCGGGCGTGCGCAGTCGGCGGCGGCTGTAGCGGGCTCCGGGGCCGCGGCCGGGCAGCGTGCCGTCGTCGCGGTCCAGCAGGACCCGGTCGCCGAGGCGTAGTCGCTCGGGCGGCGCCTGCCGCTCGCGGGGCGCGGGCTCCTCGTGGCCCTCGGACTTCAGCTGTTCGGCGAGGAGTTGGTCGACGAGGGCGGTGGTGTCGTGGTGCGGGCGGGGTGTCGCTGCCGTCAGCCGGTACGGTGGCTGGGCGTGGTCGGTGGGCATGCGCGGAACCTCCCGTGGTGCGGTGCTGGGGTCTGCGAGTCCTCCTCCCCGGAGTCGTTGGCGAATCGTCGGTCGTGTCTCTAGGAGACGAAGCGATCAGGAGCGGAAGTTCCGGATCGGGCCCCGCTTCCTTCGATCGGGTGTCATCGGACGGCAACGGGAACACCGTCCGTGCCGCCTCTGCTACCCGCCCGTCCGCGATCAATGCCGGGCGTCCCCCGGTCGGCGGTCAGACCTCGACCTCGACGAAGGTCCGCCCGGCCGGGCGGGCCGCGGCCGAGCCGCCGGTCGCCTCGGCCAGCCAGGCGTGGAACTGCGCCGTCGCCGGTTCGGGCACGCCGACCTCGATCCGCACCCCGTCGGCCAGGTACTCCAGCCCGGCCACCGCGTACCCGGCCGCCCGCAGCTCGTTCTCCAGCCGCCCGGCCCGGGTGTGGTCGACGGCCACCGACAGCAGCACGACCGGCCGGCGCTCCAGCAGCCCGACCTCGTCCAGCGCCTCGGACACCGCCGCGCCGTACGCCCGCACCAGGCCGCCCGCGCCCAGCTTGATCCCGCCGAAGTAGCGGGTCACCACGGCGGCGGTGTCGGTCACCCCGCGCCGCCGCAGCACCTCCAGCATCGGCACCCCGGCCGTCCCGGCGGGCTCCCCGTCGTCGCTGGAGCGCTCGCGCGGCTGCTCGCCGCCGACCACGAACGCCGTGCAGTTGTGCCGGGCGTCCCAGTACCGCTTGCGGACGCCCGCGACGAACGCCTGCGCCTCGTCCTCGTCGGCGACCCGGGCCAGGTGGCAGATGAACCGGGACTTCTTGATCTCCAGTTCGCGGCTGCCGGAGCCCCGGACGGTCAGGTACGGCTTGGGGCTCGGCTCCGCCATGGCGCTGGTGCTCTCCGCTGTCGGTCTCGTCTCGGCGCCCGGTCCCGCGCCGGTCCTCCCGCCCAGCCTATGCCGTGCGCCGGGGGCCTCCGTCCGGCTGGACTCCGTCCGGCGGCGGACTCAGCGTCCGGCCAGGGCGTCCAGCCGGGCGCGGTCCAGGCCGGTGCGCCCGGTGACCTCGGCGGGGTCGACGGCGCCGCAGTCCAGGCCGCGCAGCACGTAGCCGCTGAGCGCGCGGGCGGTGGCGGGCTCGTCCAGCACGTCGCCGCCGGTCTTGGCGACGTACGCGGCGAGCCGGGCGCAGGCCGCGGCCAGGCCCTCGCGGTAGAAGGCGTAGACGGCGGCGTACCGGGTGGGCAGGTGGGCGGGGTGCATGTCCCAGCCCTGGTAGTAGGCGCGGGCCAGCGAGCGGCGGACCAGGCCGTGGTGCAGCCGCCAGGCGGCGTGCACCTGCTCGGCGGTGCCGGTCGGGACGACGTTGGTGGAGCCGTCGGAGAGCCGGACGCCGGTGCCGGCCGCGGCGGCCTGCATGACGGCCTTGGCGTGGTCGGCGGCCGGGTGGTCCATGCTCTGGTGGGCGGCGCTGACCCCGCAGGCGGCGCTGTAGTCGAAGGTGCCGTAGTGCAGCGCGGTGGCGCGGCCCTCGGCCGCCCCGATCAGCAGCGCGACGGTGGCCCGGCCGTCCGGGCCGAGGATCGCCTGGGTGGTCTCGATCTGGATCTCGAACCCGATCCGTCCGGCGGGCAGCCCGGCCCGCCGCTCGAAGTCCTCCAGCAGCCGCACCAGCGCGGTGACCTGGGCGGCGTGGGTGACCTTCGGCAGGGTCAGCACCAGCCCGTCCGGCAGCCCGCCCGCGGCCACCAGGGTGGCCAGGAACAGTTCCAGGGTGCGGATGCCGCGGGCCCGGACGGGGGCCTCCAGGCACTTGATCCGGATGCCGACGTACGGCGGGGCGCTGCCGTCGGCGACCGCCGCGGCCACCAGGCGGGCGGCCCGGACGGCCTCCGCGTCCTCCTCGGCGTCGGGGCGCGGGCCGTAGCCGTCCTCGAAGTCGATCCGCAGGTCCTCGATCGGCTCGCGCTCCAGCTTGGCCCGCACCCGGGCGTGCACGTCGGCCAGCAGTGCGTCGTCCGCGACCCCGAGCGTCGCGGCGAGCCGTCCGGGCGTACCGGCGTGCTCGTCGAACGCGGCGAGCGCCTGCGCGCCCCACTCCCGGACGGTGTGCGCCCCGAACGCGTCGGCCGGCACGTACACGGTGTGCACCGGCTGCCGGGAACCGCGCTCGCCCGGGTAACGGCGCGTCAACTCGGCGTCCACCGGCGCGAGCAGCGCCTCGACGGCCGCCAGGGCGGCGTCCGAGAACGAGACGGGCTGGACGGCATCGACCTGGGCGGGCTGCGACATCCGGGGCTCCTCCACTCACCGCGCGACTTCAACAATTTGTTGAGGCGAAGGTAACGGCGGGTCCGCGGAACCGTCAATGGCCGCCCGGCCGGAAGAACCGGCGGACGGCCGTCGCACCTGCTGTACGTCTCTCCAAACGGGCCCCCGCGGGAGGCCGCCAGGTCACTCGCCCCGACCGGACTCCATGTACCTCTCCTGGAGGTCCTGCCAGACCTTCTCGACGTCCTTCACCGTGACGCCGCCGTCCGGCCGCGAACCCGGGACGCCGCGCTGGCTCAGGTACTCCGCGAAGCGGCGCTCGTCGGGGTGCCGCTGGTTCTCCTCCATGTAGCTGACCAGCGCGTCGAAGCACTCGTTGGCGTCCAGCACCTGACCCGCGCCCGCGATCGGACGGCGCGCCGGGGCGTCCCCCTCGTCGAACGGCAGCGGTTCCGACTCGGAGGCCATCATCGACTCCAGCCGCATCGGCCGGCCGGGCACCAGGATCGGCTCCGCGCCCTCCGCCACCGGCACCTGCTGCCGGACCGCCTGCGGACGCCCCGCCGGACCGTGCCCGTTCGCCGCCGGACGATACTCCTCCGCCCGGTACTCCTCCGGGCCACCACCCTGCTCCGGGTACGCCTCGGCCCGCGACACCTGGTAGCCCGGCTGCGGCCGGACCGTCACCGCCTCCTCCGGACCGCTCGGCCGCGGCGCCTTGAACCACGGCGACGCCTGCCCCGGCACCCGCGCCGTGTGCACCTGGTCGGGCTCCGCCACGTGCGAGCGCACCGGACGGGCCGTCCACACGTTCAGCTCCGCGGACGAGTCGATCACCGGCGCGGCCTGCGCCGCCTCCGGGTCCTGCTGGTCGCGCAGCCGCACCGCGGCCAGCTTCGCCAACGTCGGCACCGCCACCGCCGCCGAGACCGGCGGCACCGGCTGGGGCTGCGGCTGGGATTCCGGCGCACCCGACGCCGCGGCCTGGGCCTGCGCCTGGATCGGCCGCTGGACCTGAGCCGGCTGCTGAGCCTGCGTCACCCCGCCGCCCCGCACCGTCTGGACGGGCTGACCCGACGCCACCGCCTGCGCCGACGACCCCGCCTGGACGGCCGGAACGGCCTGGGCCGACTGCTCGACCGCCGCCGCGCTGCCCGGCACCACCAGCGGACCGTCGATCCGGTCCAGCACCGTCGGGTCCAGCGGGACGCCGTACTTCGCCAGCTTCAGCGGCAGCAGCGCCTGGAACGGCGCCGACCGCCGCCAGCCCCGCCCGTACCGGAACCGCAGCTGCGCCCGGTACACCAGCCGGTTCTGCTCCAGCCGCACCGTCTCGTCGTACGAGCGCAGCTCCCACAGCTTCATCCGCCGCCACAGCCGGAACGTCGGCACCGGCGACAGCACCCAGCGCATCAGCCGCACCGACTCCATGTGCCGGTCTGCGGTGATCGCCGCGATCCGCCCCACCGCGTGCCGGGACGCCTCGACCACCACCACGAACAGCACCGGGATCACCGCGTGCATCGCCATGCCCAGCGCGTCGCCCCAGGACGCCGCCGCGTTGAACGCGATCGTCGCCGCGGTCAGCAGCCAGGCCGTCTGCCGTAGCAGCGGGAACGGGATCCGCAGCCAGGTCAACACCAGGTCCAGTGAGAGCAGTACCACGATGCCCGCGTCGACGCCTATCGGGAAGGCGTAGGAGAAGGCGCCGAAGCCCTTCTCCATCGCCAGGTCCCGCACCGAGTTGTACGACCCCGCGAAACCGATGCCCGAGATCACGCACGCGCCGATGGCCACCACACCCAGCAGTGCCCGGTGCGCGCGGGTAAGGGAAGGACGTGCCATTCGTTGATCAACCCCTGGGACTCGGCAGCTGCCGTATACGACCTGTAGCCGCCGAGTACACGTCCCCACCCCGGGGCGCACGCATCATCACCGCGTCAGGACGCGATGCCGGTACGCCGTCGACAGACTCGGCCCACCGGATACTACTCGTACGGGCGTTCCCCCCTGTCGCCAGCCCGGACCACCACCGCACCTCCACTGGTCCACACCACCGCACGCACCACCGCCGCCCCCGTTCCGGGCTCCGCCCGCCCGCTTCCTCCCGTCTCCTCCCGTCTCCTCCCCTCTCCTCTCCCCCTCCGCCTGCTCCTGCGAGCCGCGCGCCGGGCCCTCCACGGCCGCGCTCAGCCGTCCACCAGCCGCTCCGCCGAACCGTTCAAGTACGCCAGCACCGCCAGCACCCGCCGGTTGCCGTCCTCCGTCGGCGCCAGCTCCAACTTCCCGAAGATGTTGGCGATGTGCTTGGCCACCGCGCCGTCACTGACCGTCAGCCGCGCCGCGATCGCCGAGTTCGAACAGCCCTCCGCCATCAGCCCCAGCACCTCCCGCTCCCGTGGCGACAGCCGCTGCAACGGCCCCGACCCCGCGTTGGACTGCAAGAGCCGGCCGATCACGTCCGGATCCATCGCCGTCCCTCCGGCCGCCACCCGCCGCACCGCGTCCACGAACTGGTCGGCGTTGAAGACCCGGTCCTTGAGCAGGTACCCCACCCCGCCCGTCCCGTCCGCCAGCAGCTCGCGCGCGTACAACTGCTGCACGTGCTGCGACAGCACCAGCACCGGCAGCCCCGGGATCTCCCGCCGCGCCGCCAACGCCGCCTGCAGCCCCTCGTCCGTCAGCGTCGGCGGCAGCCGGACGTCCACCACCGCCACGTCCGGCCGCTCGGACAGCAGCGCGGCCAGCAGATCCGGCCCGGTCTCGACCGCCGCCGCGATGGTGAACCCGTGGATCTCCAACAGCCGTGTCAGACCTTGGCGGAGGAGGTAGAGATCCTCGGCGAGGACAACGCGCACGGCAGCTCCATCATGATCGTGGTCGGCCCGCCCACCGGACTGTCGAGCGAGATCGTTCCGTCGAACGTACCCAATCGCTTCTCGATCCCCCGCAGCCCGCCGTCCGCCTCCATCCGCGCACCCCCGTGCCCGTCGTCCGTCACCACCACCCGCAGCCGGCCCGCCCGGTACAGCACGTCCACCCAGGCGTGCCGGGCCCGGGCGTGCTTCGCCGCGTTCGCCAGCAGCTCGCTCACGCTGAAGTACACCGCCGTCTCCAAGGCCGCCTCCGGACGCCCCGGCAGACTCACCGTCACCTCCGTCGGCACCACCGCCGTCAACGCCAACTCCCGCACCGCGTCCGGCAGTCCGCGCTCCGCCAGCACCGGCGGATGGATCCCCCGCACCAGGTCACGCAACTCCTGCAGGGCCTTCGCCGACGCCTCCCGCGCCTCCGCCAGCAGCTCCATGGCCGCCTCCCGATCCGTCCCCATCAGGTGCTCGACCGCCCCCAGCGTCAATCCGATCGTCACCAGCCGCGCCTGCGCCCCGTCGTGCAGATCCCGCTCGATCCGCCGCAACTCCGCCGCCTGCGCGTCCACCGCGTCCGCCCGGGTCTCCGTGAGGTGCGCCACCCGCTCGGTCAGCTGCGCCCGGCTCTGCCGCGGCCCGTCCCCCAGCACCCGGCACGCCCACACGCCGTGCCGCTGCACCCCCGCCGGCAGCCCCGACAGCCCGGCCACCACAAGCCCCACCCCGAACAGGCCCGTGCCCACGGCCTTCATGTAGCCGCCGAGCTGCCCGAACATGTCGTGCAGCAGCCACCCCGCCGCCCAGAGACTTACGACGCCCCCGGCCACCAACCCCAGGAACGGCAGCACCAGCACCAGCAACCCCGCCGGATTCGCCACCAGCCAGAGCGCCTCCCGCCTGATCTGCGGATCGCGCACGGCCCACTGCACGAACTGCACCGCCCGCGCCACCTCGTGCCCCCGGTGGTACGAGTGCCCCGTCCACCAGAACCCACGAGGATCCTGCTCCAGCGTCTCCCTCGGCGAATACACCACCACCCACGGCTGCGCCGCCCTCCGCTCCACCCGCCGCCGCGTCCACGCCGCGCCGTGCCGCACGAACCAGTACGTCGACACCGTCCAGACCAGCGCCATGCTCAGCGCCGCCAGGCAGTACGGCACCAACGCCCCCCCGCTGAAGAGGTGGAACGCCACCACCCCCGTGAACACCGCCGCCAGCACCGGCACCGCCAGCCCCACCGCGGCCGCCGCCGTCATCACCACGGCCTGCCCGCCGGCCCGCACCGCCGCCCGAGCCCGCTCCCCCCACTCGGGCCCGAAGGCCACCCGATCGAACCACGCTGTCGTCGCCAAGACCACTCCCCGAGAAGTCGAACCCCGTTCCAGAACGCTCCCCAGTCTCTCCGCGGTCCGCCGGTCGGCGCATTGGCCGTGCCACCCGTCTTTGGGGTGGACCTAGCACCACCCCTCTTACTGGCTTCCACTGGCCGTTGCTCCCGGGAACGCGAAAAAGCCCCCTGACATCCCGTCAGGGGGCTTTCCCACAAAGATTGTTCGGCGGCGTCCTACTCTCCCACAGGGTCCCCCCT
>NZ_JBIVKJ010000028.1:0-43308 GCF_044750705.1 Kitasatospora sp. NPDC088783
GTCGAGGCCGGGGATGTCAACATATCTGGCGTTGACTTTTGGCACGCTGTTGAGTTCTCAAGGAACGGACGCTTCCTTCGAGCCGCATTCCTGCGAACCCTCCGGGCGCTTCGTTCTTTCGTGTTTCCAGCTTACCAGAGGTTTTTCGCTCTGATTTCCATTCCCGCTGGAGTGGGAATTCCTTCGACTTCGCTGCAGACCTTATCAAAAGCTCTGCACTGCTCAGCTTCGGGGTTTTGCCGGAACCGGGCCAGCATCCTCGCGGACGCGCTGCCTCGCTTCGGCCGTGTCATAGACACTACGCTCGGGCGGACTGTATGTCCAGTCCCTCCCAACCGTTCAAACCTACTAGCCCATGGGGATCACGTCAATGGTCCCGCCGGGTTGATCATCAGGCTACCAGGTTTGGCGGGGCGCCCGTGACCGCGCCACGCCGCGGTGGTCAGCCGACCATCGGCTGGTGGTCGGCGCGGTCGGCGACTTCGACGTCGCCGGTCTCGCCGGCCAGGGCGGCGCGCTTGCCGAGGACCAGGGCGTAGACGAGGAAGAGGGCTTCGACGACGAGGCCGATGCCGATGCGGAGCCAGCTGGGGAGGGCGGAGCCGGTGACGAAGCCCTCGATGAAGCCGGTGACCATGAGGACGGCGGCGAGGCCGATGACGGAGCCGATGACCGCGCGGCCCTCTTCGGCGAGGGCCACGGTGCGGGTGCGGGGGCCGGGGTCGATGACGGTCCAGCCGAGGCGGAGGCTGAGGGCGCCGGCGACGAAGATGGCGGTGATTTCGAGCAGGCCGTGCGGGATCAGCAGGCCGAGGAAGAGCTGGAGGTGGTCGGCGGAGGCCATGGTGCCGATGCCGGTGCCGAGGTTGAGGACGTTGACCAGCAGGATGTACAGGACCGGGAGGCCGAGCAGGACGGCCGAGATCAGGCACTGGGCGGCGACCCAGGCGTTGTTGGTCCACACCTGGGCGGCGAAGTTCGCCGAGGGGTGCTCGGTGTAGTAGGTCTCGAACTCGCCGCCGGGCTTGGTGAGCTGCTCGTACTGCTCGGGGGTCAGCAGGGACTTGATGATCTCGGGGTGGGTGCCGGTCCACCAGGCGATCACCGCGCTCAGCAGGAAGGAGACCGCCGCGACGGTGAGCCACCAGCGGCGGGCGCGGTAGAGGATCGCAGGGAAGCCGGCGGTGAAGTAGTGGGCGGCGTCGCGCCAGGAGGAGGCGCGGGCGCCGGCGACGGCGTTGCGGCCGCGGACGACCAGGGTGGTGAGCCGGCCCTCGATGCCGGGGTGCGGGGCGGCGGCCTGGACCTGGGCGAGGTGGCTGGTGGCGCGCTGGTAGAGGGTGATCAGCTCGTCGGACTCCTCGCCGGTGAGCCGGCGGCGACCGCTGAGGACCTCCAGCCGGTGCCATTCCGCCTGGTGGGCGGCGACGAAGACGTCCAGGTCCATGGCGGCTCTCTCCGGGGGCGCGGTGGGGCGGACCGCGGGCACTGGTGGGTGTGCGGCCGGGCTGGTTGCGGGGCTTAGCTTGCCAGAGCCGGCGGGCGGTGGGGCGGGGCAGCCCGGAAGCGTCGGCCCGGGGTTACCTGCGGGGGGCGGGCGGCCTTATGTTTGCCGCTGTTGATCGAGGGGGTCGGATCGCGCGACGCGGGTCGCCGGCGGGCCGTGGAGCGGAGCGGGTGGATGGCGTGAGCGAACTGGTGACCGGCGAGGCGGTCGTCCTGGGGCTGCGGACGGCGCAGCTGCCGTCGCGGGCCCTGGCCCGGCTGCTGGACTGGGTCCTGTACGTCGTGGCGTACTTCGTCCTGAGCGTGGGCCTGATGCTGGGGCTCTCCGACCTGGAGATGGCCGCCGCGGTGGCGTTCCAGATCTCGGTGCTCGTGTTCTGCACGGTGCTGCTGCCGGTGCTGGTCGAGACGCTGTCGCACGGGCGGTCGCTGGGGAAGGTCACGCTGGGGCTTCGGGTGGTGCGGACGGACGGCGGTCCGATCCGGTTCCGGCACGCGCTGGTGCGGGGGCTGGTCGGGGTGATCGACTTCGGGCTGTTCGCGCTGCCCGCGGTGCTGTCCGCGCTGATCTCGGTGCAGGGGCGCCGGCTCGGCGACATCTTCGGCGGGACGATGGTGGTCCGCGAGCGGCTGCCGCAGAGCGCCCGGGACCAGGGCTCGGTGCCGCCGGTGCCGCCGCAGGTGATGCACGCGCTGGGCGCGGACCTGGTGGCGCTGGACCTGTCGGCGGTGCCGGACCGGCTGTGGCTGTCGTCGCGTCAGGTGCTGGGCCGGATGCACGAGTTGGACCAGCCGGTGGCGGCCGGGCTGGGCGACCGGCTGGCCGCGGAGATGGCGCAGCGGACGGGGTGGCCGGTACCGGCGGGGCTGCCGTCGCTGGTGTACCTGGGCGCGGTGTCGATGGAGCGGCAGCGCCGGGAGTGGGAGCGGGCGTCGGCCGCGGCGTTCGCGGCCTACCCGGCGCAGGGCGGTCACTCGGTGCCGGCGGGGTACGGGGCCGCACCGGTGCAGCCGGCGCCGCCGGTGGAGTTCGGGAAGCCCGCGCCCGTCCCGCCTACCACACCCGTCCCGCCTACCGCACCCGCCGCGCCGGTCGCCCCGCCCGCCGCACCGCCCGCGCCCGCGCCCGCACCCGCCGCACCGGCCGAGCCCGCTCCGGGCACCGGGTTCGCGCCCCCGGCCTGAGCCCGTACCCGACCGCCCCGGTGGGCTCAGGCCCCGGGCGGGCGGCGCGGGTTGGGCGGGGAGTCGAGTTCTTCGAGTTCGATCCCGGGGGCGCCGAGCAGGACGTCCCCGGTGAGGTGGAGGTCGCGGACCTCGCCGGTGTCGAGGTCGGTGACCCGGTAGTGCTCGACGGGGAGCGGCCCGCTGTCGGTGGGGTGGTCCTGGACGGAGTGGAGCTGCCAGCCCTGGTCGAGGGTGCGGGGGGCGAGGGCGTCGCCGGTGAAGGAGACCAGGCGGATCCGGGCGCTGCCGCCGGGGTCGAGGGCGAGCAGCCGGGCGGTGGCGACCAGGAAGGCCGGGGAGTCGCCGGTGAAGGCGTGCGCCCGGTCCTCGCCCTCGACCGCTTCGACGGCCTCGCCGGGGGCGGTGCCGGAGGCGGCGGCGCGGACCCAGTGCACGCCGTCCAGCGCGCCGCCACGGACCTGCCAGCCGCCGGAGCGGAGTTCGAGCCGGATCGGGCGGTGCCGGGCGTCCAGGGTGAGGTCGGTGGTGCCCTGGACGGTGCCGTCGGGGCGGTAGCGCTTGGCGACGTAGCGCCAGCCGGCCGGGCCGGGGGCGCACTGGAAGCGTTCCTCGCCGAGCGGGGTTCCGTCGTGCGGGTCGTGGAGGGAGTAGCGGCCGTTCGGCATGGGGGGAAGCCTACGTAATCCGGTGTGCAACCTTTGCCGGGGCGGGCCGCATCAGGGGGGCGGTGGCGCGGCCGTGCCACCGGTCTTGGGGAGGGAGGGGCTGCCGGGATGGCGGAGCTGGCGCGGGACGAGGAGTTCACCGCGTTCGTGGCGTCCAGGGCGGTCTGGCTGCGGAAGGTCGCGTACCTGCTGTGCGCGGACTGGCACCGTGCGGACGACCTGGTGCAGGAGAGCATCACCAAGCTGTACACCCACTGGGGCCGGGCGAGCCGGGCGGAGAACCGGGACGGCTACGCGCGGACGGTGCTGGTGAACACCTTCCTGGCGGAGCAGCGGACGGCGTGGTGGCGGCGGACCAGGACGGCGGCGCGGCTGCCGGAGGGGGCGCCGTCCCCGGGCCCCGACCTGGCGGTGTCGCTGGACCTGCGGGAGGCGTTGGCGGCGCTGCCGCCCCGGCAGCGGGCGACGGTGGTGCTGCGCTACTACTGCGATCTCACGGTCGAGCAGACCGCGGCCGAGCTGGGGTGTTCCAGCGGCAACGTGAAGAGTCAGAGTTCGCGGGCGCTGGAGTCGCTGCGGCGTTCTTCGTCACTGCGGGCGGAAGGGATCAGGGGATGAACGGGGACGAGGGGCTGAGCACGCGGCTGGCGGAGCTGGTGGACCAGTCTCCGCCGAGCACGGTGGACGCGGCGCTGGCGGTGCGGACGGGCCGGGCGCGGCGGACGCGGCACCGGTTGACGATGGTGGCCGCGGTGGCGGCGGTGCTGGCGGGCGCAGGGCTGTCGCTGCTGCCGGAGGGCGGCGGGGGGTCGGCTCGTCCGGCGGGTCCGGCGCTGCCGACCCGGTCGGCGCCGCCGCTGCCGCAGCTGCTGGGCGCCCCGCTGACGGTGCCGGCGGTGCCGGGCGGGCGGGAGACGCTCACCACGGAGGCGGACTTCGGCTGGCTGCCGGAGGAGATCAACGAGCTGGAGTACTTTCCCGGCGGCGAGGTGTCCGCGAGGACGCTGGGCGGCGACACCCTCCGGTGGAACCTGTACCTGAAGGTCCTCCCCGCGGGCCAGCTGCCGGACCCTCCGCGTGCGCAGGCGGACGGACCGGTCCTGGCGGACGCGGCACCGGTGGGCGGGGGCCGGGCGTACACCGAGACGGTCTCCGGCGGGAGTTTCGGGGACTCGGTGACGCTGTACTGGCAGGTCCCGGACGGTCGCTGGGTGTCGCTGGCGGGGACGTACCTCGATCTGGCGGAGCGGGACGGGCTGCTGCGGAGGATCGCGGAGTCGGTGGTGGTCGGCCACCGCGCGGTGCCGCTGCCGGTGGTGGTCTCCGGTTTGCCGGAGAGCTTCCGGCGGACGTCGGTGATGTTCACGCGGGAGACCGTGCGGAGCCTGGACTGGTGGAGCGCCGAGCTGAACTTCGTCGACGCCGGGGGCGGGCCGCTCACGATCACGGCGACTCCGGACGCGGAGGAGCCGCAGGGGTACCCGAGGCCGACGGACCTGGAACCGGGCGACACGAAGCAGACCTGCCGGGTGGCGGCGGACAGCGTGCGGGTCTGCCTGTCGACGTACGCCCTGCCGGTCGACTTCTCGGCGGTGGGCGGCCGGGAGGGCCTGCTGGACCGGGTCCGGGCGCTGGGCCAGGACGTCTCGGGGTGGGCCGCCGAGGCGGTGCGCTAGGCCCTCCTCTTTCGGCCCTTGCCGCCCCGGGAACGGCGGACGGCCGGTGCACCTCCGTGGTGCACCGGCCGTCCGCCGTTCGAACGAGGGTGTCAGTAGCGGTACTGCTCGGACTTGTACGGGCCCTCGACCGGGACGCCGATGTAGTCGGCCTGGTCCTGGCTCAGGGTGGTCAGCTTGACGCCCAGGGCGTCGAGGTGGAGGCGGGCGACCTTCTCGTCCAGGTGCTTGGGCAGCACGTACACGCCCACCGGGTACTGCTCGGGCTTGGTGAACAGCTCGATCTGCGCGATGGTCTGGTTCGCGAAGGAGTTCGACATCACGAACGACGGGTGGCCGGTCGCGTTGCCGAGGTTGAGCAGGCGGCCCTCGGAGAGCACGATGATCGTCTTGCCGTCGGCCTTGCGCCACTCGTGGACCTGCGGCTTGACCTCGGTCTTCACCACGCCGGGGAGCTTGGCCAGGCCGGCCATGTCGATCTCGTTGTCGAAGTGGCCGATGTTGCCGACGATGGCCTGGTGCTTCATCCGCTCCATGTGCGAAGCCATGATGATGTCCTTGTTGCCCGTCGTGGTGACGAAGATGTCCGCGATCCCCACCACGTCGTCCAGGGTGGTGACCTGGTAGCCGTCCATCGCCGCCTGCAGCGCGCAGATCGGGTCGATCTCGGTGACGATCACCCGGGCGCCCTGGCCGCGCAGCGACTCGGCGCAGCCCTTGCCCACGTCGCCGTAGCCGCAGACGACGGCGACCTTGCCGCCGATCAGCACGTCGGTGGCGCGGTTGATGCCGTCGATCAGCGAGTGCCGGCAGCCGTACTTGTTGTCGAACTTCGACTTGGTCACCGAGTCGTTGACGTTGATCGCCGGGAACAGCAGCTTGCCGTCGCGGTGCATCTCGTACAGGCGGTGGACGCCGGTGGTGGTCTCCTCGGTGACGCCCTTGATCGTGGCGGCGACCTCGGTCCACTTCTGCGGGGACTCGACCAGGGTGCGGTTCAGCAGCTCCAGGATGATCCGGAACTCGTCGTTGTCCGCGGTGTCGGGCGACGGCGCGGCGCCGGCCTTCTCGAACTCGACGCCCTTGTGGATCAGGAGGGTGGCGTCACCGCCGTCGTCCAGGATCATGTTCGGGGTCTGCCCGTCGGGCCAGGTCAGCGCCTGCTCGGTGCACCACCAGTACTCCTCCAGGCTCTCGCCCTTCCACGCGAACACCGGCACGCCCTTGGGGTCCTCGGGGGTGCCCTCCGGGCCGACCGCGATCGCGGCGGCGGCGTGGTCCTGGGTGGAGAAGATGTTGCACGAGCACCAGCGCACCTCGGCGCCCAGCGCGGTCAGGGTCTCGATCAGCACCGCGGTCTGCACCGTCATGTGCAGCGACCCCGTGATCCGGGCCCCGGCGAGCGGCTGCGAGGCGGCGTACTCGGCGCGGATCGACATCAGACCCGGCATCTCGTGCTCGGCGAGCTGGATCTCCTTGCGACCGAACGGCGCCAGGGAGAGATCGGCGACCTTGAAGTCGCCGGTGGGCTGGTTCGACATGCGAACTCCTCGTGGGGTGGGCCTGGTTACGGGTGTGCTGAGCGGCAGAGGGCGCGCGGGAGCGACCCTCTGCTGCGGCACAATCCGTCGGAGGACCTCTCTCCCTCGACCGGAGCCCCGCTCCGATCGACCGCCATCAGCAGCGACGTTTGGCACTGCTGACGAATCTACACCGATCGGGCGCGGCTCAGTGGGCGTTCGGGCCCGGTCCGCCCGGAGTCGCGTCGGCGTCGGGGCCCGCCAGGGCCTTCTCCTCGGAGTAGACGTCGGGCTCCAGGTAGATCGCGCGGGCGATCGGGACGGCCTTGCGGACCCGGGCCTCGGCGTGGTCGATCGCCTCGGCGACCACCGCGGCGCTGTCCTCCGCGTTGACGCCGATCTTGGCGGCGACCAGCAGTTCCTCGGGGCCGACGTGCAGGGTGCGCATGTGGATCACCGAGGTGACGGTGTCGTGGTCGACCAGCGCCGCGCGGATCTTGGTGACCACCTCGGCGGCCGCGGACTCGCCGATCAGCAGCGACTTGGTCTCCAGCGCCAGCACCAGCGCGATGACCACCAGCAGCAGGCCGATGCACAGGGTGCCGATGCCGTCCCAGACCGCGTCCCCGGTGAGGGTGGTCAGGCCGACGCCGAGCAGCGCCAGCACCAGGCCGACCAGCGCGCCGGAGTCCTCCAGCAGGACGACCGGCAGCTCGGGGGCCTTGGCCCGGCGGATGTACGCGGACCAGCCGTGGCTGCCCTTGTCCTTCGACGCCTCCCGGTAGGCGGTGAGGAAGGAGTAGCCCTCCAGCAGGATGGCGAAGACCAGCACGCCGACCGGCCAGTACCAGTTCTCCAGCTCGTGCGGGTGGGCGATCTTCTCGTAGCCCTCGTAGATCGCGAACATGCCGCCGAGGCTGAACAGCACGATCGAGACCAGGAAGCCGTACACGTACCGCTCGCGGCCGTAGCCGAAGGGGTGCTCCTCGGTGGCGGCCCGCTGGGAGCGCTTGCCGCCGATCAGCAGCAGCACCTGGTTGCCGGAGTCGGCGACCGAGTGCACGCCCTCGGCGAGCATCGAGGACGAACCGGAGAACGCGAACGCCACGAACTTGCTGACCGCGATCCCCAGGTTCGCGGCCAGTGCCGCGACCAGTGCCTTGGTGCCGCCTTCGGTGCTCAACCCCGTACATCCCTCCGCGAGGGCCCGGGGCTTTGCCGGGCCTTGACTGACGAAGGGACGATACCGTGTCAGCCCCGGGTGGCCAGGCCCAGGTACACCGCGGCGAAGTCGGTCAGGCCGATCAGTTCGGCCAGCGCCTGCACCGGGTCCTCCAGGCTGGAGGCGTGCTCGGTGCACCGCACCTCGTGGGCGGCGGCCAGGCGGCGGGCCCGGGCCACCGGCCAGCCGGGCTGCTCCAGTTCGGCCACGCCGGGGGTGTGGCGGAGCATCAGCACCTGGAGCTGGAGCGGCACCGGTTCGTCGACCCGGTCGCGGAAGAAGTCGTCCGGGTCGGCCCCGGCGCCGAGCCGGCCGGTGAACATGCCGCGGTGGGCGGTCAGCGCCTGCGGGAGGCGGGCGGTCAGCGCGGGGAGCCCGGCCCGGTCGGCCAGGGCCGCCGCGAACCGCTCCCCCGCGGCGGCGGCCGGGGCGCCCTCGGACCAGAGCAGCGGGACGGTCTCGGCGAGCCGGGCGGCCAGGGACTTCGCCGGGTTGTCGTACGACTGGGCGTCGGGGCGGCAGCGCACCGCGACCTCGTCGAGGCGGTCGGCGGCGGCCTCCAGCGAGCCGGGGGCGAGCTGGGCGGCGCCGATCCGGTCGGCCAGGGTGAGCAGCGGGGCCAGGAAGGCCCACAGCGCGGCCGGGTCCTCGGCCGGGAGGTCGGGTTCGGCGTCGGTGCCGTCCGGCTCCACCGCGCTGGGCTCGAACGGCAGCGGCAGGGCGCGCACCTGGAGCGCCGCCTCGAACAGTTCGGAGCCCTCGGGGGCGATCACCGCGATCGCGCAGCCGCGGGCGTACGCCTGCTCGGCCAGGTTGATCAGGCCACCCTCGCGGCCGCCCGCGCTGGCCACCACGATCAGGTCCAACGCGTTGGCCCAGCCCGGGAGTTGCCAGGTCTCGCCGTCGGTGAAGGCGTATCCGCCGGGGCGGGCGTCGGCGGGCGGCAGCGGCCACACCTGGCAGCTGGGCAGGGCCAGCGCCGCGAGCACGGCGGCCGCGGTCAGCACCCCGCCGTGCCCGGCGACCAGCACCGCGCGGGGCCGTCCGTCCGGGTTCAGCGTGTTGACGCCGGCGGCGTCGGCCCGGCGCAGGGCGATCCTTATCCGGGCGCCCGCCCCGGCCAGGGCCAGCAGTTCGCGTCGGCGGTCGGCGCGCTGCACGGCGGCCGGGTCGTCCAGCAGGGAGTCGTCGAACATGGCGGCTGGCCTCCAACGGCTGGCGGGGCAGGGGTCAGGACGGGCGGCGGGCCTCGTCCACCAGCAGGACCGGGATGCCGTCGCGCACCGGGTAGACCAGGCCGCAGCCCTCGCCGGTGCAGCGCAGCTCGTGCACCTCGCCCTCGGTCTCCTCGTCGAGCGGGGAGCGGCACTCCGGGCAGACCAGGATCTCCAGCAGGAAGGACGGCAGGCTCATGGCGGTCGGACTCCGGGGCTCGGGAAGGACGGCGGTACGGGAAGCCGGTGACACAGCAGTACCCCGGCCGGTGGCAACCCTACCGGCCGGGGCACCCGAAAAGTCAGCGGCGGGCTGACGGGGGCGGGGACGCCCCGGGTCAGCCGCGGACGATGGCCAGCACGCCGTCGCGCAGTTCGGCCATCTTCGCCGGGTCCTTGGCCTCGGCGTTCAGGCGCAGCAGCGGTTCGGTGTTGGAGGCGCGCAGGTTGAACCACCAGTCCGGGCCGGCCACGGTCAGGCCGTCCAGTTCGTCGGTGGTGACGCCCGGCAGGCCGGCGTAGGCGGCGCGCACCTCGGCGGTGACGGCGGCCTGGTCGGCGACGGTGGAGTTGATCTCGCCGGAGGCGGCGTACCGCTCGTACTGGGCGGTCAGCGCGGAGAGCGGGCCGTCCTGCCCGCCGAGCGCGGCCAGCACGTGCAGGGCGGCCAGCATGCCGGTGTCGGCGCGCCAGAAGTCGCGGAAGTAGTAGTGCGCGGAGTGCTCGCCGCCGAAGACCGCGTCGGTGACGGCCATCTCCTGCTTGATGAAGGAGTGGCCGACCCGGGTGCGGACCGGGACGCCGCCCAGGTCGCGGACCACCTCGGGCACCGTCCAGGAGGTGATCAGGTTGTGGATGACGGTCGGGTGGGCCTCGCCGCCGGCCTGGGCGCGGGCGATCTCGCGCTCGGCGACCAGGGCGGTGATCGCGGACGGGGAGACCGGGTCGCCGTTCTCGTCGATGACGAAGCAGCGGTCGGCGTCGCCGTCGAAGGCCAGGCCGAGGTCGGCGCCGACCTCGCGGACCTTGGCCTGGAGGTCGACCAGGTTGGCCGGGTCGAGCGGGTTGGCCTCGTGGTTCGGGAAGGTGCCGTCCAGCTCGAAGTACATCGGGACGACCTCCAGCGGCAGGCCGTCGAGGACGGTGGGCACGGTGTGGCCGCCCATGCCGTTGCCGGCGTCCACCGCGACCTTGAGCGGGCGGATCGCGGTCAGGTCGACCAGCTTGCGCAGGTGCTCGGCGTAGCCGCCCAGGGTCTCCCGGGCGGACAGCGCGCCGACGGCGGCGCCGGAGGCCGGGACGTGCACCGCGCCGTCCTCGTCCAGCCAGGACTCGACCAGTTCGCGGACGTCCGACAGGCCGGTGTCCTGGCCGACCGGGGCGGCGCCCGCGCGGCACAGCTTGATGCCGTTGTACCGGGCCGGGTTGTGCGAGGCGGTGAACATCGCGCCGGGCAGGTCCAGGCTGCCGCTGGCGTAGTACAGCTGGTCGGTGGAGCAGAGCCCGATCTCCACCACGTCGGCGCCGCGGGAGGCCGCGCCCTCGGCGAACGCCCGGGACAGTGCGGGCGAGGACGGCCGCATGTCGTGGCCCACGACCACCGCGCTGCCGCCGACCACCTCGACGAAGGCAGCGCCGAAGGCGTGCGCCAGCGACTCGTCCCACTGGTCCGGCACGACGCCCCGGACGTCGTACGCCTTCACAAGCTGCTTGAGGTCCCGCACCAGAATGCTCCCGTGTGTGTGCTGCGACGTGCTGCGGACGGCACCGGCGCCAGCCTGTCCGAGCCGCAGAGGGGCAGCGTACCGGGCCCCGGTGGAGCCGCCGCGACGCGCGGGGTCAGCTCTCCGGGGAGCGCAGCACCCGCAGGTGGCCGCGGCGGCCCGACTCGCCCTCGGGGGGCGGTCCCTGACGCGGCGTGCGCTCCTGCGGGCGGGCCGCCTCGCGGACCGCGTTGGCCAGCGCCTCTAGGTCGTCGCTGCTGCGCCGCAGCGGGCCGGTGTCGCCGGCCAGGCGGACCACGTCCCAGCCGCGGGGGGCGGTCAGGCGCTCGGCGTGCTCGGCGCACAGGTCGTAGCAGTGCGGCTCCGCGTAGGTCGCCAGCGGGCCGAGCACCGCGGTGGAGTCCGCGTAGACGTACGTCAGCGTCGCCACGGCCGGACGGCCGCACGCGGTGCGCGAACAACGACGTACAGAGCTCACGAGGGTGGACGGTACCGCAAGTGGGACCGGCCCGCGAAGACCCGCCCCCGGCTCGCGTGTCCGCTCGCCGTTACGCGCCGTGCTGGAGTGGTCCACTTCCGGGCATCCAGGGACTACGCTCGACACTGCTATGGACAGCTCGACACCCCCGTCCCCGCCCGGTTCCGGCCGCCGCAAGCACCGCGACCGGCACGGCCGCGGCATGCGCGGGCCGCTGGCCCCGCCGCAGGTGCCCATCTCGCTGACCCGCTCCGAGCTCTTCGACGACTACGTCCGGGAGTCGATGGAGCGCCTGGTGCGGCGCTGGCCCCAGCTGGAGGACGTGGAGTTCGCCGTGCTGGAGGTCCCGCTGCCCGCCAAGGGCGAGCCGGAGCCCGACACCGTGCCGCTGGGCCGGGCGGTTCCGGGCGCGGCGGGGCGGCGCAGCCGGATCATGGTCTACCGGCGGCCGGTGGAGATCCGGGCCAAGTCCAAGGAGGACCGGGCGGCGCTGGTCCACGAGATCCTGATCGAGCAGGTCGCGGAGCTGCTCGGGCTCTCGCCGGACGCGATCGATCCGCGCTACGGCGAGGAGTAGGGCCCCCGGGCGGGGGCCCCACCGGGCTCATCGCCCGAGCACGACCCCGGGGTCGGCGGCCACCTGCGGGACCTGCACGGTGGCGTGGTCGTCGCGGAACTGCTGGGTGGTGAAGGCGGGCACGTCCTTGGCCGGGACGGTGATCTGGCGGGCGGCGAGAACCGGGCCGCCGCCGAGGGTCTGCAGGGTCAGGGCGTAGGGGCCGTTCGCGCCGGCGGGGTCGATGCCGTCGACGCCGACCGTGGTGCCGGCGGGGACGTCGACGTCCTTGCTGACCGGGGTGCCGCCGCTCGCGCCGGCCGAGCTGGTGACCTTGACCTTGGCGTCGCTGTCGGTGGCGGTGAGGAACAGCTTGGTCTGGCCGGCCCGGTTGTCGGCGACGGAGGCGCGGGCGCCGATCGGGTTGCCGCCGGCCAGCCAGGCGGCCTCGGTCCTGCCCTTGTTCTCGCGGTCGACGCGCAGGCCGGCCACGATCGGGGTGGGGTGGCTGTCGCTGGTGGGGGTGAGCCGGACGGCGCTGGCGCCCTCGCGGGTCTGCTCGGTGAACTGGAAGTCGAGGGCGGCGGTCATGCCGGCCTTGACGTGCACGGTCTCGTTGCCCGCAGGGGTGAACCAGCCGTTCTTGCCGGAGAGCTGGACCTTGAGGTCGGCGTCGTCGGCGGAGTCGGTGGCGATCACCAGGTGGGCGGTGGTGACGTCGTCGGGGATGCCGGGGATGACGACGCTCGCGGCGGGGTCGGCGGAGGGTTCGAGCCAGTCGCTGCCCTTGCCGGTGTCGATGGCGTGGACGCCGGCGGCGATCCGACCGCTGCGGGTGACCACGTGCAGGGCGAGGTTGTCGACGGGGCCCTTGGTGAGGCTGGCGAGGCTCATCGTCTCGGTCTTGCCGGGGGCGATCGAGATGCCGGTGGCGAGTTCGTTGTCGATCGGGCCCTTGTCGCCGTACATCCGCAGGTCGACGACGGCGGGGAGGCTGTCGGCGTTGACCAGGGTGACGTAGTCGACCCGGTTGCTCGTGGTGCTGGCGCCGGAGAACCAGAAGCTGGTGCCGGAGGGCAGGCAGTCGGCGCCGGACAGGCCGGCGCCGCCCTGCTCGGAGCTGGTCAGCTGGGTGGCGGTGAAGCCGGGGGCGAGGTTGCCGGTGGCGATCGCGAAGCTGCCGGGGGCGGTGTCGCCGTTGGCGGCGGGGCCGGTGGCCGGGAGGCCGGGCTTGGCCAGCGAGATCCGGGCGTCGACGGCGGCGGCCGGGCTGCCGGAGGGCGGTCCGCCCGGGGCCGCCGCGGAGGCGGCGTCCGACGGGGCGGCCGGGGCGGACGGGGCGGGCTGCGCGGGGTTCTGCGCGGCGAGCACGTTGTCGGCGGTGGCGTCGGCGAGCAGGCCGGTGCCGGCGCTGCCGGTGCCGCCCTCCGGGCTGAACAGGGTGAGCGTGGTGGAGCCGGTGACGCCCTGCATCGGCGGCGGGCAGACCAGCGCGGCGCGCTCGACCTGGGCGGTGGTGCGCTTGCCGCCGCCGGTGGCGGCGGAGGTGGCCGGGGCGCGCAGTTCGGCGATGCCGAACACCAGGCCGAGCACGGCCACGCCGGCCAGCAGGGACTGGCCGGTGCGGCTGCCGCCGGCCACGGAGCTCAGGTCGGGTGCCTTGAGCTTGGGCGCCTTCAGGGTGGGCTTCTTCATCGCGGTCAGCTCCCCGCCCCGGGCTGCCGCGGTTGGCCGCCGTAGGGGTCGTTGGGGTCGTAGTAGGTGGTGGGCTGCTGCTGTTCGGGCAGCCAGGGCTGCTGCTGCTCGTCCTGCTGCGGGTAGCCGGCGGCGTACGGGTCGGTCCAGCCCTGGGCGGGCGGGGTGTCGTAGCCGTACGCCTGCTGCTGGCCGTACTGGTCGTGGCCGTCGCCCTGCGGGGGCGCGCCGACGGGCTGGTGCCGGGTGTAGTCGTAGCCGTAGCCGTCGGACGGGTAGCCCTGCTGCTGGTACGGGTCCGCCTGGTACGGGTCGGCCTGGTAGGGATCGGCCTGGTACGGGTCGGCGAACGGCTCGGGTTCGGGCCGGTAGGGCTCCGGGTCGGCTTCGGCGCTCTGCTGGGCCGGGACGCCGGGGGCGTAGACGCCGGGCTCGGCCTGCGGGTCCTCGCCCTCGCCGCGTTCGGCGAGGCGGCGGGCCCGGCGGCTGCCGGGGGCGGGCGCCTGGGCCTGGACCTGGGCGGCCAGCGCCTGGGCGGCGACGACCTCCTCGGGGATGTCGTCGTCGTTGGTGTTGCGGCGTCCGGGCAGGGCGAGGACCAGGACGACCGCGCCGAGCGCGAGCCGGCCCCAGACCCAGGCGGTGTGGGCGGCGGCGCCGGCGCGGGTGACGTCGAGCCGGCCGCCCTCGGCGGGGAGGGTGAAGCCCTGGGCCCAGCCGTCGACGGTGACGGCCTTGAGCGGCTTGCCGTTCAGGGTGGCCTGCCAGCCGCCGTCGGCCTGTTCGGCCAGCCGGAGCTGCCGGCCGGCCGGTCCGGCCGGGACGGTGGTCCAGATGTCGTGCGCGCCGGCCGGGACGACCACCGGGACGGTGCCGGGGCTGGTGATCTGCGCCCGGGTGCCGGGGACGCTGGTGATCTGCCACAGGCCGACGCCGTTGTCGAGGCTGAGCCGGGTGACGCCGGGGGTGGTGTCCAGCACGTCGCGGACCTTGGCGATCACCGGGTCCTTCACCTCGACGTAGCTGATGCCGTACCCGGCCAGGGTGCGGGCCAGGTCGCCGCCGGAGCCGGCCAGCAGCTTGGCGGTGAGCGGGGAGAGCTGTCCGTCGGCGGCGCTGTCCACGGTGCCCTCGGCCTGGCCGGTGGTCAGGCCGGCGCCGCGCACCAGCGCGTACCGGACGGCGGTGCCCTCGGCGTCGCCGGTGACGACCAGGGTGCGGGAGCGGTCGGTGGTGGTGCCGGACTCGGCGATGAACGCCGGGACCTGGGCGTCGCTGCCGCGCCGCAGCGGGCCGTCGGCGCCGGTGACGGCCCACCAGACGGCGGTGCCGACCGGGGCGAGCACGGCGGCGGCGAGCACCAGGGCGGCGACCGGCTGGCGCCAGCCGAAGGCGATGCCGGAGACCCGGGTGTTGGCGCCGTCGGCGCCGATCGCGGCGGCGGCGAGCAGCGCGACCCCGGCCAGCAGGGTGGCGGGGCCGGCCCAGGCGGCGGTCTGCGGGCCGCCGGAGGCGGGGGTGACGGCGGTGCCGGCCACCGCGACCGAGAACAGCAGCCCGGCGGCGGCGGCGCCCCAGGCGGCCAGCACGGCGCGGCGGCGGTCGGCGCGCAGCAGCGCGGCGAGGGCGGCGAGCACCACGCCGGCGGACAGCCAGACCGGGGGCGTGCCGGCGCCGCCGGGGTTGACCAGGACCAGGCCGAGCGGGTCGGCGGCGGGGCCGTTGAAGCCGGGGACGCCGGCCTCCAGCAGCAGCCGGGAGGGGTGGGCGAGGACCTGGAGCGACCAGGGGGCGAGCACCAGCAGCGGCACGCCGAGGATCACCACGACGCGCAGGCCGAGCAGCCGCACCGCCTGCGCGCCGGAGCCGAACGCGCCGCCGCGGAGCACCGCGTGCAGCAGCGCGGCCAGGCAGAGCGGGACGGCGATGGCCCAGGTGAGCGGGACGAAGGCGGTGCTGACGGTGAGCATCAGCACGGTCATCCAGGCGGACCGCCAGCCGGGGCGGGCGCCCTTGGCGGCGGTCTCCTTGCGGATGCCGAGGCCGGCGGTGATCGCGGCGGCGCGGGCCAGCGGGGGCAGCAGCACGGCGAGCACCGCGGTGCCGATCCGGCCCTGGGCGAGCGCGCCGGTGGCGGCGGGCAGCACCGCGTAGGTGGCGCTGGCCCAGGCGCGGACGGCCTTGGAGGCGATCAGCGGGCGGGAGACCAGGTAGGCGCTGACCGCGGCGAGCGGGACCGAGAGCACCACGAGCAGGGTGAGCGCGAGGTCGGCGTGGTCGAACAGCGCCCAGGAGAGGATCGCGAGCACCGCGAGGTAGGGCGGGCCGTCGGCGGTGGAGCCGGTGCCGATGCCGTGCCAGGGCGCGGCGTACACGTCCCACAGGCCGGCCGCGCCGTCCGAGGCGGGCAGCAGGGCGCCGCCCTGGAGGAGGCCGGAGCCGATCAGGTTGCGGCAGGCGGCGAGCGCGAACAGCAGCAGCGCGGCGAACAGCACCGGGGCCGGGCGGCGCACCAGCTTCTTGAGCAGGGCGAACTGTTCGACCACCAGGTCGTCGGTGTCGTCGTCGCCGGGGCCGGACTCGACCGAGCCGTGCCGGCCGGCGCCGGCCTCGTCGGGGCCGCCGATGCCGAGCGAGCCGACGACGTTCTCGACGGCGAGCCGGACGGTGGCGCCGGGGGCGGGGAACAGCGTGCGGTCGTCCAGCGAGTCCACCGAGCGGGTCCGGCGGCGGCGCGCCCGGGCGGCCATCAGCCGTGGCAGGCGGAGCAGTTCGTGGCCGAGGCCGGCGATCTCGTCGTAGGCCTGCCGGGGGTCCTTGCCGACCAGGTTGACGACCACCCGGAGCAGGGTGCCGAGGACCAGCCGGAGCAGGACGTACGGGAAGAGCAGGCCCTTGGAGTTGGCGAGCAGGGTGTAGACGGCGCCGGACTTGTCGACCCGGTGCGGGTGGGCGGAGGCGCAGTCGATGGCGCGGCGTTCGCGGCTGGCGGCCTCGGCGTGCCGGAGCACCGCGTCGGGGGCGACCACCACCCGGTGGCCGGCCGCGTTGACCCGCCAGCAGAAGTCGGTGTCGTCCCGCATCAGCGGCAACGCCCGGTCGAATCCGCCGAGTTCCTCGAACACGTCGCGGCGGACCAGCATGCCGGCGGTGGAGACGGCGAGCACCGGGCGGACCTGGTCGTGCTGGCCCTGGTCCTGCTCGCGGCGGTCGAGGCCGGTCCAGCGCCGCCCGGAGCGGGCGATGGTGACGCCGACCTCGAGCAGCTGCCTGCGGTCGTACCAGGAGCGGAGCTTGGGGCCGACCACGGCGGCGGTCGGGGTGGAGTCGGCGACCTGGAGCAGGCGGCGCAGGGCGTCGGTCTGCGGTTCGCAGTCGTCGTGCAGCAGCCAGAGCCACTCGACCGGCTGGGTCTCGCGCGGTCCGCCGCGGCCGAGGTCGTCCTCGCCGCCGAGCGGGTCGCCGAAGTCGTCCCAGCCGCCGGTGACCGGGTCGTAGCCGGACGGGTCGAGGCTGTAGGAGAGGTCCTCGGGGCGCAGCGGGTGGCTGCCGGCGACGGCTTCGCCGACGGCGCGGCCGAAGCCGACCCGGCGGCCGAGGATCTGCGGGCCGCTCCCGGGGAGCCAGTCGCCGAGGGTGTCGGCGAGCAGCTGGGGCGAGTTGTCGGTGGAGCCGGTGTCCACCGCGAGGATCCGCTGGACCTGCCGGTCCTGGCCGAGCAGTCCGGCGAGCGCCTGCGGCAGCCAGCGGGCGCCGTCGTGCGAGACGATCACGGCGGTGACCAAGTGGCGCGGGTAGGCGGGCGGCCTGGCAGCGGAGAAGCCGCTCTGGTGGCTGTAGACAGTCATCGGGTGCGCGGACCACCGGTTCGGGTTTGACGGCAGATGACGCACCACACTAACGGCTCCGGGTGGCGCGATCCTCCCCGGCGGGTGTGAAGAGACGGTGCAGCGGGTACCGCGTCCGGTCGCCGCGGGGGCCCGGGAACGCGAAAGCGCCCCACCTGACCGGTGAGGCGCCGACACGGGCCGGGACGGGCCCGGGTGTCCGGATGCCCGGACGTGCTGCGGGGGTCAGACCGCGCTCTTCTTGAGGCGGCGGCGCTCGCGCTCGGAGAGGCCCCCCCAGATGCCGAACCGCTCGTCGTTGGCGAGGGCGTACTCCAGGCACTCGGCCCGGACCTCGCACGCCAGGCAGACCTTCTTGGCCTCCCGGGTGGAGCCGCCCTTCTCGGGGAAGAAGGACTCCGGGTCGGTCTGGGCGCACAACGCGCGCTCCTGCCAGCCGAGTTCCTCTTCGTCTTCCTCGATGCCCTCACCGATCAACAGCTCAAAGAGCTCGCTCATTCTGGCGCGCCTCCTCTGCCCCTCTTGGCGTCCCCGTGGTGTTGCCGTTGCCGGTGCGGCGGAACGACACGAGAGAAATTACAGTTGCGTCACTCTGGCCCAGTCAAGCCGAGCTCTGGTATTGGGCCGAGGATTCACTCCCCGGAACCAAGCCACTACGAATAGTGTACATATCCGGACAACCCGGACATCACGCCTGGTTCCTGACCAGCCATCAGGCCGCACGCCGCTCCCGACCGGGACGGTCCGGGGCGATCTCAGGGCGTCCCTTCCCGGAGTCTTTAGCTTCGAAACCTTAATGGGCGCTTATCACCCCATCCGGTGGTTCAGGGCCGATGTGACCCGAATGTCCGTCAGTCCGCCTTGACACTGGAGGGTCGCTTGCGGTGTGCTTGCCCGCATGTCAGAGTTCCCGGCCACCTCCACCGACCGGCGCCGCCAGGCGCTCCTCGGTGCTGCCGCGAACTCCTCGTGTTGTCGCCGCTGTCTCCGCTGTATCTAGGCGCTCGCGTCCCACCGCGCGCCGCCCCGGAACAGAGGCCGACCGCGCGACAGTCCCCCCTTGAACGTCCTCGCGGCCCCGGCTGATCCCAAGTCCGCAGCCGAACCCGAGGACGTCACCGTGCGAATGCCCCGACTCCGCAAGCGCAACCGCGACCGCAGGCGTTTTCCCGCGCCCACCGCTCCCGCCACCCTCTCCCCCGCCGCTCCCGCCGCGCCCCGCTGGGCCGACGGCCTGAGCGACGTGTCCATCGCGGGCGACCCGCTGGCCTTCCCGCACCTGGCCCGCACCGACCTGCCCGCGCACCCCACCACGCTCGGCGGCTACGCCCGGCTGGTGCGCGAGATCGCCGCCGACCGGGCCCGCTGGGAGCCGCTGGTCCGCTACGACGCGCTGACCCGCTGGTACGCCCGGCTGGAGACCGGCCCCGGCTACGAGGTGTGGCTGCTCAGCTGGCTGCCCGGCCAGTCCAGCGGCTTCCACGACCACGGCCGCTCCTCCGGCGTGATGACCGTCGTCCAGGGCGAACTCTCCGAGCGCTCGTTGACGGCCGGCGGCGAGGGCTCGCGCGCCCTGGCCCCCGGCGGCCTGCGGGTGTTCTCCACCGGCTACCTGCACGAGATGGTCAACGCCTCGCTGGAGCCCGCGGTCTCCGTCCACCTCTACACGCCCGGCCTGGTCGAGATGAACCGGTACCCGGCCGCCGCGGAGCAGGCCGCCGCGCACCAGGAGCGTCACCGGGTGCACTGACGCGCTGGCAGGATGAGGCCATGCGAATCACTGCGTTGGCGGGTGGGATCGGCGGGGCCAGGTTCCTGCGCGGACTGCGGGCGGCCCTGACCCCCGAGGACCGGATCACCGTGATCGGGAACACCGGGGACGACATCCACCTCTACGGCCTGAAGGTCTGCCCCGACCTGGACACCGTGATGTACACCCTCGGCGGCGGCATCCACGAGGAACAGGGCTGGGGCCGCACCGACGAGACCTGGTCGATCAAGGAGGAGATGAAGGCGTACGGCGTCGGGCCCGAGTGGTTCGGGCTCGGCGACCGGGACTTCGCCACCCACATCGTCCGCACCCAGATGCTGGCCGCCGGGTACCCGCTGTCCGCCGTCACCGAGGCGCTGTGCGACCGCTGGCAGCCCGGCGTGCGGCTGCTGCCGATGAGCGACGACCGGGTCGAGACCCACGTCCGGATCACCGACGCGGACGGGCCGCGGGTGGTGCACTTCCAGGAGTACTGGGTCCGGCTGCACGCCGCCGTCGCCGCCGAGGCGATCGTCCCGGTCGGCGCCGAGAGCGCGAAGCCCGCGCCCGGCGTGCTGGAGGCGATCGCCGAGGCCGACCTGGTGCTGCTGCCGCCGTCCAACCCGGTGGTCTCGATCGGCACCATCCTGGCCGTCCCCGGCATCCGCGAGGCGGTCGCCGGCGCGAGCGCCCCCGTGGTCGGCCTCTCCCCCGTCATCGGCGGCGCGCCGGTGCGCGGCATGGCCGACAAGGTGCTCGCCGCCATCGGCGTGCAGACCACCGCGGCGGCCGTCGCCCGGCACTACGGCGCGCGCCGCGACGGCGGGCTGCTGGACGGCTGGCTGGTGGACACCTCCGACGCCGCCGCCGTGGACGAGGTGGCGACCGCCGGGATCGCCTGCCGGGCCGTGCCGCTGCTGATGAGCTCGGTCGAGGCCACCGCCGAGATGGCGCGCGCCGCGCTGGCGCTGGCCGCCGAGGTCGCCGGGGCCGCCGGATGAGCGGGGGCGTCGGCGGCGGGGGGCTGCGGGTGCTGCCGGTCGCCGGGCTGCCGGAGATCGCGGCGGGCGACGACCTCGCCGAACTGATCGCCAAGGCGGGCCGGTTCGAGGACGGCGACGTCGTGGTGGTCACCTCCAAGGTGGTCTCCAAGGCCGAGGGCCGGCTGGTGCGCGCCGACGACCGGGAGGCCGCGATCGACGCCGAGACCGTCCGGGTGGTGGCCCGGCGCGGCCCGGCCCGGATCGTCGAGAACCGCAACGGCCTGGTGATGGCCGCGGCCGGTGTCGACGCGTCCAACACCGCGCCCGGGACGGTCCTGCTGCTGCCGGTCGACCCGGACGGCTCGGCCCGCCGGCTGCGCGCCCGGCTCCAGGAGCTGACCGGGCGGCGGCTGGCCGTGCTGGTCACCGACACCTTCGGCCGGCCCTGGCGCAACGGGCTCACCGACGTCGCGATCGGCGCCGCCGGGCTGCCCGTGCTGGAGGACCACCGCGGCCGGGTCGACAGCCACGGCAACGAGCTGCGGCTGACCGTCACCGCCACCGCCGACGAACTCGCCGCCGCCGCCGACCTGGTCAAGGGCAAGGCCACCGGCACCCCGGTGGCGGTCGTCCGCGGCCTGGACGGCCTGGTCACCGCGGCGGACGGGGAGGGCACCCGCCCGCTGATCCGCCCCGCCGAGCAGGACATGTTCCGCCTCGGCACCTCGGAGGCCGTCCGCGCGGCGGTCACCCTCCGGCGGACGGTGCGCGCCTTCACCGACGAGCCGGTCGACGGCGGCGCGGTGCGCCGGGCCGTCGCCGCCGCGATCACCGCCCCCGCCCCGCACCACACCACGCCCTGGCGGTTCGTCCTGCTCGAATCGGCGGACGCCCGCACCCGGCTGCTGGACGCCATGCTCGGTGCCTGGCAGCGCGACCTGCGGGAGCTCGACGGCTGGAGCGAGGAGCGCGTCGCGCGGCGCACCGCGCGCGGGGAAGTGCTGCGCGGCGCACCGTACTTGATCGTCCCGTGCCTGGTGACGGACGGCTCCCACGACTACCCGGACGAGCGGCGGGCCGCCGCCGAGCGGGAGATGTTCGTGGTGGCGGCCGGCGCGGCCGTCCAGAACCTGCTGGTCGCCCTGACCGGTGAGGGGTACGGCTCGGCCTGGGTGTCCTCCACGATGTTCTGCCGCGACACCGTCCGCGGCGCGCTCGACCTCCCGCCGAGCTGGGACCCGATGGGCGCGGTCGCGGTCGGCCGGGCGGCGGAGGCCCCGAGGGGGCGTCAGGAGCGGGACGCGGAGGCGTTCCTGACCGTGCGCTAGGCGTTTCTGACCGCGCGCTAGGCGGTCCGGGCGGGCTCTCCGGCGGCCCGGGCCACCGCCCCCGGAGGAGCCGCCCTACCGTCCGCGGTGGTCGTTGGGGGCCAGCCGGGGGCCGTACTTCGGGGGGCGGGCGCCGGTGAGCGGGAGGATGCGGCACAGGCGGTGGCGGTGCGGGCGGTAGGGCTCCAGCAGGGCGAGCATCTGGGCGTCGTCGCTGCGGGGGCGGCCGGCCAGCGCCCAGCCGACGGTGTGCGGGAGGTGGAAGTCGCCGACCGAGACCGCGTCGGCGTCGCCGTTGCTGCGCTGGAGCGTCTCGGCGGCGGTCCACGGGCCGACGCCGGGGACGGCGGTGAGCCGGGCGAAGGCGTCCGCCGGGGGCATCGCCGCGGCCTGTTCGAGGCGGGCGGCGAGGCGGGCGGCGCGCAGCACGGTGGCCGAGCGCTTGGGGTCGACCCCGGCCCGGTGCCAGGCCCAGCTGGGGACGAGGGTCCAGTCGCGGGCCGAGGGGACGGTCCGCATGCCGAGGTCGGCGGCGGGGCCGGGGGCCGGGGTGCCGTGGTCGTGGAGCAGGGTGCGCCAGGCGCGGTAGGCCTCCACGGTGGTGACCTTCTGCTCCAGGATCGCCGGGACGAGGGACTCCATGACCAGGCCGGTGCGGGTCAACCGGAGCCCGGGGCAGGAGCGTTGGGCCTCGCGCAGCGGCCCGGGCGGGAGGGCGAGCCCGGCCGGGTCGTCGTCGGCCCCGAGCAGGGCGGGGAGCTGTTCGAGCAGCCAGCCGCCGCCGGGGCCCCAGCCGGTGGCGTCGACGCCGTCGGCGCGCTGGAGGACGCGCAGGGTGCCGGGCCCGTCCGGGGTGCGGGAGGCGCGCCAGACGGCGCCGTCGGGGGTGCGCCGGAAGGCCGGGTCGCCGGTGCCGCGCTGGAGCGGGAAGAGGGTCCGGCCGAGGTCGAGGGGGTAGCCGGGCCGCCACTGCCGGGTCTGGGCGGGCATCGGTACGTCCTCGAGGTCGGGTGCGGGGCAGGGGCGAGCGTAACGCGACGCGGCGGTCCGACGGGCCGGACACCCTCCCGTCCGGCGGGGGGCAGGACGTAGGCTGGGGTGCACCATGACTGCGCCTTTCGCTGCCGACGCCCGCACCCCCGCCGAGCTGCTGCAGGCCTTCCTGCGCCCGGGGTCCGCTGCCGACCCGTCCCGCCCGTTGGTGACCTTCTACGACGACTCGACCGGGGAACGGGTGGAGCTGTCGGCGAAGACCTTCGACAACTGGGTGGCGAAGACGGCCAACCTGTTGCAGGACGAGTTGAACGCCTCGCCGGACGACCGGGCGGCGCTGCTGCTGCCGGCGCACTGGCAGAGCGCGGTGTGGCTGCTGGCGTGCTGGTCGGTGGGCGTGGTGGCGGTGCCGCGGGGCGAGCCGAAGGACGCCGAGCTGGTGGTCTCCGGGCCGGACGGGCTGGCGGCGGCGCAGGAGTGCTCGGGCGAGCGGGTGGCGCTGGCGCTGCGCCCGCTGGGCGGGCGGTTCCCGCAGCGGCCGGACGGGTTCCTGGACTACGCGGCGGAGGTCCCCGGGCAGGGCGACCGGTTCGCCCCGTACTCGCCGGTGGACCCGCAGGCGGTGGCGCTGGAGACGGTGGTGGACGGGCTGCCGCTGAAACTGACCGGCGAGCAGGCCGTGGCGCTGGCCCGGGAGGGCGCGGCCCGGCTGGGCCTGGACAGCGGCAGCCGGGTGCTGTCCACGCTGTCGTTCGACGACTGGACCGGCCTGGAGGCGGGCCTGCTGGCGCCGCTGGCGGCGGGCGCGTCGGTCGTCCTGTGCCGCAACTCCGAGCAGTTGACGGAGGATCAGTGGCAGAGCCGGATCGACTCCGAACGGGTGACTCTGCGCCTCGGGTGAGGTCCCCGGGCCGCCGGGGCGGGTAGTCCTGGGGCGATGGCAGTGGAGTGCGGCGACGGCGCGCTCCGCCCGGCGGAACCGGCCGGACGGGGCGCGCCGCCGCCGTTTTCCACCCTTTCGCCGGGTGACGGGCATCACACCGCGGACGGTTCGGCGGCCGGGCTCGTCTAGGGTGTCCGGGATGAACAGCGGACACCGGAACCGGGGCGACTCGGCGGACTCGACCCCGCCCGGCGTCGACCCCGCCGACCAGTGGGTGCTCGACCCGGCGACCGGCGAGTTCCGGCTCGACCTGGACGCGGGCCGGTCGGCCGGCGCCGAACGCGGCGGCGCGGCCCGCCCGCCGGGCGCCCGCCGGAGCGCGGCGGCAGGGGACAGCGCGGCAGCAAAGGGCAGCGCGGCGGCAAAGGGCGGCGCGACGGCCCGTGGCGCGACGGCGGTGCCCGGCGGGCGGGCGGCCCGGCGCAAGGGCCGCTCCTCGCGCGGGCGGCGGGTCCTGAAGTGGACCGCGGGCTCGCTGGGCCTGGTGCTGGTCGCGGGCTGCGGCGGCGCGTACTACGTCTACCAGCACTTCAACGACAACATCTCCTCGGTGAAGGTCCAGGTCGGCGAGGAGTCGGAGCGCCCGCAGGCGACCGACGCGCTGAACATCCTGGTGATCGGCACCGACAGCCGGGTCGGCCTCGGCCGGGAGTACGGCGACGAGGGCTCGGCCGGGCACGCGGACACCACGCTGCTGTTCCACATCTCCAAGGACCGCTCGAACGCGACGGTGCTGTCCATCCCGCGCGACCTGATGGTCTCCGTCCCGGACTGCAAGGCGGGCGACAAGAGCATCCCCGGCGAGGCCCGGGCGATGTTCAACACCAGCCTGGGCCAGGACGGCCGCGACCCCGGCTGCACCTGGAAGACCGTCGAGAAGCTGACCGGCGTCCGGATCAACCACTTCATGATGGTCAACTTCGAGGCGGTGAAGACGCTTTCGACCGCCGTCGGCGGCGTCGAGGTGTGCGCCTCGACCGACATCGACGACCCGTACTCGCACCTGAAGATGACCGCGGGCCGGCACGTGGTGCAGGGCGAGGAGGCGCTGGCCTTCGTCCGCACCCGGCACGCGGTGGGGCTGGGCGGCGACCTGACCCGCATCCCGCTGCAGCAGCAGTTCATCTCCTCGATGATCCGCAAGATGAAGAGCAGCGACACCCTGACCAACCCCGGCAAGCTGTGGGACCTGGCCGACGCCGCCACCAAGGCGCTGACCGTCGACGACGGGATCGGCAGCGTCAACAAGCTGAAGGACCTGGCGCTCGACATCTCCCGGGTCGACACCAAGAACATCACCTTCACCACGGTGCCGGTGCTCGACGACCCGACGGACAGCAACCGGCTGGTCCTCAAGCCGAACGACGCCCAGCAGCTGTTCGGCATGATCGCCGCCGACCGCTCGCTGACCGACGTCCCGCAGCAGAGCGCCGCCCCCGAGCCCACCGCCCCGGCCTCCTCCGCCCCCGCCGCGCCCCGGGTCGACGCGGCGGGCGTCAAGGTCACCGTCCGCAACGGCAGCGGCACCGCCGGCCAGGCGAGCAAGGCCGCCAGCGCGCTCCAGGCCGGGGGCTTCGAGCTGGCCGTCGCGGGCAGCAACGCGGACGCGGCGGCGAGCAGCGCGGTCACCTACCCGGCCGGGCAGGAGGACGAGGCCCGGGCGGTGGCCGCGGCCCTCGGGCTGCCCGCGACGGCGGTGCAGGCCGGCAGCAGGCTCGGCGCGAAGGACGGCGTCGTCGTGGTGCTCGGCAAGGACTTCACCGGCGCGGGCAGCACGGCGTCGGCGGCGCCGACCGAGGCGCCCAAGGACATCCAGCGGGTGCAGGCGGACGACACCAACGTCTGCGCCGCGAAGGCGAAGTGACGCGAGGTCGGGGAGAGCGACGGGCTCGGGGTCGCCGCGGGTGCCGGGGCGTTCCGCTGCTGCGGGTTCCCGTTCGCACCGGCCCTCGGCGGCCCGGGCTCTCCGGTGGCGTCCGGCGCGCGGCGGCACCGACCCGCCGTTCCCCGGGCCCCTGGCGGAGCCGGGTGGCGGGTCGCTACGCGTCCGGGGCGAGGGTGTCGGGGGCGGTCTCGGTGTAGGTCTCGCCGGTGCGCGGGCAGCGCCAGCGGCCGGGGGCGGTGGGGGTGAGCGGTTCGCCGGCCCGGCCGACCCATTTGATCCGGCGGGCGGGGACGCCGGCCACCAGGGCGAAGTCGGGGACGTCGCGGTGGACCACGGCTCCGGCGGCGACCAGGGCCCAGCGGCCGACGGTGACGCCGGCGACCAGGACGGCGCGTCCGCCGACCGAGCAGCCCTCGCGGAGGGTGACGCCGCGGGCGTGCCAGTCGTCGCCGCGCTTGAGCCGGCCGTCGGGGTCGACGGAGCGCGGGTAGAGGTCGTTGGTGAGGACGGCGGCGGGGCCGACGAAGACGCCGTCCTCCAGCACCGCGGGCTCGTACACCAGGGCGTGGTTCTGCAGTTTGACCCGGTCCCCGAGCTTCACGCCGGGGCCGACGTACGCGCCGCGGCCGATGATGCACTCGGCGCCGATCTCGGCGTCCTCGCGGACCTGGGCGAGGTGCCAGACGGTGCTGCCGGGGCCGATCACGGCGCGCGGGTCGACGTCGGCGGTGGCCTCGATCCGGGGGGCGCTGCTCGTCATGGCGCGACCCTAGCGCGGGCGGACGGCCCCCGTCCGGTGTTCCGGGGACCGTCCGGCGCCGGGCGTCACGGGCCCGGGGCGGTGACCGGGTCGATCGGGGCGGGCGGGGTGGAGGCGATCACCCGGCGGGCCAGTTTGCGCGGGGAGGTGAGGAAGCCGAAGCCCCAGCTCATGTGCATGGTGGCGAGGGCGAACGGGTGGAGCAGGCGGGCCTTGAGCGGCATCCGGGGGCCGCGCAGGCAGCCGTAGGCGATCACCGCGAGGTAGCCGACCGGGAGGGCCAGGAACGCCGGGTGCAGCGCGATGCCGAGCAGCAGGCCGGCCAGCACGCCGAGCAGGGCGGCCGGCGGGGCCAGGTAGCGCAGGTTGACCGAGCCGCGGTGGTAGCGGGTGACCACCCGGCGCCAGCGGCCGTAGTCCCGGTACTGCTTGGCCAGGGCGCGCATGGTCGGCCGGGGCCGGTAGGTGACCCGGAGCTGGGGGGTGAACCAGACCAGGCCGCCGGACTGCCGGATGCGGTAGTTGAGCTCCCAGTCCTGGGCGCGGACGAACTCCTCGTTGTAGCCGCCCTGCCGCTCCAGCACCGAGCGGCGGAACACCCCGAGGTAGACGGTGTCGGCCGGGCCGGCCAGGCCGCCGGTGTGGAAGGCCGCGTTGCCGACGCCGATCCTGGAGGTCATCGCGGCGGCGACGGCGTGCTCCCAGTCGGTCTCGCCCTCGGCGTGCATGACGCCGCCGACGTTGGCGGCGTCCATCTCGTCGAGCAGCCGGACGGCGGTGGCGATGTAACCCGGCGTCAGCAGGCCGTGGCCGTCCACCCGGACGACCACCGGGTGGCGGCTGGCCCGGATCGCCGCGTTCAGGCCCGCCGGGGTGCGGCCGGTGGGGTTGGGGACGGTGCGCACCCGCGGGTCGGCCGCGGCGAGTTCGGCGGCGATCTCGTCGGTCCGGTCCCCGGACGGGCCCAGCGCGATCACCACCTCCAGCTCACCGCCGTACTCCTGTTCCAGGATGCGGCGGACGGCGGTGCGCAGGTGACGTTCCTCGTTGAGCACCGGCATGATCACGGAGACCGCCGGCAGCTCCTCAGCAGCCTTGGTGTTCATCGTGCCCGAGCGTACCGGCGCGGCCCCGTGCCTGTCAGACGGGGTCCTCCCCCGTCCGGCGCGCCGGACGGGCGCACCCGTCCGACCCGCCTAGCATGCGGAAGATGCCCCACCAGCGCCCGCCCGTCCGCCTGCCCGCACCGACCGGGGAGCGGCGGTCCGGGCGCCGGAGACGGGGGCGCTGGGCGGCGGGCGCCCTCTCCTTCGCGGTGCTGGCCACCTCGTGCGGCGGGTGGGCGGTGCTGAACGGCGTCGGCTCCTCGCTGGACCGGGTGGACGCGATCGGCGGCGGCCCGGACCGGCCCTCGGACGACGGCGCCGCGACCTTCCTGGTGGTGGGCACCGACGAGCGCGCGGGCATCCCGGAGGCCACCCTCAAGGACGTGCTGCACGCGGGCGGCGAGTCCTGCCACTGCACCGACACCATGATGGTGGTGCAGCTGTCCGCGGACGGCGGCCGGGCCACCGTGGTTTCCGTCCCGCGCGACTCCTACGTGGACATCCCGGCGCACCAGGACCCCGCCACCGGCCGGCAGGTGGCCGCCTCCAAGGGCAAGATCAACGCGGCGTACGGGATGGGCGGGGCGCCGCTGGCGGTGCGCACCGTCGAGCAGAACACCGGGCTGCGGATCGACCACTACGTCGAGGTGAACTTCCTCGCCTTCGTCTCCACCGTGGACGCCCTGGGCGGCGTCGAGGTGTGCACCGCCAAGCCGCTGCGGGACGACTACTCGGGGCTGGACCTGCCGGCCGGCACCACCCGGCTGGACGGCGCGGGGGCGCTGCGCTACGTCCGGGCCCGGCACGTGGACGGCTCCGCCGACCTGGGGCGGATGCGCCGCCAGCAGGAGTTCCTGGCGCAGTTGCTGCACCGGGCCGCCGGGGGCGCCCTGCTCGACCCGGCGAAGCTCTCCGGGGTGCTGGACACCGTGCTGCGCTCGGTGAAGGTCGACAAGGGCCTGGGCAACGCCGAACTGCTGGACTTCGCGGGCCGGTTGAAGGACCTGTCGGCCTCGAACGCGGACTTCGCCACGGTGCCGCTGTCCGAGGTGGACCACCAGGTGCCGGGCTGGGGCTCCACCGTGCTGTGGGACGAGAAGGGCGCGGCGGCGCTGTTCGAGGCGGTCCGGGCCGGGCGGCCGCTGACCGGGGCCGCCGCCTCCGCCGCCCCGGCCGCCGCCTCCGCCGCCCCGGCCGCCGCGCCCGCCGCCGTCCCGCCGCCGGTGACGGCGGCGGGTGCCCCGCCGGTTGCCGGAACGATTCCGCCGGAGCAGGTCCGGGTGCAGGTGCTCAACGGGACGGGCGTCCAGGGCCTGGGTTCCCGGGTGGACGCCGAGCTGCGCAGGGCGGGCTTCGCCACCACCGGCACGCCGTCCAACGCCCCCGGCGGCGGGTCGGCCGCCACCCGGACGGTGATCCGCTACGACCCGCGCTGGGACGAGTCGGTGAAGACCCTGGCCGCCGCGCTGCCCGACGCCGAACTCGTCCCCGTCCCGAACCTGGGGCCGACCTTCCAGGTGGTCGCGGGCAGCGCGTACCGCGCCCCGGCGGACCCGGCCGCCACCGGGGCCTCCGCCGCCGCCTCCGCCCCGGCCGCCTCGGCCGTCCCGGCCGCCGAGCAGCCCGGCCCCACGGCGGCAGCGACGCCGACGGCCGCGGCGGTGGCCGGGGCGGCGAACGGCAGCGCGATCAGCTGCCCGTCCTGAGCCCGCCGACCGGCCGGAGCGCGCCGCCGCCCGCCCCCGGGGAGCCGGGGGCGGGCGGCGGCGGCGGGCCGGGGGTCAGTCCGAGGCGATGGCGGCCAGCACGTTCATCCGGGCGGCGCGGAAGGCCGGGACGAGGGCGGCGACCAGGCCGATGACCACCGAGCCGACCAGGACGAAGGCCACGGTGCCGACCGGGACCGTCAGGGTGGTCAGGCCCTGGTCGGCCAGGACGGAGCGGGCGGTGACGCCCCAGGAGAGGCCGAGCGCGGTGCCGAGGACGGCGCCGAACAGGGCGATGACCACGGATTCGAGCCGGACCACCCGGCGCAGTTGGCGGCGGGAGAGGCCGATGGCGCGCAGCAGACCGATCTCCCGGGTGCGCTCGATCACCGACAGGGCCAGGGTGTTGACCACGCCGAGCACGGCGACCACGATCGTCAGGCCGAGCAGGCCGTAGACCATGTAAAGCAGTTGGTCGACCTGGGACCTGATCATGTCCTTGTAGCCGGCCTGGTCCTTGACCGTCAGCTGCGGGTAGGACTCCAGCGACTTCTGCAGGCCGGCGAGCACCGCGCCCTTGTCGGCCCCGGCCGCGGCCCCGGCGAACACCGCGGAGTCCGCGGGCAGTCGGCCGTCCAGCGCGGCGGAGACGGTGGGGATGCCGGTGAAGAAGTTCCCGTCGAAGAGCTGGTTGCCGGTCTTCAGGACGGCGGCGACCGGGAGGGCTCGGGTGCGGCCCTCGCCGTAGTCGACGGTGATCGTGTCGCCCGCACTCAGGTGGTGCGCGTCGGCGAACTTCTGGTCGACCGAGAGGCCGCCGGTGAAGACGCCCTCGGCGCTGCCGGAGGCGAGCGGCATCCGGAAGTCCCGGGTGAAGCTCGGGTCGGCGGCGATCAGGACCGTCTCGGTGCGGGTGCCGTCGGGGGTGGTGAGGTCCGCCGGGACGGCCTTCTGCCGGGTGACGTGGTCGATGCCCGCGGTGTGGCCGACCGCGTCGACCATGGCCGGGGTGAGGCCGGAGCGGCCGCCGTCCACGATGTAGTCGGCGCCGACGGACCTGTCGATCTGGGCGGTGGCCGAGCTGACCATGGAGGAGGTGACCACGGAGGCGCCGATCACCACGGCCAGGCCGATCATCAGGGCGGCGGCGGTGGAGCCGGTGCGCCGCGGGTTGCGCATCACGTTCCGCTGGGCGAGGCGGCCGGCCGGGCCGAACAAGGCGGGCAGCGCGCCGCCGAGCAGCCGGAGCAGGCCGGAGACCAGCAGCGGGCCGAGCACCACGGCGCCGATCAGGGTGGCGAGCACGCCCAGGCCGATCAGCAGCCCGCCGGTGGCGCCGGCGGCGGAGGCGGCGGCCACCAGGGCGGCGGCGCCGAGCAGCGTGACCAGGGCGCCGACGGCGATCCGGACCCGGGCGGCCCGGGGCTCGGCCGGGGCGGCGTGGTCGAGCAGCGCGGCCATCGGGGTGATCCGGGAGGCGCGGCGGGCCGGGACGAACGCCGCGAACAGCGTCACCAGCACGCCGACCGCGTAGGACACGGCGGGCACCGTCCAGGTGACCTCCAGCGCGCCGGCGTCCAGGTTCATCCCGGCGGCCTTCATCAGCTGGATCAGGCCGAGCGCCAGGCCGAGGCCGGCGCCGATGCCGAGGGTGGAGCCGAGCACGCCGAGGATCAGGCCCTCGGTCAGCACCGAGCGGTTGACCTGGGAGCGGCTGCCGCCGATGGCGCGCAGCAGGCCGATCTCCCGGGTCCGCTGGGTGACCAGCATGGAGAAGGTGTTGACGATCAGGAAGCCGCCGACGCCGGCCGCCAGGACGGCGAAGCCGAGCATCGCGTACTTCATGAAGTCGAGGAAGGAGCCGACGTCCGCCGCGTTCTCCGCCCGCTGCTCGGCGGCGGTCCTGGCCTGGAAGCCGCTGCCGAGGTCGGCCAGTGCGGCGGTCTTCAGCTGGTCGTCGCTGCGGCTGCCGTCGCCGAACACCTCGACGGAGGTGTACGCCTCGGTGCCGAGCAGGACCTGCTGGGCGGTGGGCGTGTCCAGGAAGGCGAGGGCGGCGCCGGGGTTGGTGGTGCGGAAGGTGGCGATGCCGGAGATGGTGAAGTCGTGGTCGCCGCGGTCGGAGACGATCCGCAGCCGGGAGCCGAGGCCGAGGCCGGACTTCCGGGCGGTGTCGGCGTCCAGCACGATCTGGTCGGGGCCCTGCGGGACGTGGCCCGAGGTGACGTCGACCGAGTTGCGCGGGGTGTCCGTCCAGTTGCCGGTGAGGGTGGGGGCGCCGGTGGTCGGGCCGACGACCTTGTGGGTGGCCGGGTCGACCAGGGTGGCGGTGGAGGTCATGACCTGGCCGAGGGCGGCCTTGACGCCGGGCTCGGCGGCGATCTTCGCCCGGGTCTCGACCGGGACGGTGGGGATCGCGGCGGGGCCGCCGCGCTCGGCCATCCTGTCCTCCGCCCGGGAGACCGAGAGGTCGGAGGCGGTGGAGGCGAACAGCCGGTCGAAGGTGCCGGTGGCGGTGTGGTAGAAGACCAGGGTGCCGGCCACGAAGGCGACCGAGAGCACCACGGCGAGCAGGGAGAGCACCAGGCGCCACTTGTGGGCGAAGAAGCTCCGCAGCGAGGTCTTGAGCAGCATGTCGTCCGGCCCCGGCTCAGCTCGTCCGCTTGCCGTCGAAACGGCGCATGCGGGTCAGGACGGTGTCGGCGGTGGGGTTGTGCATCTCGTCGACGATCCGGCCGTCGGCGAGGAACAGCACCCGGTCCGCGTGGCCGGCGGCGACCGGGTCGTGCGTCACCATCACGATGGTCTGGCCGAGTTCGTCGACCGAGCGGCGCAGGAAGCCGAGCACCTCGGCGCCGGAGCGGGAGTCCAGGTTGCCCGTGGGCTCGTCGCCGAAGATGATCTCGGGGCGGGCGGCCAGCGCGCGGGCCACCGCGACGCGCTGCTGCTGGCCGCCGGAGAGCTGGCCGGGGCGGTGCTTGAGCCGGCCGGACAGGCCGACGGTGTCGATCACCTGCTCCAGCCAGGCCCGGTCGGGCTTGCGGCCCGCGATGTCCATCGGCAGCGTGATGTTCTCCACCGCGTTCAGCGTGGGGAGCAGGTTGAACGCCTGGAAGACGAAGCCGATCTTGTCCCGGCGGAGCTTGGTCAGCTGCTTGTCCTTCAGCCCGGTGATCTCGGTGTCGCCGATCCAGATCCGCCCCTCGGAGACGGTGTCCAGCCCGGCCAGGCAGTGCATCAGCGTGGACTTGCCGGACCCCGAGGGGCCCATGATCGCGGTGAAGCGAGCGCGCTGGATGTCCACGTCGACCGCGTCCAGTGCCGTCACCCGGGTCTCCCCCGCGCCGTACGCCTTGGTGACCTGCCGGGCCTGGGCGGCCGTGGCGGCCTGCTCCGGCAGGTGTGAGAGATGAGCGGCGTTCGCTGCCGTGGTCACTGAATGCTCCTCGTTCTGGGGTCCACCCGTCGTCCCCCAGCCTTCCGGTCGCCGCACCGGTCGCGGAATCCAGCAGGCATCCGTCTTCGGGGTGGGGCCAGCCCTACCTCCGGAGGTGGGGCTGGGGGGTGGGTCCACGCTAGGAGCCGGGGGCGGGGCCGGTCGTCCTCCACCGGGCTGAGCCGCGTCCCGGGAAAGCGTCCGGGGCCCGGGCCCTCTCCCCTAGGGGTCGCCGCGGTGCGGTCTGAGGGTCCGGGCCCCGGGCGGGGGACGTGGGTTGACGGGGGGTCAGCCGGCGGCGGCGAACTCCACCCGGGGGGCGAGCGCGGCGGAGAAGGCGTCCACCACCGGGGTCAGCAGCGTCTCGGTCTCGCGCTCCAGCTCGGTGCCGCCGTCCTCGCGCACCCCGATGTGCCGGTCCAGCACGAACCAGCCCTGGGTGATGTGCCCGGCGCCCATCGAGTTCAGCACCGGCCGCAGCGCGTAGTCCACCGCCAGCACGTGCGCGGTGGAGCCGCCGGTGGCCAGCGGCAGCACCGTCTTGCCGCGCAGCGCGTACTGCGGCAGCAGGTCGAGCAGGGCCTTCAGCAGGCCCGAGTAGGCGGCCTTGTAGACCGGGGTGCCGACCACCACGCCGTCGGCCTGCTCGAACAGCTCGACGGCCCGGGCTATCGCCGGGTCCGAGGTGTCCGCGGCGAGCAGCGCGGCGGCGGGCAGCGAGCGGACGTCCAGGGCGCGCACCCGGTGGCCGTGCGAGGTGAGCCGGCGGTCGACGTGGCGCAGCAGCCGGGTGGTGCGGGAGGTCGCGGACGGGGAACCGGAGACGGACAGGATCACGGCCATGGAGTCACCTCGGGGCGTACGGCCGCGGGCAGGGCGCGGCCGGAGAAGGGGGGGAAGAGGGGCGGCGGGGGCGCGGGTCGCCTGGGGTGAGTGCGCGCGGCGGGAGCGTCAGCCGCGACACAGCGAGCAGGACACCCGGCCGTGGTCGACGTGCCGCCGACGGGTGAGGACCTGAAGCTGCTCCATGCCGTCATGCAAACACGCCCGGTTTCGGCGGGTCAAGGCCGTGCCCGCCTGGTGAACACTGCCCGGAACGGTCCGCGCCCTGCATCAAAACGGCCACAACGGGGCCCGCGGGGGCTCCTCGACCACTGCGCGGCCCCCGGTTCGGGCATCCTTCCCCCATGAACACGTGGCAGGAGCGCCCGGGGGGCGGCGCACACGGGCAGGGCGACGCGGCGCGGGGCCGGAGCGGACCGGCGGCCGAGCCGCCGCTGCCGCCGGAGCTGAATCCGCGCGGCGCGGGCGTCCCGCTCTCCCGCCCCGCCCAGCAGGACCGTCCGAGCACCGGCCGCCCGCCGGGCCCGGGCCGGTACCCCGCCGAGGGGCGGCAGCCGCACGGCGGGCAGCAGCCCTACGGCGGGCAGCCCCCGTACGGCGGTGACCAGCCCCCGTACGGGCAGCAGCCGCCCGGGCAGCAGCCGCCCGGCCCCGGCACGAACCGGCCCGGCACGAACCGGCCCGGCGGGAACCGGCCCGGCGGGGCCGCGCCCGCGCCCGGGGCCCGGCCGCGCCGCTCGCGCAAGAAGGTCGTCGGCTACTCGGTGCTGGGCCTGGTCCTCGCCCTGCTGGTCACCATGATCGGCACCTACTTCTGGGCGGACGGCAAGCTGCACCACGAGAACGTGCTGGCCGACTACCCGGGCCGGCCGGCGGCCGGCAAGGGCACCAACTGGCTGATCGTCGGCTCGGACAGCCGGGCCGGCCTGACCGACGCCGACGAGCAGGACCTGCACACCGGCTCCGCCGAGGGCAAGCGCAGCGACTCGATGATGATCCTGCACATCGGGGACAACGGGAACACCCTGATGTCGATCCCGCGCGACTCCTGGGTGCAGATCCCGGCCCACCAGGACACCTCCGGCAGCGGCAAGACCGTCCCGGCCGCCACCCGCAAGATCAACGCGGCCTTCGCGGCGGGCGGCGGGCGGCTGCTGGTGCAGACCGTCGAGACCAGCATGGACCTGCGGATCGACCACTACGCGGAGATCGGCTTCGCCGGGTTCGTCGGCCTGGTGGACGCCGTCGGCGGCGTGGAGATGACCATCGACCAGCCGGTCAAGGACAAGGACTCCGGCCTCGACCTCCAGGCCGGCACCCAGACCCTGAACGGCAAGCAGGCCCTGGCCTTCGTCCGGCAGCGCCACCAGATGGCCGACCAGGACCTCGGCCGGATGCGCAACCAGCAGAAGTTCCTCGGCGCCCTCGCCAAGCAGGCCGCCTCGCCGACCACCCTGCTCAACCCGTTCACCTTCTACCCGCTGGTCTCGGCCGGGCTGGACACCGTGATCGTGGACGACGACGCCGGGCTGAGCGACCTCGGCTCGATGTTCCTCGCCATGAAGGGCGTCACCGGCGGCGAGGGCAGGACCATCACCGTCCCGATCGGAAACGCCGACTACCACACCCCCACCGGCGAGTCCGCGGTGAAGTGGGACGCGGCGAAGTCCAAGGCGGTCTTCGACGCGATGAGGAACGACACCCCCGTCCCCGACACCAAGTGACCGCCCGCTGAGCGGGAGCGCCCCGGGGCGGCGTCCGGAATTCGCACGGCGAATCCGAACTGCCGTCGCGGGGCGCGTCGTTGGCGGCGCGTCGGGTCGGCCGGCGGGACAATGTCCGCCATGTCGCTGGTGACCTCCCTCATCTACCGCCGCCGCAGCCGGCTGGTCGGCCGCCTGGTCCAGGAGGCCCTGGCCCTCTACGGGGTGGAGGTCCCGGCCGCCGCCGAGATCGGCCCCGGCCTGGTGGTCTTCCACCGCGGCTTCGGCACCGTCCTGCACCCGTACACCACCCTGGGCGCGAACGTCACGCTCTACAACGGCGTCACCATCGGCCGGGCCGACCCGTGGGTCCCGCAGGAGCTCTCCGCGATGCGGCGGGTGGTGCTGGAGGACGGCGTGGTGGTCTGCGCCGGCGCGAAGATCGTCTGCAAGAGCGGCACCCTGACCGTCGGGGCCGACACCGTCGTCGGCGCCAACGCCGTCCTCACCCGCTCGACCGGGCCCGGGGAGATCTGGGCCGGCGCCCCCGCCCGGAAGGTCGGCGAGCGGCAGCGGGTGCACGAGCAGGCCGGCGCGGACCCGCGGTCGTGAGGCCGCGGGTCCGCGCCGGGTGGAACCCTGCCGCTAGGGGAGGTTGCGGGCCATCACGATGCGCTGGACCTGGTTGGTGCCCTCGTAGATCTGGGTGATCTTCGCGTCCCGCATCATCCGCTCCACCGGGTAGTCCCGGGTGTACCCGTAACCCCCCAGCAACTGCACCGCGTCCACCGTGATCTCCATCGCCGCGTCCGACGCGTAGCACTTGGCCGCCGCCCCGAAGAACGTCAGGTCCCCGTCCGAGCGCTGCGACTTCGCCGCCGCCGCGTAGGTGAGCTGCCGGGCCGCCTCCAGCTTCATCGCCATGTCCGCCAGCATGAACTGCACGCCCTGGAAGTCGCCGATCGGCTTGCCGAACTGCCGCCGCTCCTTCACGTAGCCCTTGGCGTAGTCCAGCGCGCCCTGCGCGATGCCCAGCGCCTGCGCCGCGATGGTCACCCGGGTGTGGTCCAGCGTGCGCATCGCGGTGGCGAAGCCCGTGCCCTCCGCGCCGATCATCCGCTCCGCCGGGACGCGCACGTCGTCGAAGTACACCTCGCGGGTCGGCGAGCCCTTGATGCCCAGCTTCCTCTCGGGCGCGCCGAACGACACCCCCGCGTCGCCCTTCTCCACCACGAACGCCGAGATGCCCTTGGAGCGCTTCTCGGGGTCGGTCACGGCCATCACCGTGTAGAACTCGGAGACGCCCGCGTTGGTGATCCACCGCTTCACCCCGTTGAGCACCCAGAAGTCCCCGTCGCGCACCGCCCGCGTCCGCATCCCCGCCGCGTCCGAGCCCGCCTCCGGCTCCGACAGGCAGTACGAGAACATGCCCTCCCCGCGCGCCAGCGCCCCCAGGTACTTCGCCTTCAACTCCTCCGAACCCGACAACTGCACCGGCAGCGAGCCCAGCTTGTTCACCGCCGGGATCAACGACGACGACGCGCACACCCGCGCCACCTCCTCGATCACCAGCACCGTCGCCAGCGCATCCGCCCCCGCACCCCCGTACTCCTCCGGCACGTGCACCGCGTGCAGGTCCGCCGCCCGCAACGCGTCCAACGCCTCCTGCGGGAAACGCCCCTCCTCGTCCACCGCCGCCGCGAACGGAGCGATCTTCGCCTCCGCCAGCGCACGCACCGACTCCCGGAGCATCTCGTGCTCCTCGCCGAGCCGGTAGAGGTCGAAGTCCGCCCCGGAGTTGCCCGCCATGTTGCTCGCCCCTCGCGTTAATTACCGTTAAGTAGTGCTCATCCTAGGGTCGCCGCCGCCCGGGCGGCAGGTGACCGGGGCAACAGGGGCGGGCGGGTCAGCTGACGTTCTCGCCGAGGGTGTCGGCGCTGGTGCGGTGCTGGGCGAGGTAGTCGTCCATCCGGTCGGTGCGCATGGCGTTCCACAGCACGCCCGCGGCGCCGTCGTCCATCAGGACCACCGCCTGGCCGTCGATGGTGTCGAAGCCGCCGAAGGGGGCGTTCATGAAGTGGACGCCGTCGGGGCGGACGTCGCGCAGGCTCCAGGCCAGGTCGTAGAGGTCGGTGTTGCTGAGGCGGTCGTCGACGCTGGCGACGTCGCCGATGGTGCCGAGCAGGCCGGTGAGCTTGGCCGGGCTGGAGAGGGTGCCGGAGTCCATGGTCCGGAGCATCAGGGCGCGCAGGAAGTTCTGCTGGCGCTTGGTGCGGTCGAGGTCTCCGTTGGGCAGGCCGTGGCGCTCGCGGACGTAGAGCAGCGCCTCGGCGCCGTCCATGTGGTGGGTGCCGGCCAGCCACTCGCGGGCGTCGCCCTTGGCCTCGATGGTGCGCGGGACGGTGATGTCGACGCCGCCGACCGCGTCGGTGAGGGCCCGGAAGCCGTTCCAGTCGATCACCGCGAGGTGGTCGATCTTGATCTTGGTGAGGTCCTGGACGGTCTGGACCGTCAGCGCCGGGCCGCCCCAGGAGTAGGCGGCGTTGATCTTCGCCTTGCCGTGGCCGGGGACGGGCACCCAGGTGTCGCGCGGGATGGAGACCAGCGAGACGGACTTCCGGTCCGCCGAGATGTGCATCAGCATCATGGTGTCGCTGCGCTGGGCCCCCGCCTGCCAGGCCGGGGCCTTGGCGTCCCTGCCGGTGGTCGGCTGGTCGGAGCGGGCGTCCAGGCCGACCAGCAGGAAGGTCTGGCCGGTGTGCGGGACGGCCGGGGGCTGCTCGGCGGCCGGTACGGTCGGGAAGGCGTCCGGGATGCGCCGCACCGAGGAGGCGTAGTGGTCGGCCGCCCACAGCAGCCCGCCGAACGCCCCGCCCGCCAGCACCAGCAGCACCGCCAGCGTCCACACCAGCAGCCGCCGCCCCCGCCGCCGACGGCGCGGTCCGTCCGCCGCGGCGCCGGACTCCCCGCCGTCGTGGTTCCCGTCACCGTCGTCGCCGCCGCCCCCGTGCTCGTCGCGGCCGAAGATGCTCAGCGGACCGGGGTCCTCGTCCGGCCCGCCGCCCCGCCCCTTGGAAGTCATGGCGGCATTGTGAACCTTCCGTACAGACCTTCGAGCGAAAACCGCGAAACCGGGGCATCCGCGGCGCCCGGCGGTGCGGCTACCATCAGTGGCTGCGGCCGTCGCTCACCCCTGGTACGGCCCGGATCGAAGGGAACGCGCGTGGCTCCCCGCATCACGGTGATCGGCACCGGCTACCTGGGCGCGACGCATGCCGCGTGCATGGCGGAGCTCGGGTTCGAGGTCCTGGGGCTGGACGTGGACCGGGACAAGCTCACGGCGCTGGCCGCGGGCCGGGTGCCGATGTACGAGCCGGGGCTGTCCGAGCTGCTGCTGAAGCACGTGGCGGGCCACGAGGGCTCCAGCGGCCGGCTGCGGTTCACCGACTCCTGGGAGGAGGTCGCGGCCTTCGGCGACGTGCACTTCCTCTGCGTGAACACCCCGCAGCGCAAGGGCGAGTTCGCGGCCGACATGAGCTACGTGGACTCCGCGCTGGAGTCGCTGGCCCCGCTGCTGGAGCGGCCGGTGCTGGTGGTCGGCAAGTCGACCGTGCCGGTGGGCTCGGCGAACCGGCTGGCGGACCGGCTGGCCGAGCTGGCCCCGGTCGGGGCGGGGGCCGAGCTGGCCTGGAACCCGGAGTTCCTGCGCGAGGGCTTCGCGGTCGGCGACACCCTGCACCCGGACCGGCTGGTGGTCGGCGTGCGCAGCGAGCACGCCGAGCGGGTGCTGCGCGAGGTGTACGCGGGGCCGATCTCGGACGGGGTGCCGTTCGTGGTGACCGACTTCCCGACCGCCGAGCTGGTGAAGGCCGCCGCGAACTCCTTCCTGGCCACCAAGATCTCGTTCATCAACGCGATGGCGGAGGTCTGCGAGAGCGCCGGCGCCGACGTGGTGCAGCTCTCCAAGGCGCTCTCGTACGACGACCGGATCGGCCGGAAGTTCCTGAACGCGGGCCTGGGCTTCGGCGGCGGCTGCCTGCCCAAGGACATCCGGGCGTTCATGGCGCGGGCCGGGGAGCTGGGCGCGGACCAGGCGCTGACCTTCCTGCGCGAGGTCGACTCGATCAACATGCGGCGCCGCTCCCGGATGGTGGAGCTGGCCCGCGAGCAGTGCGGCGGCGGCTTCCTGGGCCGCCGGGTCGCGGTGCTGGGCGCGGCGTTCAAGCCGAACTCGGACGACATCCGGGACTCGCCCGCGCTGAACGTGGCCGGGCAGATCCAGCTCCAGGGCGCCCAGGTCACGGTCTACGACCCGAAGGCGATGGACAACGCCCGCAAGATGTTCCCCGGCCTGTCCTACGCGGCCACCCCGCTGGAGGCCGCCGAGGGCGCGCACGTGGTGCTGCACCTGACGGAGTGGCAGGAGTTCCGCGAGCTGGACCCGGCGGAGGTCGGCGCGGTGGTCGCCGAGCGCCACCTGGTGGACGGCCGCAACGTGCTGGACGGCGAGGCCTGGCGGGCCGCCGGCTGGACGTACCGGGCGATGGGCCGCCCGCCCGTGGAGTAGCCCCCGGGCGCACCCGGACGGCCGGGCCCGGAATGCCCGGGCCCGGCCGTCCGTTCTCAGCGGCATGAGCTACGGAGACGACGCCACCGTCCGGAAGATCCTCACCTCCTCCGGCGACACCTGGGCCGTGGTCGGCCTGTCGAACAACACCGCGCGCGCCGCGTACGGCGTGGCCCGGGTGCTCCAGCGGGCCGGGAAGCGGATCGTGCCGGTGCACCCGAAGGCCGAGACGGTGCTCGGCGAGCCGGGCTACGCCTCGCTCGCCGAGGTCCCCTTCCCGGTGGACGTGGTGGACGTGTTCGTGAACTCCGCGCTGGCCGGCCCGGTCGCCGACCAGGCGGTGGCGGCGGGCGCGAAGGCCGTCTGGTTCCAGCTCGGCGTCGTCGACGAGGACGCCTTCGCCCGCACCCGCGCGGCCGGGCTGGACATGGTGATGGACCGCTGCCCGGCGATCGAGCTGCCGAGGCTCTGACGCCGGCTCAGCCCCCGATCGGGAAGGCGATGTCGCAGACCTGGTCGGACGGCGCGGCGGCGGCCCAGTCGGCGAAGTAGACCTCCCGGCCCGCGCCGGTACGCGGGCTGCCGTTCCGTTCCGTCCAGGCGCAGACCGCGTCGTAGGCGCTGAGGATCTGCGGGTACTCGACCTGCGCCTTGGTGATCCTGGTGTACGCCTCCCGGTGCGCGGGTTCGACGCGGTGCGCGGCGGTCAGGCCCGCGGCGCGGGCCGGGTCGACCGGGACGCAGACCTCGACCGGGCCGTCGTTGTCCTCGTCGACCTGCCCGTGGTAGATCACGAACGGGGCAGCCGCGACGCCGCCGTGGGCCGCCGCGACGGCCGCCAGCCGGGCGGTGGCCTCCGGGATGAAGCAGTCCAGCTCCTCCGGCTTGGCGCGGCGCTGCTCGGTGAGCACCAGCTGCTCGGGCACGTCCCGCTGTTCGATCCGGTACATCTCGTCGATCCCTTCGAGTCCGCTCAGTTGGACGCGGAGGTGGTCGGCCAGCGTCCGCTGCGAGGCGGTCCGCCGTTCGACGGCGGCCCAGTACGCGGCGACCCGCTCCGCCGCCGCGGGGCCCGGCAGGGCGAGCACCTCGGCGACGGTGGCCAGCGGCATGTCCAGGCCGCGCAGCCGGACGATCAGCCGCGCGGTGGCCAGCCGCTCCGGCCGGTAGTAGCGGTAGCCGCTGTCCGGGTCGATCCGGTCCGGCGGCAGCAGCCCCTGCCGGTCGTACAGCCGCAGCGCCTTCGGCGACAGCAGGCCGCGTCGGGCGAACTCACCGGTGGTGAGCAGCCGTTCCTCCTCCGCACCGGCCACGTTCGGGCCTGCCCCAGGGGCGAGGTCAAGTCCGTCGCTCATGCGCCGTCCAGCTGCTCCCGGGTGGCGATCGAGGGGCGGCGCTCGGCCCGCAGCCGGCTGGCGGCCGTCTCGGCGCCGCGCAGCGCCCGGACGGCGTTGTGCCAGGTCAGTTTGGCGAGGTCGGCCTCGGACCAGCCGCGGCGCAGCAGTTCGGCGACCAGCACCGGGTAGCCGGAGACGTCCTCCAGGCCGGACGGGGTGAACGCGGTGCCGTCGTAGTCGCCGCCGAGGCCGACGTGGTCGATGCCGGCCACCTCCCGCAGGTGGTCGAGGTGGTCGGCGACGGTCGCGGCGGTGGCGGTCGGGCGGGGGTGCTCGGCCTCGTAGGCGCGCTGCACGGCCATCGCCTCGGGGGTGGTCTCCAGCGGGTGCAGTCCCTTGGCGCGCATGTTGGCGTCGGCGGCGAGCGTCCACTCGATGGCGGCGGGCAGCACGAACTTGGGCACGAAGGTGGCCATCACGACGCCGCCGTTGGCGGCCAGCGCGGTCAGCACGTCGTCCGGGACGTTGCGCGGGTGGTCGCAGACGGCGCGGGCGGAGGAGTGCGAGAAGACCACCGGGGCCTCGGAGACCCGCAGCGCGTCGCGCATGGTGTCGGCCGAGACGTGCGAGAGGTCGACCAGCATGCCGAGCCGGTTCATCTCCCGGACCACCTCCTCGCCGAACGCGGTGAGCCCGCCGTGCGCGGGCTCGTCGGTGGCGGAGTCGGCCCAGGGCACGTTGGAGTTGTGGGTGAGGGTCAGGTAGCGCACGCCCAGCTCGTACAGCGCGCGCAGGGTGGCCAGCGAGGAGTTGATGGAGTGGCCGCCCTCGGCGCCCATCAGCGAGGCGATCCGGCCCTCGGCGCGGGCGGTCTCCAGGTCGTCGGCGGTCAGCGCGAGCCGCAGGTGCCCGGGGTGGCGCTCGGTCATCGCCCGGACGAAGTCGATCTGCTCCAGCGTCGCGCTGACCGCGCTGTCGCCCGCCAGTTCGGCGGGCACGTACACCGACCAGAACTGCGCGCCGACCCCGCCCGCCCGCAGGCGGCCGAAGTCGGTGTGCAGCCGGTGGCTCTGGTCGGCCGTCAGGTCGACGGCGTCGAGGTCGTACCCGGCCTGGGCGCGCATCGCCCACGGCAGGTCGTTGTGGCCGTCCACCACCGGCGTGGTGCGCAGGACGGCCCGGGCGCGGTCGAGCAGTTCGGGGGTCATGCCCCCGTTCTACCGCCGAGCCGGGGGAAAGGTCATCCCCGGCGCGTCGACCGGTCGGGGCGCCGGGGCCCGCGCGGTCCGACCCTCGCTCAGCGGGGTTTCCCACCAAGGGAATTACCACGTTCCGTACTCGTCGCGTCACGCTTCGCCGCTAAGCTGAACGGCGCAGACGCCCGGTGGACGGGACGCCGGACGGCGGGTTCCCGGGGGCCGTGGCGTGCGGATCGCCCAACAGGGAGGGGAAGGCCATGAGCTTCCCGGAGCGAGAAGTCGACCCGTCTCGGAGTGCGCGGCACTTCTACGGGGCCGAGATCCGACGGCGGCGCGCGGAACTCGGCTGGTCCCTCGTCAAGCTCGCCGAGGGGGTGCACTTCTCCGTCAGCACGCTGTCCCGGGTCGAGAACGGGGACGTCAGGGTGCCCCGGGGGCTGTCGGAGATGCTGGACCAGGTCTTCCGGACCGACGGCCTCTTCGTCCGGCTGCTCCCGCTGGCGCTGCGGGAGGACCACCCGGCGAAGTACCAGGAGTTCCTGACCCTCGCGGACCAGGCAATCGTCCACGAGTCCTACAGCCCCAACGTGAACGGCCTGCTCCAGACCGAGGCGTTCGCCCGGCACGCGCTGCGCAGTGGCCTCCCCTACGCGCCGGAGGAGGAGGTGGAGGAGCGGGTCCGGGCCCGGATGGGCCTCCAGCTCCGGCTGCGCAGCTCGGAGTGCCGGTACTGGTTCATCCTGGACGAGTACGCGTTCCAGCGTTTCTACGGCGGCCCTGCGGTGATGGCCGAGCAGCTGCGGGCGATCCTCGACGCGGCCACGCTGCCCAACGTGGTCGTGCAGGTGCTCCCGTTCAAGTCCGGCGGGCACTCCGAGGCTTCCTCGATGACGCTGCTCACGCTGCCGGGCGGCGACCGGCTCGCGTACGAGGAGAGCAGCCGCGCGGGAACAATCTTCGAGACGACCTCGGACATCGCGGAGCGGCAGTGGCTCTACGATCTACTACGGGCTCAGGCACTGCCCCCGCAGGACTCCGAGCTCACGATCAGATCGATGCTGGAAGGACTGGCTTCTGATGCACCCTGACCTCAACGCCCCGGCCGAGGCGCGCCGTTGGCGCAAGAGCAGCTACAGCAACAACGACGGCGGCCAGTGCATCGAGGTGGACGACGCCCACCCCGGCCACGTCCGCGACTCCAAGGACCCCGACGGCCCGGTCCTGCACTTCCCCGCCGCCGCCTGGCACACCTTCGTCACCGCAGTCACCGCCGGCCGGTTCGGCACCGGCTGACCCGAGAGGACAGGCCCTTGATACACCCGGCAGAGAACCGCCGCTGGCGGAAGAGCAGCTACAGCAACGCCGACGGCGGCGAGTGCATCGAGGTGGACGACGCCCACCCCGGCCACGTCCGCGACTCCAAGGACCCCGACGGCCCGGTCCTGCACTTCCCCGCCGCCGCCTGGCACACCTTCGT
>NZ_JBIVKJ010000028.1:43399-65557 GCF_044750705.1 Kitasatospora sp. NPDC088783
CACCTTCGTCACCGCAGTCACCGCCGGCCGGTTCGGCACCGGCTGACCGGCCCGGCCCCCTCCCTCGGGAGGGGGCCGGGAGGGGCCACCCGGCCCGCTCGCCCACGTGCTTACTTACGCGCCTACTTGCCGAAGCCGAAGGAGTCGTTGCCCGCCACCTTGGCGCGCAGCTTGCGGCCCTTCTCGGTGGCCTGGTTGTTCAGCTCGGCCTGGAACTCGACCATCTTCTCGGCGAGTTCGGGGTCGAACGCGGCCAGCATCCGGACCGCGAGCAGGCCCGCGTTGCGCGCGCCCGCCACCGAGACGGTCGCCACCGGCACCCCGGCCGGCATCTGGACGATCGACAGCAGGCTGTCCATCCCGTCCAGGTAGCGCAGCGGCACCGGGACGCCGATCACCGGCAGCGGCGTCACCGAGGCCAGCATCCCCGGCAGGTGCGCGGCCCCGCCCGCCCCGGCGATGATCGCCTTCAGCCCGCGCCCGTGCGCCCGCTCGCCGTAGGCGACCATCTCGCGCGGCATCCGGTGCGCGGAGACCACGTCGACCTCGTACGGGATCTCGAACTCGTCCAGCGCCTGCGCGGCGGCCTCCATCACGGGCCAGTCGGAGTCGGAGCCCATCACGATGCCGACAAGGGGGGACTTGGTCATGGCGGTCCTTTCGTGGGTGCCCCGGCTTCGGCCCGGGGCGACGTGCGGTACGACGTGGTGTCAGTGGGGGGTTCTAACGTGTCAGCCGTGGTGACGGTGCACGTGAAGCGGGCGTTCAAGTACCGCTGCTATCCGAACGGGGAGCAGGCGGCGGAGTTGTCGCGGACGTTCGGTTGCGTGCGGCTGGTGTGGAACAGGGCGTTGGCGGCCCGCGTGGAGGCGTGGGAGCGGCGGCAGGAGCGGGTGGGGTACGGAGCGACGTCGGCGATGCTGACGGGTTGGAAGCGGACAGAGGAGCTGGCGTTCCTCAACGAGGTGTCGTGCGTGCCCCTGCAGCAGGCACTGCGTCACCTGCAGGCGGCGTTCACGAACTTCCTCACCCGACGGGCCGGGCACCCGCGGTTCAAGGCGAGGAAGAGGTCGCGGGACGCCGCCGAGTACACCCGTTCGGCGTTCCGCTACCGGGAGGGGCGATTGACACTGGCGAAGATGGCCGAGCCGCTGGACATCCGCTGGTCGCGACCGCTGCCCGAGGGGGCGGTTCCGTCCACGGTGACCGTTTCGCGTGATGCTGCAGGGCGCTGGTTCGTCTCGGTGCTGTGCGAGGACCCGACGGTTCGACACCTGCCCGTCCTCGACCGTGCTGTGGGTGTGGACCTGGGCGTCAGCGATCTGGTCGCGCTCTCCACCGGGGAGAAGGTCCGCAACCCCGGGCACGAGCGGCGCGAGCGCACACGCCTGGTCCGGGCACAACGGGAGCTGTCGCGGAAAGCCGCGGGTTCGGCGAACCGGGAGAAGGCCCGACGTAAGGTCGCCCGTGTTCATGCCCGGATCGCCGACCGGCGCCGGGACTTCCTGCACAAGCTGACCACTCGGCTCGTCCGTGAGAACCAAACGGTCGTGGTCGAGGGACTGTCGGTCCGCGATCTGCTCGGAAATCGCAGGCTCTCCCGGTCGATCGCCGACGCGGGCTGGGCCGAACTGCGGGCGATGCTCGCCTACAAGTGCGTCTGGTACGGCCGCGAACTGGTCACCGTCGACCGGTGGTTCCCCAGCTCGAAGCTCTGCTCGTCCTGTGGCGCCCGCCGCACCTGCCTGCCGCTGCACGTGCGCACGTGGGAGTGCGCCTGCGGCGCCGTCCACGACCGGGACGTCAACGCGGCACGCAACATCCTGGCCGCCGGACTGGCGGTTGCAGCCTGTGGAGACGGCGTAGGACCTCAACGGAGCACTCCGGGCGGGCAGTCGTCGGTGAAGCAGGAAGTCGTCCCACCGCCGCGCTCACGCGCGACGGCTCGGCCGCGAGGCTGAGGGGAACCCCCTCCGGCAGGAGGGGAGGGAAGTCACTCGGTGATCGTTCCTCGCAGGTAGGCGGCCGCGTGGCGGGCGCGCTCGCGGACGTCTTCGAGGTCGTCCCCGAAGACGTTGACGTGGCCGACCTTGCGGCCGGGCTTCACGTCCTTTCCGTACATGTGGATCTTGAGGCCGGGGTCGCGGGCCATGCAGTGCAGGAACGCCCGGTACATGTCGGGGTAGTCGCCGCCGAGGACGTTGACCATGACGGTCCACCTGGCGCGGGGGCGCGGGTCGCCGAGCGGGAGGTCGAGGACGGCCCGCAGGTGGTTCTCGAACTGGGAGGTGACGGCGCCGTCCTGGGACCAGTGGCCGGAGTTGTGCGGGCGCATGGCGAGTTCGTTGACCAGGATGCGGCCGTCGCGGGTCTGGAACAGCTCGACGGCGAGGTGGCCGGTGATGTCGAGCTCGCCGGCGATCCGCAGGGCGAGCTGCTGGGCCTCGTCGGAGAGGGCCGGGTCGAGGTCGGGCGCGGGGGCGGTGACCTCGGCGCAGATGCCGTTCTCCTGGACGGACTCGACCACCGGGTAGGCGACGGCCTGGCCGCTGGGCGAGCGCACCACGTTGGCGGCGAGTTCGCGCAGGAAGTCGACCTTCTCCTCGGCCAGCACGGGGACGCCGGCCAGGAAGGGGGCGGCGGCCTCGGTCTCGTCGGCGACGACCCAGACGCCCTTGCCGTCGTAGCCGCCGCGGACGGTCTTCAGCACGACGGGGTAGCCCTCGCCCTCTTCCGCGAAGGCGGTGACGTCGGCCGGGTCGGCGACCAGCCGGTGCCGGGGGCAGGGGACGCCGATGGAGTCGAGCCTGGCCCGCATGACGCCCTTGTCCTGGGCGTTGACCAGCGCGTCCGGGCCGGGGCGGACGGCGACGCCCTCGGCCTGGAGGGTGCGCAGGTGCTCGGTGGGCACGTGCTCGTGGTCGAAGGTGATCACGTCGCAGTCGGCGGCGAAGGCCCGCAGCGTGTCGAGGTCGCGGTAGTCGCCGAGCACGGTGGTGCCGACCACCTGCGCGGCCGACTCCTGGGGGGTGTCGGCGAGGAGTTTGAAGCGGATGCCCAGCGGGATGCCCGCCTGGTGCATCATGCGGGCGAGCTGCCCGCCGCCGATGACTCCGACCACTGGAAAGTTCGCATTGCCCGCTACAGTCACGCGCTCCAGGATATCCGGGCCGGTCGGAGGGCTCGGCACCGGCGGGCGCCGGAGCGCGCCGGGGGTGCCCCGGCGGGCGGCGGACGGGGTGCGGCGGCGTGCGCCGGAGCGCGGCGGACGGGGTGCTCCGGGGGCGGGGGCGTGCTCTCAGGGATTGCCGGTAGCCTGGTGGGCCGGATCGTAGAACACCACTTATCCGATCATGTGAAGCATACGGAGACAGCCCGGATGACGAGCAGCACCGAGACGCGTCCCCCGTTCACCCAGCGGATGCGCGGCCTGTCCCTGGAGGCGATCGGCTTCGCCGTCATCGGCGCCACCGGCGTGGTGGTCAACTTCGGGCTGTTCTGGGTCCTCACCAACGGCTTCGGCCTGGCCTCGCTGCGCTCCAACATCGCCGCGACGCTGGTGGCGATCGCCACCAACTACCTGGGCTACCGGTACTGGCTGTACCGGGACCGCGACGCCGCCTCCCGCAAGCGGGAGATCACCCTCTTCCTGGTGTTCAGCGGCATCGGCATGCTGATCGAGACCGGCACCCTGGGCTTCACCCAGTACGTGCTGGGCCTGGACACCCCGTTCGAGAAGCTGGGCGGCAAGCTGCTGGGCCTGGTGGTGGCCACCGTGTTCCGCTTCGTCTCCTACCGGACCTGGGTGTTCAAGGCGATGCCGGAGCTGGAGGAGCCCGCCGTGGTGCAGGAGGCCGAGCTGCTGCTGGCCGCCCCGCCGAGCCGCACCCTGGCGAACTGAGCCCGCCCGCCCTCCGTCCCCGCCGCCCCGCCCTCACTCGCCCCCGTGGGCGAGGAACAGCGCGAACACCGGCGGTCGCAGCGACAGCAGTTCGAGGCGGCCGCCGTCGGCCTCGGCGAGGTCCCGGGCGACGGCCAGCCCGATGCCGGTGGAGTTGCGGCCGCTGACCGCCCGCTCGAAGACCCGGTTGCCCAGTTCGCGCGGGACGCCCGCGCCCTCGTCCTGGACCTCGGCGACCACCGAGCTGCCGGAGCGGCGCACCCGCAGGGTGATGGTGCCGGCGCCGTGCATCAGCGAGTTCTCGATCAGGGTGGCGAGCACCTGGGCGACGGTGCCGGGGGTGCCGATCACCCGGGCGTCGCGCAGGCCCTCGATGACCAGCCGCCGCCCGCCGTCGCGCAGGGTGGGCCCCCACTCCTCGACCTGCTGCTTGATCACCTCGTCGAGCCCGAAGGTCACCGCGGTGGGGCTGTTGGGGTCGCGCTGGTTGGTGAGCAGCCGCTGCACCACGTCGGTGAGCCGCTCGACCTGCTGGAGGCCGATCGCGGCCTCCTCCCGGACGGTGCCGGGGTCCTCGGCGAGCGCGGTGATCTCCTCCAGCCGCATCGAGAGCGCGGTGAGGGGGGTGCGCAGCTGGTGCGAGGCGTCGGCGGCGAGGCGGCGCTCGGCGGTGAGCATCCGGGCGATCCGCTCGGCGCTGGTGTCCAGCACCTCGGCGATCCGGTCGAGTTCGGGCACGCCGTAGCGGCGGCCCTGCGGGCGGGGGTCGCCGGAGCCCAGCCGCTCGGCGGTCTCGGCGAGCTCGGTGAGCGGCCGGGCCAGCCGCTTGGCCTGCCAGACGGCGAGCGCCACGGCGGCCTGCACGGCGAGCAGCGCGACCACGCCGAGCAGCAGCAGCATGTTGCCGATCTCGTGGTCGAGCGCGGTGCGGGACTGCGCGGCGGTGACGGTCTCCCCGCTGCCGCCGGTCTCGGTGGCGGTCAGCGCGTCGCCCTCGACGGGACGGCCGAGGGCGATCTGCCGCTGTCCCGGGATGTCCACGGTGACGTAGTACTCGTCGGTGACGACGGCGGCGAACTTCTCGCCGCTGACCGGCTCGCCCGCGGCGAGCCGGCTCTCGACCAGCCCGAGCACCCGGACCGCCACCGCGTCCACCCGGTCGTTGGCGGCGTTGACGATCGACTGCTTCTCGATCAGGGCCAGCGGCACGCAGAACACCGCGACCACCACCAGGACCACGCCCAGCAGCGAGTTGATCATCCTGCGCTTCACGCCGGGCGGTCCTTCGGTCGGTCCTTCTCGGACTCTTCTCGGAAGTCTTCTCGGAAGCCTTCCCGGGCGGTCAGTTCTTCTCGAAGCGGAAGCCCACGCCCCGCACGGTGGCGATGTAGCGCGGGTTCGCGGCGTCGTCGCCGAGCTTCTTGCGCAGCCAGGAGATGTGCATGTCCAGGGTCTTGGTGGAGGTCCACCAGGTGGTGTCCCAGACCTGGCGCATGATCTCCTCGCGGGTGACGACCCGTCCGGCGTCCCGCACCAGCACCCGCAGCAGCTCGAACTCCTTGGCGGAGAGCGTGAGTTCCTCCTCGCCGAGCCAGGCGCGGTGCGACTCGATGTCGATCTTCACGCCGTGCGCGCCGGTGGTCAGCTGGTCCACGTTGCCGCGCCGGAGCAGGGCCCGGACCCGGGCCAGCAGTTCGGCCAGCCGGAACGGCTTGGTGACGTAGTCGTCGGCGCCGGCGTCCAGGCCGACCACGGTGTCCACCTCGTCGGCGCGGGCGGTGAGCACCAGGACCGGGAAGCTCTTGCCGTCGGCGCGCAGCCGTCGGCACACCTCCAGGCCGTCCATCTCGGGGAGCCCGAGGTCGAGCACGATCAGGTCGACGTCCTCGCTGAGGCCGGCGCCCAGCGCGGCCGGTCCGTCCTCGCGGACGAGCACCTCGTAGCCCTCGCGGCGCAGGGCGCGGGCCAGCGGTTCGGAGATTGCCGGGTCGTCCTCGGCCAGCAGCACACAGGTCATAGGGGGATGGTAGACCGCGCGGAGGCCGCCGATCAGAGGGTCTCCGGCCGTCCCGGCACGCCCGGGCCGGGCGCTGTGAACACTGTCACAGCCGGTGATCACCGGCATTCCACGGGCCCCTCCGGCGACAACTGCGCTTTAACGGACATTCTTCGCACGACCCTTGGGATCACAGGCAATTCTTCGCCCGAGGCATCAAAATGCACGGTGCATGGCCGCCAGACTTTACCTTCCGCATACCATTCACGCTCCGCAGTCACCCGAACTCGCGACTTACTGTGGTGGGGAACCCGAGAAAACAGGCAAGGAATCAGCATGGCTTCGACCACCCTGGAGACCGAGGCACGGCCCTCTCCCCCCTCGGGGCGGACCTTCCTCGGCCACCCCCGCGGCCTGGCCACCCTCTTCATGACCGAGACCTGGGAGCGCTTCAGCTTCTACGGCATGCGCGCGCTGCTGCTGGTCTACATGACCGCGACCCACGCCGACGGCGGCCTGGAGAAGGGCATCGCCCTCAGCACCGCGGTGGTCTCGGTCTACAGCGCCATGGTCTACCTGCTCGCGGTGCCCGGCGGCTGGATCGCCGACCGGCTGCTCGGCGCCCGGCGCACCGTCGCCCTCGGCGGACTGATCATCATGGTCGGGCACTTCATGCTCGCCGTGCCCAGCGAGGTGTTCTTCTTCGCCGGCCTGGTCCCGATCGCGATCGGTTCCGGCCTGCTGAAGGCCAACATCTCCACGATGGTCGGCCAGCTCTACGACAAGGACGACGACGCGCGCCGCGACGGCGGCTTCACCATCTTCTACATGGGCATCAACCTCGGCAGCTTCCTGGCGCCGCTGGTGATCGGCACCGTGGGCCAGCAGGTGAACTGGCACCTGGGCTTCGCGCTCGCGGGCGTCGGCATGGCGCTCGGCCTGATCCAGTACCTGCTGGGCACCCGCCACCTCAGCCCGCGCTCGGACGTCGTCGCCTCGCCGCTGCCCCGCACCGAGGGCCTGGCGCTGCTGCGCAAGGCGGCGCTCTGGCTGGCCGCCGCCGCCGTGTTCTACGGCGTGGTCGCGGTCAGCGGGCACTTCACCGTCTCCTGGGTGCTCTGGCCGCTGTCGCTGATCGGCCTGGCCGCCCCCGTCCTGGTGTTCGCCCGGATCCGCCGCGACCCGGAGCTGACCCGGCCGGAGCGGTCCCGGGTGGGCGGCTACCTGTGGTTCTTCCTGGCCGCCGCCGTGTTCTGGATGATCTACGACCAGTCCGGCTCGACCCTGAGCGTGTTCGCCGATCAGAACACCGCCGGGAGCCTGTTCGGCTTCTCCTTCCCCTCCAGCTGGTTCCAGTCGCTGAACCCGCTGTACATCATGGCGCTGGCCCCGGTCTTCGCCTGGCTGTGGAACGCCGCCGCCCGGCGCGGGCGCAACCCCTCCACCACCGCGAAGTTCGCCTTCGGCCTGCTGATGATCGGCGCGTCCTTCCTGGTGATGATGCTGGCGATGGCCGCGGCCTCCGGCGGCGTCAAGGTCTCCCCGCTCTGGCTGGCCGTGGTCTACCTGGTCCAGACCGTCGGTGAGCTGACCCTCTCCCCGGTCGGCCTGTCCGTCACCACCAAGCTGGCGCCCGCCAAGTACGCCAGCCAGATGATGGGCGTCTGGTTCCTCGCCGTCACCGCGGGCGACTGCGTGGCCGCCGTCGCCCAGCTGCTGCTGGGTGACGACGTGGTCGGCTCGACCTGGTACTTCGCCGTCCAGGGCCTGCTGGCGATCGCGGCGGGCGCCGGCCTGTTCGCCGCCCGCCGCCGGATCGGCACGCTGCTGGGCGACGGGCGCTGACGCCGCGCGTCAGACCTTCCTGACCCCGCCCTGCCACACCGCGGCGGTCAGCGGGACGCCCGGCCGGTACGCCAGGTGGACGTGCGAGGGCGCGTCCAGCAGGTGCAGGTCGGCCCGGGCCCCGGGGGCGATCCGGCCCACGTCGGGGCGGCGCAGCGCGAGCGCGCCGCCCGCGGTGGCGGCGTGCACCGCCTCGTCGGGGGTCAGGCCCATCTCGCGGACGGCGACGGCCACGCAGAACGGCATCGAGCTGGTGAAGCTGGAGCCCGGGTTGCAGTCGGTGGACAGCGCGACGGCGGCGCCCGCGTCCAGCAGCCGCCGGGCGTCCGGGTAGGGCGCCCGGGTGGAGAACTCGGCGCCCGGCAGCAGCGTGGCGACGGTCTCGCTCCCGGCCAGCGCGGCGACGTCCGCGTCGGTCAGGTGGGTGCAGTGGTCGGCGGAGGCGGCGCCCAGCTCCACCGCCAGCTGCACGCCGGGGCCGTGGCCCAGCTGGTTGGCGTGCACCCTGGGCCGCAGTCCCTGCGCCATCCCGGCGGTCAGCACCGCCCGGGCCTGGTCGCCGTCGAACGCGCCGCGCTCGCAGAACACGTCGACCCAGCGGGCGTACGGCGCGCAGGCGGCCAGCATCTCGCCGGTCACCAGCTCGACGTACCCGGCCGGGTCGTCGGCGTACTCGGGGGCCACCACGTGCGCCCCCAGGTAGGTGGTCTCGGCGGTGTGCCCGGCGGCGATCCGCAGGGCCCGCGCCTCGTCCTCGGTGCTCAGCCCGTAGCCGGACTTCACCTCGACGGTGGTGGTGCCCTGGCGCAGCATCTCCGCCAGGTAGCGGGTCAGGTTGGCGTTCAGCTCGGCGTCCGAGGCGGCCCGGGTCGCGGCGACGGTGGTCCGGATGCCGCCCGCGCCGTACGGCAGGCCCGACATCCGGGCGCTGAACTCGGCGGTGCGGTCGCCCGCGAACAGCAGGTGCGCGTGGCTGTCCACGAACCCGGGCAGCAGCGCCCGTCCGCCCGCGTCGGTGTGCTCGTCGGCGGCGGGCGCGTCCGCGTCCGGGCCCACCCAGGCGACGCGGTCGCCGTCCACCACCACGGCGGCGTCGGCCAGCAGTCCGAGCGGGCCCGCGCCGAGGGCGGGGTCGTTGGTGACCAGCGAACCGATGTTGCTGATGAGCAGGCTCATGGGGGTCCGTTCCTTGATCGGTCGTGCTTCCGGGGGCGGGCCGTCACCGCAGGGCGCCGACGGCCGCCGCGAGGGCGCGCCCGGTCTCCGGGACGAGCTGGTGCACCCCGTCCCTGACCACGTGCCGGCCGCCGACCACCAGGTGGCGGACGTCGGCCGCGCCCGCCGCGAAGACCGCGGTCTCGGCGCCGAGCAGGGGCGGCGGCCCGGCGGTGCGGACCGAGTCGAGGGCGATCACGCAGAAGTCGGCGAGCGCACCGGCCTCCAGGCGCCCGGCCTCGGGCCAGCCGAGCGAGGCGTGGCCGTCCGCGCCGCCCGCCCGGAGCAGGTCGGCCGCCGTCCAGTGGCCGCGGGTGCGGGTGCGCAGGCGCTCGTCGAGCTCCAGGGCGCGGGCCTCCTCGAACGGGTCGATCACGGCGTGGCTGTCGGAGCCGAGCGTGACCGGGCAGCCGGCCGAGGCGAGCCGCCGGGCGGGACCGATGCCGTCGGCGAGGTCCCGTTCGGTGGTGGGGCACATGCAGATCGTGGTGCCGGACTCGGCGAGCAGCCGGACGTCCTGGTCGGTGAGGTGGGTGGCGTGCACGGCGGAGGTGCGCGGGCCGAGGACGCCGTGGTCGGCGAGCAGCCGGGTGGGGGTGACGCCGTGGGCGGCCAGGCAGGCGTCGTTCTCGGCGGTCTGCTCGGAGAGGTGGACGTGCAGCGGGGCGCCGCGGGTCGCGGCCCACCGCGCGACGGTGCCCAACTGCTCGGCGGGCACCGCCCGGACGCTGTGCACGGCGGCGCCGATCCGGGCGTGCCCGGCGCCCTTCAGCGCGTCGGCGCGCTCGGCCCAGGCGTCGGCGTCCCCGTCGGAGAAGCGCAGTTGGGGACCGGTCGGCGCGGCGCCGAAGCCGGACGACAGGTAGCAGGTGTCGAGCAGGGTGATCCGGATGCCGGCCCGGGCGGCGGCCTCGACCAGCGCCGCGCCCATCGCGTTCGGGTCGGCGTACCGGGCGCCGCCGGGCGCGTGGTGCAGGTAGTGGAACTCGCCGACGGCGGTGATCCCGGCGAGCGCCATCTCGGCGTACACGGCGGTGGCGAGCGCCAGGTAGCGGTCGGGGTCGAGCGCGGCGGCGACCCGGTACATGGTGTCGCGCCAGGTCCAGAACGTCCCGGAGCCGACCTGGACGGTGGAGCGCAGCGCCCGGTGGAAGGCGTGCGAGTGGGCGTTGGCCTGCCCGGGCAGCGCGAGCCCGGCCAGCCGGACCGCCCCGGCCGGGCAGGGGCCGCTGCCGTGGACGACCTCGGCGATCCGGCCGTCCGCGCCGACGGTGATCAGCACCTCCGGCTGGACGGCCGGGCCGCCGGGGTGCGGCAGCCAGGCGTGCTCGGCCCAGTACGTCACGACGGCCGGCATGCGAGGTCCTCCAGTACGTCGGCCAGGGCGGCGACCCCGGCGTGGCAGTCGGCGCGCTCGGCGTGCTCGGCCGGGGAGTGCGAGACACCGCTGGGGTTGCGCACGAACAGCATGGCGGTCGGGACGGCGGACGCCAGGATTCCGGCGTCGTGTCCCGCGCCGGTCGGCAGCACCGGGGCGTCCAGGCGGGCGGCGAGGCGGTCGCGCAGCGGGGCGTCGAAGTCCACCACGGGGGTGTACGACTCGCGGGTCAGCTCGACCCGGACGCCGTCGCGGGCGCCGCGTTCGGCGGCGGCCTGCTCGATCGCCCCGACCACCTGGTGCAGGGTGCGCTCGTCGGGGGCCCGGGAGTCCAGCCAGCCGCGGACCAGCGAGGCGATCGCGTTGGTGCCGTTGGGTTCGACGGCGACCTTGCCGAAGGTGGCGAGCGCCCCGGCGAGCCGGGCCTTCTTGCGGGCGGCGAGCACGGTGGTGGCGTAGGTGAGCATCGGGTCGCGACGGTCGGCGAGCAGGGTGGTGCCGGCGTGGTTGGCCTCGCCGTGGAAGTCGAACCGCCACCGCCCGTGCGGCCAGATCGCCCCGGCCACCCCGACCGGCCGCCGCTCGGTCAGGCAGCGGCCCTGCTCGACGTGGAGTTCGACGAACGCGCCGATCCGGCCCAGCAGTTCGGGGTCGGCGCCGATCAGCGCCGGGTCGTGCCCGGCCCGCTCCATGGCGTCGGGCAGCCGCACCCCGTCGGCGTCGCGCAGCGCGTACGCGGCCTCCCGGTCGAGCAGGCCGGTGGCCAGCCGGGAGCCGACGCAGGCGACGCCGAACCGGGCGCCCTCCTCGTCCGCGAAGTTGGCGATGCCCAGCGGGCGGGTCAACTCCCTCCCCTTCTCGACCAGTCGGTCGAACGCGGCGAAGGCGGAGACCACCCCGAGCGGGCCGTCGTAGGCGCCGCCGTCGGGGACGGAGTCCAGGTGCGAGCCGGTGACCACGGCGTTCCCGGCGGCCGGGTCCCCGTGCCAGGCCCACTGGTTGCCGTTGCGGTCGGTCCCGTACGCCAGGCCGCGGGTCCGGGCCTGCTGCTCGAACCAGGCCCGGCACTCGGCGTCGGCGGAGTTCCAGGCGTGCCGCCGGTAGCCGCCGGTGGCGGCGGAGCGGCCCACCGGGAGCAGCTCCGCCCACATCGCGTCGAAGCTCACAGCTCGTTCATGGGGACGCGCACCCCGCGCTCCGCCGCGACCTCGTCCGCCCGGTCGTAGCCCGCGTCGACGTGCCGGATGACGCCCATGCCGGGGTCGTTGGTCAGCACCCGGCGGATCTTCTCGCCGGCCAGCGCGGTGCCGTCGGCGACGGTGACCTGCCCGGCGTGGATCGAGCGGCCGATGCCGACGCCGCCGCCGTGGTGGACGGAGACCCAGGAGGCGCCGGAGGCGACGTTGACCATGGCGTTGAGCAGCGGCCAGTCGGCGATCGCGTCCGAGCCGTCGAGCATCGCCTCGGTCTCCCGGTAGGGGGAGGCCACCGAGCCGCAGTCCAGGTGGTCGCGGCCGATCACGATCGGCGCGGACAGCTCGCCGGAGGCCACCATGTCGTTGAACCGCTCGCCGGCCTTGTCGCGCTCGCCGTAGCCGAGCCAGCAGATCCGCGCGGGCAGGCCCTGGAAGTGGACCTTCTCCTGGGCCATGGTGATCCAGCGGTGCAGCGACTCGTTCTCCGGGAACAGGTCGAGGACGGCCCGGTCGGTCTTGTGGATGTCCTGCGGGTCGCCGGAGAGCGCGGCCCAGCGGAACGGGCCCTTCCCCTCGCAGAACAGCGGCCGGATGTACGCGGGGACGAAGCCGGGGAAGGCGAACGCCCGGTCGTAACCGGCGAGTTGGGCCTCGCCGCGGATCGAGTTGCCGTAGTCGAAGACCTCCGCGCCGCGGTCCTGGAAGCCGACCATCGCCTCCACGTGCCGGGCCATCGACTCCCGGGCCCGGGTGGTGAACTCGGCGGGCTTCTCGGCCGCGTAGGCCGCCATGTCCTCGAAGGCGACGCCGGTGGGCAGGTAGGCGAGCGGGTCGTGGGCACTGGTCTGGTCGGTGACGATGTCGATCGGGGCGTCCGCGGCGAGCAGCTGCGGCAGCAGGTCGGCGGCGTTGCCGAGCAGGCCGATCGAGAGCGGCTGCCGCCTGTCGCGGGCCTCGACGGCCAGCTGGAGCGCGTGGTCGACGCCGGTCGCCTCGACGTCGAGGTAGCGGTGCTCGATTCGGCGGGCGATCCGGGACGGGTCGCAGTCGATGCAGATCGCCACGCCGCCGTTCATGGTGACGGCCAGCGGCTGGGCGCCGCCCATGCCGCCGAGCCCGGCGGTGAGGGTGACGGTGCCCGCCAGGGTGCCGCCGAAGCGCTTGTTCGCCACCGCGGCGAAGGTCTCGTAGGTGCCCTGGAGGATGCCCTGGGTGCCGATGTAGATCCACGAACCGGCGGTCATCTGGCCGTACATGGTGAGGCCGAGCGACTCCAGGCGGCGGAACTCCTCCCAGTTCGCCCAGTCGCCGACCAGGTTGGAGTTGGCGATCAGAACCCGCGGCGCCCACTCGTGGGTCTGCATCACGCCGACCGGGCGGCCGGACTGCACCAGCATGGTCTCGTCCTGCTTGAGGTCCCGCAGGGTCCGCACCATCGCGTCGAAGGAGCGCCAGTCCCGGGCCGCCTTGCCGGTGCCGCCGTAGACCACCAGCTTGGACGGGTGCTCGGCGACCTCCGGGTCCAGGTTGTTCATCAGCATCCGCAGGGCGGCCTCCTGCTGCCAGCCCCGCGTGCTCAGCCCGGTGCCCCGCGCCGCGCGGACCTCGCGCGGGCCGTTCGCCTGCTCTGCCATGGACCAGCCTCCTTGCCGGATGGAATTCATTCACGATGAACGCGACTGAATATATCCAAACAGCACCGGCCCGACCAGAGTCCCGCCCCACACCTTCCGAGCCGAACCAGCCGCCCCTAAGTATTAACAGAAGCGCACGCACTCCAATGCGCTTGCACTTGCATGCCCTCTCGCCCTACGGTGAACACAGTCGCCTGACGGAGATCGGTTCGCGGGGCGCCTCACCACCGGCGTGTTCACGGACCGGGCGCGCCCAGAAAAGGCAGTGCCCCGGGTGGCATGCTCAGCAGAGGCGGACCCGGGGCTTACCCCACCAGGTTAGCAGTAGCCATCGATGGCGCAAGAGCGATCGGACCTGGGAGGGCCCCGCAGTGACTTACGATCTGCCCCGGTGGATGAGTGACGCGCTGTCCGAGCAGCGGCTCGCCGGTTACGTGGAGACCGCCCGGGGCGACGTGGGTCGGGCCATGCGGCTCTACTGGTGGAACGCGGAGGTCTCGGGTGCGTTCCTCGGTCCCTTGCAGTGCCTCGAAGTCACCTTGCGCAACGCCGTGCACAATCAGCTCACTTCGGCGTTCGGACGGTCCGACTGGTGGGAGGCCGTGCTCCTCAACCCCTACGGTCGGAGCCGGGTGGCAAATGCGCGCGACAAGCGTCGGCGACGGAGCAGGGTGGCCGTCAGCGCCGACGGCATCGTGTCCGAGCTGCCGTTCGGGTTCTGGGTGTCCCTCCTCAGCGCGGGCGACTCCTATGACCGGCGGCTGTGGGTGCCGCACCTCCACCGGGCGTTCCCCCACTACTCGGGCCGCCGGGACTCGCTCCACCACGAGTTCGACGAGATCCGCGAGTTCCGGAACCGGATCTCGCACCATGAACCGATCCACCGGCAGCCCCTCGCGGCCGACCGCGAGAAGATCTACCGCCTGCTCGGCCACCTGAATCCAGAGATGGCCGCGGAGGCCCAAAGCATGGATCGTGTTCCCGAGATCCTGGACGCGTACGAGGAGACCTGTGCTGGCGTACGCCTGCCGCGTTTCTGAGCCGGCCCCGCCAATGGAGAGAACAGAATGACCGATCCGTCCGGTACTGGGCCGCTGTTGTCCCGCTCCGCCATCGCCGACCGTGCCGGCGTGGAGCGGCCCGCGGTGACGAACTGGCAGCGCCGCTACCCCGACTACCCGAAGCCGATCCGGGTTGGCGCGGAGGAGTTGTTTTCGGCCGTCGAGGTGCACCGCTGGCTCTCCACCCGGGTGATCCCCCGCAGCAGTCTCCGCCCCGAGGAGGTCCACGGCACCACGTTCGGCGACCGGTTCGCAGCAGCCTCCCGAACCGACCCCGACCCGGCCCTCGCACGACGGACCATCGACAAGTTGCTGCTGGGAAAGGTCGGCGACCGGTTCGGCTCAGTCCTCATGTTCTCCGACTACTCGATGCTCCTCCAGGAGTTGCTGCACCTACGGACCGATGAGAACGCGTGGAAGGAGCTCCGGCAGCGCGAACACATGCTCGCCCGGCTGATCGACGACCTGATCGCCAGGTCCCCCGGCGGCCGGAACCACCGTCTTTCGTTCCTCTCGCACTGTCCGGATCAGGACCTCGGTTACGTGATCCGGCTGATCAATGAGCTCTCACCCGAACAGGACGTCCCTTTGGCATTCGACATCCTGTTGGACCGGACGGCCGAACTTCACGGTCGGCGCGGCAGTGAGGTCTTCACACCGTCGTCCGTACGCGAGGCCATGCTCGCCGTACTCGCGCAGGGTCCGGCACCCGCCAGCCTGTACGACCCGTACTGCCGGTCGGGCGAATTGCTGGTCGATGCCGCCGGGCTGCTCAAAAGCGGCCCGACCGTCCACGGTGCGACGTCCAGAGCCGGCGATGCCAGGACGAGCGAACTCAACCTGGCAGTCCATGCCGTACCCGCCTCGGTACTGGTCGACCCCAGGCTTCCGGGAGTGGAAGTCCGACATCAGTACGACATGGTGCTCACCAATCCTCCGTTCGGCATGCGGGCGGACGGGGCCCCCATGTCGGCCGATCGGCACTGGCCGTTCGGGGTGCCGACCGGCTGGCTCGACCTAGCCTGGGTCCAACATGTGGTGATGTCCCTGTCCGACAGCGGGCGGGGAGCCGTGGTCATGCCCTCCGGTGCTGCTTTTCGCGGTGGGAGGGAGCAGGAGATCAGGGCGGCCCTGGTCGAATCCGGGGCGGTCGAATGCATCGTCTCGTTGCCCGGCAACCTATTCGCCTCGACCGGCGTCCCCGTCACGATCTGGTTCCTGCGGTCTCCTCGTCCGAACGAGCTGGAAGGCATCCTCATGATCGATGCCACCGAACTCGGCACCCGTTCCGCCGGTAGGAACAGTCTGGACCGGGCCGCCGTGGCGGCGATCGCTTCGGCCTACCGATCCTGGCACGCCGATCGCCGGCACACGGACATCAGCCTGCACTTGGACCTCGAAGAACTCCGCGCCACCGACTACGCACTGCTACCCACCCGCTACCTGTCCACCGGCCCCCGGCCGCCGACCTCCGAGACCTCGGTCGACGACCTGCTCCGCCGCCTGGACGCATTGGGAAGCCGTGCCGAACAGGTCGACCGGGAGCTCGCCAAAGCCTTGAAAGGGTGGGCACGATGACCAGCTGGGCCATGGTCCGGCTGGAGGACGTCAGCACCCTCCAGCCGGGATTCGCAAGACGCCGCCACTCGGCCGAGACCGTGTCGGACGGCATCCCCCTGGTCCGCCCACCGGACATCGGCGCGCACGGCGAAATCAACGGGGCGCCGGAGTGGCAGGTGGCGGAGTCCGCCGCGCTGGAACGTTACCGCCTGGAGGTCGACGATATCCTCTGCATCCGAACCGGCCGCCCGGGAGCGACCGCCGTGGTGACAGAACTCCAGAGCGGGTGGCTCTACAGCGACACCCTGTTCCGCATCCGGGCCAGATCCGGAATCGATCCACGCTATCTGGCCCACTACCTGGCCAGCCCTTCCGCCCAGCAGCAGATCGCCATGCGGGCTCACGGCACCACAGGCATCCGGAGCATCACGGGGCGCGATCTCGCCGGACTGCACCTGCCGTTGGCCGGTCCGGACGAGCAGCGGGAGATCGTCGCGGTCATGAACGCCGTCACCGAGAAGATCGCGGTGCACCGGCAGATCGTCGAGACGGCCACCGAACTGCGCACCGCAATGGCGACCCGGCTGTTCGCCGCCGAAGCGGATTCCGGATCCACGAGCGGTCGGGCGGGCACGGCGTTCACCGAGGCTCGGCGCTGAGCGCCGACATCCGCACTGCCGGACGGCCGTCAGGCGGCCTCGTCGCCGTCCCAGTCGATGCCGATCTCGGCCAGCCAGCGGCGGTCGGCCGCGTCGGGTTCGGGGTTCGGCTGGCCGGGGCGGGTCGGGGGGCGCGGGATGTGCTGGACCGGGCCGACGCCGTAGCGGGCGGCGGCGGCCTCGGCGGCGGGGTCACCGGGTTCCAGGACGCCGATGTGGACGGCCTCCTCGTCGCCGGGGTCGAGGACGGTCAGTTCGGGGTGCGGCGGGCGGCGCAGGGCGATGCGGCGGCCGCAGAGCGGGCAGGACCATTCGTCGGCCCCGGAACCGAGCCGTCCGGTGAGTCTCATCTGGTGGATCGGCGGTGGCATTGGACTTCCCCCGTCCAAGCTGTCTTTCTCCCTGTCCGGAGAGATGCCCGCCCACCACCCCTCGTCAACCCGACGAGAAGGTGTCATTCGGCAAACAAAGGGTGTCAGTCCAGGAAGAGTTGACGGGCCGTCGCGGACTGCTCGATGGCCTCCAGCCGGGCTTCGGCGCCCGGCAGTTCGTCGCACATGGCCTGGAGCAGGACCCGGCCGAGCATCATCGGCGCGCACGCGGTGTCGAAGACCAGGCCGGTGCCGACGGCGGCGGGCAGCAGCGCGTCGGAGAGCTTGGCGACCGGCGCGAACGCCGAGTCGGCGACGGTGAGCACGGTCAGGCCGCACTCCCGGGCCACCGCGAGGGCGTCCATCAGCTCGCGCGGGTAGCGCGGCAGGGCGAAGCAGAGCAGCGCGGTGGCCCCGGCGGCGGCGGCCTGCTCCAGCCGGTCGGCGAGCATCGAGCCGCCCTCGTCGAGCAGCCGGACGTCGGGGTGCACCTTGCCGGCGAAGTACGCGAAGCCGCGGGCCTGCGCGGAGGCGGCCCGCAGGCCGAGCACCGGCAGCGGGCGGGAGGCGGCCAGCACCCGGGCGGCCCGGACGATCGGGGCCGGGTCGGCGAGCAGTTCGGCGAGGTGGCGCAGGTGCTCGATCTCGGCCAGGACGGCCTGCTGGTGCTCGTTGCGCACCACGTCGTGGTGGCTCTCGGGGGTGCCCGGTTCGCCGACGCCGAGTTCGCGCAGCTGCTTGCGCAGCGCCGGGTAGCCGTCGTAGCCGAGCGCGACCGCGAACCTGGTCACCGACGGCTGGCTGACCCCGGCGAGTTCGGCGACCTCGACGCTGGACAGGAACGGCGCCTCGGCGGCGTGCCGGACCAGCGAGTGGGCGATCCGGCGCTGGGTGGGGGTCAGCCGGTGGCCCTCGAAGAGGTGGAGCAGCCGGGCGGAGGGGCCGGCGGCGGTGCCGGTCTCGTCCAGGGCGGTCATGTGCGGTACCTCCACGCTCGGTCGGGCGGTCGCCGGTGGCTTCGACGGTGGGACGACTGTGGCGCAGTCCCGGCAGGTGGGCAATCGCGTTTCGACTGGCGGGACGGGCGGGTCCGGAGGCCGGTGGGCCGGTTCCGGTGGGTGCGCCCGCCCGTCCCGCCAGGGGTCGGGGCAGGGGTCAGGCGAGCGGTCCGGTGACCCGTTCGACCGCCGCCAGCAGCGCGCCGGAGGCGACCAGGTCGGCGGCGGCCTCCAGGTCCGGCGAGAGGAAGCGGTCCCGGCCCGGGCCGCCGACCCCGGCCGCGCGGGCGGCGGCGACCGCGGCGGCGGTCGCCGGGGCGAGCACGCCCGACTGCTCGGCGGCCTGCTCCCGGATCTCCAACGCCCGTGCGGCGGCGACGAGTTCCACCGCCAGGACGCGGCCGAGGTTGGCCACCGACCGGCGCAGCTTGCGGGCCGCGGACCAGCCCATCGAGACGTGGTCCTCCTGCATCGCCGAGGACGGGATGGAGTCCACCGAGGCGGGCACCGCGAGCCGCTTGTTCTCGCTGACCAGCGCGGCCTGGGTGTACTGGGCGATCATCAGGCCGGAGTCGACGCCGGGGTCGTCGGCCAGGAAGGCGGGCAGGCCGTGCGAGCGGGCCTTGTCCAGCAGCCGGTCGGTGCGCCGCTCGGCGATCGAGGCCAGGTCGGCGGCGGCGATCGCCAGGAAGTCGAGCACGTAGCCGACCGGCGCGCCGTGGAAGTTGCCGTTCGACTCGACCCGGCCGTCCGGGAGCACCACCGGGTTGTCCACCGAGGCGGCCAGCTCCCGTTCGGCGACCAGCGCGGCGTGCGCCAGGGTGTCCCGGCCGGCGCCGGCCACCTGGGGGGCGCAGCGGATCGAGTACGCGTCCTGGACCCGCGGCGCGTCGTCCTGGTGGTGGCCGGTCAGCCCGGAGCCGCGCAGCACCGCCAGCATGTTGGCGGCGGAGGCGGCCTGCCCGGGGTGCGGGCGGATCGGGGCGTGCAGCTCGGGGGCGAGCACCTTGTCGGTGCCCAGCAGCGCCTCCAGCGACATCGCGGCGGTGACGTCGGCGGTGGTGTAGAGGCGGCGCAGGTCGGCCAGCGCCATCACCAGCATGCCGAGCATGCCGTCGGTGCCGTTGATGAGGGCCAGGCCCTCCTTCTCCAGCAGTTCGACGGGGGTGATCCCGGCGGCGGCCAGCAGCTCGGCGGCGGGCCGCTCCACCCCGTCCGGGCCGAACGCGGTGCCCTCGCCCATCAGCACCAGCGCGCAGTGCGAGAGCGGCGCGAGGTCGCCGGAGCAGCCCAGCGAGCCGAACTCGCGCACCGCCGGGGTGATGCCCGCGTTCAGCAGCGCGGCCATCGTCTCGGCGACCAGCGGGCGCACGCCCGTCCGGCCGGAGGCCAGCGTCTTCATCCGCAGGAACACCAGCGCCCGGACCACCTCGGTCTCCACCACCGGTCCCATGCCCGCCGCGTGCGAGCGCACCAGCGAACGCTGCAACTGGGCCCGCAGCTCGGGGCTGATGTGCCGCACCGCCAGCGCGCCGAAGCCGGTCGAGACCCCGTACACCGGACGCGGCTCGGCGGCCAGCGCGTCGATCCGGGCCCGGGCCCCGGCCATCTCGGCGAGCGCGTCCGGCCCGATCTCCACCCGGGCCCCGCCGCGGGCGACGGCGAGGACGTCCTCGGCGCTGACGTCGGCCTTGCCGACCCGGACGACGACACTGTGCATATCCATATGCACAATCTCATCAGGTGAATGGAGATGTGACAAGCACGGTCGCGGACCGCCTCGCTATCCTTCGCACACACGGGCGACCGGAGGGGCGGCGATGGGCACCGACAACGGCAGGCTGATGGTCAGGGTGCCGAAGCAGGGCCGCGGGAAGTTCCGGGTCTACACCGGCCGCACCGTCCTCGACTGGGCCCGGCCCGGCGGCAACACCCCGTTCGTGCTGCCGCCCGGCACCCACCGCGTCCAGGTCCGGCGGGGGCTCGACCGCTCCAACACCGTGACCGTGGACGTCCCGGCCGCCGGGCGGGTGCAGGTGGAGGTCCGCGGCACCTGGGCCGGACCGGCCGTCCTGCTGGCGGGGCCGGCGGCCCTGCCGCTCACGAGCCGCCTCGGGTTCGACGGTTCGCCCTGGTCGTTGCTCGCCTGGCTCCCGCTGCTCCTCGCCCTCCTCCTCCCCGGCACCGGACTCAGGCTGCGTGTCGTCGAACCCTGACGGGTGGTTGACTGGCCCGCGGAGGTGCGAGACGGATGGCACGGGCGACGGAACGACGGCGGGTGGTGCGGCTGCGCGGGGACGAGCGCTCCGCGCGGCCGGACAGCCTGGCGGCGGAGGAGCCGCTGGAGATCCGGATCGGCGGCGAGGCGCTCACCGTCACGATGCGCACCCCGGGGCACGACTTCGACCTGGTCGCCGGGTTCCTGGTCGGCGAGGGCCTGGTCGGGGCCACCGAGGAGCTGGCCGCCCTGCGCTACTGCGCAGGGACGGACGCGGACGGCGCCAACACGTACAACGTCGTCGACGCCGCCGTCCGCGGCGCCCGCCCCGCGCTCTCCGCCCACCGCAACCTGCTCACCACCAGCGCCTGCGGCCTGTGCGGCCGGGACACCGTGGACGCCGTCCGGACCCGCTCGCGCTGGGACGTCTCCACCGACCCGCTCCGGGTGCCCGCGGCGCTGCTCTACGACCTGCCCGAGCGGCTGCGCGCCGCCCAGCGCGCCTTCGACAGCACCGGCGGGCTGCACGCCGCGGGCCTGTTCGCCCCGGACGGGACGCTGCTGTGCGTGCGCGAGGACGTCGGCCGGCACAACGCCGTGGACAAGGTGGTCGGCTGGGCGCTGCGCGAGGGGCGGCTCCCGCTGACCGGCCACCTGCTGCTGGTCTCCGGCCGGGCCTCCTTCGAGCTGACCCAGAAGGCCGCGCTGGCCGGCCTCCCGCTGCTGGCCGCCGTCTCGGCCCCCTCCTCGCTCGCCGTCGACCTGGCCGAGGAGCTCGGCCTCACCCTGGTCGGCTTCCTGCGCGAGCGCACCGCGAACGTCTACACCCGCCCCGACCGGATCGGGTAGCGGCACCGGGTCGGCGCGCCCGTCGGCGCGGGGCGACCGCCGGGCCGGGGCCGTTCACCGGGTCAGGGCGGTGACCAGCAGGGTGAGGCCGGCGATCAGGACCGCGACCCGGGCGTAGTGGTAGCGGTCCCAGCGGTCGCTCTGCTCCCGCCAGTCCGCGGGGCGGTTCTCCGGGGTCCAGCTCTTGCTCCGGTTGTTGATCGGGACGAGCAGCAGGATTGACATGACCACGCTCAGGGCCAGCAGGGCGGCGCCGGTGACGACCAGCCCGGTGCCGGGGTGGTGCCGCCCGGCGACGGCCCAGCCGACCGCGAGGACGAGCGAGCCGATGTACCAGAACGGCATCAGGGCCCCGAGCATCCGGCCGCCGTGGGCGCGGCCGAGCTGGTAGCCGTCCTCGGGCAGCGCGCCGAGGATGCGGTTGACCACGAAGGCGACCGAGAACTCCACCCCCACCAACAGGCCGACGACCACGACGGTGAAGACCTCGAGTGCGTTGAGCATGATGACCCCTCCTGGAATCTAGCGCCGCTAGCAGATGAAGTGATGCTAGTGCTGCTGCCGCTTGCTTGTCTAGCAGTGCTAGAATCGGGTCATGTCGGTACAGGAACGCAAGGAACGCGAACGGGCCGGGCGCGAGCGCCTCATCGTGGCCACCGCCCGCGAACTCGCCGAGCAGCAGGGCTGGGACGCCGTCACCACCCGCCGGCTCGCCGAACGCATCGAGTACAGCCAGCCCGTCCTCTACAGCCACTTCCGCGGCAAGCGCGAGATCATCGGCGCCGTCGCCCTCCAGGGCTCCACCGAGCTGGCCGCCGCGCTACGGGCCGCCACCGCCGCCGCGGACGGCCCCCGGGCCCGGGTGCGCGCCCTGGCCCGCGCCTACCTGGGCTTCGCCGCGGACAACCCGGCGGTCTACGACGCCGTCTTCCAGCTCGACGGCGGCCTCGCCTACGCGCGGGAGGACACCCCGGAGCCGCTCAAGGACGCCTTCGCCGCCCTGGTGGAGACCCTCGCCGAGGTCGCCGGGGAGGGCGTCCACCCGGGGCTGTTCACCGAGACCTTCTGGGCCGCCCTGCACGGGCTGGCCACCCTCTCCCGGGCCGGCCGGCTCCCCGCGCCGGACGCCGAGCAGCGGCTGGAGCTGCTGGTGGACCGGCTGGCCGTCCTCCGGGAGGACGTCTAGTAGTGCTTCGTTACGTTGGGTGATCTTGCCTGTTGGTGGGCATTCTTCGGGTGTGAAGCTGGGGGATGTGGAGCGGCTCCGTGGTGAGTTG
>NZ_JBIVKJ010000029.1:0-63446 GCF_044750705.1 Kitasatospora sp. NPDC088783
CATATCTGGCGTTGACTTTTGGCACGCTGTTGAGTTCTCAAGGAACGGACGCTTCCTTCGACCGGCCTTCCGACCGCATCTCCGGGCGCTTCGTTTTTTCTTGTTTCGAGCTTACCAGACCGTTTATTCGGCGTTGACCGAATCTTTACTCGCCTGACTTGCTCTGTTTACCGCCGTTGCGCGGCGACCTGAGCAACCATAGCGGGTCGGTGGCCGAGCGCCTAATCGGGGCGGGGCGAAGTTCACCCGGTTGGGCCTGCGCGGAGCGGGTGGGAGTGGCAGGTGGGGGCTCACTCGGATGCCGTAGAGTGCGGCGGGTTGGCCGAGAGGACTAGACCACTTGCGGGTGGCGGGGTCGACGGGGAGGGCGCGGGGCGGTCGGTTCGTGTGCGGCTCGGTTGGGACGGGAGGGGATCTTCACCCGGGCGGCTCGCGGGCGTTATGTCATGAGATGTCCGAAGTTGACGTAATTTTGGTTCAGTCGATCAATGGGCCGCTGCCCCGCGGCCGCACGCGATGTACTCCGTACCTGGGAGGCTCCACCATGACCACTGTCACGTCGCCGCTCGCCGGTCGCGCTGTCGGCCTCGCCAACGTTCCCGACCCGGTGTTCGCGGGGGCCATGGTCGGGCCGGGGACGGCGATCGATCCGTTGCGGGAGCCGATCGACGCGGTGGCTCCGGTGGACGGGCAGGTGGTGTCGATGCATCCGCACGCGTTCGTGGTGATGGACGAGAACGGGCACGGGGTGCTGACGCACCTGGGGATCGACACGGTGCAGCTCAATGGGGAGGGGTTCGAGCTGCTGGTGCACAAGGGGGACCGGGTGAAGCGGGGGCAGCCGGTGATCAAGTGGAACCCGGCGGCGGTGGAGGCGGCCGGGAAGTCCCCGATCTCGCCGATCGTGGCGCTGGAGGCGTCGGCGGAGCAGTTGAGCGGGGTGGCGGAGTCGGGCGACGTCACGGCCGGCGGCGAGCTGTTCATCTGGAACTGACGGAACTGACGGCGACGGACGGCGAAGGGGTTTCGGACCATGGAGCGGACGCTGCGGGGCGTGGGGGTCAGCCACGGGGTCGCCATCGGGCAGGTGCGGCACATGGGGACGGCGGTGCTGGAGCCGCCGGTGACCCAGGTGTCGGCCGAGGAGGTGCCGCGGGAGCGGGCCCGGGCGCAGGCAGCGGTGGACGCGGTGGCCGCGGACCTGGTGGCGCGCGGGAACCTGGCGGGGGGTGAGGCGCAGGCGGTGCTGGAGGCGCAGGCGCTGATGGCGCAGGACCCGGAGCTGCTGGCGGACGTGAACCGGCGGATCGAGTCGGGGAGCAGTGCGGAGCGCGGGGTGTACGACGCGTTCGCGGCGTACCGGGAGCTGCTGGCGGCGGCGGGTGAGTACCTGGCCGGGCGGGTGGCGGACCTGGACGACGTGCGGAACCGGATCGTGGCGCGGTTGCTGGGGGTGCCGATGCCGGGGGTGCCGGACAGTGACGAGCCGTACGTGCTGCTGGCGCGGGACCTGGCGCCGGCGGACACGGCGTTGCTGGACCCGTCGCTGGTGCTGGGGTTCGTGACGGAGGAGGGCGGGCCGACCTCGCACAGCGCGATCCTGGCGCGGGCGCTGGGGGTGCCGGCGGTGGTGGCGCTGGCGGGGGCGACGGGGTTGGCGGAGGGGGTGGTGGTGGCGGTCGACGGGGCGTCGGGCGAGGTGGTGGTGGAGCCGGCGGCGGAGCGGCAGGAGGAGTTGCGTCGGCTGGCGGCGGAGCGGAGGGCGGCGCTGGCGGCGTCGAGCGGGCCGGGGCGGACGTCGGACGGGTTCATGGTGCCGTTGCTGGCGAACGTGGGTGGTCCGGGGGACGTGCCGGCGGCGTTGGAGAACGGGGCGGAGGGCGTCGGGCTGTTCCGGACGGAGTTCCTGTTCCTGGACGATTCGGCGCACGCGCCGAGCGAGGACAAGCAGGTCGAGGCGTACCGGAAGGTGCTGGAGGCGTTTCCGGGGGCCCGGGTGGTGGTGCGGGTGCTGGACGCGGGGGCGGACAAGCCGTTGGAGTTCCTGACGCCGGGGGACGAGCCGAACCCGGCGCTGGGGGTGCGCGGGTTGCGGACGCTGCTGGAGCACCCGGAGGTGCTGCGGTCGCAGTTGCGGGCGCTGGCGCGGGCGGCGGAGGGGTTGACGGTGCGCCTGGAGGTGATGGCGCCGATGGTGGCGGACGGGGTGGACGCGCGGGCGTTCGCGGCGGCGTGTCGGGAGGTGGGGTTGGACGCCAAGTACGGGGCGATGGTGGAGATCCCGTCGGCGGCGCTGCGGGCGGGGGCGATCCTGCGGGAGGTGGAGTTCGTGTCGCTGGGGACGAACGACCTGGCGCAGTACGCGTTCGCGGCGGACCGGCAGGTGGGGTCGTTGGCGCGGTTGCAGGACCCGTGGCAGCCAGCGCTGCTGGACCTGATCGCGGCGGCGGCGGAGGCGGCGAAGGCGGCCGGGAAGAGCTGCGGGGTGTGCGGGGAGGCGGCGTCGGACCCGCTGTTGGCGTGCGTGCTGACGGGGCTCGGGGTGACGAGCCTGTCGATGGGTGCGGCGGCGATCCCGTACGTGCGGGCGGGGTTGGCGCAGGCGTCGTTGGCGCAGTGCCAGCGGGCGGCCGAGGCGGCGCGGGCGGCGGACGGTGCGGCGGAGGCGCGGGAGGCGGCGCAGCGGGTGCTGTCCGGGGAGTAGGGGTCGCGGACTCCCGGGGGGGTCGCTGCCGCCGTGGGGGGCGGTGGCGGCCCCTCGGGGCCTTCTCGGGCTAGGGCTGCTTGCGGGTGGTGGCGAGCTGTTCGAAGAAGCGCAGGTGGTCGAGGTTGTCGACGGAGCCGGGGTTGACGGCCCGGGTGAGGGGGGTGCCGCCGAGCAGGCGCTTGACGGGGACTTCGAGGCGCTTGCCGGTGAGGGTGTGCGGGAGGCCCCGGACGGTGATCACCTCGTCGGGGACGTGGCGCGGGGAGAGTTGGGTGCGCAGTGAGGTGCGGATGCGGGTGGTGAGGTCCTCGTCGAGGACGGCGCCGGGGGTGAGGACGACGAACAGCGGCATCCAGTAGCCGCCGTCGGGTTCTTCGAGGCCGATGACCAGGGATTCGGCGATCTCGGGGAGTCGTTCGACGACCTCGTAGATGTCGGCGGAGCCCATTCGGACGCCCTGGCGGTTGAGGGTGGAGTCGGAGCGGCCGTGGATGACGACGGTGCCGCGGGAGGTGGCGGTGATCCAGTCGCCGTGGCGCCAGGTGCCGGGGTAGGTGTCGAAGTAGCTGTCGTGGTAGCGGCGGCCGTCGGGGTCGTTCCAGAAGCCGGTGGGCATGGACGGGAGCGGCTTGGTGACGACGAGTTCGCCGACGGTGTCGGTGTGCGGGTGGCCGTCCTGGTCCCAGGACTCGACGGCGGCGCCGAGGCAGGGGGCCTGGATCTCGCCGAGGTGGACGGGGAGGGTGGGGACGCCGCCGACGAAGCAGGAGCAGACGTCGGTGCCGCCGCTGACGGAGGCGAGCCAGAGGTCGGACTTGACCTCGTCGTAGATCCACTGGAAGCCGTCGGGCGGGAGCGGGGAGCCGGTGGTGCCGAGGCAGCGGACGGCGGAGAGGTCGAGGTCGCGGCCGGGGTGCAGGTCGGCCTTGCGGCTGGCGATGACGTAGGCGGCGGAGGTGCCGAGGACGGTGGCGCGGGTGCGGGCGGCGACCGACCAGAGGGCGCCGGTGTCGGGGTGCCCGGGGCTGCCGTCGTAGGTGACGATCGTGGTTCCGGTGAGCAGGCCGGCGAGGAGGAAGTTCCACATCATCCAGCCGGTGGAGGTGTACCAGAGGAAGCGGTCGTCGGGGCCGAGGTCGAGGTGGAGGGCGGCCTGCTTGAGGTGTTCGACCAGGATGCCGCCCTGGCTCTGCACGATGGCCTTGGGGAGGCCGGTGGTGCCGGAGGAGTAGAGCACCCAGAGCGGGTGGTCGAAGGGGACGGGTTCGAAGACGGGTTCGGTGTCCGCGGCGACCAGGTCGTCGTAGTGGAGGGTGCCTTCGGGGGCGGGGGTGTCCAGGAGCGGGACGTGGATGACGGTGTTCAGGGTGGGGAGTTCGCGGCGGAGTTCGGCGACGACCCGGGTGCGGTCGTGGTCCTTGCCGCCGTAGTGGTAGCCGTCGACGGCGAACAGGACGGTGGGCTCGATCTGCTGGAGGCGGTCGAGGACGCTGCGGGCGCCGAAGTCGGGGGCGCAGCTGGTCCAGGTGGCGCCGACGGCGGCGGTGGCGAGGAGGGCGACGGCGGCCTGCGGGACGTTGGGCAGGTAGGCGCTGACCCGGTCGCCGGGGCGGACGCCGTTCGCGCGCAGGGCGGCGGCCAGCGAGCCGACCTGGCGGCGGAGTTCGGACCAGGTGGTGGCGACGGGTTCGGCGGTGCGCTCGTCCAGGTGGAGGATCGCGGGGCGGTCGGCGTTGGCCGGGTCCTCGGCGGCGCGCAGGGCGTGTTCGGCGTAGTTGAGGGTGGCGCCGGGGAACCACTTCGCGCCGGGCATGGTGGCGGGTTCGGCGAGGACGGCGGTGGGCGGGGTGTGGAAGCGGACGTCGAAGTACTCGGTGACGGCCGTCCAGAAGCGGGCGAGGTCCTCGGTGGACCAGCGGTGGAGGTCGGCGTAGCGGCCGGCGGCCTCGGCGTCGGTGGTGACCGGTGCGAGGGGGGCGGCGGGGGCGCCGTGGTGGTCGGCGGCCCAGCGCTGGAAGGCGACCAGGCGGCTGGCGGCGGCGCGGGCGGGGTCGGGGCGCCAGAGCGGCTCGGGGTGGTGCTGGTCCTGGGGGGTCGGAGGGGTGCTCACGTGGTGGTCTCCAGGCCGGGGCGGGGACGGCGGGGCTGGTGGCGGCCGTCCGTGCGGTGCTGACGCTGCCGACCCTGCCACGTGATCGTCCGGCGGTCCAGGGTCGCGCGGTCGGGGTGCTGGTGGGGGCGGGCGGGAGGTGGTAGACCGGCGGGATGACGGTGGCGTACGACGTGGTGATCGTGGGCGGCGGGCACAACGGGCTGGTGGCGGCCGGGTACCTGGGGCGGGCCGGGTTGCGGGTGCTGGTGCTGGAGCGGCTGGGGCACGTCGGCGGGGCGGCGGTGTCGGAGCGGGCGTTCGCGGGGGTGGACGCGCGGCTGTCGCGGTACTCGTACCTGGTGAGCCTGCTGCCGCGGCGGATCCTGGCCGAGCTGGGGGTGCGGGTGGAGTTGCGGCGGCGGCGGATCTCCTCGTACACGCCGTGGGAGCGGGACGGGCGGGTCGGGGGGTTGCTGGTGGACGGCGGGGACGAGCGGCGGACGGCCGAGTCGTTCCGTGAACTGACCGGTGGGGAGCGGGAGTTCGCTGCGTGGCGGGAGTTCTACGGGATGACCGGGCGGGTGGCGGAGCGGGTGTTCCCGTCGCTGACGGAGCCGCTGCCGTCGCGGGCGGAGCTGCGGGCGCGGGTGGACGATCCGGTGGCGTGGGCGGAGTTGTTCGAGCGGCCGTTGGGCGAGGCGCTGGAGCGGCGGTTCGCGGACGACGTGGTGCGGGGGGTGGTGCTGACGGACGCGCTGATCGGGACGTTCACGCACGCGCACGATCCCTCGCTGCGGCAGAACCGGTGCTTCCTGTACCACGTGGTGGGGGGCGGGACGGGTGACTGGGACGTGCCGGTGGGCGGGATGGGGGCGGTGACCGGGGCGCTCGCGGGGGCGGCGCTGGCGGGCGGGGCGGAGTTGCGGACCGGGTGCGAGGTGGTGGCGGTGGACCCGGGGGGCGCGGCGGGGCCGGCCGAGGTCGGGTACCTGGACGCGGACGGGGTGGAGCGGCGGGTGGGGGCGCGCTGGGTGCTGTGCAACGCGGCGCCGGCGGAGCTGGCGCGGCTGGTGGGCGAGCGGGCCGGGGAGCCGGCGCCGGAGGGGGCGCAGCTGAAGGTGAACATGCTGCTGAGCCGGCTGCCCCGGCTGCGGGACGGGGCGGTGGACGTGCGGGACGCGTTCGGGGGGACGTTCCACGTCGCGGAGTCCTACCGGGAGCTGGAGGGGGCGTACCGGGAGGCGGCGGCGGGGCGGCTGCCCTCCCCCGCGCCGTCGGAGATCTACTGCCACTCGCTGGCGGACCGGTCGATCCTGGGGCCGGGGGTGCCGGCGGGGGCGCAGACCCTGACGCTGTTCGGGCTGCAGGTGCCGGCGCGGTTGTTCGCCGCGGACCCGGAGGGGGTGCGGCGGGCGGCGCTGGCAGGGGTGCTGGCGGCGTTGGACGGGGTGCTGGCGGAGCCGTTGGCGGACTGCCTGGCGGTGGACGGGGAGGGGCGGCCGTGCCTGGAGGTGCGCGGGCCGCTGGACCTAGCGGCGGACCTGCGGCTGCCGGGCGGGAACATCTTCCACCGGGACCTGGCGTTCCCGTTCCGTGCGGAGGACGGGGACGGGGACGGGGGCGGGGACGGCGGTTTCGGGGGTTCCGGCGGTTCCGGCGGTTCCGGCGGGGACGTGGGCCGGTGGGGGGTGGGGACCGGGCATCCGCGGGTGCTGGTGTGCGGGGCCGGGGCGGTGCGGGGCGGCGGGGTGAGCGGGATTCCGGGGCACAACGCGGCGATGGCGGTGCTGGGGCGCTGACCGGAGCCGGAGCCGGGAGCGGCGGCGGGGCCGGCCGGGTTCAGCGGGGGGCGTACTCGCCGTCGAACCAGGAGCGGGCCACCCGGGTGTGGAACGGGAAGGCCAGCGGGGTCTCGACGGTGGCGAGCTCCCAGCCCTCGGTCTCGTCGGTGGGGACGGAGGGCGGCAGGTCGGCCAGGTCGCGGGCCGGGAAGAGGGCGAACAGGCAGAGGAAGCCGCCCCGGGCGTCGGAGTCGGTGGCGACCAGCAGTGCCTCGGCCGGGTCGGCCAGGATGCCGGTCTCCTCGCGCAGTTCGCGGGCGGCGGCCTGCTGCCAGCTCTCGCCGTAGTCGACGTAGCCGCCGGGCAGGGCGAGCAGGCCGTAGCCGGGTTCGATGGTGCGGCGGATGACGGTCAGCCGGGTCTCGCCGTCGGGGAGGTGCACCGGGAGCAGGGCGACCGTGACCGGGAGCGGGTTGCGGTAGCTGATCTCGCCGCAGCCGGGGCAGGTGCGCGGCCAGGCGGTGGTGCCGGCCGGGTAGGGCGTCCCGCACCAGTGGCAGTGGGTGTTGGGGCCGAAGACGGCGGGGCGGGCGGACGGCTGGGTCGTCATGGGGGCGATGGTAGTCCGGCCGGGTGCCGGGCGGGGCGGAGTCGGCACGGGTCGGCGGCGGGGCGGTGGGGGTCGGCTCGGAGCGGTGCGCGCAGGGCGCGGGGCGGGGGCGTGCGGGGGTGCGGTCGGCGCGGGGCGGGCGGGGGTGCGGTCCGGCCGGGCGGGTGAATCCGGTGGGCGCGGTTGGATTCGGAGTGTGTGCGCACGATAGCGATGGGGTGTTCCGTGATGGGCACGGGAGTTGACCGTTCATGAAGGATGATTGTGCGAGCGATTCTGATTTCCCTGCTGGCGGCGGGCTCGGTGTTCGGGCTGGCGGCGCCGGCCCCGGCGGCGGTGCGCGCGGCGAGCGGTGACGTGGTGGTGTTCTCGACCGAGGCGCAGCCGCTGGACGTCTACCACGACCCGGCCGGCTGCCAGCAACTCCCCACGTTGGCGCACGTGCTGACGAACCGGACCGACCGTCCGGTGAAGGTGTACGGCAACCCGTTCTGCCTGGGCCCGTCGGTGGCGGTGCAGCCGGGCTACGGCACGCACGCGCCGGGTGGGGCGGGGAGCTTCTCCGCCTGAGCGGACCGCGCGGGCGGTGCGGACGGTCCGGGCGGTCCGGGCCGTTCGAGCGGGGGCGGAAATGCGGTCGGATGATCGCACGGGCGGTCGGGGAAATAGCCGATCGCCCGCTTTTTCTCTGATCACAGAAATGCGTCCGAACGGTCGCACTATGTCATGATGGCGACCGCCGACTCCTGGCCCGTCGCGGCGAATTGGCGCACCGTCAGCGCGCGCACCGTCAGCGCGCGCACCGCCAGCGCGGTCGGCCCGTTGTCTCCGGCCCCCCGCGGCAGTTCGCGTCCCGGGTTGCGGCCGCCGTCGAGAGGACTGCGTTTCCCGTGGAGCACGTCGCACTTCCCGCTGCCCCCGAGGCGGCCCCGATCCCCTGGCGGGCGTACGCCCGGCTGGCCAAGCTCGACATCTGGGACTACTACCTGAGCGTCCCGCTGGTGGCCGCGATGGTGCTGGCCGCCGGGTCCGGGGCGGGGGCCGGGACGACCGTGCCGGTGCTGGTGCTGTTCCTGGCGGGCGAGGTCGCGATGAGCGCGGCCATGTGCACCTTCGACGACGTCACCGGGTACCGGGACGGCAGCGACGCGGTGAACTACGGGCCGGACGCGCCCGCCCGGCGGCTGGCCCGCAAGCCGCTGGTGGCGGGCACCTTGACGGAGCGTCAGGCGATCCGCTTCGGGTGGGCGGCGGTCGCGGTCTGCGTGCTGTGCTGGGCGGCGGCCGTCGCGGCGGCGCCCGCCCGGCCCTGGTGGGCGGTGGCCGGGACGGCGGCGCTGGCGGTGTTCGGCTTCCAGTACACCTGGTGGCTGCGGATCAGCTACAACGGCTTCCAGGAGTTCTTCCTGGCCGCGCTGGGCTGGTTCTTCGTGCTGCCGCTGTACGGGCTGCTGACCGGGCGGTCCGACGGCTTCGCGGTGGTGCAGGCGCTGGTGTTCGGGCTGGGGCCGCTGCTGTTCGGCGTGTACTCCAACACCAACGACATCCCCGGCGACCGGGCGGTGGGGCGCCGGACCGCCGCCGTGCTGCTCCCGCCGCGCGGCAACGCGGCTTTCGTGGCCGGGTGTTCGGCGCTGGAGGCGGTGCTGCTGGTGGGCTCGGCGGTGACCGGGTTCGCGCCGTGGTGGTTCCCGCTGGTGATGGCGCCGGTGATCGCGCTGCGGGTCCGGCAGTGGGTGCTCGGGTTCGTCCGGGGCGAGATCCTGCTCGCCCGCCGGCTGGGCATCCGCCTGCACCGGGTGTGCTGCGCGCTGCTGGTCGGCACCGACCTGGCCCTCGCGGTGTTCGGCGGTGGGCTGTGAGCGGCGGAACGGCGAGTGGCGCGGCGGGACGCGGCGGGACCCGGCGCGGCGGGACGGGGACGCTGTTCGGGCGGCTGCCGCTGGACCTGGGGCCGCTGTTCGACACGCTGGCCGACCAACGGCCCTCGGTGGACGTCCGGTTGGGCCGTCCGCTGGACCTGGCGCCGGAGCGGGGCACCGTGTACGACACCGCCCAGGTGGCCGAGCTGGTGCGGGAGACCGCGGCCTGGCTGGTGGCGGCCGGGGCCGGGCCCGGGTCGTCGGTGGCGGTCGTCAAGCGCAACCACTGGGACTACGTGCTGCTGGCCTGCGCGGCGGCCCGGATCGGGGCGGTGCCCGCCCTGCTGTCGGACCGGGTGCCGCCGGACGCCCTGGGCGCGCTGCTGCGGCGGCTGCGGCCGGACGTGCTGGTCACCCAGCGGGACGTGCTGGGCGGGGCGCGGGCGGCCGGGGTGGAGCTGACCGGCCTGGCCGGGCGGACGGTCTGCCTGGACGGGCCGTCGCCGGGCGCGCTGGCGGTGGACGAGCTGCGCGGCGGGCCGGTGCCGGGGGTGCGCACCCGCGGGGAGGACGAGCCGCTGGCGGTGATCCACACCTCGGGCACCACCGGCGTCCCCAAGCTGGTGGTGCACTCGACCCGGACGCTGATCCGGCGGCTGTCGGCGTTCGAGGCGCGGCCCTGGCCGGTGCTGTCGGTGCGCCGCACGGACACCGTGGCCAGCGCCGTCTCGTTCGCCCACGGGCGGGCGCTGACCTGGACGGTCAGCGCGTTCTGGCGGGCGCCGAGGACCGTCGCGCTGCTGCCGGACGCGGACCCGTCGGCCGCCGCCGCGCTGCTGCGCAGCCACCCGCCGACCGTCCTGGAGGCGCTGCCGTCGAGCTACGTGCGCTGGCAGCCGCTGACGGCCGGGGCGGGCAACCCGTTCCGGGACGTGCGGCTGTTCATCTCGACCTTCGACGCGATGCACCCGCCGACGGTGCGGGCGTTCCTGGACGCCACCCGGCGGCGGCGGCCGGTGTGGATGCAGGGGTGGGGGCAGAGCGAGACCGGGCCGCTGAGCTTCCGGTTCCTGACCCGGGGGGCGCTGGCCGGACCCGCCGGGCGGCACCCGACCACCCGCGACCTGGGGCGGCCGGTGCCCGGCTGGGTGCGGGTGAAGGTCGTCGACCCCGCGCGGCCCGGGCGGGCGGTGCGGCCCGGCGAGACCGGGATGCTGTACGCCCGCACCGGGGCGCTCTGCCTGGGCTACCTGGGCGAGCCGGAGCGCTGGGGGCGCAAGCTCGACGGCCGCTGGTTCAACACCGGGGACCTCGGCACCCGGACCCGCGACGGCCGGGTCTTCGTGCTGGACCGGGAGGTCGACATGGTGCCCGGGCTGAGCTGCGTCGAGATCGAGGACGTGCTGCACGAGCGGCTGCCGGACGTCGAGGAGGCCGTCCTGCTGTCGGTGGCCGACGGCCGCCCGCAGCCGGTGCTGGTCACCGCGGACGGCGGGCTCGACCCGGCGCGCTGGCGGGACGCCGTGCGCGACCTGCCGCCGCTGGCCGAACCGCTGGTGGTCGGCTGGGACACGGTGCCGCGGACGGCCACCGGGAAGGTGCGGCGGCACGAGCTGCGGGCCCGGGTGCTGGCCGGCAGCGCCGGGATCGGGACCGGGCAGTGGACGTGAACCGTACTGGCGAGAGCGGGAGTTGAGACGGTGAGGGAGCGGATCGCAGTGGACGGGGACGACGGCGGGGCCGAGGTGGAGGTCGACGTCGCGGTGGTCGGGGCGGGGATCGCCGGGCTGGCCGCGGCGCACCACCTGGTGGCGGCCGGACGGTCGGTGCGGGTCTTCGAGGGGGCGGACCGGGTGGGCGGGCGGATGGCCTCCGACCGGGTGGACGGGTGGCTGCTGGACGAGGGCGCGGAGACCATCGCGGGGGCCGGGTACGAGGCGACCTGGGAGCTGATCCGGGCGGTCGGCCTGCCGGAGTCCGAGGTGCCCGTGATCGGGCCCGGGTTCGCGCTGTGGCGGCACGGCCGGGCGCACGCCCACCTCGGGCACCCGAAGGGGCTGCTGACCGGCGCCGGGCTGTCCTGGCGGGGACGCTGGGCGTGGCTGCGCTTCACCGCCGAACTCGCCACCGCCTGGCGCGGGTTCGACCCCGACCGGCCGGAGACCGCGCCCAGCGGGGACGCGACGCTCAGCGAGTTCTGCGCCGGTTCGCCCGGGCGGGAGGAACTGCTGGCGGCGATGCTGCAACCGCTCTCCGGCCACTGCTTCGGCTGGCGGCCGGAGAGCTCGGCCGTCGCCCCGATGGTGGCCACCCTGCTCTCGGTGGGCGGCGCCGGGGCCCGCTGGATGACCTACCGGGACGGGATGGACACGCTGGCCCGCCGCCTGGCCGAGCGGCTGCCGGTGGAGCTGGGGCGCCGGGTGGTCGCCGTCCGGGAGCGGGCGGCGGGCGAGCCCGGCGGCGTGCTGCTGGAGTTCGCGGACGGGGCCCGGGTCCGCGCCCGGCAGGCGGTGCTGGCGGTGCCCGCGCCGCTGGCCCTGGAACTGCGCGGGGCGGACCTCCCGGACCGGGAGCGGGCGTACCTGGCGGCGAGCACGTACACGCCGATGCTCAAGGTGGCCTGTCTGCTGGACCGGCCGCTGCCGAGCCCGACCGGGGCGCCGAGCTACGCGCTGTCGGTGCCGGAGACGGAGAGCCGGGTGTGCACCGGGCTGATCCTCGACCACCTGAAGGCGGACGGGCGGGCGCCCGCGGGCAAGGGACTGGTCAGCGTGTTCGCCTCGCCGTGGCTCTCCCCCGCGCTGCTGGACGAGCCGGACGAGCGGGTGGTGGAGACGCTCTGCGCGGAGGCCGAGCGCTTCCTGCCCGGCCTGCGGGCGGCCACCGTCCGGACGCTGGTGCACCGCTTCCCGCTCGGGCTGCCGCAGGGCGCGCCGGCGGCGGTCCGGGAGCGGGCCGCGTTCCTGGACCGGCCGACCCGGGCGGTCGAGTACGCCGGGGACTGGGTGATGCTGCGGCCGAGCAGTGAGGGCGCGGTGCGGTCGGGGCGGCTGGCGGCGCGGCGGGTGCTGGCGCACGCGGGCTCCGGTGCGGGTGGCACGGCGGGCGCGGGTTCCGGTGCGGGCGCGGGTGTCGCCGCGGTGGGGCGGGTGTGATGGGCGGGGCGGTGGCGGAGGCCGGGGCCGGGCTCGGGACCGGGCTCGGGGATGCGGTCGGGGATGCGGTCGGGGGGTCGTACCTGTTCGACAACGGGAGCGTGCACGCGGCCGGGCAGCACCGGTGCCTGGCGGCGTGGCTCGATCCGATCAGTGTCGGCGCGCTGCGGGCGGGCGGGGTCGGGCCGGGGATGCGCTGCCTGGACGTGGGCACGGGGGCGGGGAGCGTCGCGGTCTGGCTGGCCGGGCAGGTGGCGCCCGGGGGCTCGGTGCTGGCGACGGACCTGGTGCCGCTGCCGGTGCCCGCCCGGCCCGGGCTGACGGTGCGGCGGCACGACGTGGTGCGGGACCCGCTGCCGGAGGGCGCGTTCGACCTGGTGCACGTCCGGCTGGTGCTCTCCCACCTGCCGGAGCGGGAGGCGGTGCTGGCGAAGCTGTTCGCCGCGCTGCGGCCCGGCGGGGTGCTGCACCTGCTGGAGTTCGACGCCGAGTACGCGCCGGTGCTCACCGTCCCCGACGAGCGGGACCGGGAGCTGTACGAGCGGTACCAGCAGGCGAAGTTGCGGGCCTTCCGGGCGCGCGGTTCGCACCAGGGCTGGGGCCGGGAGTGCGCCGGCGCGCTGGTGCGGGCCGGGTTCACCGGGGTGGAGGCGGAGGCCCGGATCGGCATGCTCGCGCCCGGGACGCCGCAGTTGGAGATGCAGCTGCACAACACCTGGCACCTGCGCGGGGCGCTGCTGCGGGAGGGGCTGACCGAGGACGAACTCGCCCGGCTGCGCGGGATGTTCGGCGACCCGCGGTTCCTGGCCTGCTCGAACGTGGTGTACGCGGTGCACGGACGGCGGCCGTGAGCGGACCGGCGCTCGGCACCCGGCCGCGGCTGGCCCGGGAGGTGGCGGCGGGGCTGCTGCGCGCCTCCGGGGTGCGGGTCGCGGAGGGCGACCTGCCGGACGGCGAACTGCTGGAGGTCGGCGGCGAGGTGGCCTGCCGGATCTCCTGGGCGGGCCCGCTGGGGCTGGCGGTCGGCAGCGAGGCGGACGTCCAGGCGGCCTGCGGGGTGATGCACGTGCACGGCCGGCGGTACGGGGCGCCCACGCCGCTGCGGGTGGACTTCGCGTCGGTGGCCGCCGGGGTGCTGGCCGCGACCGGCGCGCTGGCGGCACTGCGCGCGCGGCGGGCGGGCGCGGCGTACCGCGAGGTGGGCGTCTCGGTGGCGCAGGCCGCGCTGCTCGGGCTGGCGCAGTACCTGGCGGCGGCCACCGCCCCGGACCGGGAGGGCGCGGAGCCGGCCGGGACGGGCGGGCCGCCGTTCCGCGCGGCGGACGGGGCGTGGTTCGAGCTGGAGGCGCTGGCGGCGGACGGCTGGCTGCGGTTCTGGACCGGACTGGGCGTCGAGCGGCGGGTGGTGGGCCGTGCCTGGCTGCCGTTCCAGGCCCGCTACGGGACGGCGGCCTGCCCGCTGCCGGAGGAGCTGTTCGCGGCGGCGCGGGCGGTCGGCCACCGGCGGCTGGCGCGGATCGCCGCCGAGTGCGGGGTGGAGCTGACGGTGGCGGCGGACCGGCCGGCCGTCCTGGGCGGGATGCCGTGGCGGCTGCGGGCGGGCGGGGCGGCGGGGGCCGCCTCGTCGCCGTCCGTGCTGCCGACCCGTGGGCCGCTGGACGGCGTGACGGTGGTGGAGATCGCCCGGCGGGTCCAGGGGCCGCTGGCCGGACGGGTGTTGGCGCTGCTCGGGGCCACCGTGGTGCGGGTCGAACCGCCGGGCGGGGACCCGCTGCGCGGGGTGCCGCCGATGACGGCCGGGAGCGGGGCGGCGGACGGCGGCGGCGCGGTGGTGGACGGCGGGGCGGCGGTGTCGGCGCGGTTCGCGGCGCTCAACCGTGGCAAGGGGGTGCTGGAGGCGGACCTGCGCAGTGCGGAAGGGCGCGCGGCGGTACGGGAGTTGGTGCGGGGCGCGGACGTGCTGCTGCACAGCCTGGCGCCCGCGAAGGTCGCCGGGCTGGGGCTGGACGCCGGGACGGTCGCCGCGCTGCGCCCCGGGCTGGTGTACGCCCAGGCCAGCGGCGGCGGACCCGGGCTGAGCACCGACTACCCCGTCCAGGCGCACTCCGGCCTGGCCGCACTGCTGGCGCCGGACGGGCTGCCGCCGCGCCCCACCCTGCTGACCGTCTGCGACGTGCTGGGCGGCCTGGTCTGCGCGGCGGGGGCGGTGGCGGCGCTGGAGGCCCGCGAACGGACCGGCCGGGCGCAGCACGTCGAGTCCTCGCTGCTGTCGGCGGCCCGGCTGCTGTGCGGCGCGGCGGGCGACCCGGGCGCGCCGGACGGCGGGGTGGAGGTGTGCACGGACCTGGGCGTCCTGGCGCGAGACCCGCGGGTGGCGGCGGCGTTCGAGTTCGGCCCGGACGGGTGCGCGTTCGTCCGCGCGCCCTGGGAGTTCGGGACGTGAGGCAGTGACGGGGGTGGGCCGGGGGGTTCGGTTGTTGGTCGGCGGATCGGTGAACGGGAGTGGTGGCTGTGACGTGGGTTTCGGTGGCTGGCGTGGAGTTCCCCGACCGGGTGGACCGGGAGCTGCGGGAGCGCTGGGTGGAGCGGGGCTGGTGTCCGGGGCGGGGGCTGTATGAGCTGTTCGCGGAGCGGGTGGCGGCGGACGGGGCGCGGGTGGCGGTGGTGGACCGGGGCGGTGAGCTGTCGTACGCGGAACTCGGTCGCCGGGTGCGAGGGTTGGCGGCGGGGCTGGCCGCGCGGGGGGTGCGGCCGGGGTCGGTGGTGGGGGTGAAGGTGCCCGCGGACCGGCGGGCCCTGGTGGTGGATCTGGCGGTGGCGGCGCTGGGCGCGGTGGTGCTGCCGTGCACGCCCGGGCACGGGCGGCGGGACCTGCTGGCGGTGTGGGGGACGGCGCGGGTGGACGCGGTGGTGACGGCGCCGGAGTGGAAGGCGCTGGTGGACGGGCTGCGGCCGGAACTCCCGGACCTGCACGAGGTGGTGGTGCTGGACGAGGACCCGTGGCCGGAGCGGGACGGCTGGCGGCCGGCGGCGGTGGACCCGGAGGCACCGGCCCGGATTCTGCTCTCCTCGGGTTCGGAGGCCGCGCCGAAGCTGGTCGCGTACTCGCACAACGCCCTGGCCGGCGGGCGCGGGCGGTACGTGGAGCGGGTGCTGGAGACGGCGGACGGCGCGCCGCCGCGGGTGCTGCTGCTGGTGAGCCCGGCGACGGCCTACGGCTCGCTGGCGGTGGTGGCGCTGGTGCGGTGCGGGGCCACGGTGCTGCTGCCGCCGGGCGGGGAGCGGTTCGATCCGGCGGGGGCGCTGGCGGCGGTGGGGCGGTGGCGGCCGACCCACCTGGCGGCGGTGCCGACCATGCTGCGCAGGATGGCGGAGCTGCCTCCCGCGCCGGGTGAGGACCTGTCCTCGTTGCAGGCGGTGGTGTCGAGCGCGGCGGCGCTCTCCCCGGCGGTGCTGGGTGCGGCGCTGCGGCGGTTCGGCTGCCCGGTGGTGAACGTGTACGGCGCCAGCGACGGCCTGAACTGCCATGCCCGCTGGGACGATCCGGACGGCGACGTGCTGCGGGTGGGGCGGCCGGACCCGGGGGTCGCGGAGTTCCGGGTGTGCGGGCCGGACGGGCGGCCGGTGCCGGCCGGGGTGCCGGGCGAGTTGCAGGCGCGCGGGCCGATGTCGCCGCTGTGCCACGTCGGGGAGCCGGAGTTGGACGCCCGGCTGCGGGTGGACGGCGGCTGGGTGCGCTCCGGCGACCGGGGGGTGCTGGAGGCGGACGGCTCGCTGCGGGTGCTGGCCCGGATCAGGCAGACGGTGAACCGGGGCGGGGTGTCGATCTCCACCGCCGAGGTCGAACAGCTGCTGGAGGGGCACCCGGAGGTCGCGGAGGCGGTGTGCGTGCCGGTGCCGGACCCGGACCTCGGGGAGCGGATGTGCGTCTGCGCGGTGCCGCGCGGCGCGGGGCTGGAGCTCGCCGAACTGACGCTCTTCCTGGCCGAGTTGTGCGGCCTGGAGCGGTACAAGCTGCCGGAGCGGCTGGTGGTGCTGGAGCGGCTGCCGGTGGGCGCGTCCGGGAAGCCGGACCGGCGGGTGATCGCGGAGCTGGCCGCGGCGGCCGTACGCGACGGCGGGGCCGAGGCGGGCGGTGCCGCAGCGGACGGTGCTGCGGAGGGCGGGGCCGTGGGGGTGACGGCGGGCTGAGGAACGCGTCGGTCGGTGGGTGCCGCTGCGCGGTCGGGGCGGCGGCGGCACCCACCGGGGTGCGGGGGACGGCGCCGGTCAGGCCGGGAAGGTGAGGACGGCGGTGGTGATCCGTTCGACCTGGGCGTCCGTGAGGTGCGGGTAGACCGGGAGGGACAGGCACTGCCGGGCGGCGCGTTCGGCGTTCGGCCAGTGGCCGTCGGCGGGGGCGGCGTGGGCGAAGGCGGGCTGGTGGGGCAGCGGCTGCGGGTAGTAGACGTGGCTGTCGACGCCGTGCGCGGCCAGGTGGCGTCGGAGGTCGTCGCGGCGTTCGGCGAGCAGCGTGTAGACGTAGTAGCAGCGGCCGTCGGTGCCGGACGGGGGCGGGAGGACGCCGCGGGCGGCGAGCGGGGTGAAGTGCGCGGTGTAGTGGGCGGCGATCTCGGCGCGGCGGGCCAGCCGGGCGGCCAGGCCGGGGTGTCGGCGCAGTTGGAAGGCGGCGAGGACCTCGTCGAAGCGGCTGTTCAGGCCGATCAGGTGGTGCCGGAAGCGGTGCACGCCGTCCTGGCCGTGGTTGCGCAGCATCCGTACGGTGCGGGCGAGTTCGCGGTCCCCGGTGACCACGACGCCGCCTTCGCCGGGGCCGCCGAAGGACTTCACCTGGACGAAGGAGAAGACGCCCGCGTCGCCCCAGGTGCCGGCCGGGCGGCCGTCCAGGACGGCGCCCTGGGCGACCGCGGAGTCCTCGATCAGCCGCAGGCCGTGGCGGGTGGCCAGGGCGCGCAGGCGCGGCATGTCGGCCATCACGGAGAACATGTGGGCGGGCATCAGGGCCCTGGTGCGGGGGGTGATCAGCGCCTCGGCCGCGTCCGGGTCCATGACCAGGGTGTGCGGGTCGATGTCGGCGAACACCGGGGTGGCGCCGACGCCGAGGACGGTGTTGGCGAGCGGGGCGCAGCCGAAGGCGGGGACGACCACCTCGTCGCCGGGGCCGATGCCCAGGGCGCGCAGGATCAGGGTGAGTGCGGTGGTGCCGCTGCCGCAGGCGATGACGTCCTCGGTGCCGAGGTCGGTGCGGAGCAGGTCCTCGAAGCGGGCGGTGCGCTCGCCGAGGATGAAGCGCTGGGCCGGGTCGGTGGCGACCTCGTGGACGGTGTCGAGCAGCAGGCGGCGGTCGTCCTCGAACAGGTCGGGCGGGAAGAACGGGATGGTGGCGGTGGCGGCCTCGGTGGTACCGGCCCGGGCGGTGCCGGTGGTGCTCGTGGTGCTAGTAGTGCTCGTAGTGCTCGTGGTGCCGGTGGCGGCGGTGCTGGTGGTCATCGACGGGTCAGCGCTGCTTTCCGTGCTGGAAGTCGCGGACCAGGTCGCTGACCAGGTCCAGTTCGTGGTCGGCGAGGTCGGGGTAGAGCGGCAGCGCGAGGGCGCGGTCGCAGGCGGCTTCGGCGTGCGGGAACTCGCCCGGGCGGTGGCCGAGTTCGGCGAAGCAGGGCTGGAGGTGCAGCGGCGTCGGGTAGTACGTCTCGGTCTGGACGCCGTGCCGGGCGAGGTGGGCGGCGAGCGCGTCGCGGTGGTCGGACTCGATCAGGTAGACGTACCAGACCGGGTCGGTGGCGGCGTCCCGGGCCAGGACGGTGGGCAGGGTGAGGCCGGGGGTGCCGGTCAGGCGTTCGGTGTAGCCGGCGGCGAGGGCGGCGCGGCGGGCGATGTCCTGGTCGGCGCGGCCGAGTTTGGCGAGCAGGACGGCGGCCTGGACGTCGTCCATCTTGCTGTTGGTGCCGAGCAGTTCGGTGGGACGGTTGATGGTGCGGAAGTCGTCCAGGGTGCGGCCGGTGCGGCCGTGGTGGCGCATCGCGGAGACGGCTTCGGCGAGGGCGGGGTCGTCGGTGAGGACGGCGCCGGCGTCGCCGATCGCGCCGAGCGTCTTGGTGGGGAAGAAGGAGAGCACGCCGCCGGCGCCGTGCAGTCCGGCGTGCACGCCGTCCCAGCGCATGCCGAACGCCTCGGCGCTGTCCTCGACGACGGTCAGGCCGTGCCGGTCGGCGAGGTCCAGCAGGGCGCGCAGGTCGGCGAGTTGGTGGAACAGGTGGACCGGCATGACCATCCGGGTGCGGTCGGTGCGGACGGCCTCGACGCTCGCCGGGTCGAGGCAGTAGCCGAGCGGGTCGATGTCGGCGAAGACCGGGCGCCCACCGGCCAGCACCACCGAGCTCGCCGAGGCGACGAAGCTGTAGGCGGGGACGATCACCTCGTCGCCGGGGCGCAGTCCGGCCGCGCGCAGCAGCAGGACCAGGGCGTCGGTGCCGCTGTTGACGCCGACCACGTGCCGGGCGCCGGTCCAGGCGGCGAGGGCGGCCTCGAACTCCTCGACCTTCGGGCCGTGCGAGTACTTGCCGCGGTCCATCAGTTCGTCGAGGTGGCGCCGGGTGGTGGGCCAGAGGGATTCGAAGGTCTCGACCTGGGTGAAGAAGGAGACACCCGGGGAAGTAGTGGCACCCATGAAGCTCTCATCGGATGGTATGGATCGAGCGGATGGAAAGGTCCGTGCCCGAATCTGCCGGGCACCCGAATCTATGCCGCCCGGACCCCGTCCACCCGTCGTGGAGAGCCGGTTCACTCCTTCGAATGGCCTTTCCGGTAAGCGATTTGACGGCGGAACGGATCGCCGCCGAAGTGCTGGTTGAATACCGGGCGAAGCAGCGCCGAAGCGACCCGGAAGGAATGACGCCCCGCCATGCCGAACGGACTCGGGACCTTACTCGTCGGAATGGGACGGGCCGGACACGGACTCCACCTCCCGGTGCTGCGCCGCCTGCGCGCCGAACCCGGCACCGCCCGGCTGTTCGCGGCCGGCCCGGTCCTCGCCGTCGATCCGTACCGGCGCCCCGGGGCCGCCGCCGACCTGCGGCCGACCACCCTCGCCGAGGCGGCCCGGCTGCTCGACCCGGACCGCACCGTCGTCCACCTGTGCACCCCGCCCACCGAGCGGGCCGCCGCGCTGGACACCCTCGGCCGGCTCGGCTACCGCCGGGTGCTGCTGGAGAAGCCGGTGGCCGCCGACAGCCGCGGTCTGGACGAGTTGCTCGCGCTGCGCGACCGGTACGGGCTGGACCTGGTGGTGGTCGCCCAGTGGCTGGGCAGCCGCCTCACCGATCGGCTGCGCGCGCTGCTCGCCCAGGACGCGTACGGGCCGCTGCGGACCATCCACGTCGTCCAGCGCAAGCCGCGGTTCTCCCGCTCGCTGGCCGGGGACGGGCACCCCACCGCGTTCGACGTCGAACTGCCGCACTCGCTCGGCCTCTGCCTCGCGCTCGCCGGGCCCGGCGAGGTGACCGGCGCGGGCGGCACCGACATGGTGGTCGACGGCCGGGTGCTGCCCCGGCTCGGCACCGCCTGGCTCAACCTCCAGCACCACGGCGGGGCGTGGACCCGGATCCGCTCCGACCTCACCTCGCCGGTGCGCGAGCGCCGGGTCACCCTGGAACTCGCCCGCTCCACCCTGATCGGCCACTTCCCCGGCAGCGAGGCCGACGCGTACGCCCGGCTCACCGTCATCGACCACGAGGGCGAGCGCACCGAGCTGCTGCACGACGACGCGCTGGGCGGCTTCCTGGCCCAGACGTACGCCTACTACGCGGCCGACCCCGGCGGGACGGCGACGGGCCCGGGGCGGCGGCGGGCCCACCCCGACCTGGCGGTCAACACCGAGGTGGTGCGGCTGCTCGACCGCGCCAAGGCGATCGCGGCGGGCGGCGGGTCCGGCGGGTCCGGCGGGTCCGGGCCCCGGGGCGGCGGGGGCCGGGCGGTGGCGGTCCGGTGAGCGCCTTCCGCAAGGGCGGCCGGACCGGGCGGCGCCGGACGGCGCGGTGGCGGCGGGCGAACCGGACGCCGATGGACCGGACGCCGGTGGGCCGGCGGCCGACCGTCCGGTTCGGCGGCATCGGCGACGAGGCCGCGCCCGACCTGGCCGGGCAGCTCGACGCCCTGGAGCAACTCGGCTGGAGCGAGCTGGAGTTGCGCACGGTGGACGGGGTCTGGATCGCCGACCTGCCGATCGGGCGGGTCACCGCCCTCGCCCGCACCCTGCGGCGGCGGGGCATCCGGGTCTGCGGCCTCGCCTCCCGGATCGGCAACTGGGCCTCCGACGTCACCGACGGCCACGGGCCCGAGGAGCGGGAGCTCGGCGCCCTCGCCGAGCGCGCCGCCCTGCTCGGCACCGACCGGGTCCGGGTGATGTCCTACCCCAACGGCACCGGCCTGCCGGAGGCCGAGTGGCGTCGGAGGGTGCTGGAGCGGATGCGCCGCGTCGCGGCCGGCGCGGGCCGCGGCGGCCTGGTCGCGCTGCACGAGAACTGCGCGGGCTGGGGCGGGGCCTCGGCCGAGAACGCGCTCGACCTGCTCGCCTCGGTGGACAGCCCCGGGCTGCGGCTGCTGCACGACACCGGCAACGGCGCGGCGTACGGCTACGACGGGTTCGAGCTGCTGCGCCGGACCGTCGGGCACGTCGACCACGTGCACCTCAAGGACGCCGTCGGCCACGGCGAGGACACCCGGTACGTGCTGCCCGGCGCGGGGGACGCCCGACTCGCCGAGTCGCTGCGGCTGTTGACCGCGCGCGGCTGGCACGGGGTGTGGTCGCTGGAACCGCACCTGGCCACCCGGCCGCACCAGGGCCTGGCGGCGGACGGCGGCACCGACAGCGGATTCGTCGCCGCCGGACGGGCGTTGACCGCCCTGATCGAACGCGAGGTGCTGCCGCACTCCCCCGGCTGGCGGCTCGTCCCGGGCGGCCTGGTCCGGGACGCGCCGGTGCCCCGAGCCACGGACGAGCGGTTCACGGACGAACGGGTCGCGGACGGGCCGGTCGCGGACGGGCCGGTCGCGGGTGCGTCGGCGGCCCGGGAAGGCGCGGTGTCCGATGCCCACTGAGCCGGTGCCGTCCGGGGCGGGGGTGGTGGAGCGCGCCCCGGCGGCCGACCAGGTCGTAGCGGAACTCTCGCCGGACGAGCGGGAGTTGCTGCTGGAGCTGCTGCGGCTGCCCACCGCCGGGCCGCTGGAGACCGGCCCGGGCGCGCCGCTGCCGCTGCTGCCCGAGGCGCTGGGGGCGTACGCGCGGGCGGCGGCCGGCCTCGGGCTGGTGGAGCTGTACCGCGGTGCGCCCGGCCCGGACGAACTCGACCGCCCCGGCGTGCCGTTGACGGTCGAGCAGGCGGTCGCCGAGGTGCCCGGGTTCCTGGCCTGCCAGCCGAGTCTGGTGCTGCGCCTCGGGCCGGAGCTGCCCCGGGCGGCGACGGTGATGTTCAACGTGCACCTGGACACGGTGGCCGGGTCGGAGCCGGTGGGGTTCGACGGGCGGCGGTTCACCGGGCGGGGCGCGATCGACGCCAAGGGCCCGGCGGTGGCGCTGCTGGCCGGCCTCCGGACGGCGGTGGCGGCGGAGCCCCGGGTCGGGCGCGAGGTCGGGGTGCTGGTGCAGGCGGTGTCCGGCGAGGAGGGCGGCGCGATGGGCGTGTTCGGCACCCGTCCGCTGGTCGGGGCCGGGTACGTGGGCGCGCTGAACGTGTTCTGCGAGCCGACCGGCCTGCGCTACCTGCCGCGCGCCACCGCCGCCGCCACCGCCCGGCTGCGGGTGCGCGGCGAGGACGCGATCGACGACTGCCCGGGCGCGGGCCACAACGCGACGGTGCTGCTCGGCTTCCTCGCCCAGCACCTGGCACGGGAGCTGGGCCGCCTGCCCGGCCCGCGCGACCCGGTGTGCGTGGCGGGCCTGGGCACCGGCCCGCTGCACAACCGGGTCTACGGGAGCGGCGAACTGCTGCTCAACCTCCCCTACCGGGACGCGGGTTCGGGCCGCCGGGTGGAGGCCGCGGTCGAGGCGGCGGTCCGCTCCGGGCTGGACGCGTTCCGTCACGGGTTCGCCGGGCTGCCGGAGTTCGCCCGGACGGCCGCCGACTGCGCCCGGATCACCCGGCTGGACTGGCCCAAGCGCGGCCTGCCGGTCCTGGACGGCCGGCACCCGGGGTTCGAGGACCTGCTGACCCGGCGGGCCGGCATCCCCCGGGTGCCGGACGGGGAACCGGCCTTCACCTGCGACGCGATCTGGGCCGCCGACCTGCCGGACGACTCGTTCACCGTGGTGCTCGGCCCCGGCGACCTCGGCGCCAACCGGGCGCACGCGGCGGGCGAGTTCGCCGAGGCGGCGCAGCTCGACGCCTTCGCCTCGGCGGTGGCCCGGCTGCTGGTGGCCTTCGCCCGCCACCGACCCTGAGCCGCCCGCCTGCTCCGGCACCCGCCCGAAGTCCCGCTCGACGTCCTGCTCTACGTCCCGCTCGAAGCCCTGCTCGAAGCCCTGTCTGGAGGCTGTTCCCCGTGACCACCGTGGCGTCCGCGCCCAGTGCCGCCGGTACCGTCCGCGTCCCGTACGCCGATCTGATCCGTTTCACCACCGAGGTGTTCACCGCGCACCGGCTGCCGCCCGAGCGGGCCCGGGCGGCGGCGGAGGCGCTGTGCTACGGCGACGCCGCCGGGATGGACTCGCACGGGCTGGCCAATCTGGGGCGGCTCTACCTGCCGCTGCTGGCGGAGGGCCGGGCCGATCCGCTGGCGGAGCCGGAGGTGGTGGCGGACCGGGGGGCGGCGGTGCTGGTGGACGCGGCGGGGGCGCTCGGACTGTGGCAGGCCGGAGCGGCGATGGAACTGGCGGCGGAGCGGGCCGAGCGGCACGGGATCGGGCTGGTGTCGGTGCGCCGGGCCACCCACTTCGGCTGTGCGGGCCACCACGCGGCGCGGGTCACCGGGCGCGGGATGATCGGGCTGCTGGCGTCGAACTGCGGTCGGCAGCGGATCGCCCGGCCGCCGGGCGGTGCGGTGGCGCTGCTGGGCACGAACCCGTGGAGCGTGGCCGCGCCGGCGGGTGAACTGCCGCCGTACGTCCTGGACATGAGCACCACGGCGGTGCCGACCGGCCGGGTCCGGGCGGCGGAGCGGGCGGGTCGGCCGATCCCGGAGGGGTGGCTGGCGGGGCCGGACGGGCGGCCGGTGACCGATCCGGGCGCGTTCGACCGGGGCGAGGCGCACCTGCTGTGGCTGGGGTCCGGTGCGGGCGGCGAGTTCAAGGGCTTCGGGCTGGGGCTGATGGTGGAGGTGCTGGCGGCGCTGCTGCCGGGGGCGGGGCTGGGCCCGGAGCCGGCCGCGCTGGACGGGGACGGGCGGCCGTCCGGGCGGGACGACGACATCGGCGTCTTCGCGCTGGCGATCGCCCCGGCGACGCTCCGGGACGCCGGCCAGGTGGCCCTGGACGCCCGGACCCTGTTCGGGACGGTGCTGGACTGCCCTCCGGCGGAAGGGAGTTGCGGCCCGGTGGTGTACCCGGGCTGGCACGAGGCCCGGCGCACCGCCGAGTCGCACCGTGACGGGGTGCCGCTGGCCGCGCCGCTGTTGGCCGAACTCGCCTCCATTGCCGCGGAGTTCGGCATTCGTCCGGTGGCCGGAACGGTGGCCGGAACGGCTGCGGGGGCGGTCACGGGAACGGAGGGCGGGCGGTGAGCGGGCTGCGGTTCGGGGTGGTCGGGCTCGGGGTGATCTCGCGGTTCTACCTGGCCGCGCTGGAGCGGGTGCCGGGGGTGGAGTTGGTGGCGGTGTGCGACCGGGACGCCGCCGTGCTGGAGCCGTTCGGCGGCCGGGTGGCCTGCTTCACGGACCACCGGGAGCTGCTGGCGGCGGGCGGGCTGGACGCCGTCGTGGTGACCGTCCCGAACGACCTGCACCTGGCGATCTGCCGGGACGCGCTGCGGGCGGGCCTGCCGGTGTGCGTGGAGAAGCCGCTGGCGCTGCGGGCCGCGGAGGGCGAGGAGCTGGCGGCGCTGGCGGCCGAACGGCGGGTGCCGCTGTTCACCGCGTTCCACCGGCGGTACAACGCGGCGGTGCGGGAGCTGTGCGCGGTGCTCGCCGAACGGCCGGTGCCGGTGCGCTCGGTGACGGTGCGCTACTTCGAGCGGATCGAGGAGCACGTCGGCCGGGACCGCTGGTACCTGGACCCGGAGCGGTGCGGCGGCGGCTGCGTCGCCGACAACGGCCCGAACGCGTACGACCTGGTGCGGCTGCTGGCGGGCCGGATGGAGCTGTCCGGCGCGCGGGTGGTGCGGGACGGCGGCGGGGTGGACCGGTACGCGGAGCTGGAGCTGGCCGGGGCGGACGGGGTGCGCGGCCGGATCGAGCTGGACTGGTCGTACCCGGGCGAACTCAAGGACGTCACGGTGGAGTCGGCGGACGGCTCGGTGCTGCGGGCGGACCTGCTGGCCGGGCACGCGGGCTTCAAGCAGTCGCTGTGGCACGAGTACGAGGGCATCGTCGGCGCGTTCGCCGGGCTGCTGCGCGGCGGAACGGACGGCTTGACGGACGGTGCGGCGAACGGCGCGACGGACCGGGGCCCGGACGGGGTGGACGCGCTGCGGGTGGTCGAGGCGGCGTACCGGGCCGGGGCCGGGACGGCGGCGCGGGCGGAGGTGCGCGGATGATCCGGGAGCGGGCGGCGCTCTTCCCGCAGCGGCCGCCGGTGCGCGAGAACGGGCCGAAACGGACGGTGACCGGCACGCTGGTGAAGGTGCTGCTGCACAGCCGGACGGAGCGCGGGATGAGCCTGGAGCCGTTCGCCAGCCGGTGCGTACGGGCGGGCGAGGTGCACGAGTTGGTGACCACCGACCAGCGGGACACCGCGGCGGGGGCCCGGATCGACCGGGTGGGTTTCCTGGGGTTCGCGGAGATCGCGGTGGCCGGGGTGCTGGACCGGGGTGACGAGGTGTTCGTCGGCGAGCACCGGGTGGGCACGGTGCTGGGCTTCGACGCCTGCCACTTCCCCAACCACTACAACGTGCTGATCGCGGCCGACCGCCTGCTGACCGGGGAGTCGCTGGACCTGCGGCCGGAGCTGCCGGTGCGGTTCGTCCCGGCCGGGGGCTGACCGGGCCCGGCGACGGCGGGACGGGTCCGGTCGACGGCGGGACGGGTCCGGTCGACGGCGGGACGGCAAAGAAAACGACAGCAGGGCCCGGAGCGGGGGGCGCCATCCCCGTTCCGGGCCCTTCGGGCGTCAGCGGCGACCGTCGGCCGTCAGTGGCCGTCGGCCGGGCCGGTCAGGCCGACCGGTGCTGTCGTACCGGCTGTTCAGCGGCCCAGCAGCGGGACGTCGAGGTCGCCCAGGTGGTAGGCGCGCACGGCCTGGACCAGCTCGTCCACGGAGAGCTGGCCGTCACCGTTGGCGTCGATCTGGCGGAAGGCGTCCGCCGGGTCGATGTTGGAGACGCCGATCGTGTCCAGCCAGGTCTTGAACTCGGCCGGGTTGACCTGGCCGTCGCCGTCCACGTCGACCAGCTCGACGATGGCCTGGATGGTCGGCTTGACGACGCGGCCGAAGCCGGCGCCGCCGTTCTCCAGGATGTGCTCCTCGGCGATGTGGTTGAACTGCTCGGGGGTGAGCGCGCCGGTCTGCTCGTCGATGCCCGCCTTCTCGGCGAAGAAGCTCCACATGCCGAGGTAGGCGTCGGTCAGCGCGCGGCCGGCCGGGGAGACCGGGGCCTCGCCGAAGGCCTGCAGGATGCGCTTGGCCTCGGCGTCCCAGTCGGAGCGGTCGATCTGGCCGTCGCCGTTCACGTCCCAGAGGTCGAAGCGCTTCTGGGTACGGTCGAGCTGCACGGAAGTGGTCATCTCGGAGTTCTCCAGTGTGAGTCCGGTGCGGGCGCCGACCGGCCCAGGGACAGGCCGGCGAACGGCGCCCGGCAGTGCTTTCGGATGAGCCGTCACACAATCGGTGCGGCAACGGAACGTCACACTACCGGCACGGTGAGCGACGGATCGCACACGTGCGGCCAACCGGGTGACTCGGTCGCTTCGTTGACGTCACATCACCTCTGCGGCCCTTGAACGGGCGCTCCCCCGCCACGATTTGGGGATACCGTCAACTGTTTCGACAGTTGCCTCCCGAGTGGGTGATCAGGCCGTTCTCCGCCCGGCCCGGGGGCCGACCCGCCCCTACGCTCGAAGGATGACCGAAACGCTCCCGCAGCTCCCCGCCCTCCCGCCGCTCCCGATGATCGAGCTGGGCCCGCAGGCGTTCGCCGCCGTGCACGCCCTGCACGGGGCGGTGGAGGAGGCCGCGGCGGCGGCCGGGCTGGAGCCGCTGCTGCTGGAACTGGTGCGGCTGCGCTGCTCGCAGCTGAACGGCTGCGTGTACTGCGTCGACCTGCACACCACGGCCGCCCGGAAGGCGGGCGAGCAGGACGAGCGGCTGGCGCAGCTGGTGGTGTGGCGGGAGTCCGGGCTGTTCACGCCCCGGGAGCGGGCCGCGCTCGCCCTGGCCGAGGCGGTCACCCGGCTGACCGACCGGGCGGAGGGCGTCCGGGCCCGGCGGGCCGCGCTGTCGGTGCTGTCGGAGCCGGAGGCGGCCTTCGTGGCCTGGGCGGCGGCCGTGGTGAACACCTACAACCGGATCGCGGTCACCTCGCGCCCGGTGGCGGCCGGGACGCCCTGACCGCGCCGGGCCCGCAGCGCGGGAGCCCCGCAGACCCTGGACCGGTCCGATCCGGATCAATCCGGGCCGGTCCGATCCGGGCCGGTCCGATCCGGGCCGGTCCGGTTCGCCGGGGACCGGCGGCAGGTGCAGGCTGGAGGGATGGCGACGGACTTCGACGGCTCCCCTTCCGACTTCGGCGGCTCCCCGGCCGGTCGGGACCTGGTCTCGGCGCTGGCGGCCGGGCCGGTGCTGCTCGACGGCGGGCTGTCGAACCGACTGGCCGACCAGGGCTGCGACTTGTCGGACGCGCTCTGGTCGGCCCGGCTGCTGCTGGACCAGCCGCGGCAGTTGGTGGCGGCGCACCGGGCGTACTTCGAGGCGGGCGCGCAGGTGGCGACCACGGCGAGCTACCAGGCGAGCCGGCCGGGTTTCGCCTCCCGGGGGGTGGACGCGGGGAAGGCGGACCGGCTGCTGGCGCTGAGCGTGGAGGTGGCCCGGCTGGCGGCCGAGGAGGTGTCGGCGGAGCTGGGTGACGGCCGCCCGCGCTGGGTGGCGGCCTCGGTGGGCCCGTACGGGGCGGTCCTGGCGGACGGCTCCGAGTACCGGGGCCACTACGGCCTGTCGGCCGGGGAGTTGGCGGCGTTCCACCGCCCCCGGCTGGAGGTGCTGGCCGCCGCGGGGCCGGACGTGCTGGCGGTGGAGACCGTGCCCGACCTGCTGGAGGCGGCCGTGCTCGCGGACTGCGTACGGGGGTTGGGCCTGCCGGTGTGGTTCTCGCTCGGCGCGGCGGACGGGTTGACCCGGGGCGGGGAGCCGCTCTCGGAGGCGTTCGCGCTGGTGGCGGAGGTGCCGGAGGTGGTGGCGGTGGGCGTCAACTGCTGCGCCCCGGAGGAGGTGTCGGCGGCGGTGGCGCTGGCCGTGGAGGTGACGGGCCTGCCCGCGGTGGCGTACCCCAACAGCGGGGAGGGCTGGGACCCGGCGGCCCGGGACTGGACGGGCGCGGCGGCCTTCGCCCCCGGGCGGGCGGCGGACTGGGTGGCCGCCGGGGCCCGGCTGGTCGGCGGCTGCTGCCGGGTGGGCCCGGCCGCGATCGCGGAACTCGCGGCCGTGCTGCAACGCCCCGCGCGCTGAACCGGGTCGGCCCGGCCGGGTGTCCGGCGGTGCCCGGCCGCCCGGTCTGGTACTGCTGGTGGTGAGGGCGGTCCGGGTGGCGCCGCCGCCCCTGCGGCGGGAGCAGCGTCGGCGGGGACGGCCGAGGAGGGAACGGGGTTGGTCGTGGCGGGTACGGTCGAGCGGGTGAACGCCCTGGGGGCGTGCTGGGGACGGGAGTTGGAGCCGTGGTCCGGGGCCGGGTCCGGGGCCGGGCAGGTGTGGACGGCGCTCGGGGTGTGGCCGCTGCTGGCGATGCTGGCCTCGGGAGCGGACGGCCCGGCCCGGGCCGAGCTGGAGCGGGCGCTGGGCGTTCCGGCCGGGCAGGCTCCGGCCGCCGCGCGGGAGTTGCTGGCGCGGGTGGAGGAGGTGCCGGGCTGTGCGGCCGCGCTCGGGCTGTGGACGGCGCCCGGGGTCGAGGTGGAGCCGGAGTGGGTGGCGGGGCTGGGCGCCGCGCTGTGGCGGCGGTTGACCGGTGACCCCGCCGTGGACCGGGCCGCGCTGGACGCCTGGGCCGCGGACCGGACCGGCGGCCTGATCCGCCGGATGCCGGTGGAGCCGGCGGACGCGCTGCTGGTGCTGGCCTCGGCGCTGACGGTGCGCACCAGGTGGGCGGAGCCGTTCCGGGAGGATCGCGGCCGGGCCGCCGAAGGGCCGTGGGCCCGGCGGCCGTTCCGGAGGCTCTCGGTGTCGAGCCCCGGGCTGTACGAGCGGATCGCGGTGGCGGAGACCGCGGCGGCGGGGCGGGTGACGGAGGTCCGGGTCGCGGGCGGCGGCGAGGTGGACGTCCACCTGGTGCTCGGTGAACCGCGGGCCGCGCCGGGCGCGGTGGTGTCCGCCGGGTTCGAGCTGGTGGCGGGGGCGGCGCGGCGGACGCCGGTGGCGGGGCTGGCCGACGGGGAGCCGTGGCCCGGGCTGGCGCTGGAGTCGGTGCGGGCGTCGGCGCCGCGCGACGTCGGCGTGCTGGAGACGGTGGCCTTCGAGGTCCGGGCGGAGCTGGACCTGCTGGCGCACGCCGGTCTGTTCGGCCTGCGCACCGCTGCCGGGGACGGCAGCCACTTCCCGGGCATCAGCCGGAGCGTCCCGCTGCGGGTCGGCCAGGCCCGGCAGGCGGCGGTGGCGGAGTTCGGCGCGGCGGGCTTCGAGGCGGGCGCGGTCACGGCGGTGGCGATGACCCGGAGCGGGATCGGCGCCCCGCCCGGCCTCCGCGTCCGCCGGGCCACCGCCCGCTACGACCGCCCGTTCACCTTCCTCGCCGTGCACCGCCCGACCGGCCTGGTCCTGGTCGCGGGCTGGGTGGCGGAGCCCACCGAGGCGACCGGCTGAGCGAACCCCGGGCGGGGAGCCCCGGCCGGCGCGACCGGCGGCCGGGTGCCGGGTGCCGGGCAGGTGGTGCAACCGGAGTCGTGCGTCGACGGCGCGCGGCCCGTCGGGCTTGCCCGCGCAACCCCCAGCGCCCCTGCCGGGGCACGGGAATCCCGGCGGGGGAAGCGATCGCGACACAGAGACAAGGCAGCAGGGTGTCACCGCACTGCGGCTGGGCAGTGCACCGCAGTCACGCGCCGACGGCGCGCGGCCCGTCGGGCTTGCCCGCGCAACCCCCAGCGCCCCTGCCGGGGCACGGGAATCCCGGCGGGGGAAGTGATCGCGACACAGAGACAAGGCAGCAGGGTGTCACCGCACTGCGGCTGGGCAGTGCACCGGAGTCACGCGCCGACGGCGCGCGGCCCGTCGGGCTTGCCCGCGCAACCCCCAGCGCCCCTGCCGGGGCGGGGAGCGCCCGGGCGGGACGGTACCGCGTGGTGGTGGTGCCGGGTAGTACGGTCTTCGGGGGCGGGTCCATCCCGTTCTCGGGTGGTGGTCGGCATCGTCGGCCGGTGGTCAGTGGAGGTGGGCGGGTGCCCGGTGCGATCCAGTCGCTGTCGCGGGCGGCCGCGATCCTGCGGCTGCTGGCGGGCGGGGAGCGGCGGCTCGGCCTGTCGGAGGTGGCGACGGGGCTGGGGTTGGCGAAGGGGACCGCGCACGGCATCCTGCGCACGCTCCAGCAGGAGGGCTTCGTCGAGCAGGACCCGGAGAGCGGCAAGTACCAGTTGGGCGCGGAGCTGCTGCGGCTGGGCCAGAGCTACCTGGACGTGCACGAGCTGCGGGCCCGGGCGCTGGTGTGGGCGGACGACCTGGCGCGGGCGGCCGGGGAGACGGTGTACCTGGGGGTGCTGCACCAGCGCGGGGTGCTGGTGGTGCACCACGTGTTCCGGCCGGACGACTCGCGGCAGGTGCTGGAGGTCGGTTCGATGCAGCCGCTGCACGCGACCGCGCTGGGCAAGGTGCTGCTGGCGTACGACCCGGTGGCGCGCGGCGAGTTGGGCGACGGCCCGTGGGAGGCGTTCACGGCCCGGACCGTGACGGAGCCGGCGGAGCTGGACGCGCAGTGCGCGCTGGTGCGCGAGCGCGGCTGGGCGGACGCGGTGGAGGAGACCTGGGAGGGCGTGGCCTCGGTGGCGGCGCTGATCCAGGACCGGCGGCGCAACCCGGTGGGCGCGGTGTGCGTGTCGGGCGCGGTGGAGACGGTGTGCGGCCCGGACGGCGCGGTGCGTCCGTCGCTGGTGGCCTCGGTGCGGACGGCGGCCCGGGCGATCTCCCGGGACCTGGGCGCGCACCGGTTCTGAATCCCGGGGGCGTGCGTCACACCGCCTTGACGGGGGGCGTCCGGCTGCGGTTGGCTTCCGAAGGTCGTTCGACATTGTCGAACGGCGTCCGGAGGGGCCCGGCGGACCGCCCGCCCGCCTGGTTTGCCGGACCCGCGCGCACGGGGACTGACGAATGGTCACCCCCGCCCCGTTGACGTCCGTGAGCCGAGGAACCGTATGACTGCCAGCCACATCGCCGCGATCGACCAGGGCACCACGTCCAGCCGGTGCATCCTGTTCGACGCGGACGGCCGGATCGTCGCCGTCGAGCAGCAGGAGCACGCGCAGATCTTCCCGCAGCCCGGCTGGGTGGAGCACGACCCGGCCGAGATCTGGACCAGGGTGCGCTCGGTGGTGCGCGGCGCGCTGGGGAAGGCGGGGCTGACCGCGGCGGACGTCCGGGCGGTGGGCATCACCAACCAGCGCGAGACCACGGTGCTGTGGGACCGGCACACCGGCGAGCCGGTGCACAACGCGATCGTCTGGCAGGACACCCGCACCGAGGCGCTCTGCCGCGAGCTGGGGCGCAACGTCGGGCAGGACCGGTTCCGCCGGGAGACCGGCCTGCCGCTGGCCAGCTACTTCGCCGGTCCGAAGATCCGCTGGCTGCTGGACCACGTCGAGGGCCTGCGCGAGCGCGCCGAGGCCGGGGACGTGCTGTTCGGGACGGTCGACAGCTGGCTGATCTGGAACCTGACCGGCGGCGTGGACGGCGGCCGGCACGTCACCGACGTCACCAACGCCTCCCGCACCCTGCTGATGAACCTGCACACCCTCCAGTGGGACGAGCGGATCGCCGAGTCGATGGGCGTCCCGCTGGCGATGCTGCCGGAGATCCGCTCCTCCGCCGAGGTGTACGGCGAGGCGGTCGGCGACCTGGCGGGCGTGCCGGTCGCGGCGGCGCTCGGCGACCAGCAGGCGGCGCTGTTCGGCCAGACCTGCTTCGCCGAGGGCGAGGCCAAGTCGACCTACGGCACCGGCACGTTCCTGCTGCTGAACACCGGCGGACGGATCGTCAACTCGTACCACGGCCTGCTCACCACGGTCGGCTTCCGGATCGGCGACCGGCCCCCGGTGTACGCCCTGGAGGGCTCGATCGCGGTGACCGGCTCGCTGGTGCAGTGGCTGCGCGACCAGCTCGGCATCATCTCCACCGCCGCCGAGATCGAGACCCTGGCGGGCACCGTCGAGGACAACGGCGGCGCGTACGTGGTGCCCGCGTTCTCCGGCCTGTTCGCCCCGTACTGGCGGGCCGACGCGCGCGGCGTGATCACCGGGCTGACCAGGTACGTCACCAAGGGGCACCTGGCCCGGGCGGTGCTGGAGGCGACGGCCTGGCAGACCCGCGAGGTGGTGGACGCGATGCAGAAGGACTCCGGGGTCACGCTGAGCGCGCTGAAGGTCGACGGCGGCATGACCTCCAACAACCTGCTGATGCAGTACATCGCCGATGTGCTGGACGTCCCGGTGGAGCGCCCCTACGTGGCCGAGACCACCGCGCTGGGCGCGGCCTACGCGGCGGGCCTGGCGGTCGGCTTCTGGGACGGCCTGGAGACCCTGCGGGCCAACTGGCACCGGGCCGCCGAGTGGACGCCCCGGATGGCCGCCGACACGCGCGAGCGCGAGCACCGCAACTGGTTGAAGGCCGTGGAGCGCACCATGGGCTGGATCGACCAGGACGAGCCGGACGACCCACCGCAGCTCTGACTCCGCCTGCCGCAAGACCCTGCTCGCCGCAGGACCCCACCGATCGGAAGGAGACGCGGACCGGCCGCACACCGGGCCGCCCACCACACACCATGGCAACCATCCCGACCCTGGGCGCCGAGCGCGCCGCCGGCCGCGTCGTCCCCCGGGCCGCCACCCGCGAACTGCTCGGCCGGGCCCGCTACGACCTGCTGGTGATCGGCGGCGGCATCCTCGGCACCGCCACCGCGTGGACCGCCGCCCAGGCCGGGCTGAAGGTGGCCATGGTGGACGCCGGGGACTTCGCCAACGCCACCTCCTCCGCCTCGTCCAAGCTGGTCCACGGCGGGCTGCGCTACCTGCAGACCGGCGCGGTGCGGCTGGTCGCCGAGAACCACAAGGAGCGCCGGGCGCTGGCCACCCACGTGGCCCCGCACCTGGTCAGCCCGCTGACCTTCTTCGTGCCGGTCTACGAGGGCGGCCCGCACTCGGCGCCCAAGCTCGGCGCGGGCGTGTTCCTGTACTCGGCGCTGTCCGCGTTCCGCGACGGCCTGGGCCGGGTGGCCTCCCCCGCGGCGGCGGCCCGCGCCGTGCCCGGGCTGCGCACCGAGGGGCTGCGGCGGGTCGCGGTGTACGGCGACCACCAGATGAACGACGCCCGGATGGCCGTGATGACGGTGCGGGCGGCGGTGGACGCGGGCGCGGTGGTGCTCAACCACGCCGAGGTGACCGGGCTGCGCTTCACCCGCGGCCGGGTCACCGGCGCCGAGGTGCGCGACGCCCTGGACGGCACCGAGTTCGGCGTGGACGCCCGGCTGGTGCTGAACGCCACCGGCCCGTGGGTGGACCACCTGCGGCGGATGGAGCACGCGGGCGCGGCCCCGTCGATCCGGCTGTCCAAGGGCGCGCACGTGGTGCTGCGCCGGCAGGCGCCGTGGCGGGCCGCGCTGACCATCCCGATCGACCACTACCGGGTGTCGTTCGCCATCCCGTGGGAGGACCACGTCCTGCTGGGCACCACGGACGAGGAGTACACCGGCGACCCGCTGGACGTCCGGGCCACCGGGGCGGACGTCGACCAGATCCTCTCCGAGGCCGGGCACGCGGTGCGCGGCGAGCACCTGCGGCGGGAGGACATCACGTACTCCTTCGCGGGCCTGCGGGTGCTGCCGGGCGGGCCGGGCGGGACGGCGGCGGCGAAGCGGGAGACGGTGGTGACCGAGGGCCGGGCCGGGATGCTGTCGGTGGCGGGCGGCAAGTGGACCACGTACCGGCACATCGGCCGGGTGATCCTGGAGAAGCTCAAGCACGCCCCGGGCGTGGGCCTGGCCGAGGACGTCTCGCCGATCCCGCCGACCGTCCCGCTGCCGGGCATCGGCGCCCCGCAGGCCGTCGCCCGCCGCCTGCTGACCGACCGCGAGCCGGGCAGCCGGATGGACCCGCTGGTGGCCCGGAACCTGGCCACCCACTACGGCACGCTGTCCTTCGAGATCGCCCGCCTGATCGCCGAGCGCCCGGAGCTGGGCGAACGGGTGCACCCCGACGGGCCGGACGTGTGGGCGCAGGTGGTGTACGCGGCCGAGCAGGAGTGGGCGTACACGGTGGACGACGTGCTGCGGCGGCGCACCACGCTGACGGTGCGCGGGCTGGACGGCGCGGAGGTGCGCAAGCGCACGGCGGAGCTGCTGGAGCGGTAGGCCGGGTGCGCGGAGCGGCGTGGGAAGGCACGGCGAGAGGTGGGAAGGGCGCGAAAAGGCGACGCCCTCCGGGAGAAGCGGGAGTTCCGGAGGGCGTCGCGGCAGGGGGACCCGCGCTCGTCAGACGATCAGACTGAGCGGCAGGATCAGGGCGATCGCGACCACCGAGATGATCGTCTCCATCACCGACCAGGACTTCAGCGTCTGGCCGACGCTCATCCCGAAGTACTCCTTCACCAGCCAGAACCCGGCGTCGTTGACGTGCGACAGGAACAGCGACCCGGCGCCGATCGCCAGCACCAGCAGCGCGGCGTGGCTGGTGGACATGTCGGCGGCCAGCGGGCCGACGATGCCGGCAGCGGTGATGGTGGCGACCGTCGCGGAGCCGGTGGCCAGCCGGATCAGCACCGCGATCAGCCAGCCCAGCAGCAGCGCGGAGACGTGCCACTTGCCGGACCACGCGCTGACCGCGTCACCGACGCCGATGTCGATCAGGGTCTGCTTGAAGCCGCCGCCCGCGCCGACGATGAACACGATCCCGGCGATCGGGCCGAGCGCCGAGCCGACCGTGTCGGAGATCCGGCCCTTGTCGAAGCCGGCCGCCCGGCCGAGGGTCAGCATGGCGAGCAGGGTCGCGGCGAGCAGCGCGATCAGCGGGGAGCCGATGAAGTCGAAGATCCGCTGGCCGGTGGCCTTCGGGTCGTCGATCACCACGTCGGCCAGCGCCTTGCCGAGCATCAGCACGACCGGCAGCAGGATGGTGGCCAGCACCGCGCCGAACCGCGGCGTCCGCGCGCGCTCGACGCCCTCCGCGGCGTCCGCGGTGTTCGCGCCGTCCGCGGTCTTCGCGGGGGCGGTGTCGGCGGGCAGTTCCAGCGGGCCGACCCAGCGCTGGGCGAGCCGTCCGAACAGCGGGCCGGCCACGATCAGGGTCGGGACCGCGACCAGCAGGCCGAGCGCCAGGGTGACGCCGAGGTCGGCGTGCAGGGCGTCGACGGCGACCAGCGGGCCGGGGTGCGGCGGGACGAGGCCGTGCAGCACCGAGAGGCCGGCCAGCGCGGGGATGCCGATGCCGATCAGCGGGGCGTTGCCGCGCCGGGCCACCAGCAGCACGATCGGCACCAGCAGCACCACGCCGACCTCGAAGAACAGCGGCAGGCCGAGCACCGCGGCGATCAGCGCCATCGCCCAGGGCAGCAGTTTGGGGCCGGTGCGGGCCAGCACGGTGTCCGCGATGGTGTTGGCGCCGCCGGAGTCGGCGAGCAGCTTGCCGAGCATCGCGCCCAGGCCGATCAGCAGGCCGACCGAGGCGACGGTCGCGCCGAAGCCGGTGGAGAAGCTGGTCAGCAGCTTGTCGAAGGGCGCCCCGGCGACGGCGGCGAGCAGCCCGGAACCGAGCGTGAGGGCCAGGAACGGGTGCAGCTTGAACCGGGTGATCAGCAGCACGATCGCGCCGATGCTGAGCAGCACCGCGAGCAGCAGCCGGCCGTCGCTCGCCGTGTGCGGCAGCGCCGGTGCGCCGGCCGCCAGCAGGGTGGGGGTCACGGGGGTCTCCATTGACGGGCCGCCACCGTCCGGCTCTCGGGCGGCCGGTGGCGGGGGTGTGACGTGGTGGTGGTGCGTGCGGGGGGCGGGCCGCGGGGGTCAGCGGGCCAGGGCGGCGACGGCGCGGTCGACGAGCGTGTCGGGGGCGGCGCCGACGTCCAGCACGGTGCCGCGCTCGTCCGGCTGGAGCGGTTCGAGGGCGGCGTACTGGGAGTCCAGCAGCGCGGGCGGCATGAAGTGGCCGGTGCGGTGCGCCAGCCGGTCGCCGACCAGGTCGTGGCTGCCGCTCAGGTGCAGGAAGAACGCGTCCGGGCAGGCGGCCCGCAGCAGGTCGCGGTAGTCGCGCTTGAGCGCGGAGCAGGTGACCACTCCGCCGCTGCCGGCCGCGGCCCGCTCGCCCAGCCAGCCGCCGAGCGCGCGCAGCCAGGGCTGCCGGTCGCAGTCGTCCAGCGGGGTGCCGGCGCTCATCTTGGCGATGTTGGCGGCGGGGTGGAAGTCGTCGGCCTCCGCGTACGGGAGGTCGAGGCGGTCGGCGAGCAGTCGGGCGACGGTGGTCTTCCCGACTCCGGAGACGCCCATCACCACGATGACGGGCGGCTGCTGGTTCTCGGCGCTGAGAGCCATGGTGGTGCTCCTGTCCTTGCCTGCTTGCGTGGGCAACCTTGGCGCAAAGGTATGACTTATTCAAGCGACCGAAACCTAATCGTCATACTTTTCGGTTTCCGCGCCGGTGGGACGGGGGCCGCCTTCCCCCCGGCCGCGCCGATAAGCTGGCCGGATGGAGATCCAGGGCCTGCCCGGCCGCCTGCTCGCTGCCCTCGGCCCGGCGATCGCCTCCGGGGAGCTGCCGGCGGGGACGGTGCTGCGCGCGGAGGAGCTGGAGCAGCGGCACGGGGTGTCCCGGACGGTGGTGCGGGAGGCGGTGCGCATCCTGGAGTCGATGCGGCTGGTCGAGCCGCGGCGGCGGGTCGGGATCACCGTCCGGCCGAAGGCCGACTGGGACGTGTTCGACCCGCTGGTGATCCGCTGGCGGCTGGCCGGCGCGGACCGCTCCGCGCAGCTGCGCTCGCTGGGCTCGCTGCGGGTCGCGGTGGAGCCGGCCGCGGCGGCGCTGGCGGCCCGGTGCGCGGGCGACGACGACCGCCGCGAGCTGAGCGCGCTGGCCGTCGAACTGACCGTCACCGCCCGGGCGGCCGACCTGGACGCCTTCCTCGCGCACGACATCGCCTTCCACGCGGCGGTGCTGCGGGCCTCCGGCAACGAGATGTTCGCGCACCTGAAGGACACCGTGGGCGCGGTCCTCACCGGCCGCACCGAGCACCGGCTGATGCCGCACCGGCCGCGCGAGTACGCGGTGCAGCTGCACCGGGACGTCGCGCAGGCGATCTGCGCGGGCGACCCGGAGCTGGCGGAACGGGCCATGCGGACCATCGTGGTCGGCGCGCTGGAGGAGCTGGACGCCACCCTGCCGGACTGACCGCCCGCCGACCGCCGCCCCGTCGGCCGGGGAGGCGCTCTTGCGGCCCCGGTTACGATCCTGACGGGGAGCCGGGGGGAGCCGGGGACGCGACACGCCCACGGTCGGCTGGATCGGCCCTCCCGACGGAATAGCCTCCCCCGGACGGGGCAGGGCTGGTCCTGGTGCGCCCGCCGGGGCGCACGACCGACAGGGGGTTGGCGATGGCCGTTCGTCGGCGCGGGCGGCTGCCGGACGAGGTCCGGGCGGCCGCCGTCCGGGCGGGCATGGCATTCGCCTTCACGGTGTTCACCTTCGTGGTGGCGCTGTTCGCCTCCTGGGCGCACACCGGCCTGCTGACACCGGCGTTGGCGCTGATGGCGCTGGGGGTCTTCCTGCTCGCCTGGTGCCTGATCGACGTGGCGGTCTCCCGGCAGGTCGCCGCCTCCCGGCACCGCGCCCCCAACTCGGCGGCTCCGCTGGAGGGTTCGCGCGAGTACCGGAACGGCCGGCGGCACCGCTGACGGCCGGTCAGGTCTGCTGGTGGCGGCCCGGGGTGGTGCCGAAGGCGTGCCGGAACGCCTCGATGAACGCGCTCGGCGAGCGGAAGCCGCAGGCGGCGGCGGTGGCGGTGACCGAGCGGCCCCCGGCGAGCAGCACCAGGGCGTGCTGGAGGCGCAGTTGGGTGCGCCACTGCGGGAAGCCCAGGCCGAGTTCGCGGCGGAACAGCCGGCTGAGGGTGCGTTCGGCCGCTCCGACGGCGCGGCCGAGTTCGGCGAGCGAGCGGTCGTCGGCGGGGTCGGCGGTGAGCAGCGCGGCCAGGTCGCGCAGCCGGGGGTCGGTGGGGCGGGGCAGGCCGACCGGGAGTTCGGGGGCGCGGACGAGCTGGTCCAGGGCGGCCTGTTCGAGGGTGCGGGCCGGGCGTCCGGCGGGGGCGTCGGGGCCGGTCAGGTGGGCGATGATCTCGCGCAGCAGCGGGGTGACGGCGAGCACGGCGGGCGCGGTGAGCCGCAGCGGGTCGGTGCCGTCCGGGTAGACCAGGCAGCGCAACTCGCTGGGCCCGTGCGCCCGGTGGGTGTGCGGCACCCCGGCGGGCAGCCACACCGCGCGGTGCGGCGGGACGACCCACTGCCCGTACGGGATGCGCACCTCCAGCACGCCGAGGCCGGGGGTGATCAGCTGGTTGACGTCGTGCCAGTGCCAGTCGATCCGCTCCCGGTGGGCCAGCGGGTGGCGGCTGGGGCCGGTCTCCTTCTGGTGCTGCGCGGCGCTCGGCGGGCCGTCCTCGGCAGGTTGGCGGGTTGGCGACACGGGTTGGCAGAGTACCGGAAGCCCGCACGGCGGTGCGGCGGCCAGGCTGGACGCATGACGAGCGAACTGCCCGGCGTGTGGCGCCGGATGCGGATGTGGGGCGCGGCGCACGCCGTGGACGACCTGTACCAGGGCCTGGTGCCCGCGGTGGTGCCGTACTTCGTCCTGGAGCGCGGCTACGGGTACGTGGCGGCGGGCGGGTTGACGCTGGCGGCGACGCTGGGCAGCGCGGTCCCGCAGCCGCTGGTCGGCCTGCTGGTGGACCGGCGTCCGCTGCCCTGGCTGTCGGCGGCGGGGCTGGCGCTGGCCGGGCTGGGCGTGGGGCTGAGCGGGCTGGCCGACGGGTACGCGCTGGTGTGGCTGCTGGTGCTGCTCTCCGGCCTGGGGGTGGCGGCGTTCCACCCGGCGGCGGGGCGGGCGGCCCGGGAGGCGGCGGGCGACTCGACCGGCGCGATGAGCGTCTTCGCGGCGGGCGGCAGCGTCGGGTTCTTCCTGGCGCCGGTGCTGGCCACGCCGCTGCTCTCCGCGTGGGGCCTGCGGGCGACGGCGGTGTTCGTGCTGCCGGCGCTGCTGATGGCGGCGGTGCTGTTCCGGGCCCGGCACCGGACGTACCCGCACGCCGGGGGCGGGGCGAAGCGCGCCGGGAAGGACCGCTGGCGGCCGTTCCTGGTGCTCACCGGGGTCGAGGTGATCCGCTCGGTGGTGTTCTTCGGCGTCAGCACCTTCATCGAGCTGTACTGGCTGCGGCAGTTGGGCGCCTCGCACCTGCTGGCCGGCGCGGCGCTGACCTGCTTCCTGCTGGGCGGCGTCGCGGGCACCCTGGGCGGCGGGCGGCTCGCGGACCGGATCGGCATGGTCCGCACCGCGCAGTGGGGCACCGCGCTCACCGTCCCCGCGCTGGTCCTGCTGCGGGTGACGCCCGGCCCGTGGGCGCCGCTGCTGTTCGCCGTGCTGGCGGGCGCGACGCTGAACCTGCCGTTCGCCGTCCTGGTCAAGCTCGGCCAGGACTACCTGCCCACCCGCCCCGGCACCGCCGCCGGCGTCACCCTGGGCCTGGCCGTCAGCGTCGGCGGCCTGATCGCCCCGCTCTTCGGCCTGCTCGCCCAGCACCACGGCCCCCAGGGCGTGCTGACCCTGCTGCCCGCCGTCCCGCTGCTGGGCGTCGCGCTCGGCGCGTTCATGGTCGAACCGGGCCGCTGGAAGGACGAGGCCGACGAGGACGACGGGGACGCCCCGGGCGACACGGACGGCGCGGGACCGGCCCCGGAGGCCGAACTGGTCTCCTAGTGAAGCGAGTTGACGGGCGGCGGGCGCACTCCCCCGTGGGTGCGCCCGCCTCCCGCGTTCCGCCTCCGGCGGGTGTCAGCCGCGCGGGCCGACCGCGTAGCCGTACTGGACGGGCCAGTCGCGGGGGACGTCGAGGGCGCGGGCGGCGTGCAGCGGCCAGTAGGGGTCGCGGAGCAGTTCGCGGCCGAGCATGACGGCGTCAGCGCGGCCCTCGGCGACGATCGCCTCGGCCTGGGCGGCGTCGGTGATCAGGCCGACGGCGTTGACCGGGAGGCCGGACTCGCGGCGGACGGTCTCGGCGAACGGGACCTGGTAGCCGGGCCCGACGGGGATCTCCGCGCGCGGGACGTTGCCGCCGCTGGAGACGTCGATCAGGTCGACGCCGATGGCCTGGAGCTCCTTGGCGAGCAGCACCGACTCCTCCAGCGTCCAACTGGGCTCCTCCGGGCGCCAGTCGGTGGCGGAGACCCGGAACAGCACCGGGAGCTCGGCGGGCCAGACGGCCCGGACCGCGGTGGCGATCTCGCGGGCCAGCCGGCTGCGTCCGGCGAAGTCGCCGCCGTAGCCGTCGGTGCGGTGGTTGGAGACCGGGGAGAGGAACTGGTGCACCAGGTAGCCGTGCGCGCCGTGCACCTCGACCACCTGGAAGCCGGCGGCCAGGGCGCGGCGGGCGGAGGCGGCGAAGTCCTCGACCAGCTCGGCGATCTGCGCCTCCGTCAGCTCGACCGGCACCGGGTAGGGCGCGTCGAAGGGCACCGGGGAGGGGCCGACGACCTGCCAGCCGCCCCGCTCGACGGGGAGCGGTCCGCCGCCGTCCTGCGGCCTGCCGGTGGACGCCTTGCGGCCGGCGTGGGCCAGCTGGATCGCGGGGACGGAGCCGTGCCGGGCGATCAGCGCGGCGACCCGGGCCAGTCGCTCCTGCTGGCGGTCGTTCCACAGGCCGAGGTCCCACGGGGAGATCCGGCCGTCGGGGCGGACGCCGGTGGCCTCGACCATCACGAGCCCGGCGCCGCCGGCGGCGCGGGAGCCGAGGTGGGCGAGGTGGAAGTCGGTGGCGGCGCCGGTGTCGGGCCCCTCGGAGGCGGCGGAGTACATGCACATCGGGCTGAGCCAGATCCGGTTGGGGATGGTCAGCGAGCGGAGGGTGAGGGGTTCGAACAGGGCGCTCACGGCTGCCTGTCCTTCCTGTGGGCCGGACACGGGGGTGCTTTCGCTTCGTACGATACTCACCGTACTACGACAGCTGTCAAACTACGAGAGTTGTCGTACTATGAGCCCGTGACCGTCGACCACGACCGGGACTGCCCCGGCCTGCTGCCCGAGCCCGCCACCGCGGAGCTCCAGCTGGTCTGCGTGCTGCACGCGCTGGCGGACCCGATCCGGCTGCGGATCGTCTCCGAGCTCGCGGGCGCGGGCGGCAGCGAGCTGAACTGCCTGGCGTTCGAACTCCCGGTCACCAAGTCGACGATGACGCACCACTTCCGGGTGCTGCGGGAGGCCGGGCTGATCCGCCAGCACCGGCGCGGCACCTCGAAGATGAACAGCCTGCGCGAGTCCGACCTGGCCGCCCGCTTCCCCGGCCTGCTGGACGCGGTCCTGGCCGCCGCGCCCGCCGCGCGCTGACCGCCCCCACCCGTCGCACACCGGCCGCAGCACGCCGTCCGTCGCCCGCCGACCGTCGCGCCACTGTGCGCGCCGCCCGCCCCGGGGGCCCCGCGCGCACCACCGCAGTGATCTTCCCTGACACGGTCATGCCTGGTCACGCGCCCTTCACCCGAGTTGCTCCACTGTTCATCCCGCATGGTCATTTGGTCTATACCAATCGGGTAATCTGACCGGCGACAGGTGTCAATGTCTGGCCGTGGGGGGCCCAATGACTGTCAATCACCTTCCGTCACCACCTTCCGACCAGGAGCTCTATTGGTATTTCGGGCCTCAGCGCCGCTGGGTCCCGCTGCTCTCCGCGCTCGCCTTCACGGTCAGCGCGGGCACCATGTTCAGCTTCTCGCTGCGCACCCCGGCCCTGTGGCCGTTCCTCGCCGTGCTGAGCATCAACGCCGTCGCACTCGCCCTGACCTGCCTGAACGGCCTGCGCCGCCGCCGCTTCACCCGGGGCGGCCACGAACTGCTGGTCGCCGCCTGGCAGCCGGCCGCACCGCCGTCCGTCGACCTGTACCTGCCGACCTGCGGCGAACCGCTCGACATCCTGGCCAACGCCTACCGCGCCGTCGCCCGCAGCTCCTACCCGGGGCGGCTCGACGTGTGGGTGCTCGACGACGCCGACCGGCCCGAAGTCGCCCGGCTGGCCGAGGAGTTCGGCTACCACTACGTGGTCCGCCCGAACCGCGGCGAGTTCAAGAAGGCCGGCAACCTCAACCACGCGCTGACCCTGAGCAGCGGCGAGTTCGTCGCCATCCTGGACGCCGACTTCGCGCCGCGCGCCGACCTGCTCCAGCACCTCCTGCCGTACTTCGGCGACCCGGCGGTCGGCATCGTGCAGAGCCCGCAGTGCTTCGACACCGACGCCTCGATGGGCTGGGTGCAACGCGCCGCCGGGTCCGCCCAGGAGTGGTTCTTCCGCTGGGTGCAGCCCAGCCGGGACGCCTCCGACGCCGCCATCTGCTGCGGCTCCAACGCCGTCTACCGGCGCGCCGCGATCGACGCCGCCGGCGGCTTCGCCCGGCTCGACCACAGCGAGGACATGTACACCGGCCTGGCCCTGCACCAGCGGGGCTACACCACCCGCTACGTGCCGGTGCTGGTCGCCAAGGGCACCTCGCCCGATTCCACCACCAGCTTCGTCAACCAGCAGTACCGCTGGACGATGGGCAACCTGCACCTGATCGGCGACCGGGCCGCCCGCCGGGCGATGACCTGGCGGATGCGCCGCTGCTTCGACGAGGGCATCGTCGGCTACCTGGCCGCCGCCGTCAACGTGCTCACCGCGCCGCTGCCGCCGCTGGTGATGCTGTTCGCCTTCCCCGGCGAGGTCCGGGCCTGGTACGTGCTGCCGCTGATCTCGCTGCTGTGGCTGTGGCACGTGCTGCTGCCCCGGGTCAGCCGCACCCGCTGGCGCTCCGAAGTGCTGCGCGCCAACGTGCTGATGAGCTTCGCCGCCGCCACCGCGTACTGGCACACCCTGCGCGGCCGCAGCGCCGCCTGGGTGCCCACCGGCGTCGCCGGACCCGGCCGCTCCGGCGGGATGGCCCGCAAGGTGCTGCTGGTCTCGCTGCTGTGGACGGCCGGCACGCTGGCCGCCACCGCCGCCGGCGTGGCCGTCGCCACCGCCCTGCACGGCTGGCACACCACCTGGGGGCTGGCCCTGTACCTGGCCGTGCAACTGCACCTCGGGGTGCCACTGATCCGCGACCTGTACACCGAACTCCGGCCGCGCGCGGCCGAGTCCGCCGGAACCGCGGAGTCCGCCGGAACCGCCGGAACCGCCGAACCGACCGAATCCGGGGCCCGCCCGGCGATGCGCCCGCGGCGCTGGCCCGAGGCCCTCGCCGTCACGAGCACGCTCGCCCTGGTCGCCCTGCTCGCCTCCGGCTGGGCGGCTCCGATGCTGCCCTGGCTGGGCTGAAAGGTCCACGCTCCCGTGTCCACCAGTACCGCCCCGAGTACCGCCCCGCTCACCGTCGTGCTGCACCGCCCGCCGGTCGAGCGGCCGAAGTTCCGACCCGACATCGAGGGCCTGCGGGCCGTCGCCGTCCTCGCCGTGCTCGCCTTCCACGCCGCCGTACCCGGTCTCGCCGGCGGCTTCGTCGGCGTCGACGTCTTCTTCGTCGTCTCCGGCTACCTGATCACCGGCCTGCTGCGCACCGAGACCGGGCGGCACGGACGCGTCCGGCTGGCCGAGTTCTACTCCCGCCGGGCCCGCCGCCTGCTGCCCTCCGCCGCCGTCGTGCTGGCCGCCACCGCCGTCCTCGGCGCCCTGCTCACCGCGCCGCTGCGCCGGGCCGACCTGGAGCGCGACGTCCTCGCCTCCGCGCTGTCCGTCGCCAACTGGCGCTTCATCGCCGAACAGACCGACTACCTGGCCGCCGGCCGCGACCCGAGCGCACTGCTGCACTTCTGGTCGCTCGCCGTCGAGGAGCAGTTCTACCTGCTGTGGGCCCCGCTGCTGGCGCTCGCCGCCCGCTGGGCCTGGCGGCGGCGCACCCTGCTCGGCCTGACCCTGCTGCTCGGCGCCGGCTCGTTCTGGCTCTCCCTGCACTGGAGCGCCGGCGCCTACCTCTCCACCCCGACCCGGGCCTGGCAGTTCGCCGCCGGCGCCGCCGTCGCCCTACTGCCGGTCCGCGAACTTCCCAGGCTGGTACGGGAGTTGCTCGGCCTGGGCGGCCTGGCCGGGGTGCTCGTCGCGGTGCTGCTGTTCGACGGGCACACCCGCTACCCCGGGTACGCCGCGCTGCTGCCGACCGCCGCCACCGCCGCGATCGTCCTGGCCGGCTCGGCCGGACCCCACCTGGTGGGGCGGGCGCTCTCGCTCGGCGCGCCCCGGGCGGTCGGCCGGCTCTCCTACAACCTGTACCTGTGGCACTGGCCGGTGCTGGTGCTCGCCGAGGCGCACTGGGGCGCCCTGCCCTGGGGCGCCAAGGCCGCGCTCACCGCCGCCGCCGCGCTGCCCGCGTACGCCGCGCTGCGCTGGCTGGAGCAGCCGCTGCGCCGCAGCCTGGTGCTGGGCGAGATCCCGCGCCGCGGGCTGTCGCTGGGCCTGGCCGCGGTGGTCTTCCCGGTGCTGCTGGCGCTGGTCGTCGGCTCCGGCACCATCCGCAACCTGGGACCGGCCACTCCCCCGGACCCGTCCGGCCTGCCGCCCGGCGCCCGCACCGGCAGCAGCCTGCTGGCCGCCGCGCCGCCCCCGCACGCGCCGACCGTGCCCAACCCCGTCCAGGCCCGGCAGGACTTCCCGCCGGACGGCGGCTGCGAGGTCGACCCGGCCGACACCACCAGCCCGCCCTGCCGCTTCGGCACCGGCGAGGACCGGATCGTGCTGCTCGGCGACTCGCACGCCGGCCAGTGGTTCTCCGCGCTGCTCGGCATCGCCGCCCAGCACCGGCTGTCCGTCGAGGAACTCGTCAAGCAGGGCTGCCCGCCGGCCGAGATCACCGTCACCAACCCGCAGTTGGGCCGGACCTACCACGAGTGCGACACCTGGCGGGCGAACGCGCTGGCCCGGCTGAAGGACGGCCCGAAGCCGAAGCTGGTCGTGGTCTCCGCGCTCAACCGCTACACCGCCGACCGGGCCGCGCTGCTGCGCGGCTGGGAGCGGACCCTCGCCCCGCTGCGGGAGCTGGGCGTGCCGGTCGTCTACCTCCAGGACACCCCGGTCCCCGGCCGGGACGTCCCGGCCTGCGTCTCCGGCCACCCCGACACCACCTCCGCCTGCGACTTCCCGCGCGCCGAGGGCCTGTACGCCGACCCGCTGGCCGAGCAGATCGCCGCCGGGGCGTTCCCCGGCGTCCGGACGGTCGAGGTCAACTCGGTGCTCTGCCCGGCCGACGGGCGCAGCTGCCCGGCCGTCCTGGAGCACGTGCTGCTGTACCGCGACGACTCCCACCTGACCAACGCCGCGGCCGTGGTGCTCACCCCGCGGCTGGACCGACTGCTGATCGAGGCGGGCGCGTTCGGCGCCGACGGCGACTGGACGACGCTGCTCCGGGACGAGTTCGACGGCCCGGCCGGGAGCCGGCCGGACGCCGCCACCTGGCAGTACGACCTGGGCACCTGCTACCCCGGCTGCCCGGCCGCCCAGTGGGGCACCGGCGAGATCGAGACCATGACCGACGCGGCCGAGAACGTCCGCCTGGACGGCGCGGGCGCGCTGGAGATCACCCCGACCCGGGACGCGGCCGGCCGCTGGTCCTCCGGGCGGATCGAGTCCCGGCGGGCCGACCTGGCCGCCCCGGCGGGCGGAGTCCTGCGGGTGGAGGCCGAGGTGGCGCTGCCCGACGTGCACGGCCCGGCCGCCGCCGGGTACTGGCCCGCGTTCTGGGCGCTCGGCGGCCGGCTCCGCGACGGGTACACCGGCTGGCCCGGCGTCGGCGAGCTGGACGTGCTCGAATCCGTCGGCGGCCGGGGCGGGTTCGGCACCCTGCACTGCGGCACCACGCCGGGCGGCCCCTGCCAGGAGCCGAACGGCCTGGGCTCCGGCGAACAGCCCTGCGCCGACTGCTGGGGCGCCTTCCACACCTACACCGTCGAGATCGACCGCTCCACCAGCCCCGAGCGGGTCCGCTGGCTGCGCGACGGCCGGGAGTACTTCCGGGTCACCGCCGACCAGGTCGACCCGGCCGCCTGGGACCAGGCCGTCCACCACGGGATCTTCCTGATCCTGAACGTCGCCGTCGGCGGCAACCTCCCCGCCGCGTACGGCAGTTCGCCCACGGCCGCGACCGAACCGGGCCACCCGATGAAGGTCGCCTCGGTCACCGTCTCGACGAAGGGATGACGACGGGGTGAGGACGGCGGGGGCGCGGGGAGCCGCGCGGCCCGCCACCCCCCACGGGATCGCGGCACAGTGCTCACCCGCACCGTGCCGCGATCTCCGCGTGGCGGCTCACTCCGGCTTGCGGAACATCCGGGTCGCGGTGATCTCGCCGTGGACGGCCGGCCCGTCCGGGTCCTGCGGGGCCGGGAGGCCGGGGCGCAGGTGCTCCTCCACCGAGATGTACTTGAGGCCGGCCCGCAGGTCAGCGTCGTTGCGCAGCCGGATGACCAGCGGGAACTCGGCCAGCGCGGTGGTGTCGAACAGGCCGGTGGTGTAGATGAGCTGGACGCCGAGCGCGTCGGCGACGGCGCGCTGGAGCTCCAGCAGGTAGGTCGCGTTGGCGCGGCCGATCGGGTTGTCGAGGAACAGCGTGCCGGCGTGCCTCAGCCGGGACTGGCCGCGGTCGTTGGCGCGCAGCGCGGCCATCGTGCAGTACAGGGCGATGGCGGCGGTGAGCAGCTGGCCGCCGGAGAAGACGTCCGACATCTGGCCGACCGAGACGCGTTCGGCGCGCAGCACCGCGTCCGGCTTGAGGATCTCGACCGAGACGCCCTTGGGGCCGATCGCGGCGGCGACGCCGCGCAGCAGCAGGGACATGCCGTCGCGGCGCAGGTCGGAGTTCTTCCGGACGGCGGAGCGGGTGGCCTCGTCGATGACCTCGCCGAGCCGTTCGACCAGGACGGCGTGGTCCGGGTCCTCGAAGCGGATCCGCAGGAACTCCTGGCCCGACCACTCGCCCAGGCCCTCGGGGAGGCGGGAGAGCCGCTGGGCGGCGCGCAGGGTGCCGAGCGAGGTCTCGACCAGGCCGCGCAGGCGGTCGACGATGGAGGAGCGGTTGCGTTCCAGCTGGGCGAGTTCGTCGGTGAGCACCCGCAGCCGGGGGGCGAACGCGGCGGCCCAGGCCGCGGCGTGGTCGGGCAGGGCGGCGGCGGGCAGCTCGCGGATCTGCTGGCGGGCGGGGGTGCGGACGGCCTCGTAGCGGGCGGCGTTGGCGTGCCGGACCAGGGCGTCGGCGGCGTCGCGGACGGCGAGTTCGGCGCCGGTGAGCTCGGTGGCGGCGGTGCGCATGGCGCGCCGGGTGTCGGTGACGGCGGCGCGGGCGGCGGCCAGCGAGCCGAGGTAGGCGTCGGCCTCGGCGTCGCCCTCCTCGCCGTTGTCGCGCAGCGCGTCGCGGAGCTGTCCGGCGAGTTCCTCGAAGTCGCTCGCGGCGGCCTGCGCCTGGTCCAGCGTCCGTTGCAGGTCGGCGTGGTCGGTGCGGGCGGAGTCGACCCGCTCGCGGCGGTCGGCGAGCAGCGCGGTGGCGGTGCGCAGCAGGACCTGGGCGTGCTCGGGGTCGGCGGGGAGCAGGTCCTCGGGCAGTTCGGTGTGGGCTCCGCCGTTCGCCGGGGCGGAGCGTTCGGCGTCGCCGCGCAGCCGGCCGACCTCCTCGGAGGCGGCGTCGGAGCGGGCCTCGATGAGGGCGACGAGTTCCTCGGCGCGGGCGGCGGCGGCCTGCCGGGCGGGGCCGTCGGCGCCGTCGGGGCTGGCGAGCAGTTCCTCGGCGCGGGACTTGACCTTGTTGCTGAGGCGCTGGAGTTCGGTGGCGGCGGCGGTCTCGTCGCTCTCGGCGCGGGCCTGTTCGGCGCGCAGGTCGGCGCCGACGCCGACCTTCTCGTAGAGCTGGGCGGCGGCCCGGTACGCCTCGCGCAGGGCGGGCAGCGAGGCGGGGGTGGCGGCGGGGTCGGGTTCGGCGTCGGCGCCGACGGCGGCGATCTCGGCGCGTTCGCCGCGCAGGGTGCGGGCGGTGCGGCGGGCGTCGTCGGCGGCGCGCTGGGCGGCGCGGCGGTCCTCGTCGCAGGTGCGGGCGCGTTCGGCGCACTGGGTCTGGCGGCGTTCGCACTCGGCGACGTCGTCGGCGAGTTCGCGCAGCCGGCGGGTCCAGTTGGGGCGTTCGCGCAGCCGGAAGGCGAGTCCCTCGAGGACGTCGGCGCGGCGGCGGGCGCGCTGGGCGGCCTCCCGGCACTCCTCGTGGCGGGCGGCGGCGGCCTGGTGCTCGGTGTCGGCGTCGGCGCGGTCGGCGCGCAGGGTGGCGAGTTCGGCGGCGGTGGTCTCGGCGCGGTGGGCGGCCGCGGCGGCGGTCTCGGCGAGTTCGGCGAGGGTGCCGGGCGGGCAGCTGGCGTGCCAGGAGGCGAGCCGGGCGGCGAGGGCGCGGTCGCCGCCGAGCCGGGCGGCGAGTTCGCGGATGTGCTCCTCGCGGGCGGTGGCCCGGGCGCGCAGTTCGCGGCGTTCGTCGTCGGCGGCGGTCTCGTTGTGCATGGCCGGGTTGGGCGGCACGATGAAGAAGGGGTGGTGCGCGGAATCCGACGCTGCCTCGATCGGGGCGATCAGCGCGGCGGCGGTGCCGACGGCGACGGTGGAGCGCGGCAGCAGGGCGGCGGCGGCCAGCGCCTCGCGGGCCCGGTCGAGCGAGGCGGGGTCGGTGACGACGACGCCGTCGACGAGTTCGGGGCGGGCGGCCAGGATGGCGTCGTGGTCGGCGGGGTCGACGGACTGGGCGAGGTAGCGCCAGCCGGGCAGGGCGGGGATGCCCTGCTCGCCGAGGTGTTCGACGGTGGCGAGGACGTCGGGGCCGGGCGGCAGCAGTCCGCCATCGCCGAGCGCGGCGAGGATGCGGGAGTCGTCGGCGGCGGCGGTGCGCAGGTCGAACAGGGTGCGTTCGGCGGTGGCCACCGACTGGTCGAGCAGTTCGCGCAGGTCCTCGGCGGAGGCGTCGAGCCGGCGGGGCGTCAGGAAGCCGTCGGCCGCCTCGGCGCCGTCCTGGTAGGGCGTCAGGGAGAGCAGTTCGGCGAGCCGGGGTTCGGCGGCGAGCCGGGCGGCGGTGCGCTGTTCGGCGGCCAGCGCGCGCTCGGCGGCGGCGCGGGCGTCGTTGGCGCGGGCGGCGGCGAGGTCGGCGCGGGCTTCGGCGGCGGCGGCCTCGCGGGCCCGGGCGGCGGCGTGCTCGGCGGCGGTGCGGGCCCGGTCGAGCGCCTCGGCGGCGGCGGCCCCGGCGTCGGCGGCCTGGAGGGCGGCGCGGGCCGGGTCGGGTTCGGCGCCGGAGCCGTCGATCCAGCCGGCCTCGACGGCGGCGGCGGTCTCCTGCTCGACCTCGGCGAGGCGCTGGCGCAGGTGGTCGGCCTCGGAGCGGGCCTTCTGGGCGGCGGTGGCGGCGGCGGTGGCCTCGGACTGGGCGGTGGCGCCGTCCTGCTGGAGTTCCTCGGCGCGCAGTTCCTCCTGGTCGGCGCGGGTCTCGGCGGAGGCGGCGGCGGCTTCCAGGGCGCGGGCGAGGGCGGTGGCGGCGCGGTCGCGGGCGGCGAGGGCGGGGGCGGCGTCGAGTTCGGCCTCCCGGATGGCGGCGGCGACCCGGCCCGCCCGGTCGGCGGCGGCGCGGTGGCGCAGGACGGCCTCGGCGGCCTGCCAGGCGGCGGCCTGGGAGCGGGCGTCGGTGAGTTCGCGGCGCAGCCGGGCGGCTCCGGCGGTGGCCGCCTCCAGGCCCAGCGTGGCGTGCCGGTAGGTGAGTTCGGAGACGATCAGCGAGTGCCGGGTGCGGTCGGTCTCGGCGGCGGTGACGGCGCTCGCGGCGGCGGCGACCTCGACGGCCAGGTCGTGCACCCGGTCGCGTTCGACGGCGGAGCGGGCGGCGAGCGACAGCGCCAGCTTGCGGGTGCGGCGCTCGGCGGCCCGGTGGCCCTCGCGGACGGTCTCCCGGGCGGCGGTGGCGTCGACGATGCGCTGGAGCAGGTCGACCGAGCCGGCCGTGAAGTCGCGTTCGGCGGTGAGTTCGGCGCGGCGGCCCAGCTTGGCGGCGAAGCCGTGGACGAGGTCGGCGAGGCCGTCGGTGTCGCGGGTGTCGGTGACGGCGCGCAGCAGCAGGTCGGTGAAGTCGGCGTCGTTGCGGACCGCGAACAGGCCGGCCGCCTCGCCCTCGTCGGCGTTCATCTCGCGCTGGTAGCGGAAGAGTTCGGGGTCGAGGCCGAGGGCGCCGAGGTGCTCGATCCAGCGGTCGTGGATCTCCTCGAAGGTGACGTCGAGGTGGGGGTGGGCCTTGGCGGCCTCGGTGAGCGCGTCCCGGAAGCCCTTCATGGTGCGGCGGCGGCCGCGGGCCTGCTGGTCGCCGGTCAGGGCGGGGCGTTCGGCGACCGGCAGGCCGTCCAGGGTGAGGCCGGGGCCGGGCCGGAAGGAGTACCAGAGTTCGGCGAACTTCCGCGGGTCGGAGGAGACCTGGCGGCCGCGCCACTCGCTGACCTTGCCGACCACGATGAGTTCGCCGGTGACGGTGTGCTGCCACTCCAGGGCGACGTGGCCGCAGTCGTCGGCGAGCAGGAACTTGCGCAGCACGCCGGAGGAGGCGCCGCCCAGGGTGTTGCGGTGGCCGGGCAGCATCACCGAGAAGATCAGCTTGAGCAGCACGGACTTGCCGCCGCCGTTCTCCAGGAACAGCACGCCGGCCGGCGCGGGGCGGCGCTGCGGGCCCTCGGGCTCCTCGCCGAACAGGCCGATCTGCTGCGGCTGCGGCTCGGGCACCGGCTCGCCGACTCCGCGCAGGTCGAGCACCGTGTCGGCGTAGCGGGCGCCCGCCGGTCCGATCGAGTACAGGCGGACCCGGTTCAGCTCGTACATGTGCGGTGGTTCTCCTGGAGCGGGGGCGGCGGTGGGAGCGGTTGCGGCGGTGGCAGCGGTTGCGGCGGGGGACGACGGGAGGTCAGAGGGCGTGGAAGGGCAGGCCGGCGTCGGCGACCAGCTCGTCGCTCTCGTCGGGCGGGGCCAGGGTGGGGGTGCCGTCGCTGACCGGGACGACGCCCAGGTCGAGGAGTTCGGCCATCGCGGCGCTGCCGGCCAGGTCGCGGACCTGCAACTGGTAGCGGGCGGTGGTGCGGTAGGTGCCGCCGGAGTCGTCGGAGGTCTTCTGCAGGAAGCCGGAGTCGACCAGGAAGGACACCGCCTTGGAGACGATGCCGGTGGTGGAGCCGGACAGCCGGCGGGCGTCCTTGGTGGCCCCGGTCGCGGAGCGGCGGGCCCAGACCCGCCAGGCGGCCTCCAGGCCGGGGGCGTCGCTGGCCGGGTCGGTGTTGGCGCCCTCGGCCTCGGCGCGCTCCTCCAGTCGGCGGCACGCCTGCCGGACGAAGGCGTCCACGCCGTTGACGGTGACCCGGCCGAGGTAGCCGTCGTCGGCGAGGTCCTCGGGGCGGGGGAAGGCCAGCGCGGCCACCGCGAGGTGCGCGAGGCCGTGCAGGAAGCGGTCGGTGGACTCGGTGGCGGCCCGCCGCGCGTAGTCGCCCATCCGGACGGCGAACACCGAGTCCTCGGCCGCGGCCACCGCCATCCCGGCCCGGGCCGAGACCTCCAGCACCACCAGGCCCATGCCGGTGGCGACGGCGTCGGCGAGCCGCCCGAACGGCGGGTCCTCCCGGTAGCGGCGCACCAGTTCGCCGTACTCGGCGTCCCGGGCGGGCAGCAGCTTGGCCTGGAGGCCGAAGGAGACCAGCCGGGCGGCCTCGGTGACGTCCGCCGGGCTGATCGGCGCGGGGGCGGCGGCGGCCGGTTCGGCCTCGGGCGGTGTCCACGCCTCGCTGGTGGTGGTCATCCGAGGGCTCCTTCGATCCGGGCGGTGCGGGCGGTACGGGCAGTGCAGGTGGTGCAGGCGGTACGGGCGTCGCCGGTCACCCGGCGTCCCGGGCGGCCTTGGCGGCCTTCGCGTCCTTGCGGTCGGCGGCCATGCCCACCGCGTCCAGCAGCGCGCTGCCGACGATCAGGTCGGCGCCGCCGAAGCCGGGATCGTCCAGCCGGGTGCCGTCGTCCACGGCGAACAGCAGCCGCTCCTCGCCCTGCCGGTAGGCGGTGCCGACCGGCGGGCTGGCCGCGTGCACGGCCAGCAGGGCGACCAGGTAGGCGAGTTCGTCGCCGGTGCCGTCGCCGTCGAGTCCGGCGCCGCGGCGGCGGGCGTCGGCGAGCAGGCCGGAGAGCCGGCGCGGGGCGTCGGCGGGCAGGTCGAGCAGGTCGAGGGCGGCTTCCAGCTGGGCCTCGGAGAAGCGGCTGTCGTCGGGGGTGGCGACCAGGTCGGGCTCGGGGAGTTCGGCGCCGAGGTGCTCGCGCTCGACGGGCGGGGTGAGCAGCAGGTCGACCAGGTCGGTGACCCGGACCGCGACGGGGGTGCGCAGGCCGACGGCGCGGGCGAAGAACGCGTCGGTGGGGCGGGTGGCGTCGCCGAGCGGCAGGGTGAGGACGGGGGCCAGCAGCTGGCCGTACAGGTCGATGCCGCTGCGGGCGGTGGGCGCGGCGAACGCCTGCCGGTCCTGCTCGGCGCGGAACAGCGGGCCGGCTTCCAGCAGCCGGGTCTGGAGCTGGGTGTGGCGGCGGATGCAGTCCTTGACGATGTCGACCAGTTCGGCGGCGCGGCGCTTGTGCTCGCCGTCGACGCTCTCGTCGCGGGCCTTGCGGATGTTGGTGAGGATCGCGTTCTCGTGCCGGTAGCGGTCGGCGATGTGGTCGAGCGCCTCGTCGATCAGGTCCGGGACGGTCTCCATCCAGTCGACCGCGCGGACGTTGCGCCGGGTGGCCTCCAGGGCGCGGCGCAGCGTCTCGGCGTACTGGACGGTGCGGTAGCGGGCCTGTTCGGCGGCGAGCTGGGCGTCGGCGAGGCGGCCGCGGCGGATCAGCACCTCCAGCTTGACCTCGGCGGCGATCTGGGCCGAGGTCACGTCGGTGTCGAGCGCGCCGACCAGCACGTTGACGGCCTCGTCGGTGGTGCGCAGGTACACCCCGCCGTCCTGGCCGGGGACCTCCTCGATCAGCTTGAAGTCGTAGTCGCGCCGGGTGTACTCGCCGTCCGGGCCGAAGGTGCCGTAGACGGCGCGGAAGCCGCGGTCCACGCTGCCGACGTTGATCAGCGACTCCAGCACCCAGCGGGCGACCCGCTCGTGCTCGGCGGCGGCCCGCTGCGGGTTCTGGGCGGCGATCCGGGGGAGCAGGCGGCTGAGCACTATGTCCCGGTCGGCGCCGGTGTCGAAGTCCATGTTGAGCGTGACCAGGTCGATCGCGGCGAGGCCGACCTCGGCCATCGCGTACGAGGCGTACTCGCCGGCCAGGTTGACCTTCCGGCCGTCCAGGTCGTGCAGCGGGGCGGTGCAGGCCAGCGCCTTGAGGCGGCGGGCGAGCCCCTCGTCGGCGGCCGGGCCGGGGGCGGGCCGGGTGGGTTGGTCTGCGATGGCGGTCACGGTGGACAAGATTAGGGCTTTCCGCGGACAGGTCCGAAAAGTCCCTTTCGGGCGGGCTGTCCCGGCATGTTGAACACGTTCAAATTCAGGTCTAGAGTCCAAGGCGCGACACCGTGTGCCGTCTCCGGCACCCGCGCCATGAGGGGGGTCCCCATGTCCGACATCGCCACCGTCCCCGCCGGTTCCACCACGGCGGGACCGGATTCCGCGTCCACCACCGACACCGCGCTCGTCCGCCGCCGCATCCGGCGCTGGCTCTGGCTGTTCATCGCCTGCCTGGTGCTCAGCGGCCTGACCGCCTTCCCGCTCCGGTCCGAGACCTCGCTGCTGGCCCGCCTGGTCGACGCCACCGGCCTGGACTCCGTCTTCCCCGCCCTCGACGCCCGGGTCCACCGCGTCAGCGAGGGCGTCGCCGACGGCTACGGCCGCCACCCCTTCCTCGCCTACGGCACCGACTGGCTGGCCTTCGCCCACCTGGTGATCGCCGCCGCCTTCTGGGGCCCGCTGCGCGACCCGGTCCGCAACGTCTGGGTGATCCGCTGGGCGATGCTCGCCTGCGGCGGCGTCGTCCCGCTCGCCCTGATCTGCGGCCCGCTGCGCGGCATCCCGCTGTTCTGGCAGTGCGTCGACATGTCGTTCGGCCTCGTCGGCATCGTCCCCCTGCTGGTCGTCCACCGCCTGATCCGCGCCCTGGAGTGGCAGCAGGCCGTCAGCGCCCACCACGACTTCGCCCGGGCCGTCCCCAGCCCCTGAGCGCCCCCGCTCCACCGGCACGGAGTGCCGAGCCTTCGGGGGGAGGCTCGGCACTCCGTGCCGTACCCCGACTCCGCGGCGGCGATGCACCGGTACGCGTTCTCGTCCGCCACCGCCGCCCGGTCCACCGCCGCGAACCGGGCCAGCAGCGCGTCCGCCGCCCGCGACTCCGCCAGCTCCGCCGCCTCGCCCGCCCCGTACCGCTCGGCCTGCTCGGCGGCCTCCCGGGACGGCCCGACGCACGCGAGCGGCTCCGCCGCCCCGGAGTTCAGCAGCCGGGCTCCTCCCCGGTCTCCGGCAGCAGCCGCACCGACCCGCCGTCCGCCCGCACCCCGATCGCACCGATCCCCGCGTCCACGGCGAGCACCCGGCACCGCACCCCGCCCACCTCCCGCTCCCCGTACGGCGCCCGCCGCCACGCCCGGGACAGGGCGGCACGTCGGCGCGGGCGGCGGTCAACGCGTCCGGCTCGGCGTCGCCCATCCGGCGACGTCAGCTCCGGCCGCCGACGGCCCGCGGCCGGTGCGGCACCGCCGTCAGCCGCAGGTCGCCGTCCCAGGACTCGCAGCGGACGGTGCCGGTGGGGAAGTCGAGTTCGAGGGCGGTGCGGCCGGTGTGCGGGGTGAACTCCTGGCGGGTGGCGAGGACGGTGCGGCCGAGGTGCGGGGTGAAGGGGGTGCCGGTGGGGGCGTCGCGGACGTCGAGGCGGCCCCACTCCCCCAGGTCGAGGTCGGCGTGCGGCCGTTCGTCGGCGACGATCAGGCACCAGTCGCTGCCGGTGGCGACGAAGGTGCAGCCGCCGCGGTCGTCGCGCAGCCAGACCACCACGGGCTCGGCCGCCCGCTCGCCCCGGTGGGAGTACCAGGACGCGACCACGCCGGTCAGCCGGCGGCCGACCAGGGCGGCGAGGTCGGGGCCGGGGCCGTGCGCGGGGCACATGGCGGGCGCGGTCACCAGCGCATCCGGACGTCCTCGGCCCAGCCCAGCAGTCCGTCCACCGCGACCCGCAGGCCGTCGTCGGTGCGGACGGTGCCCGAGTAGCAGCCGAAGCACTGGTCGGTGCGGTTGGCGACGAACCACGCCTCGGTGCGGGTGCGGCGGTCGTGGAAGGGGGTGAAGGTGAGGTCGACCCGGTCGCTGTCGGGGGTGGTGATCCGCCAGGGGGCGAGCGGGTCGGCGGGGTCGTGGTGCCAGGCCAGCTCGGTGCCGATCTTGCTGAGGCGGCCGTCCACGCAGAGCGCGTTCTCGGTGCTGCCGGTGCCGGCCGTCCACTGCCCGCCGAACTGGAGGCCCACGGTGTGCCCGTCGGTGCGGCCGGACGCCGCGCCCCAGTTCCAGCCGAGCGAGCGCGGCCAGCGCCCCCGGCCGTGGTCGAGCACGCCCCAGGAGTCGTCCCCGAAGTCGTACGTGCGGTCGCCGAGCCGGACGGTGCCGGTGGCGGGGCGGGCGGTGTGCTTGGAGGTGTACTGGAAGCGCCGCTCGTCCCAGGGGACGACCACCGACAGGGTCTCGTGGCCGTCGGGCAGCGCGACCAGCAGGTCGGCCTCCAGCGGGCGCAGGTCGGCGGTGAGGGCGCGGGCGCGCAGCCGGGTGCCGCCGGGTTCGTGGGTGACCGAGATCCGGACCCGGCGGCGGCCGGGCCGCTCCGGGCCGACGGTGAGGTCCGCGCCGTGCGGGCCGCCGGAGCCGGCGACGCCCTCGGGGAAGGCGGTGCGGCGGGTCGGCAGGCCGGGGGCGATCGCGGTGCGCTCGTGCTCCTCCAGGACGCCGTGCCCGTCCCAGGCGAGGAAGTACGCGGTGTCGAGGGTGAGGAAGTCCAGGTCGCTGACGGTGAGCGCGAGCAGGTGGGTGGGCGTGGTGACGCACCAGTACTCCCAGCGCTTGGTGCGCCCCCAGCCGCGCAGGTTGGCGCGGTGCAGCGGGGTGCGCGACCAGCCGACGGCCCCGCGGTCGAGCCGCCCGTCGGGGCGGCACAGGTCGACGGGGGCGGTGATCTCTCGCTCGTGGGTCGCCATCCGCGCACCCTACTGCCGCGACCCGCGCGAGAGCCACGGACGGACGCGCGCGGGCCGGTCCTCCCCCGGGGAGGACCGGCCCGCCGCAGAGGCCCTGCGCGGCGCTACTTGGTGGTCGCGCCCTCGGGGACGTCGGGGACGGCGGACAGCGGCGTGCCGTCCGCCGGCCCGGCCGCGCCGCCCGCCACCGCGCGGCGGACGCCGGGGATGGCGAGGGTGACCAGGGCGGCCGCCACGGCCGCGCCCGCGCCGATCAGGAAGGCGGTGCGGAAGCCGCTCTCCGACGGCAGCACGTGGCCGTGGAAGTCGGTGGTCAGGTGGGCCAGCACCACGCCGATGACGGCGGAGGAGCTGGAGGTGCCGATGGAGCGCATCAGGGTGTTGAGGCCGTTGGCGGCGGCGGTCTCGGAGACCGGGACGGCGCCCATGATCAGGGCGGGCATGGCCGCGTAGGCGAACGCGATGCCGCCGCTGATCAGGCAGGAGAAGACCAGCACGCCCCAGGCGTGGCCCATCAGGGCCAGCGCGGAGAGGTAGCCGCAGGTGATGACGACGGCGCCGACCAGCAGCGAGACCTTGGGGCCCTTGGCCTTGGAGAGCTTGGCGGAGATCGGCGAGAGCAGCATCATGACCAGGCCGGCGGGGGCCATCCAGAGGCCGGCGGCGACCATCGACTGGCCCAGGCCGTAGCCGGTGGCGGTGGGCATCTGGAGCAGCTGCGGGGAGACCAGGCTCATCGCGTACATCGCGAAGCCGATCACCACGGAGGCGAGGTTGGTCATCAGCACCTGGCGGCGGGCGCTGGTGCGCAGGTCGACCAGCGGCTGTTCGGTGCGCAGCTCCCACCAGCCCCAGACCGGGAGCACCACGACGGTGGCGGCGAGCATGCCCAGGGTGGTGCCGGAGCCCCAGCCCCAGTCGCTGCCCTTGGAGATGGCGAGCAGCAGGGCGACCAGTCCGATGGTGAGCCCGATCGCGCCGACCACGTCGAAGCGTCCGCCGGAGCGCACCGGGGACTCGGGGACGAGGAGGAACACGGCGGCGGCGACCACCGCTCCGAGCGCGGCGGAGATCCAGAACAGCGCGTGCCAGCTGGTGTTCTGGGCGATGACGGCGGACAGCGGCAGGCCGAACGCGCCGCCGATGCCGAGCGAGGAGCTCATCAGCGCCATCGAGGAGCCGAGCTTCTGCGGCGGCAGTTCGTCGCGCATGATGCTGATGCCGAGCGGGATGACGCCGGCGCCGATGCCCTGGAGCGCGCGGCCGACCACCATCGGGGCGAGCGAGCTGCTGAAGCCGCAGACCAGCGAGCCGATGACGAGCATGGTGAGGCTGGCGAGCAGGATCCGGCGCTTGCCGTACATGTCGCCGAGTCGGCCGAGCACCGGGGTGGCCACGGCACCGGCCAGCAGGGTGGCGGTGATCGCCCAGGAGGCGTTGGCGGCCGTGGTGTGGAGCAGGTTCGGCAGGTCCGGGATCAGCGGGACGACCAGGGTCTGCATCAGCGAGACCACGATGCCCGCGCCGGCGAGCACTCCGACGATGGGGCCGGTGCGTGCCTGACTCATGGGGTACTTCCATCTCTTCGGCTAGATATGCATGATGCACACAATGTGTACCATACATATGTCCTGCTCGCGGGATATGCTGCCGAAAAGTGACGCACGGGACGGAGGAGCATGCGGCGCGACAAGGAACTCGCCCTGATCGAACGGGAAATGATGCTGCTCGCCCGCCACCAGGTGCTCGCCACCGCCCGGACCGACGGCGGCCCCGACGCCCTGGAGCGCAGCGCCTACACCCTGCTCAGCCGGATCGAGACCGAGGGCCCGCTGACCATCGGTCAGCTCGCCGAGGCGTTCGGGCTGGACACCTCCACCGTCAACCGGCAGAGCGCCGCGATGCTGCGGGCCGGGCTGGTCGACCGCATCCCCGACCCGGACGGCGGGGTGGCCCGCAAGCTGCGGATCACCGAGGAGGGCCTGCGCCGCCTGCGCCAGGACCGCGACTGGTCGATCGAGGGCCTGTCCCGGGTGGTCACCGGCTGGACGGCCGAGGACCTGGCCGCCTTCGCCGAGGTGCTGGAGCGCTTCAACCGCGACATCGAACAGCTCCAGGGCCGCCCCTGGCCGCGCCACTGACCCTCCCCCTCGCCCGCTCCCCGACGCCGCGTCAACCCGGAGCGACGGCCGCTCCCCCCGACGGGGGTTGCGCCGAGCGGGTGGCCGTCGCGACGCCCGTCCGCGACCCGGCGGGTAAAACCTGTCACCCGGGCCGCGACCACCGCCCCGGCCGAAACGATCAGGCCCTACGATCAGCCCCAGGAGCGGAGCCCGGGCCCGGATCGGCCCGCGCGGAAGGGCGGACGGGGAGAGAGTGGCCGACGCGGTGATCGACCTCAATGCGGACCTCGGCGAGGGCTTCGGACGCTGGAGCCTGACCGACGACGACGCCCTGCTCTCGGTGGTCACCAGCGCCAACGTCGCCTGCGGCTTCCACGCCGGCGACCCGTCCACGATGCGCCGGGTCTGCTCGCTGGCCGCCGAGCGCGGGGTGCGGATCGGCGCCCAGGTCTCCTACCGCGACCTGGCCGGGTTCGGCCGCCGCGCCATGGACGTCCCGCCGGACGAACTGGCCGACGAGATCGCCTACCAGATCGGCGCGCTCCAGGTGTTCGCCCGCGCGGCCGGCTCCCGGGTCTCCTACGTCAAACCGCACGGCGCGCTCTACAACCGGGTGGTGCAGGACAACGAGCAGGCGGAGGCGGTGGTCTCCGGCGTCCTGCGGGCCGGTGCGGTCTGTGACGGGCCGCTGCCGCTGCTCGGCCTGCCCGGCTCCCGGCTGCTGGCGGTGGCCGAGGGCGTCGGACTGCCCGTGGTCACCGAGGCGTTCGCCGACCGCGCCTACACCTGGGCCGGCACCCTCGTCCCGCGCCGCGAACCGGACGCCGTCGTGCACGACCCCGAGGCCGTCATCGCGCGCGCCGTCGGCATCGCCCGGGACGGCACCGCCACCGCCGTCAGCGGCGAACCCATCACCGTCCGGGCCCGCTCGCTCTGCGTCCACGGCGACACCCCCGGCGCGGCCCAACTCGCCTGGCGCATCCGCGGCGCACTCGCCTCCGCGGGCGTCCGCGTCGAAGCCTTCACCTGACCGGCGCCCGGGAAAATTCCTCGAATTCCCCCTCCCCCACCCACCCCGGAAAGGCCCTTCCCCGGTCCTCCACCCCACCCCCGTGCGCCTGCGCCCCCACCCCGCGACCGTGGCGGCCACCCCGCGCCGAAACCCCCCGCCGCGAGCCGCACACGCCCTCGCCGGATAGCCCCTGACCTGGTTTTCTCCCGATTTTCCCCTAGGGTTGGCGACACCGCAGGACGCCGTCGGAGGGGACCGTCATGAGCGAGTACAGCGCTGCGCACATCGAGGTACTGGAGGGCTCGGCAGCCGTCCGGAAACGGCCCGGCATGTACATCGGGTCGACCGGCGAACGCGGACTGCACACCCTGGTGTACGAGGTGCTGGAACCGGCGGCGGACGCCCTCCTGCTGGGCCGGGCGAGCCGCATCGAGATCGCCCTGACCGCCGACGGCGGCGCCCGGATCACCCACGACGGCCACCTCGACGACCTGCCGGAACGCCTGGCCGGCTTCTGGACGCCTCAGCGCCCCGGCGTCCGCCGACTGTGCCTCTCCCTCTTCGCCCTCGGCCCCTTCGTCGTCAACGCACTCTCCATCCGGCTGGTCGCGGAAGAGCACCACGACGGCGCGGTGATCCGGCAGGAGTACGCCCGGGGCGAGCGGGTCACCCCGCCCACCGAGACCGGCCCCAGCGACCGCACCGCCACCACGATCACCTTCCACCCCGACCCGGAAGTGTTCGAGACGGTCGCCTTCCACTACGACACCGTCGCCGCCCACCTGGACGAACTCGCCCTCCTCAACCGGGAACTGGACTTCACCCTCGCCGACGAACGCACCACCCCGCCCCGCGTCGGACGCTTCCACCACCCCGCCGGCCCGGCCGACTTCACCACCCGGCTCGGCGGCGACCCCTCCGCCACCCTCACCGCCGCGGCCGAGGACGAACCGATGGGCGGCACCGTCGACCTCGCCCTCAGCTGGACCGGCCGCGGCGGCATCCGCTGCTACGCCAACAGCCGCCGCACCGGCAGCGGCACCCATCTCACGGGCTTTCACGACGGCCTCCGGGCCGCGCTGCTCCCGCACATGGGCGAGCACGCCCTGCGCGCGGTGCTCGCCGAACTGACGGCGGTCGTCTCGGTGAAGCTCGACGACCCCCACTACGAAGGCTCCACCCGCGAGGTGCTCGGCAACCACCCGGTCCGCGCCCGCGTCGCCGAGACCGTCCGGCGCGCGGTGGAAGCCTGGTTGGTCGAGCACCCCCGCACCTTCGGGTGATCCCCCGGAGCGCGGACGTCAGGTCAGGGCGAGCAGGCCGACCGCGAGGGCGGCGGTGCCGAGGCCGGCGAGCTGGCCGCGGTGGATGCGTTCGGCGAGGACGGCGCGGGCCAGCAGCACCGTGCCGGCGGGGTAGAGCGCGGTAATCACCGCGACCACCGCGAGGTCACCGCTGCGGGCGGCCAGCAGGAAGAGCACCCCGGCGGCCGAGTCGAGCACTCCGGCCGTGGCCGCCAGGCCGTACGCGGGGCGTCCGGGGCCGAGGCGGCGGCGCCACAGGGCGGCGGCCGCGAGGGTGAGGACGGAGGTGACGGCCCGGCCGACGATCAGCGGGGCGATGCCGCTGCCGGACGGGGCCTGGTGCAGGCAGACCAGCTGGACGGCGATCGCGGTGCCCGCGCCGAACGCCAGCAGCAGCGCGGGGCGGGTCACTCGGGCCCGGCCGTCGGCCGTCCCCGCGCTCACCAGCACCACCGCGACCAGTGCCAGCGGCAGGCCCAGCAGCCCGGCGGCGCCCAGGTGTTCGCCCTGCAACAGACCGACGGCGACCGGCAGCATCGCGGAGATCAGCGCCGTCACGGGCGACAGCACGTTCATCGGACCGATCGCCAGCGTCCGGTACAGCAGCGCGAACGCCGCCGCCGAGGCCGCCCCGGAGGCCGCGCCCCAGCCGACCGCCCCGGCGTCGAACCGGGCGCCGAGCAGCGGCCAGAGCAGCACCTCGACGGCCAGGCTGGCGGGCGCGGCGACCAGCACGGTGCGCAGCACGTGCGCGCGGCGGGCGCCGAGGCCGCCGAGGAAGTCGGCGCAGCCGTAGGCGAGGGAACTGCCGAGGGCGAGCAGCAGGGCGATCATGGCACTTCCCCATCGGTGGGACGGAACGACCGGGACGGTACAGCAGAGTGCACGCCACAGGCCAACACAGTGATCGCCCGGGGCATTCCCCGCCCGCCCCGCCACCCGCCACAACCGCCGTCCGGCACGACCGTCACCCGCCGACCGCCGCCTGCCACGGCCGCCCACCGCCGCCGCCGCCGCCGAAACCCGCTTGCCGCGCCCCCGCCCCCGGTGCTCTGCTCGGCCCGTGAACGAACCCCTCCCGCCGCGGCACGTCCGCCTGCGCACCGACCGGCTGGTCCTGCGCCGTTTCACCCCCGCCGACCTACCCGCCGTCACCGCCCTGTGCGGCGACCCGGAGGTGATGCGGTACATCGACGACGGCCGCCCCGTCCCGCCGGACCGGGTCGCGGACGAGCTGCTGCCCGGCCTGCTGCGCGCCTACGCCGACCTGCCGGGCGGGCTGGGCTGCTGGGCGCTGGAGGCCGGCGGTCGCTTCCTCGGCTGGGCGGCGCTGCACCCGCCGTCCTCCGTCGGGCTGGAGCCGGAGCGGCGGCCGGACCACCTGGAGCTGGGCTACCGCCTGCGGCCCGCCGCCCGGGGCCTCGGGTACGCCACCGAGGCGGCGACGGCCCTGGTCGGGGCGGCGTTCGGGGAACGGCCGGGGACGGAACGGGTGGTGGCCACCACGATGGCGGTGAACACGGCCTCCCGCCGGGTGCTGGAGCGGGCCGGGCTGCGCCACGTCCGGACGTTCTCCGCCGACTGGCCGGACCCGATCCCGGGCAGCGAGCACGGCGACGTGGTGTACGCCCTGACCCGCGCCGAGTGGGCGGCCGACACCCGCTGAGCACCCGCCGACCGCTCGATCCGCCACAATCGTCCGGAATTGCCCGGACCGCCCCTTTGCGATCTTCGGGACATCCGGACCCCTTATCATCTGGCCACACCGGACAGCCCCCAGCCGCCGGACCACCCCACGAGCGAACAGGAAACCGCCCATGCTGAGCCTCCGAGAGATATCCGCGGCGGGTGTCCGGTGATCGACTGGTTCCACGCGGCCGTGCTCGGCCTGGTGCAGGGCCTGACCGAGTTCCTGCCGGTCTCCTCCAGCGCGCACCTGCGGGTCTTCTCCGCCCTGGCCGGCTGGGACGACCCGGGGGCGGCGTTCACCGCGGTGACGCAGCTGGGCACCGAGTCCGCGGTGCTGATCTACTTCCGCCGGGACATCGGCGCGATCATCAAGGCGTGGACGCTGTCACTGCTGCGCAAGGAGTGGCGCGGCGACCCCAACGCCAGGCTCGGCTGGTACGTGATCATCGGCACGCTGCCGATCGGCATCCTCGGCAAGCTGTTCCAGGACACCATCGAGACCACCCTGCGCGACCTGCGGCTGATCGGTACCACCCTGATCCTGTTCGGCGTGATCCTGGCCGTCGCCGACCGCTCCCGCGCCGTCCGCCACGCCCGCGGCGTCGACTCGCTGAACTTCAAGCACGCCCTGGTCTACGGCGCCGCCCAGTCACTGGCCCTGATCCCCGGCGTCTCCCGCTCCGGCGGCACGATCAGCGCCGGCCTGTTCCTCGGCTACAGCCGCGAGGCCGCCGCCCGCTACTCCTTCCTGCTCGCCATCCCCGCCGTGCTGGCCTCCGGCGGTCTCGAACTGCTCAAGATCGGCGAGGGCCCGGCACCCGCCTGGGGCCCGACCGTTCTGGCCACCCTGATCGCCTTCGCGGTCGGCTACGCGGCGATCGCCTGGTTCCTCAAGTACATCTCGCACAACAGCTTCACGCCGTTCGTGGTCTACCGGATCCTGCTCGGCATCACCATCATCGCCCTGGTCACCGCCGGCACCCTCGCCCCCGACGCGGGCGCCGTCCACTGACCCACCCCCATCGCACCACCGTCCCCCGGGGGCGGGGGGCCCGCGCCCCCCCCCCGGCCCCCCCCCCCCCCGCCGCCCCCCCCCCCCCGGCCCCCGGGGGGGCCCCCCCCCCGCGGGCCG
>NZ_JBIVKJ010000030.1:0-56232 GCF_044750705.1 Kitasatospora sp. NPDC088783
AGATACGCGCCGACCTCCACCTCGGCCTGCTCCAACTCGCCTGCAGCATCATCTGCCTACGGAAGCTCCGGACCTCATTTTGAAATGATCAGTAAGAACGGAACTGGCAGCACCCTGCCCGGCCACCGGTTTGGTGGCGCTCCACAGCACTCACGCTGCGAAGCGCCGCCAGGCTTCCCATGGGCCCAAGCACCACGGCACCCCTGGGCTGCGCGCGGCCACAGACCCGCCGCACCACAGCGGGAATCACTCATGCGAGGTAGACGGAAACCTCGCCGCGGTAAGGCCATGCGTTGCGGCAAGGGACTGGATGCTTACAGGCCAAACACGCTGGCTGCCGTCGTTCGATACCACCACCTTGACACCAGCCACCGGCCCGACGGTTGAGAGCCCTGTGCATCAGCGCATCACCGCGTTCGTATGACTGAGAAGCTGAGAAGTCGCGCCTGCGCTGTTGACGACTGCTTTCGAGGAGACAGGCAGTCCGGCCGAGATCACGCTGAACGTGGAGCGATCAGAGCGGCCCGGTCTAGTGTCCTGAGTCGTAGATTCGTCGTTGGTTGGGTGTGAGTCGTCCTGGTCCGAAGATTCCGCCGTTGTCGGTCACCGATGGCCAGCGGGAGGTGTTGCAGTCCTGGGTGCGTCGGCGTTCGACGGCCCAGGCACTGGCGTTGAGGTCACGGATCGTCCTGGAGTGCGCCGAGGGCCACTCGATCATGGAGGTCTCCCGGCGCCTGGGCCTCGCTGCGGACACGGTCCGCACCTGGCGACGACGCTTCCTGGACCGTGGCCTGGACGGCCTGGGCGACGAGCCCCGTCCAGGAGTCCCGCGGAAGATCACCGACGCGGACGTCGAGCGGGTCATCGTCAAAACACTCGAGGAGAAGCCGAGGAACGCCACCCACTGGTCGACGAGGTCGATGGCCGCGGCCACCGGCATGTCCCAGTCCGCGATCTCACGGATCTGGCGCGCGTTCGCCCTGGCCCCGCACCGCGCCGAGACGTTCAAGCTCAGCACCGACCCGTTGTTCATCGACAAGGTCCGCGACGTGGTCGGCCTCTACCTCGACCCGCCCGAACGCGCCCTGGTGCTGTGTGTGGACGAGAAGTCGCAGATCCAGGCCCTGGACCGCTCCCAGCCGGTGCTGCCGATGATGCCCGGGGTGCCCGAGCGCCGCAGCCACGACTACGTCCGCTCCGGCACCACCACGCTCTTCGCCGCACTCGACACCGCGACCGGCAAGGTCATCGGCTCACTCCACCGCCGCCACCGCACCGCCGAGTTCAAGGAGTTCCTGGCCAAGCTCGACCGGCAGGTCCCCGCAGACCTGGACGTCCACCTGATCCTGGACAACTACATCACCCACAAGGTCCCGGCGATCAAGACCTGGCTGGTCGCCCACCCCCGCTTCCACCTGCACTTCACCCCGACCGGATCCTCCTGGCTCAACCTGGTCGAGCGCTGGTTCGCCGAACTCACCCAGAAGAAGCTCCGCCGCGGCGTCCACCGCTCCGTCCACCGCTCCGTTCAGGCCCTCGAACGCGACATCCGCACCTGGCTCACCGACTGGAACGACCACCCCAGACCGTTCATCTGGACCAAGACCGCCGACGAAATCCTCGACAAGGTCGCCGCCTACTGCCACCGAATCTCCGACTCAGGTCACTAGGAGTTCGCGGACGTGCGGGTTGCGGCGGTGCGGCGCGGTCGCGGAGAGCATGGTGCGGAAGCGGTCGTCGGCCCGGCCTGACTGAACGTGCGGGAAGTCGTTCAGGGCGAGGTTCCAGCTCTGGACAGCTTCCTCCAGGCGCCCGGCTTCGAGCTGCCATTCGGCGAGCATCGCCCGGTGGCGGACCCTGGCCCGCCGGTAGACCGAGGGCCGGACCTTCTCGGAGTGCTGGAGTGCGCGGATGGCGCCTGCGCGGTCACCGAGCTCGTAGTTGACCTGGGCGACGTGGTACGCGAGCGAGGAGGGGTCGTAGGAGCCGTGGGCCTTGGCTTTGGACTCGGCCTGTTCCATGGCGACTTCGGCGGAGTGGAGCATGGCGAGTGCTCCGGCGCGGTCGCCGGTCTGGGCGAGGGCGTGGGCCTGCTGCCCGGCGAGGAAGGCCCGCATGCGGGGCCCGGCTTCGGGCGAGGCGACGGAGGCGGCGTCCGCGTACCGCAAGGCGGCCTGGCCGTGGCCGAGTTCGACGGCCTGGACGCTCATGCCCCGCAGGGTGGTGCAGTAGGTGAGGTGGTCGCCTGCCGCAAGGGCCAGTTCCAAGGCCTTGGTGTAGTAGCTCTGGCCGAGCAGGTCCAGGCGCTCGTCCACAGCCATGTAGCCGGTCAAGTAGAGGTGGTCGGCCGCGGCCGAGAGCATGGCCTTGCGGACCTCGTCGGTGGCGGTGGCCTTGAGGTACGGGGCGATGTTGTTGACCATAAACGCGGCGGCCATGGGGCGGGCGGTGCGGCCGCCGAACTGGTCGTCGAGTGCGCTGATCTTCTCCGTCATGGCGATGACGGACTCCACCTCGGCCATGCCGATGCGGGTGTGCGGGTCGGCCTTCAGCTTCTCGAGGCGGCCGATGTGGTCCGGCCAGCCGGGGACGGTGAGGGCGACCGAGTACAGGCCCGCCCCGAGCACACCCCTGCGCGATGGGTCCATGTCCATGCTCCCGAGGTCGATCAGTCCCGCCACCGTATCCGCAGGAGCGGGCTTGAACGTCGGGCTGATCGGCGAACCCGGCCTCGAACGCGGTGACCGGCCGCCTGAGGCGCCGGGCCAGAACCTCCAGCACCACTTTCTGATACTTCGTCATGGGCCGTGTACCGGCCAGCCAGTGCGAGACGGCGGACTCGTCGTACCGCAGCTTGAACCCCGCTTCGGTGCCGGCGCGGTTGACCGCGCGGGCGAACTCGCCGTTGCTTGACCACCGGCACTCGGCGACCAGCGCCGCCAGCTTGCCGTTGGGTGTCCGTTCGCGTGCCACCACTGCCCCCCGGCCGCAGGTTTCAAGGGTTTCAGACGCTCGGCACGTTCCTACCGTGTTCATGCCTGGCGCACACCTGTTGACTCGTAGTCAGGTCAGCCGGTGGTGCGACACACCGGCGGACCGGTCCCCGGCCGCCGGCTTTCCGGCGTGCGGTCCGCTGATCCCCCGTCCAGCGCCGAAGGGTTCCTCGCCATGCCCGTGCACGCTGCCTCTACCGCTCTGATCGGTGACCCCTCCTCGGTGCCGAAGGCCCGGCGCTGGGTGCAGCCCCAGGTCACCGGCTGGGGCGTCCGGCTGGACGACGCCACCCGCGATGCAATCGGGGTGATCACCTCCGAGCTGGCCACCAATGCGGTGCGGCACACCACCGCCACGATGATCACCCTCGGCGTGTACGTCCACCCCCATCTGCGGCGGCTGCTGGTCGAGGTCTACGACGGCTCCGCCGCCCTGCCCCGGCCCCGGCCGGTCGGCCCCGACCAGGCGTCCGGACGCGGCATGTTCCTGGTTGAGCGCCTGGCCGCCGCGCACGGCGCCGAGCTGACCGAGCGGGGCAAGAAGGTCTGGGTTGAGCTGAAGCTGCCCGAGCAGCCGTTGACCCACCGTCAGCTCCTGGCCCACCCCCGGCGGGCGGCCCGCGCGGTGGCCCGCCGCCTCGGTGGCCGTCGCCGCCCCCCGATACATCCCGCCGCGCTCGCCCCCGCGAGCTGAACCACCCCAGACTTCCCGCCCCGGGCGCCTGGGGCGGGACAGCCAGCACCCCACCCGGGGTTGCGGGCAGCACCCTCACGTTCCGCAGAGAGGACGATCCCATGAACGACCTGACCAACACCGTGGCCAACGGCGACGAGGACGACGTCGCACTGATCGAGATCGGCGACGCGGTCGCCCTCACCGAGGGCCAGGGCCAGGGCAGCAGCGAGGACAAGCGCCGCGCCTACAACAGCTGACCCACGCGGGGGTGCGGCCCGGCCCGGCAGCGGGCCCGTCCGCACCCCCGTCCGCCATCCACCCGGGAGGAATCCGTGATCTTCGGAGGGTTCAGCACCACCTCCACCACACACCCGCTGCCCGCCGGGGCCGTCCTGCTCGCGGCCGGCTCCACTGCCTGGCAGCTCGGTGGCGGCCCCGCCGTCGTGCGGGCAGCCGCGGGCGGGCACCGGCGCATCCTGGTGCTCGGCCCGTGCGGGGCGGGCGCGTTCGAGCTGTCGCTGCCGGCGGACACCGCCCCGCCCGCCGATGTCACCTGGCGCTGGCCCGGCGCCTACACCGTCATCGAGGAGACGGCCGCCACGGTGGTGGTGCACACCGACCCGGCCGCCGCCCGGCCCGTCTACGCCACCGCGTGGGGCGGCGGCTGGGCCTGGTCCACCTCCGCCCGGCTGCTGGCCTCCCTCGCCGGGGCAGGCATCGACACCGAGCGGCTGGCCTGCGCGGTGTTCGCACCGTCGGTGCCCGCCCTGGCTGCGGGCCGGACCTTCTTCGACGGAGTGCAGCAGCTTCCGCCGGGTTCCCAGGTCGAACTGCCCGCCCACGGAGGCGGCTTGAGGATCACCACCGCGTGGCGGCCGGACCCGGTGCCCGGCCGACTGCCCGACGTCCGGCTCCACGACGCGCTGGCCGCCTCGGTAGGCCTGCGGACCGCCTCCCCGGGTCTGTCGTCCGACCTGTCCGGCGGCCTGGACTCCACCAGCGTCACCGTGCTGGCCGCCACCGCCCTGCCTGCCGGCCGCCGGCTGAACGCGGTCACCGTCCACCCCGACGGCGATGTGGGCGGGGCCGACCTGCACCACGCCCGGCTGGCCGCCGCCCGCCACCCGCACCGGATCGCCCACCACCTGCTGCCACTGACTGACCGTCACCTGCCCTACAGTCGGATCACCGACATCGCCGTGACCGACGAACCTGCGCCCTCGACCCTCACCCACGCCCGCCTCACCGGCCAGCTGGAGTGGATGCGCGACGAACTGGGCACCCGCACCCACCTGACCGGCGACGGCGGCGACAGCATCCTGTTCCAGCCCCCGATCCACCTCGCCGACCTGATCCGCCACCGCCACCTGCGGCGGGCCGTCTCCGAGGCGTTCGGCTGGGCCCGCCTTCGGCACACCCCAGTCGGCCCGCTGCTGCGAGACGCCGCCCGCACCGCCCGCACCACCCGCCGCCAGGCCCTCACCGACCTGACCCGGGCGATCGGGGCGCCCGGGCGGGACGACCACGGCAAGGTGGCCTGGTTCCCACTCCTGCCGTTCCCCGACTGGGCCGAGCCAGGGGCCCGGAACCTACTGACCGCCGCCGCCAAACGGGCCGCCACCATGCCCGATCCGCTGCCGGGTCTGGACTTCGCGGTGCGGGCCGGGGTGGACGAGATCCGCGAGGTGGCCCGCACGGCCGCCGCCGCCGCCGAGCTGGCCGCCGCGGTCGGTGTTGAGCTGCACAACCCGTTCTTGGACCCGCTGGTGGTGGACGCGGTGCTGACCACCCCGCTTCAGCGGCGCCCGCCCTTGCATGCCTACAAGCCGCACCTGGCCCGCGCGATGACCGGGCTGCTGCCGCCGGAGACGGCCGCCCGGACCACCAAGGGAAGCTTCGACGCCGACCACTACACCGGCCTGCGGACCAACCAGGGCGACTTGGCCGCCCTCGCCGACGGCTACCTCGCCGCCCTTGGCCTCCTGCACCCTGGCCGCCTCCGCCAGCACCTGGCCCGGGCCGCCGCCGGCCTGCCGATGCCGCTGGCCACCTTGGAGCAGGCCCTGATGGCCGAAGCGTGGCTCACCGCCCACCACCGCAATCCCGCACCCGCCTGGAGCGCCGCCCCCGCCAGGAGTGAGCCCCGTGCCTGACCTCGATGTTCTCGCCCCGCCCGCCCACGTCCGGGCCGCCGACTTCGGGCACTTCCTGGTCCTCATCGACTACCGCACCGGCCACGTCCAGGGCCTGCTGCCCGCCGCCGCCACCCGCTTCCGCGACGCCGCCCGCAACGGCACCGCCCACCCCCTGGCCGGTCCGCTCGCCAACCAGCTGCTGGCCGCCGGACTCCTCGCCCCCGTCCCGGCCGCCACCTCCTGGCCGGTCATCACCGCCACCACCCGGGCCGCGAGCTGGGGCAGCACCGAGCACCCCGCCGGAACCGTCCGCCCCGCCCCCATCCCCGCCGGCAGCCTGCTCGCCGCCGCAGGCGCCCTGGCGGCGGTCGCCGCCGTCAAGGCGGCAGGCGAGCACAGCACCTCGATGCTCCGCGTCGTTCGCGCCGTCGAGCGGGCCACGTCAACCTGCCGCCGCCCGGCCACCCCCGATCAGGCGAAGGCCGCCGTCCTCGCCGTGCGGGCGGCCGGCTGGTACTCCCCGGCCCGCACCGCCTGCCTGGAGGAGTCCGCCGCCGCCGTGCTGCTGCTGGCCGCCCGCCGCCTCTCCGTCACCTGGTGCCATGGCATCGCCGCGGACCCCGTGCGGCTGCACGCCTGGGTGCAGACTGAGGACGGCACCCCGGTAGCCGAACTGCCCTCCACCCTCGCCTACACGCCCGTTCTCACCCTCGGAGCCCGCCATCACTGCTGAGCCGATCATCTGGGTCCGCGACGACACCTGCGGCCTCGGCCCCTACCGCGCCGACCTCGTGGGGACCTACTGGCGGTGGGAACAGGACCCCGCCCTGCTGGTGGGCTACGGCCGCCAGCAGCCCGAGCCGCTGGAGGCCCGTACCGAGGGCATCGCCCACCAGCTCCGCGGCTCCAACATCCGCTTCACCGTCTACGACCTCACCGGCGAGACGCCGGTCCCGGCCGGGGTCACCACCCTGCTGCCCGACAGCGCGGTCCGCACCGCTGAGTACGTCGTCATGCTCGCCCCCGAGGCCCGGGGCAAGGGCCTGGGCACCGCCGCCACCCGCCTGACCTTGGACTACGCCTTCCACATCACCAACCTGCGGATGGTCTGGCTCAAGGTCCTTGCCCCCAACAAGGCCGGCGTCCGCGCCTACGAGAAGGCCGGCTTCAAGGCCGCCGGGACCCTGCGCGAGGCCGGGTACTGGCTCGGCCAGGTCTGCGACGAGGTCATCATGGACGCCCTTGCCTCCGACTTCACCGGCTTCTCGGCAGTCGTCACGCTTGTGGACTGAAGCCGCCGCCCACGGGCTCTGCCGAAGATCCAGACCAGCGAGAGCCACACTTCAACAGCTGACGACCGGTGACAAGCGGCCGGATGTCACCGTGCAGGAGAGCGGCCAGCGCCTATGTTCAGCTGCCCGAGGTACGGGAGTTGAGAATGTTCTGGCTGAGCTGCTGCAGCCGTTGGGCGAGGTCTGCTGCCGGCAGAGAGATGTCCAGGGCGTGGCGGTGGATGAGGACGGACCCGACACGGGTCGGGACGTCATCGCTCTCGCCCAGGCAGACGAGGTGGCCTTCGTTGAGGCCGAAGCGGTTGCAGTAGGCCAGCATCTGGTAGAGGTTCGAAGTCGTCAGGCCGTACTGGTACTTGGCGTCCACGACGATCGCCGGCGCCGGTACCCCTGTGTCCGATGGCAGCAGGTGTACGAGATCGGGATAGATCGGATGGCGGCGCTGCTCGTCGAGGTAGTGGGTGCGTGGGTGCGCTTGGGCCACGCCGCCCACCAGGCGGGTGAAGTGCGCGCCCAGCGCGGCGACGAGGAAGTGCTCGAAGACGTCCTCCATCCGGACCAGCAGCCCCTCCGCCAGGACACGTGAGATGCCGTGCCCGTGGTCGTACTCGAAGGAGCAGCCGTCAAGGATGAGCTCCGCCAGGCGGATGGCGTGTGTGTACCGGACGTTGAGCCGGGTGCGCTTCCACTCGGGCCTTGAGGAGTTGCTGCGCAGGACGCTGACGCCGTCCAACTGGACGTCCAGGCTTCTGAGGCGACGGCGCAGGCCTGGGCCGAGGTCAAACGGAATGGCCGCCAGTCGGCGAACCGCGGTCCGCAGGAGCTGGTTATCGGCGATGTCGTGGGTGCGTTCGTGGTAGCCGATCTCCAGAGGCAGTGCCTGACCAGGGCGGCGGCGCAGCTGCGCCCCGGTGCGCAGCCGGCCCCGCAGTTCCATGGAGGTCGTTTCGATGTACTGATAGCCGGTCAGTACACCAGGGCGAAGGGCATGTTCGGCGGCTGTGGCGAAGCGGTAGGCAACGGCGGGGAACAGGCCTTCGCGGGCGGCTGCGTCCACGAGGTTGGGTTGCCATGTGCCGAGGGCGGGTGTGTAGGTCAGGAGGTACAGGAGGCGGTCGATGGGCATCTTCGGGGCGATGCGCAGTTGCACGCTGGCGGCGCCGGTGCCCAGGTGGACGGCGCCGATGGTGCGGCGGGCACGGATGTCCCAGCGGTTGCCGCCGGCAGGACGGATCTCCACGAGTTTGGGCTTGCTGCGGACAGTGTCGACCTGGGCGGTGGTGAGGACCCATGGGGTCCAGTCGTCGCCTTCGGTGATGTCGATGAGTGCGGTGCCGGGGTGCGGGCCGGGGCCGGGAATCATGCGTGTCCGGGTGCGCCGGGCACGGACGGTGAGGGGATGCCGGGCAAGGTGGTGCGTAGCGCGGCCAGGCCGTAGTGCGCCTCAACGTCCATGCCGGCGTCGGCCCAGTGGAGGTCTTGGAGAAGCGGCAGGATCTGGTAGGTCCAGACGCGCTCGAGGCCGTGAGGGGACTCGTAGAGGGCACGGTTCATGAGGAAGGCCGGGCCGATGCGGAACCCGGGGTCTTCCAATGCGGTCGCGGCGATGCGGTTGTTGAGCGCGTCCAGGAGCAGGCCGGCGTCTGGCGCCAGATCGCGCCACTGCAGCCAGCGGTGGAGGGAGTCCTTCACGGGGGCTTTCGCGGGGTGCATCTCGACGAACCAGAACCGGCGTCGCATCGCGGCGTCCATCAGCGCGATGGAGCGGTCCGCGGTGTTCATGGTGCCGATGATGATCAGGTTGGGCGGCATCCGGAAGGGTGTGTTCTTCTCGGAGCTGTACAGCAGGTTGATGTGCTCGGTGCGGTATTCGAGGAGGAAGTAGAGCTCACCGAAGACCTGGGCGAGGTTGGCCCGGTTGATCTCGTCGATGACCAGGACGAACGTCTCACGGGGACGCTCGTAGGCCTCGTCGGCGAGTTTCTTAAACGGTCCCTCGGTGAGGTCGAAGACGATGGTGGAGCCGGGGCTGGCGAGGTCCTTGGAGTTGTCGTCGCTGTCCTCGCGGGGGACGAGCGGGATCGCGCGGGGTCGGATCCCTTCCACGAAGTCCTCGTAGGAGTAGGCGGGGTGGAACTGCACGAGGCTCGTGTTCGCGGCCTTGCCGCCGGTCAGGTGGCGGGCGAGCGCGAGCGCGGTGTACGTCTTCCCGGTCCCGGGCGGCCCGTGAAGGATCAACTGGGGGCGCTGGCCGAGCAGATCGATGCAGGTCTGCAGCCATTGGGTGTCGTCCATGGTGAGCCTGTCGGCCAAAGCTGGTGTGGCCCGGGGGAGTTCATCTGCTTCGCCAAGCGCGACCGGCTCCTGGTCGGGGTCTTCTTCGAGCAGGAGTTCCAGGTCTCCGAGGAAGGGGGAGAGGTCGGCCACGATGGTGGAGGACTCGCTCAGGGGCCCTGAGAGGGCATCAAAGTTCTCAAGGTCGATGCTGTCGATGTCAGCCCAGACCACCGGCCGCTGCAGGATGCTGCCACCAGGGAGCGGGAGGGTCTCGTACCCGCCGGCGATGGTGCCCAAAAGCACCTGGGTCCCGTCTGTGGCGACGACGATGTCATCTTCACGCATGGTGTTGAGGAACGCGTCGACCGCAGCGGCGACCCGGGCACGACTGGCGGCGCTTGCACCGGCGTAGGCGGCTTCCACCCGGCTTGTGATCCCGCGGAAGGTCGGCTCGTCGTCGATGTTGGGAAGCCGGCTTGCGGTCAGGGTGCACACATCCTTGAGTCTCCAGCGGGCAGCCCTGGCAGATGGAACACGAGCGTTGTCCCGTACAAACCATGCCCTGCGCTGGGGTACGCCGCTGTCCGCCTCTGCGTGATCGGGCTCCTGAGAGGCAGATTCCGCCAGTTCCGGTAGATCGACCGGAGGGTTGTAGCGGTAGTCGGCGACGAGGTCCGCCCATTCGCCATACTCACGCTCGGTGAGGCCAAGAGGATCAACGGGGATGTTGCCGTTCGGATCCAGCACCAGGCGCCACCCTTCTGGGTGTGTGCCCTGAAGCCACTCCAGGAGGAAGTAGGGATCCAGGTGCACAAGCTCCGAGAGGTCGGTGATGCTGACCCAACCGCCGCGCTGCTCGAGCAGTTTGAGCAGCCGCTCCACCTCGTTGAAGGCCTCCCGGTTGTCCGACCAGTGCCGGTAGCGGCGGCCCGCTTCGGCAAAGAGAGTGTTGGCATCAGAGTGGGCTGCCAGGGCCATGAGGCCAGGGCGGGTGAGGGCCCAGGTGCGATTGTGCTTGCGCAGCCAGCCAGCCTTCACCAGAGTGATGCTCTCGTAGCGCAGCTTCACCGCCAGTGTGGTCTTGATGCCGGGGAACTCCCTGTCCCAGGACTCGGCAATGTGCGGCTCGCGTGCGTTGACGCCGGCCCACACCACACGAAAGGGCAAAGGCTCACTGGCCTCTTCCAGTACGGACATCGCGGCGCGGACCGCAGCGGCCGTCAGCTCAGTGGCCCGTCCCATACGTACTCCCCCTAGGATCCAGGTGTGCCTTAGCACGCCAGGCAGTGCAGGCGCACAGGCTAACCGAGCCCTGTGACAGAGGGCGCTCCGGGTACCAATTAATTGGAGAGGGGTGGTGGCAGGCTCGCCCACGCTCGAGACTCTGTCGGCCACGAGTGTCACCTCAGGATGAGGCAGGCATGCCCGGCCGGTAGTGCGGGAGGCGCGGGTGCACGCTGAGCCGCTGGTTGGGCAGAGCGAGTGCTGGAAGTCGTGGCTGCGTTGGCCTGCCGCGACAGCCGCAGCGCCGGTGCGTGCGCAAAGGGCGGCGAGGCCCCACCCGGCATGACTTCGGTTCCAGGGACAGCTGCTCTCCCCAGCGGAGGGGAGAGCAGCGATACGGACTGGTCCCACGGAGCGGTTCAGGCAGTCCACCGTGCCCGGCTCATCCCTGCGTGTGCGGGGAGAAGGAGCACCTGCAGCCAACGGCACTGTGGAACGGACCGTGCCACCCCCGCGTGTGCGGGGAAAAGCGACAAACTGTGGCCCTTCGATGAGAGGGCCACAGGCCACCGGGGGTTGCCCCACTGCTGCCAACTCCCTTCAGTACCTGTTTCTGATGGAGTACGAAGTGTTCGGCCCGGCTAGCAATCGAACGGACCCACAGGTCAGAAGGCACTGGTGAGACGGAAACGCTGTGGCGGCTGGTGATGATGGCGTGCGACTGTGATCGCCATGAACCTGATCGATCAAGCCCGGAGGCTGGCGGACAGCCGTTTCCCGGACGCGCTCGCCGTGATCCTGGCCGGTTCCGCGGCCTCGGGGCGTGCCACGGCGTCCAGCGATCTCGACATCGCGGTCCTGGTGGCGGATGGTGGTGAGACGTGCCGAGAGACGGTGCGCTTCGAGGGGCGTGTCGTCGAACTCTTCGTCCATACTCAGGCGGGTCTCGCGGACCTTTTCGCCGCCGATGCCGCGTCTCGCCGCGCGGTGATCCAGAACATGTACGCCGCTGGCCTTGTGCTGGTCGACCCGCACGGCAATGGGGCCCGTGCCCGCGCCCGCGCTGGGGCCGACCTGGTCGCGGGCCCGCCAGCCCTCGGGGTGGAGGCGGTGGAGACGAGGAGGTACGGGCTGACGGACCTGTTGGCCGATCTGGCGGACACACGGGACCGGGTCGAACGCCTGGCTGTGGCCGGGGCCGTCCTGGGGGCGGCGGCCGATCTGCTCTGTGACCACCGCCGTGCATGGATCGGCGCTGGCAAGTGGTTTCCACGGCGACTGTTGGAAGCCGATGATGAGCTCGGGGCTGCACTGCTGGAGGGCCACCGCTGCCTGTGCGAATCCGGCGATCAGGCTCTCCTGGTTGGCTCCGCCGAGCGAGTGCTCGACCTGGTCGGCGGGCCACTATCCGACGGCTATCGGCGGGCCTGGCAAGGCATCATCGAGTCGACTGCCGGACGCTGAACATCAGCCAGCCCATCGCCGGCTGGGCTGGTCACATCATCGGCCAGGTGCTGGCCGTGGGGTGGGCGAATCCGCTGACGAGGCGTCAGTGGTCGTGGAAGAGTGGATCGGGCCGGGGTTCGCGGGCGGCTGGGACCTGTTGTCCATGGGGGGTCAGTCGCGGTGCGTTTCGCTGGGTGGCGGCTGACCTTTGCGGCGGGACTGCCTCTGGGTGAGGCGCCTGGTCATCAGGGTGATCGCCGCCCAGGTGATGAGCGACTCGGAGTGCTGGACGAGGCGTTCGTAGTCGCGGGCGTGTCGGCGGGCGTGCATCACCCAGGCGTGCGAGCGCTCGACCACCCAACGGCGGGGCAGGACGACGAACCCCTTGGCGTCCTTGGGCCGGTTCACCGTCTTGATGGTGAGGTTCAGGTACTTCTTCGCCCAGGTGACGAGCTGTCCGGCGTAGGCGGAGTCGGCCCAGACGATGGTGATCTCCGGGTGCATCAGCCGCAGCCGGAACAGGACTTCTTTGGCCGCGTCGCGGTCGGTCATGTCGGCGGGGGTGACCATGACGAACAGCGGCAGGCCCTTGGTGTCCACGACCAGGTGGCGCTTGCGTCCGTTGATCTTCTTGGCCGCGTCGTAGCCGCGCGAGTCGTGGCCAACGGTCTCGGCGGCCTTCACGGACTGCGAGTCGATGATCGTGGCGACCGCGCCGGGAGCGCGGCCCATCTGCTGGCGGACCTGCTGGCGGAGCTGGTCGCGGATCTGTCCGATGACGCCGGCCGCGGCCCAGCGGGCCATGAAGCCGTAGGCCGTGCGCCAGGGCGGGAAGTCCTTGGGTAGCGCGCGCCACTTGCAGCCCGTGTCGACGACGTAGCGGATCGCGTCCACGATCTCGCGTCGCGGGTGCATCCCGGGCCGACCGCCGGTGCGGGTTTCGCAGGCCGGGGTGGGCAGCAGGGGTTCGATCAGGGCCCACTCGTCGTCGTAGGTGTCCGAGGGGTAGCAGCGGCGCCGGGCCACCAGGTCACCTTCCCCTCACGTCGGAGTCGGGGCCGGCCGCGAAGCGGCCGGCCCCGACCGGTCAGGCGTTGCTGTAGTCGGCGATCACATCGAGCGTCGACTCGACCGAGTTGAGCTGGGTGTTCAGGTGCTTGATCCACCTTCCCTTCGGCTGCAGGACGGCGTGCGGGGCGACCACGGAGGTGATGAAGCGGCGGATCTCGGTGAGCTTCTCCCGGATCACCGCGACCTCGTAGGCCTGCAGCTCTTCCGGATCCGAGCAGAACTTGTAGCCGTCTGCCCTGGTCCAGATCAGCGGCGGCCAGCCGCGCTCGGCGATGATGTCGCGCAGGCAGGCCAGGCCCGAGCGGACCTGGCTCGGACTCAGAGCCGAGGCCCGGGCCAACTGCGGGAACAGCAAGCCAGCCGGGCGGGCCTCGAAGAGCACGAAGCGCACCGTGTCGGCGTGGCGCTCGGCGGCGGGCGATCTGCGCCGCGAGGCGCGGGGCATCGCCTACTCGCCCTGCAGCAGGCGGGCCAGCTCGCCGTCGACGTCCACCTTGCCGGTGTCCACCGCGGTCTCGATCCAGTCCAAAGTCGCCCGGCAGGCGGCGACCCGCTCGTGGACGATCGCCTTCTCGTCCGCGCTGAGCTGCCGGTCGCGCAGACCGGGCACTGCCCGGCCGGCCGCGGCGACGAACGCGTGGCAGGCCGTGACCAGGTCCAGGAACTCCAACGACCGGTCGATTCTGCGGATCGCCGGCGCGACGGGGCTGGTCTGCTCGAACTGCTCGCGGGCCTGCCGTCCGCGCTCGACCTGGGCGGAATTGACCTGGTGGCGGGCGGTGTCGTCCGACATCGCCCGAAAGGCCACGTCCGGGCGCCTCAGTAGGCCGGTGGTCACCACGGCGGCCACCTGCTCGTCGCGGGTCAGCTCCTGGACGACCTTCACCCTGTCGGCCTGGGTGACCTTCGCGACCACCGCCAGCCGGCGCAGGAACTCCGGCGCGACCGCGGCGGCGACCTGGTCGTCGCGGGTCAGCTCCTCGACCACCCGCACCTTGTCCTCCGCCTTGACCTGCGCGACCACGTCCGGGCGCCGCAGCAGGTCCCCGGTCACCACCGCGGCGACCTCCTCGTCCTGGGCCAGGGAGTGGATCGCGCTGACCTTCTCCTGCGGGGTGACCGGCTTGGTGACCTGCCAGCCGACCCGCCGGTTCGCCTCGTCCGGAGTCCAGCGGGCCTTGCCCTTGGGTGGGGTGAGGATCGCGGCGAACCGCTCTTCCTCGTCCTCGATCCGCGCCAGGATCCGGTGGACCGTGAACGACACGCCGTCCTGCCGGTGCTCCTTGGGCCACCTCGAGGCCACCCAGCGCAGGGTCGACACCGTCTTGTAGGCCAGGCCGATGTCCTCCGCCAGGCGGAACACCGACTCCTTGACCGTGAAGAGCCCCTCGCTCCGCTCTCCCTGGGCGTACTGCTCGCGCATCGGCTCGATCTCCAACGCGCCATCGCCGATCATGAACTGGCCCTTTCCTTGGGCCTCCACGACTTTGCGCAGATCAGCCACGATCTGCTCGTAGCGGCTGTTGCTGACGCTGCCGACCTTGTCAGCGGTCTCGATCTCTTCGGGCATGGGACTCTCACCACCAACCCGCGGACCGGGCACGGCTGTTGACCGTGACGGGACGGGCCCGCTTTCGCGAAGCAGAGTCGACCCGAAAATGTGGTGATCACAATAATCACCTTGTGAATGATCGGAGTTGACCGACGTTGATCCGATTATCCGTTCGTGCTGCGGTCACTGTGACCGTTCGCCGAACGCTTCGTTCCGGGCCCGCCAGGCCCTCGTCACGCACCGCCGCGAGCAGTACTGGGCATTCAAACGGCGGTCCACGCCGGCCACCCACCACTCGCCGCACATCGGGCACTCGACCCGGCCGACGCCGCTGATCTCGGCCGCCACCCGCTTGCGCAGTTGGCCGTCCACCCGCCACTGCCTGGCCCGACACGCTGCCGAGCAGTACACCGCGCCGGGGCGCGCTGCCGGCCTCAGCCAGGAACCGCAACCCCTGCACATTCGTTCGCCGACCCGCCCGGCGTCCTCGGACACCCAGCCAGGCTAGGACGCCAGGCTACCCAAAACCGGGGTTCAGACACAGGTACTCAGCATGAGGCGCCAGCCTCGCGAGGAGCCCGCACTCACCCTCCCAAGCCACGGCGACTCGTTCGACCATTAACGCGGCGCCAGCAGGGGAACGCAGTCCACGGCGATAGCCCCCGTGCCCAGACCGAGAAGGTTCAGCTGGTCCAGGTCTTGATCTGGGCCGCAACCTCGCGCACCGATAGTCCGTCGCGGGCGGCCCGAGCCAGCGGGAGCACGGTGTCGAGGCCGGGGCTGACCGGCAGCCCGCACGCGGTCAGGTACGCGGCGGTCACGGTGGCCGCGAACAGCAGGTTGCGGACCTCTAGGCTCGGCTGCCGCGCCAGTTCGCACAGCAGTGCGGCGGCTTTGTGGTGCGGCTCGGGGTAGACCTCCTGCCCGAGGATCTCCGCGCGGTGCCGGGCATCGGCGGCGATTGGCACGCCGTAGTCGACGACCTGGGATCGCCTGGGATCTGCTGCGCCACCGCCAGGATCCACGCGAGGTCGACCTTCAGGTTCACGCGGCGTCCCTCGGCGCGTCCTTCGGCAGCCCGTCCGGGAGACCGGGTACCGGTCCTCTCCGAACTCGGCCTCGAACCGCTCCGCGTAGGAGGCCAGGAAGCCGGCGGCGCCGGCCATGAACGCCGCCCGGGACTCGTTCACGTCCTGCTCGATCAGATCGGCGACGTACCCCTGCAGGCTCAGCCCGCGCCGCTTCGCCCGCTCCTCGGCCGCCGCCCGCACGGCTTCGTCCAGCCGGATGTTGGCCTGCTTACCCATAGCCCCCAGCAGAGCTAGCAGGAGATACCGGCGACTAGCAGCTTGTGGAGAGTCATCCGGCCAACCCAATGAAGGAACGCCGCTCCGTCCCAGCCCTTCCGACGTTCACCCGATCTCGTTACATAATCCCACCCGCGTTCTGTACCCGACAGCTAGACTGGCGTTACACCTGATAGGTGGGCGCCTAACGTGGCAACCGCCCCACCCTGCCGTTCCGTGGGGGTCCGTTTTCGCTGTGCTTGGAGTCGTCCGGTGTCTGCTTCGCGTTCGTCCCACGCCGCCGCTGGTCCATCGGGCCCGATTGATACGGGCCACGGCCCGGACGCGGCTGCGGCCGGGGCGGCTGCGGCCGGGGCGGCTGCGGGTCTAGTGCTGCCCGGCCCCACCGATCCGGTCTGGCACGCGGTCCCCGCAAACCTGGTCCAGGCTCTGGCGATGCCCGCCTACCAGCTGACCAACCCACTGCGCGGCCACCTGGCCACACCGGCCGGCCGGAAACTGAAAGCCGCCCTGTCCGCCGCGGTCCGCGGCCGGATCACCGGCCCGCACTGGACCACGCTGCTGACCACCCCGCGATCCGCGTTCGGCGGCCCGACCAGTGGCCGGGCCGAGCAGGCCTACAGCTCCCTGGAAGCGGTGGTGACGGACTACCTGCAGCCTGCCCTGGCCGCCGTCGCAGCAGCTCAGTTCGCCGCCGGGCTCGAACTTGCCGCCTCCGCACCCAGCCCGGCCGCAGCAGACACCCCCGCACCCACTGCGACGGCCACCCCGGCCGCCGCTGCACCCAATAGCGAAGCGGACCGTCTGGCCGAGGCCGTCCACGACGTCGTCGAACACAGGGCGATCCTGTGTGTCACCGGCCCGGCACCCACCCAGGCGATCGCAACCGCCAGCCAGCGGCAGGAACTGCCCACCGTCTGGCTCCGGCCGCACCCGGCCAAAGACCGAGCAGGCCTGATCCGCGCCTTCTATGCCGGACTCGGTCTCGACCACTACCGCCCCCAACCCCGCGCACTGAACACAGCAGTGGAGCTGATCGCCACCGAACTCCAGCGCCGCCCGCGCCTGGTGATCGTGCCCGACGCCGAGCAACTGCCCACCGCGGCACTGCAACAGCTCTACAGCCTGTGGTCCACCACGGCACCGGACCGCATCCCCCTCATCCTCGCGGGCCAGGACCGCCTCCACACAGTCCTGGCACGCCCCGGACTCGCCAGCCTGAAATCCTGCGTCTTCATCTGGCACCGCATCCCCTCCGCCCCCGCGCAGGACTCCACTGCGGTCCCGCCCGATTCGGCGGCCGTTCCGCCGTCTTCCTCTCCGCTCGCCGCAGTCGCGTCGGGCCCGGATCTTCAGGACGCTTCTGTGCCTGTCTCCTCGCCGTCCACGCCAGCCTCTGATGCCCAGGGCTTCGCCCAGGCCGCCGTGTCCGCTCCCGCTCCCGCGGCCGCGGCCGCCGCCGTCGCGTCGCCCGGCCCGGTTCCGCTCGCCGCGCCCTCCCTCGTCCCGGCCGCTGCCTCCGCACCATCGGCCGTGCCCGCCGCACCATCGGCCGGTGCCGTGCCCGCGCCGGCCGGAGAAGCGGCAACGGCCGTTCCCGTTCCGGTCGCTCCCACTACTCCGGCTACGTTGCATGAGGCGCGTGCGGCTCTCCCGCACCTGATCAAGGCCGCCTCCTCAGGCACGGTGACTCCGCTCGCACGCGGAACTGACCACGCGGTGCTCACCGCCCCCGCGACAGCTACCGGCCTTGGCTGGGACCTGACCGGCGCGGACATCCACGGCACCGCGGACGCCCGCAAGAAGCTCGGCGACCTGATCCAGGCCGCCGCTCTCGGCCGTCCGCAGGTCCTGCGCCGTCATGTCACCCCAGTCGCGGTGCTACTCCCGGCCACCGGGGCCGGTGTCCCGCGCCCGCCCGCCGACTTCACCACCCCGTCCGCCACTGACCAGGCTGCCGTTCCGGCTGCCGCCGTGCCGCCTGTGCCCGCCCCCTTTCCCGCCCCCGCCCCCGCTCCCGCCGTCGTCGCGGAGCCGGTGCCCGCCTCGGCTGCCGTCCCGGCCGTCCTGGCCGTGCCGCCCGCCGCTCCCGCGCCCGCCTCCGCCGCTGCGGCGCCCGCTGCCGCCCCGGGTCCCGCCGTGCCCGCCCCGGACCTCGCGGCCGTGCCCCCCGACTCCGTCGTCCCGGCCGCCGTCGCCGCTGCGCCCGCGTCGGCCTCCGCCTCCGCCGGGGCCGCGCCGTCTGCCACCACCGCTGCCGCGCCCGCTGCTGTGCCGAGTGTGTCTCGTCGGTTGGCGCCGTTCGCTCAAGCGTTGGATCTCCTCCTCACTCCTCACCACCCCCACACCCCCGACCCGGACACCGCCACCGCCGCCACGTCCGACGGCCCCCACCCACTCCCAGGTCTGCGGACCGGTCTCCGCGCGCTGGACGAGGCCCTGGGGGGCCTGCAGCCGGGCCGCTTCTATCTCGTCGCGGCCCCACCCGGGCTGGGCTCCAGCCTCCTGGCGGCGACCGCCGCCCGCCTGACCGCTCTCGAGCACCACCAGCCGGTCCTGTACGCCGCTTCCGGGCTGTCCCGCGCGGACGTCGCCGCGAGGATCACCGCCGCGCACCTGCCCGTGGACTACCGCCGACTGCGCGCCGGCCGCCTGAACCCCACCGAACAGCAGGATGTCGCAGCGCTGCAGCACGAGCTGGCCGCCGCCCCCCTGTACATCGACGACGGCACCGACCTGACCGCGGCCGCGATCGCCGAGAGCGCCGAAGACCTGCCCGGCCTGGCCCTGGTGGTGGTGGACCGCTTCCAGAGCGCCGATGACCCGCGCCTGCCGCTGTCCGGCCCGCGCCTGACCGACGCCGCCCAAGCGTTGGCCCACCTGGCCCGGACCCGCAACCTCCCGCTCCTGGCCGCGGTCGACACCACCGACCCCGACCACCTGGCCGCCCTCGGCCTGGACATCACCATCACCCTGGCCCCCTACACCGGCCGCTACGGCCGCGAAGGCGACCTCGACGCCCGCATCACCGAGCGGGACTTCGGCACCCTGGCCACCATCGCCCTGCACGCCGACCTCGCCCACGCCCGCATCACCGACTACACCGACCCCTACGAGCAGATCCCCGCTCCCGACCCCGACCGGATCCGCGCCGCCCGCAGCATCACCAGCCCCGCCGACCCGGACCCGGCCGGTACAGCCCCCGCCATCCCGGTACACAACCCCGCCGCCGACCCGGCCCCGTCCACCGCCGAGCAGCCCGCACCGGCCGCCGCCGTGCCCGGTCCCGCCACCGACCCCGCGACCGCCAGCCCCGGTGCGCCCGTCGTCGCGCAGCTGCCCGCCGAGCCGCACACCCCCGGCGCATGGCCCGCCAACCTGACCCCGACCGGCACCGCGCCGGCACAGCCGGTCGCCCCCGGTACAACTCCCCAGCCCGCCGCCGACCCGGCTGCCGAGCAGCCGCCCGCCGCCGGGGCCGGTGCTGCTGCGCCCGAACAGCCGGTGGCCGAGGGCCGGTTGGCCCCGTCCACCGCCGAGGCCTTCGCGTCCACGTCGGCCGCGGCACGCAAGCCGCCCACCCCGACCCCCGCCAACACCGGCGGCGGCTACGCGGGCCGGGACTACTCCTACTTCACCGGCATGATCACCCGCGCGGTCGACCAAGCGCTTGTCAGTCTTCTCTCTAGTTGCAACAATGATGCCGCTCTGACCAGGTGTGCTTGAGGTAGCCAACAAACTTAAAGCTGCCCATTGGTATGCCTATTGAGCTGTAGTGGTATTGCTATTGAGTATGTTGACCTCTGGCGGATAGTCGCTCTGACCTGGGATGTTTTAGTTACGCGGCGAATGTTGTAACTAGATGGATAACTACCCGGTGAGAGTATCGGGCGATGCCCTCTGGAGTGATCTTGAGGGGGTGCGATGTGGGCAGGTCGAGGCGGTGTCAGTGTTGGCGGCGGGGGCTGTGGGCAGAGTGTCGTGTTGCATGAGCTGACGACGACATCCAGGCTGCCGCCCTCGCCTGAAGCCTCGTCGGGATCAGGGCTCGATGTTGATGCCGTAGTCGGTGGCCAGGCCCGCCAGGCCGCTGTCGTAGCCCTGGGCAACGGCGCGTGCTTTCCAGCCTGGTCCGTGGCGGTAGAGCTCAACGGCGACCACGACCGTCTCGCCCGCGTCGTGGGCGGGCGGCTCGAAGCGCAGGAGCACACCTGAGATTTGGGTGATGTCCGCCCTCCAGGTGGTGCGCTGGTCGAGGACGGCGGTGGGTTGCGCTTCGAGGTCGACGCTCACCACCACAGCGACCGTGCGGACATCGTCAGGGATGCGGCCGAGGTCAGCGGTGATGGTGTCGCAGCTGGAACTGACGCCGTCCTGGTGGGGGTGGTTGTAGAAGACGAGGTCGTGGTCGGTCCGGACCTTGCCGTCGCCGGTGAGGAGAAGTGCAGAAACATCGACCGGAGCGCCAACGGTCGTGACGCGTACCGCTGTTGTCTCGGTAGGTAGGGGCGCGTTGCCGCCCTTGGCCAACAGCAGCGGCACGAGGCCCTTCCCGTCAGGGGATGGTGCGGTGAGGTCGGTGGTGACGGGGCCAGCGGGGGAGTGGGCCGGGGGCGTGCCGGTGCGGGTGAGGCCAGCGAGGGCGCGCTGCAGGAGCGGCCAGCCTTCGGCTTCCGTGCCGGGCCAAGGCCACCGTAGCCGCTGGGTGCCGAACTGCTTGGTGGTGGGCGGCTGTCCGAGTGCCTCCTGGAGTTGAACGTAGCGCAGGCTCTCGATGGCCAGCCGCTGCAACTCCCACTGCCGGCGGATCTCCTCCGGGTCCTGGGCCGCTGGCCAGGTGCTTTTGGGGATGGGCTCGCCACCGAGCGCTTGGTACACCCGGCGGGCGAAGTCGTGGCCGTCGCTGGCCAGCAGGCGGGCGGGCCGCTTCTGCTCGGACGGCGCGGGCTCGCCGATCGCGGTGTAGAGCGCCCCGAGGTCACCGCCGGTCCACTGGTTGGCGGCGGTCATCGCGAACCGGGAGAACTGGATGAGCGTGGGCGGGCGCCCCTTGAGGGCGACGTGGCGGTGGTACTGGTGGGCGACCTCCTCCAGTTCGCGGCGCCACCGCTGCTGCAAGTAGGTGTTGAGGTAGCGTTCGGCCCAGGCACGGCGGTGCCGGGTGACGATGTCCCTCACGTGCTCGAAGCCATCGCGGCGCGAGCCATGGCCCATGCTGAACGTGACGCTCACGAGGCCGTCCTCGGAGACGACCGGAACACTCCTGCCCTCCGAGATCGATTCCGGATCTCCCAACTGCTGCTCGGCGGAGCGCAGTTCCTCGAAGAGGGAAGCGTCGACGGGGCAGCCGGCCGTGCGCAGCTCGGTCAGCTCACGGTCGTAGTAGCCGGCGGCGTCGGACAGGGTGGTGCGGGAGTACGGGCCCTCGCACACGAACCACGCGGTCAGTCCGATGCCATGCCAGAACCCGGCCGCTGCACCGAGAACCTGGGTCATCGTGTGGTGCGGGCGGGGGTTGCTGACGATGCTTCCGGGGTGCTGCTTCAGCATCACCGTCTCCCACAGCCGCCCTACCTGCTCCAGGACCATGGGCGGCAGAGCCTGCAGGTACAGCTGAGGGATCCGGTCCTCTCCGGGCGAGGACAGGTCCATCACTTCCTCATCGAGCAGGCCCCACAACGAGGGCATCCCCTTCGCCTGGCGGGCGTGTACCTGGTCGAAACCCGCCCACCAGTCGCGCAGCACGGACACCCGCTCCTCGATGGGAGAGACGGCGGCGCTCGTGCCGAGGAACGCCGCGAGCATCGCCTGGACCTCGTCCTCGCCGATGCCCGTCTCAGCCGCCACCTCGGCCGCCTGGGAGGACATGCCCACATACAGGCGCGCCTCGGGCAGGGCGGTGATGACCTCCTCGTCCGGGTGCGGCGGGGCCTGGAGGTAGTCGAGTACAGCCAGCCAGTCACCCGCGAAATGAGCGGAGACCACCGGCTGCAGTGCGCGGGTGAGGACCCGCCGCGCCAGCGGCGTGCCCTTCTTCGCCTTCGCCGCGAACCCTGCCGTCAACTGCTGCAGCCGCTGCATCCGGTGACGGGCCACCAGCTGTTCGAGATCGGCCGCAGCTAGCGCTTCCAGCAGGTCCAGACGGGCCTGCTGCTGCCCTCTGCGGTCGAGAGCGTGCCAGCCGCCGCCGAACCGGAAGACCTCCAGCGCACCGGAAGCGATGCCCAGCAGCCGGTAGCGGTCCTCGATCGCCGCCCACACCTGCCGCTGCTCCTCACGCGTACCGGCCGGCCCCGCCGCCCGCACCCGAACCGGCTCCATCAGCGTCTCAAACAAGGGCACCAGCAGCGCCCACAGCAGCACCACATCCCCGCCCTCGGCGACGGTGAGGCGGGCCGTGTCACCAGCGGCCACCGTCAGTGCGTGGGCCGGACGGTGGCGCAGCAGATGTGGCAGGTTGACCACCCCTGCCTTCAGCGAGAGCTGCTGCGGCAGATACCACGCGCCGCGCCGCTGCTGCTCCTGAACTCCGAACACCTCCGCGCACAGGGCGCTCTCCGTGCGGGTGAGAGCCGCGGCCTTGGCGGTGTCCGGGACACGAGCCCCCTTGCCGACAGTGACGGCGGCCACCGGCCGGCCCTCGAGCGAGGCGGCCAGCAACCGGGCCGTGAGCGCGTCGACGTCGGTGAAGCGCTGCTGCCGGCCGGCCGCCGCCTCCACGCGAAGTGCTACCTCAGGGTGGGCATCCGCAGCCGAAAGCCACCACCGCGACGGGTCAGCTGCCACCGGTCACCTTCCGCATGAGCTCGACGAACTTCTCGAACGGCAGTGGCGACGCCGTGCGTTGCGCGTAGACGGCGTAGCGCTGCGCCATGAACTCCAACTCCCGCTCGGCCCGCCTAGCCTCCACCCGATCCAGCTCATGCACGACGCGCTGCTCCACCCGTCCTCGCTCGTACAGGACGAACGCGTCCATCCCGCCCGCACCGTCGTCGCCTCCAGCACCTTCCGCAGGGTCGTCCCCTTCCTGCCCGTCACCCTGGAAGGAGGCGACCTCGATTGGCGGGGCGTCCAGCAGCAGAGCTGGGTCCATGTCGTTGTCCGCGCACAGCGCCTCCAGGTGGTCCTCCAGGCCGAGTTCGGCGTGGCAGACCACGTCCAGGTACTGCTGTCCGGCGGGTACGCCCGGGTGGCGCAGCACACGGACACCGCGTCCGATGAACTGGTAGAACTCGCCGAAACTGCCGTAGGGGCGGATCGGCACGACAACAGTAATAGGCGGGAAGTCGTAGCCCTGGCCGAGCATCCGCAACTGCACGATGCCCTGAAGGTCCCCGGAGTCGGACTCGAACCTGCGCACAGTGGAGGAGATCGCCGACGGCACCATGCTGTGGTGCAAGGTGGCGCAGGCGATGCCGTGCTCCTCGGCGATCCGCGCGATCTGCTCGGCATGGGCCTGGCCCATGGCGGAGAACAGCACCCGCGGCTTCACGGCGGCCAGGAGCTTAGCCTGCGCGTCCAGGCAGGCGCGGGTCACCGCCATCACGTGATGGATCGGCGCTTCGGACTGCGCGGTGATACGCGCCATCCGCCGCTCGTCGCCCAACGCGGCCAACAGCGCGTCACGGCCCACGATCTGCTCGCGCCGCCCATCCGGCCATGTGGCCTCGTAGACGGTCGCCGCCACGTCCGGCGCGAAGCGGTGGACCCGCAGATTCTTCGCCGAGCCGTCCGCGACGGAGTCCACCAGACGGTAGCGGTAGACGACATCGGCATCGATCGGCTTGCCGTCCAGGCGCCTGAAGCATGCGGACATCAGCAGCGTACGTGCGCTCTGGAAGTGGGCGAACAGCCGTTGGTAGGAGGCGCTGGCCGCGATGTGCGCCTCGTCGACGACGATGAAGTCCACATCTCCCGGCTGAAGTTTGGCGAGTAGGTCCCCGTCGGCCTTACCGGTGCCCAGGGAATGGAAGTTGGTGACCAGGACATCGGCGGCCAGCAGCCGCTCGCGGCTGACCCGGCTGATCTGACCGTCCGCCGCGTCCAGGACGAGGGTTGCCGGCGGACGCGCACCGGGCAGCATCGGCCCACCCGCCAGACCGTACAGAACGTTGCCCGGCACACCCGCATCCAGGGCCTTGGCGAAGGTGCCCCGGATGACCGAGCCTGGCGTCACCACCAGTACCCGCCGTTTGGCGAACGACAACGCGGCCGCGACCCCCAGCGCGGTCTTGCCGGCCCCGACCGCCATCACCGCGGCCGCGTGCCGTCCTCCCGAGGCGTAGTAGTTCGCTAGCGCCCCCAACGCCTCGTCCTGGCACGCCCGCAGCGGCCCGCGGTCCACCCGCGCCCGCACGTCGTCGAAGTACGATCCGCCCCCGGCCCCGAACACAGATGCCCGGCGGGGCGGATCAGCCGCCCGCATCGGATCACCCGCCATGTCCGGGACCTCGACATGAGGTGAAGCGGTCAGCAACGGAGCAAGCGCCGGATCCTGACGCAGCATCGCCTGCAACTGCGCGACGCAGCGCGCGGTGTCCGTGCGTACTGCGTCATAGGAGAACCGCAGTACCGTCAACCCGGTGGCGGCCAGGTCGTTCTGCCGCATCCGGTCGTAGGTGAACGCACCCCGGTCGCTGTGGAACGCGAATCCGTCCAACTCGACAGCCACCCGCAGCACGTCACCCGTGATCAGGTAATCCAACCGGTAGGTGCGCTCCTCGACGGTCACCGGGTGCTGGCTGTGCACGCGGGCGACGATGCCCCGCCCCGCCGCCGGGGTGAGCACCCATCGCAAGAACGCTTCCTCCAGGAACGAGGCGGCGGGGATCAACCGCTCCAACCCAGCGCTCATGCCGGGCCGTCCTCGAGGTCCGCCTCGGAGGCAAGCACAGTGACCTTCCCCGACAACTGCTCCACCAGGTCCTCGCCCTGTCCGAAGCGGGCCAGGCGGCGTGCCAGGTCGAGGGCCTCCAACAGGGCACCCTCGCGCTCGAGCAAATCGATCAACTGCGGCACAGAGGACACCCGCACGAACGAGTGCTCATCGTCAGTGAAGTCGAACGACACAGCTTGTGGGGCGGCCTCCATCAACTCAAGGTCGAGCAGAGCGAACACCTCGAGCAACTCCAGCGCATCAGGGTCAGAACGGCGTTCAGCCCACAGCTGGCTGACTGCGTGTTGCAGGACGAAGTGGTAGTCCATCGCCGAACCCGGGATCTCCAACGCCTCCCAGACCCGCACGGCCAACTCCGGACCCCGCGCTTCGCGCGGTACGTGCCGACTGGCAGGTGTGGCAGAGGTACTGCCCTCAGGAGTTGGCCACATCGCAGAGCCGTACGACTCGTCGGGACGGTCATTCGCTCCTGGAAGTGACTCGCGGACCACACCGGGGCTGCCCGTGAAGCTCAGGCCAGGGATTGCCGCCATCCGTTCGAACCACGGTTCCATGTACCCACCGGTCTTGAGTCCTGTATCGCCACCTGCCGGGAGCAGGCCACCCACCCCTGCGCCCGCCCAGTTTTGCAGGACCCGGACCTCACGGGCCACGTATTCGAAGTAGACAATGGCAGCCGCGGAGACCAAGTGCTCGATGTTGGAATTCACTTACTTGATAGTCTCGGTCAGCCAGATCACCGGATCCTTCGACGGATGGCTGGCCCATTTCACCTGGAAGATCACCGCCCGTTTGTCCTCCACGGGCAGGGCAGTGTCGCGCCCGCCGTCCCGGTGGCAGGCCGGGAAGCACTGGATGCCGGGGAAAGCCCGCGCACCAGCAGGGCGTTGCACAGCTGGAACGGCTTCTCCATGAGCCGCTCGTAGTTGTAACGCCCCGTCAGCTCCGACACCGCTCTCCCCACACACCTCCACCACACACCCTTCGAAAGTTCTGTGCTCCACTCGCTGCGAGGCCTCCAGGAACGCCAGGACCGCTTCCTTGCGTTCAGTCGTGACCGCTGTCAGCGCGGCTCTGGACGCCTGCTGCTTGGTCTCCCGCGTGGCGAGGTACTGGGTGGCGAAGGAGCCTGCGGCACCCAACGCCACGTCCACCAGCGGCGGCACGGTCGCCACCAGTTCGGACGTCAAGAAGGCTCCCCGCTCGTGTTGGCGGCCGCCAAGTGCGTTGAGAGGCAACGCTACTGGCGAACGGCCGTCGGCGATAGCCAAGTCGCGAACGTGCCCTGCTGGCCTGGCGGCTCCACCGGTCCGGGCCCTGGGTGTGGACGACGTGGTGAGCACAGGCTGTCGCGTTGGCAGGCGAGTTGTACCAGTTGCCCAAAAGCCTCGGCGGCCGATGACGGTAGGGACTCCGGACTGTGCTCAATCCTCGTCGGGGAGACCATCGTCGTGGGGTGCTGACATGTGGTGGACGTTGAGGCCAGCTCGGCAGCGGGCGGGGCCGACGATGTCGCACAGGCGCCTGAAGAGGTCGGGACGGATGATGAGGTCCGCCCCTGTGACCGCGGGCAGCAGTGGCTCGTAGTTTCCGTCGTGGACGAGGTGTCCCCGCCACTGGCGGCAGATGAGCGCCTCGCCGGTCGCATCGCTCAGGCTAAACCCGCATATGCCGCCCGTGGGCGCGAGATCGAGTGCCGCGATGATCGGCGCAACAGGCGCGAGGACATATGGGGGCACCCCTGGGCCGGGTCGGGGGCGGGGCGAGGGGAGCGTCGTGGTGCTGCCGGCGTCGGTGAGTCCGACCAGCGGCCGGTCGCAGGTCTTGAGGTGCGTGGCTGCTGCTTCCGGGCTTGCCAGGCCGAGTGCCAGTCGGCGCCACGGGGTCGTCCACAGATGCCAGGGCAGCTCGGCGAAGGGCAGTGTGTCGGGCGGCGGACCGTCGACCGAAGCTTCCAGCCCGACGACGAGGCGCATTTGGCGGGCGGGCTGGTCCGGGTGGCGGCGGGCAGGAGTGCGCTGCCGTTCGGCGAGGCCGATCTGCACCCAGCCCGTGCGAGGGCCGTCGGTGACCCGGGGGAAGGCCGAGGCGCTGTGCGGTAGCGACCGCAAGCCGTCGGCCGAGGCGAGACCGGGAGGGGGCCAGGGCTGTGGGTCTTGCTGGCCGTCGTCGAACCAGGGTGCGGGATCGAGTGTCCACTGCAGCGCTTCAGGGCGAGTCAGGGGCCGGGGAACGCGGGCGAGTTCGGCCCGTAGAGCCGTCTGGGGGTCGTCGCGCAGTCGTGCGGCCGCACCGCGCTCGAAGGCTTGGGCATTGCAGAGATGCCCCGCCTGGGCGAGCGCGGCGCGCAGGCCCGCCGCGGCTTGTTGCAGAGCGTCTTCCACGGCGGCCTGGTCGGCGAGGTAGGCGTCGGGCATCTGGGAGCGACGCTCGGCCAGCAGGTCCAGCTGGGCGGTCATCAAAGGCTCGACATCCTCGGCGAAGGCGCCGGTGACGAGGTCGATTACGGCCTCACGAAGGCCGGCCGGGGACCCGGCCGCGTCGAGGCGTACACCAAGGTAGTAGTCGACCAGGTGGGTCGCGTACGGCCGAGGGTCGTCCATGGTCAGTCCTCGGTGTTCAAGCTTGCGGACAGAATGCGGGCGAGTGTCGGATGCGCCGAGGTCGCCGGAGGGGTGGGCGGCCGGTGCCCGGCCTGGTCGAGGATTGCGGCGGCTTCCGCCCGCACGGACAGCATGTTGCTGCCGCACAGGTCCACGAGCTGCTCGCAAAGGGTGCTCTCCAGTGGCCCGTCCGGCATGTGGTTGCGCAGGACGGCCAGGAGCCAGGTCAGGGGGCCGGCTCCGATGGCGGGGGAGAGGACGTGTGCCAACGCTGCTTGCGCGTGCCCGGGCCGGGCCGCGAGGAGGACCGCCGCGGCGACCAGGGCGCGGCGCTTGACGGCGCGCTCGGGGAAGGCGACGGTTGCCAGGGCCAGTCGGCACAGTGCCGCGTCCACGTCGTCCTGCCGAGCCGGCTCTGAGGCCGGAACGTAGACGCCCTCCCCGAGTCGGGCGTCGCCCGGCAAACGGTGGGCGATGACCTCGTACGCCGCGTCCCAGCACGCGAACGCGTCGGCTGCCGGGGGTGAAGTGGGTGGTTGGATGGCGAATGCCGAGGCAAGGGCCTGGCTGACACCGATGGTGTGACTGTAGGAGGCGCCGGCGACAGCGTCGGCCACCCGGTCCGCGAGATCCTGGGCCGCGCCGATGGCGTCGTCAAAGTGGGCCTGCTGCCACAGGTCCAGCCGGTCACTGCCGGCGAAGGACCTCCACCCGCCGCCGCCCCGCATCTTGGTGAAAGCGAGCATGCCCGCCGTCGCGGCGAGCGGACCGAACACCTCGGGGGCGATATCTCGGCGTGCGTGGAGCCCGGCGGCGAGGTCTGCGAGCAGCTCAACGGGCCCGGTCGCGCGCATCTCGTCGGCGATTCGGTGCAGCAACTGGGCGGCTGCGGAAGCCCCGTGGCCGTCGACGGCCTCCAACAGCCTCCAACCCACCGCATTGGCCAGAGCGTCCCTGGACCACCGTGGACCGGGCGGATCGTCATATGCCTTGCTGTTGCGGTCACGGACCGCGGCCAGCACGCCGGCAGCTCCTTCCGGCAGCGCAGGCCGCTGCTGGGCATGCAGGAAGGCGCCCGTGGCGGTGCGCTCTTTGGGGCCCCGCCAGTCACGGGAGGTTCTCGGGGGAGCGGCCCGGGGTGTCCAGAGCGGGCCGCCCTCACCGCCGCATCGTTGTGCCGCCGCACGCAGTGCAACGGTGTGTGCGTCCCCGGCGCTGTCCGACGTGGAGACCATGACCTGGTCGTCGTAGGTCGAGGTGATCGCATTGGCCAGCACCGGCAGGAGACGCCGCACCTGCGCCGCGTCGCTGCCCGGCAGGTCGGCGAGTCGGCCGAGCAGCGCGGTGTCGGCCTTCTGGGAGCGGCCGTCGGGCCCTGCAGCGATTCGCAGCACCGCCAGGACGACAGGGTCGGCGGCGTCGGCCTGTGTGGACAGCAGCCGCTGGTGGGCTGCGTCCACCCGGGCATCGGGCAGTCCGGGCTCGGTCAGGAGCAAGTCGGTACCCAACTGTGCGGCGGCCCGCGAGTCCAGGAGCGCCAGAAAGCGCCACCACTCGTGCACAGTCCCCGAGGTGCCCCGTCCGTCGGTGTGGTCCACGACAAGATGCACGAGGGACTGCGTTCGGGCCAGCCGTACACGCGCCTGGACAGGATCGGCCTGCATGAGCTGGGGCAGCGGATCCAGCAGTTCGTCGACGGTGACGTCCTTGTGGCTCCCGTACGCGCCCATGTACCGGGCGGCACGCTCCCAGCAGCGCTGCGCTTCCTGCGGATCGCCGCAGGCGAGACTGACCCGGGCCATCTCGAGCTCGAAGTCGGCGTTCTCGGCGTACAGTGTGCGGCGCCCGGCCTGGGCCGTGCGCAGCGTCTCCATGAGCTCGCGCACGACACCGGCTCCGGCTTGGCCCGCGCTCTCGGCCAGCAGGGATACCAGTTCCGTGGTGATCAGCGGGCCGGATCCGGCCATGCCCATGAGCGACGTGGTGGTCCCGCGACTGATGGCCTGCAGGGCAGCGATACCCAGCGCCAGGTCGTCGTCGAGCAGCAGGGTGACGGCCTCGTGCAGTACCCGCCGCACGAGGTGGTGGATGTCCATGAGGTCGCAGGCCCTCGGCTGTCCCGTGAACGGGTTCGCGCGCCCGGCCAGTTCCTCGAGCGACACCCGGGCTGCCGTGGACGCGCCCTCGGCAAGGATCGTCCCCGCATCGATGTCCCGGCGCAGGCCGACGGTGGCAACAGCGAACCGCAGCCAGGCGCGGTAGAAACCGACGCCGTCGAACAGGGGAAGCAGCCGGGAGGGAGCATGCCGGTCGACTGTGTGCGCCACGGCGAGCAACGACAGCCACCTGCCCACCGGTCCGGACAACCCGCCGGCCCGATCGACCAGCACCTCCTGCGTCACCCGTGCGAGTGTCTCGGCGACGCCCTCGGAGAACAGGTCCCCGGCAATGTCCTCGGCTGCGACGCCGAGGTGGAGCAGCCGCCGCGGATCGCACGGCCCGCTGGCCCAGGCCGCACTGGCCAGCATCCGGGCAGAGGGCAGACCGCTGCCCCCGTTGCCGCGGGTCTCCGCAAGATGGAGCAGCAGAGCAGCACGCCGGTCGTGACGTTCGATGAGCTGCGCACTCTCCATCAAGGATTCGGGGCCAAGGCACTCCAGCAGCACACCGACAGCACGCTCGGGGGAGCCCAGGTTCTCCTGGTCGAGGAATCGGGCGACACGCTGCCCGAGAGCGAGCGCCCCTTGTCCGGACCCGGGCTCGCCGGTGCCCCGGCCGGGAAGCCGGATCCGTCCGCGCAACTCGGCGAGGAACACCGACTCGTCGCTCTCGGAGCCGTAGTGTGTGCGCTCGCGGTCACGTACCTCGTCCCACGCTGCCAGGTAGGCCTCCCACGGGGCGGCACAGCCTGCCCTGTCCACGGCCGCACACAGCTGTAGCCCCCACCGCGCGGACATTGTGGGCACGCCCTCGTACATCAGGCTCGCCGCGAGCCGGTCGGCCCCCGACAACGCCACCAGCACATCCGCGTACGGCACCAGCGAGCCCGGAAGACCCTCGTCCTGGTAGGTCGCCTGCGCTCGGCTGAGCTCCACACAACGCACCAGCATGGGCCAGTCCTTACGGGCCGCCGCCCGTCGCGCCGCCACGGTGAGAGTGTGGATGATGGCATGCGGGGGCTGCAGGCCCGCAATCGCCTGGGACAGGAAATCGGGACCGACCAGCACGGCGAGGTCGTCGTCTCGGCCCAGAGCAGACAAGAGCTCGGGCAGATGCCTGAACGCCCGCGGATCCGTGAAGAACCCGCGCCGCAACAGCCACTCGGCAGCCTGGGCCCGGACCTGATCGACCCAGCGATGGTGGCCGTCGCTCCGGCGGACGAAACGACTGAAACTCTCATGATGGATCCTCAGCCCACCAATACCCGGCTGCTGCGCGACGATCGGTGCCACGCTGCTCAGCGCGGCACCGAGCATCATCCCGGGCAGCGGAAAGATCTCTCCGAGCTCCTCGGCGCTCACGGCGAAGTCGCAGACCGCGAGCATGCTGACGGCAGCGCGCTGCTGGCTGGTCAGTCCTTTCAGCAGGTAGTCGTAGTAGTCGTCGAGGTCGTGTGCCGACGGAGGGACCTCGCGCAGCCGATCGAGTGGGCCGCCGGCCACGGCCCGCGCCTGCGGTGACCCCAGTCCAGGTGCCGGCCCGAGAGCCTGACGGCACAGATACGTGGCGTAGAGGGCGTTGCCCCGTGAACGCTCCTCGATCAACGTGACGGCGGCTTCCTCCTGGTTGCCGGCAGGCTCAAGGCCGACATCCGACGACGTCAGGACTGCCAGCAGACCCAGACGATCCGCCAGATCACGCAGCTCGGAACCCTTGAGAGGAGGAACGGTGAAGTGGTCGGCGCCACTGTCCACCGACGCGAGGTGGGGACCCGGCTGGCTTGCGAGCACGAGGACGGCACCGGGCGGCATCCTCAGAGCACTGAGCTCCTCGACCAGGCCCACGGCCGGGTCGGACTGCTCCCGGAACACGCCGCCGGTACTGTGCCCCAGCACCCGGCTGACGTGGTCGATGCCGTCCACGATCAACGCGATCGGCACATCCGGGGCCAAACGCCGCGCCGCAGTGACAGCGTCCACGAGCGACTCGGGAGTCGCCGCAAAGCGCGGCCTCACCTCGGCCACCGCCTTCGGGACAGCCTCTTCAAGCTGCCGGAGCAGACTGCCGATCACGACCTCGGTGAGCACCCGCTGCTCACGATCCATGTCCGAGGCGCCCAGCCAGCAGTGATGGCGTGCAGCAAGCCACGTGTCCTGCAGGTCATCGGCCATCTGCTCGCACAGCCACGACTTGCCGATTCCGGGCGCCCCCGTGACCACCACGACGCCACCCTGCCGCGCCGTGTCCTCCAGAGCCCTCTTCATGCTCGCGAGCACGGCGGGGCGCCGCACCTCGGCAGCACGGTCCACGGGGTGCCCCTCACGGACAGCCCCGAAGTCGACCTCCAGCGCCAGACGGGGAAGCAGGTCCTCAGCCGTCACGGTCCCGTTGCGGCTGCGTGCCGCTTTGGCCGCCTCGATGAGGGCGAGTGCGACCTCCTCGGGCGAACGGTGTCGGTTCGGAGGACGTCCGGCACCGAGCTCTGTGGCGACCCGGTGCAGCAGGGCCGCCTCGGCCGGCCCGGGATCGTGGATGTTGAGGGAGAACGCCGGAACACCGGTGTCGACGACCAAGGACGCGCAGGCACGGCCGAGCAGATCGTCACCGATGCCCGCAAGCATCGTTCTCCACGGCTCATGAGACCGCAGGGCCGCGGCATCGAAGCGGAACCGCCTGCTGCTTAGACCGTGGAAGGCTGGCCCCGGGTCGTTGCCCGCACCGACCGGCCGCAACACGTTGGTCAGATCGGCGTCGTCCGGATCCGTGTCGCGCACCACGAGACGGTGCGACGTGCCGGATGGCGCATTGAGGTCGCGGCCGGTGGAGGTGAACAGGAGATCCAGGCGAAGACTCCGGGTGTCCTTCGTGAAACTGTCGGCCGACAATGCGCGATCGTGGCTGGTGTGCTTGATCTGCAACCGCTCGCGACTGCCGTCGCTCCACTCGCACGTGATGTCGTCGAACCGGTCCCCGGCGAACGCCTTGGTGTCGACGACGACCGACCTTGCGTGTCCCACTGCAAGGTCAACGAGGCGAAGCCCGGTCAGCAGGTCCTGGTAGGCGTAGCCGAGGTGTGTCGGGCGAAGCCCCACTGTGTCGCCTCCTACGTGTCCTGGCTGCACGGAACCCGCCCCAGGGTATGCGCCGTGGTCACCCTGGTGAGCGGATACGTATGGCGGCACCGTAAAGCACACCTCCGACATCCCCGCCGATTAGTCGGAGGCAGCGGACCCAGCGGTGGCCCGCGGTGATCCGGGCGAGGGCACCAGGACTCGTTCCTGGCGGGCGCTGCCTGCAAAGGTATTACCGGCCGTCGCCCCCCACACGTGGCACACTCGCCCGCGCGGGGGCGCGCAGGACCGCAGGGAGGCTACTTGTCCTTCTTGGGCTTGAAGGTCATCTGGATTCGGGCGAGGGTCGGTACGGAGCCGACCATTCTGATGCGCTTGCTGAAACTGCGGAGGTTGACCTTGCTGAAGGTCGGCAGGTCGTGCGGGAGGCGCTGCTTCCCGTCGAACGCGATCGCGTAGGTGACGAAGCGGGGCGGCTTGGCGCTCGCCGCCTCCTCCAGATCCGCGTTGATCTCCTTCACCGCCTCGATGAAGGCCTCCCTGTAGGCGGCGTCCGAGATGAGGGTCTGAGCGGAAACGAACCCCTGGGAGAACAGGTGGCTGAGCGTCTGGCTCCCCGTGTACTGCTTGACGTGGATCAGGTACCCGTCTTTGTGGAAGAGGTCGCAGGCCTCGATCTGGTCACCGTCCTCCGCGAACAGCGGATACCGGTCCAGGCAGATCAGATCCGAGCGATCCTCAGTCGCGTTCTCGTTGTAGTGCTTCTCCCAGTTCAGCTTCGGTCCCCAGTCGTCCCAGGTCCGAAGGCCCAGCACTGCAGTGACGTCCTCGATCTGAGCCAAGTCCTGGTCCAACTTCTCGCAGTACCCCTCAGCAATGGCGTACCACTTCCCCAGGGTGAGCAGGTACCGCCGGTTCCCGTCTCCCGCCTCGAAAACGAGCCAGTGCTTGATCGGCTTGGACATGCTGGCGGGATCCCCGTTGGCATCCCGTGCCATGACCCTCACACTCTTCAGGCTGCCGACCGTGTTCCTGCCGGGAAGGTCGGAGAGAGCCGAGCGCAAGGCGTCCAACGACATCTCGTCGAACTCGCGCGACTCGTCGTTCTTGGAGACGACGAAGTCGTGCAGATTCTCGATGGACAGGTCGTCCGGAGGGGCGAAGGCGAGGAGGTGCACGTTCCACGGATTCGCGTCCCTGACCGGGGGTGTGTCGGTTGTTTTGAACAGCTCCTGGGCCAGGCGCTGTTCGAGGCGCTTCACGACGTCGCTGGTGGCACGAAGAGGCTCCAGTGAGTCGATGAATGCGAGGTCTTGTGATGCCTCGCTCTCCAACGTGACCTGAAGCATCTGAGCAAGAACATCGCATACGGAGTGAAGGTCGGTGTCGAGTTTGAACGACACGGAATCGGTTGCTACAACGGCCCCGAGTTCAGGGAGCTCGACGCCGTCTTCGAGGTCTCCCATGAGTTTCCGCGTGAACTCCCCTTCCAGCTCCACTTCGAAGCCGCTGATGGAGGAGTTGGACGGGATCTGGACCCATTGGGACCGAGCTGAGGCGTCGATGCGCCGGCTTGCGATACCGCTCACAGCGCTGCTGTCGAACGTTCGGGCGGCGAAGCGGAGCCCGAAATTGGCCTCGATGTGTGACCACTCCAGTGTGGAGCTGCCGTAGCCGAAGCAGACGGCGAAGGTGCGGCCATGGACGGGGAGGAAGATGACGAGCCGGTGGGACACGTTCTTGATGGCCTCAAGCTCGGGGAACGTGGGAGTCAGAAGCCGGGCCCAAGCAGAAACTTTCTCGGAGTTCTCCCTGAGGTAGGCCACGCAGCCTTCCGGGATGCCTTCGCCGGATGCGAGGCGCCGCATGCCCTGGCTATTTCCCGGGCGGTACTGGACCCGAAAGGCCTGTTCGTGCGAATCGAGCCCGTCGCGCAGAAGGAAGCAGTTGAACCTCAGCTTGGATTTGCTCGGTGCCATGTAGCCCCCAGGGAGCGGCGAGAGGCATCAGGATAAGGTCGTATGAGATGCCTTTCAACCGTTTCCGCGCAATGATGCATGCCCAAATTCTGGCTGGCCACCGACAAGTGGTTCCAATGGCAAGGCTGTGGCGCTGAAGGCGGTCAGGCGCGACCGTTGAGGGTCCAGCCGCCTTCGGCCGGGGTCGGGGTGGTGGTGATGAGTTCGCCTAATTGCCAAGGCAGGCAGGAGCGTTCGCCGAGGGTGGCGTCGAGGTCATGGCCAGCGGGGGTGCCGGGTGCGGGCAGCGGGCGGTTGCGGCCCCGGGCAGGGCGCGAGGCGGGGGACGGGGCCTGCGCATGCTTGGGCGCGTGGGGATTGCGGGAGACCCAGAGTGCCAGGGTGGGCAGGGCAGGCTCGGGCGGCACTCCCCAGGTGCCGATGAGTTCGATGGTGCGGGCCAGCCACGCGTGTTCGTGCTCGTCGGTGAGGGTGCCGCGCAGGCGCAGGCGTTCCCGGGCGGCGAGTGCACGGGCGAGAGGTACAGCCTCCGGGTAGAACAGCAGTGGCGCCACCCGCAGATGGTCGCGGCCGTTCCGGCCCAGGGCCCGCAAACGGTCCTGCCACGCGCGGGGGTGGAGAGCCGGCAGGTTCCACCAGCAGGAGAGCAGGGCGTAGGCGTCGGCGAACGCGGCGCGCCCACCCGCTCCTAGCCGACACTCCATCAGCAGTCGCTGCTGGTGGGCCTCGACGACCTCAGGGAGCGCGGTCAGGGAGATGGCACCGGCGCCGGGTTCGCGGCGGTTGTCGAGCCAGCGGCCGTGGCGCGCACATACCTGCCACGTCGCATCCGCGGCGAGGTAGGAATCCAGGGACGTGCCCTTGATGCGGGCGCACATTTCGCACACGCGCACCAGGAAGCAGCCCGAGGCGTCCCACGGCCAGTCCCACACCGGGCCGTTCCCGGCTGGCAGAAGCCGCTGGGGGCGCAGGTTCGGCAGGGCGAACTGCAACTCGCCCACCTGACGGCCCGCCATGACCGCCAGCCGCTCCAGGGCCGCGGCATTGAGGTACCCGTCGCTGTACCGGGGATCGGAAGGCGAGCCGTTCTTGCGGGCGCACGAGCCGAGCATCGGCCAGAACTCCTCCTCTGGGATGCCGTTGGCGTCCGCCAGACGCCGCGCGAACGACCCGGTCGACTCCCCGCCGATGAACCGCACCGACAGCGCCAGGCGCCGCGCCGGCCGCAACGCCTTCGCCCGCGACCTCCGCCCTGTCCGGGCCGCGTCCGTCCCCGCCATCGGTCCCCGCAATCCGCTCAGTGCCGCGACACCCCATCGACTGCCTCGGCAGAACTTCGCCTCCACCGCTGTGTCTACGGGACGCGCGGCGACAGTCCGACCGGTTCTTCCTCTTTGCCCCACACCTGCGCAGCTTTGGCCGAAAGCGATCGGCGTCCGGGACGCGACCGCGCCCGGTGCCCGTACATTCCCCGCGCGATCGGCCCGTCTGTCCGCGGCCCGGGGAAGGAGGACGCGTGGAACTGCGCGAGCACCAGGTCGAAGCGCTCACCGCGATCGAGGCCGCAGTGGCTGCAGGCCATCCGCGTATGACTGTGGTGGCCGCGTGCGGAACCGGCAAGACGCTGATTGCCCAGCGGGCGGCGCGGCGCCTGGCTCCCCGGGGAACGGTGCTGGTCCTGATGCCCACCAAAGCGCTTGTGACACAGACGATCAGGCGCTGGCGCCAAGCCGGCCAGCCTGGTGCCATGTTCGGTGTCTGCTCCTTGAGCCAGAACGACAGCGGACTGCACCCCCGCGAGGCGACCATGACTCGCGATATGGCGCAGATCGCTCGAGCGGCCCGCACGGGGCAGCCGGTCACGGTGTTCTGCACCTACGGCTCCCTCCACCACGTCCAGGGCGCCCACGGCTTTCACGGCCTGCCGCGCTGGGACCTGGTGATCGCCGACGAGGCGCACCGCACCTGCTCCGCCTTCGGCGACGGCTGGGGCACCGTCCACGACGACGCGGCCATCCCTGCCAGGACCCGCCTCTACATGACCGCGACCCCCAGAATCTGGGGCTCAGAAGCCGCACCCGCCCGCCACCCGTTCATGGAACGCATCCCGCTCGCCACCATGGACCGTTACGAGATCTTCGGACCCACCGTGTACTGCCTCGGCATGGCCGAGGCCATCGGCCGGGGCCTGCTCGCCGACTACCAGGTCGTCATGCCCTTCGTCGACGACGGCGACCTGCACGGCATCCTCGCGGTGCACCGCCCGTTCACCACCGCCCACCACAACGGACTGCGCAACGCCGCCCTCCAGGTCGCTCTGCTCCGCGCGATCGCCGAACACCGCCTGCGCCGCGTCCTCGCCTTCCACAACCGCGTCTCCACCGCCCAGTCCTTCGCCGACACACTGGCCCGCACCGCCCTCGAAGTGGACGCGCCGCTGCGGGTGGACAACCTCTGGTCACAGGCCATCCACGGCGAACAGCCCAGCGACTGGCGCCGCGACCTGCTCGACGACTTCGCCACTGCGGACCGGGAGTGCGCCGTGCTGTCCAACGTCCGGGTCCTGAACGAGGGCGTCGACATGCCCGACGTCGACGGGGTCGCTTTCGTCGATCCGCGGTACAGCATCATCGACGCTATCCAGGCCATCGGCCGCGGGCTGCGCCAACCGCCCGGCGCCGGCAAGAAGACCACTCTGGTCATCCCCGTCTACCTTGGCAGCGGTCTGAGCGCCGACGACATGCTGAAAGGATCGGCGTTCGCGAACCTGATCACGATCCTGCAGGCCCTGCGCGCCCACGACGAGACGTTCATGGACCGTATCGCCCTGCCCGACCCCTCACGCCGCGGCAGGACCGCCGGAATCCCCCTCCACTACGCGCATCCCGAACGTGCGGCGCAACTCTCCCGGGCACTCGGCCTGGAGATCGCCCTGCCTGCCATCGGCAGCTGGGAACAGACCCACGCCTCCGCCAGCACCTACCGCACCGTCTTCGGGCACCTGGACGTACCCGCCGACTACACCGATCCGGACGGCTTCGCACTGGGGGAGTGCATCGCCAGCCTGCGCCTGCGCCACATCCTCGGCCGCCTCCCGGCCGGCCAGCAGCGGGCGCTGGACGAACTCGGGATGCTGTGGACCGCCCGCATCCAGACCTTCGATTCCATGCTCGAACACGCCAGGGCCTGGCACCGCGCCCACGGCCACCTCGCGGTCCCCGCCAGCAGCAAGATGGGCGGCCACCCCTTGGGCCGTTGGCTCGCCACCCAGAGAACCAAGGACCGGGAAGGCAAACTCCTCCCGGCTCAGTACAAGGCCCTCGCCGACATCGACCCCCACTGGAACCCGTCGTGGCCGCAGGAATGGCAGCGCAGGTACGCCAGAGCGAAAACCCTGCTGCCCGGACATGGCCGCCTCTGGAAGACCGGGACGCCCCTGCACATGCGCATCACAGCGGAGGAGGGTGACACGGCGGTGTGGATCGAGAAGCAGCAGAAGAGCTTCTTCCGCCTGCACGAGCACCAGATGGCGCTGCTGCTCGGCATCGGGATCCCGCCACTGCCCGAGGCCCTGGGCCGGCATCGCCCCGACAGCCCCGCCCACGGTACGTTTAATTACGCGCTGGTCCACGCTGTTGCCTTCGCCCTCCGTGAGGGCCACCTCGACGTACCGCGCAACCACTACGAGCCGCCGGTCCTGGCAGCACTGACCCGTGCCCCGGCGAAGCCGTTCGCCCTGGGCACGTGGATCCACAAATGCCGCACGTCCTTCCGCAGCCTCACCCCGGAACAGCGCCTCGCCCTGGAGGGGCTGCGCATGGTCTGGGATCCCGCTCTGGGACGCCGCACAGCCCCACCAGGCCGCCCCGCCCAGTAGAGAAGAGAAAGGCCGGTGCGGCGCCCGGGATAGAGGCGTCACAGTTGCTCGACGCGGCCCAGGGAAAGTTCGTCGAGCAGTTCCTGGGTGATGCGTTCCTGTCCGGTCAGGATGGCCTTCTGCGCGGCCTGGCAGAGGAGTTGGGACAGTGCCCGCATGTAGCCGCGGCTGCGCTTGTGCAGGTAGGGCGCCAGCGGTCGCAGGTCGCCGAGTTCGTGCCGGTACAGCCGCAGGTCGGCGTCGAACAGGTCGACGATGCGGGCGAACTTCTTCATCTCCTCGTCGCTGTAGCCGATCCGGCCGGTACGCAGCACCGGGTGGTCGCTCCACAGCTCCTCGTCGGGCTCCAGCAGGGTGGCGTTGTCGCGGGTGAGCGGGTCGACGATGCCCCGGGCACCGCGCCCGCAGTACACGAACGTCGCGCCGGTGTCCTTCTCGATCGTTTCGAAGTACTGGAATGCCTGCTCCGCCTCGGCGGCCGTGCGCAGGCGGTCGATGTTGTCGACGAGGACCAGCAGGGTCCGGGCGTTGCGCATCGTGCGGATCACCGAGCCGGTCGGGTCGCCTCCCTCGCGGTCCTGCCCGAAGTAGTGAGCGAACGTCCCGGCCCAGTTGCGGACGTTGCCGCGGACCGGGGGCGGCACGCTCAGCGCCACCACCGGATGCCGGTTCTCGTCCGGCCCGTACAGCTCGCGCAGCCGGCGCTCCCAGTACACGCCGATGGCCTGCAGGACGGTGCTCTTGCCCGTGCCCCGCGGGCCGTCGAGGACGACGCCGACCTTGCCGTCGGGGCGCTGCCGGTTCGCCCGGATCTGCCCTGTCACGACGCGCAGCGCCTTCGTGATGGCCGGGGAGGCCACAGTGAGCATCATGCCGTGGTACAGCAGTCGCTTGTCGTGGTCGGCGACCTTGGTGCCCATGGGTGCGCAGTCCGCCAGGTCCGGTGCTGAGCAGTAGGTGGCGGCGATCGCCCGCCAGGCGTGGCAGTCCTGCGGCCACACCGGGGCGGGCGGTCTCAGCGACAGCTGCCCGGGTGTCGGCTCCTCGAGCAGCAGCAGGTTCTCCGCCCGGTCCAGGCGCTCGGAGCCGTCCATCCTCACAGGTCTCCCATCAGTCGACCGCCGGCTGCCGGCTCTGTCCGGCGTCCGTTCGGTTCCTTGCGGTCGGATCTTGCCGCGCCTGCGGCACGCCGTACCGGGCAGGGGCCGGTATATCGAGTCGGATGGCCTCGGCGGCCCGGTCACGGCGAGGACCCGTCGTCGGGGGGCGTGTCGAGGGCGGCGAAGATCTGCCGGTAGCGCTCGGCGAGGTCGTCGCCGACGGCAGCCGTGCCGGCCCCGTGCACCGCCACACCGGCGGCGGAGGGGCCGTGCTCCCAGGCGGTGAGCGAGGCATCGGGAGGGAGCGCGCTGCGGCTCCAGTCGATCGCGGTCCCACCGGGGCCGGCTGCCGGGGACAGGCCGATGTCGCTGAACGCCAGCAGGTCCTCCCCGGCCTGCCCGGGTGCCGGGACCGGGGGCAGGTCCGGCAGGTCGGTGAGGTCGACGGGTCCGCGGCCGGCGTACGGGTCGAACATTCTGGCGGGTGCCTGCGGGGGAGGGGGTGCCCAGCCGTCCGGGGCGGTGGGCCGCCCGAGGCGGTCGGGGCCGAGGGAGGCCCGCTCCAGGAGCTCCGCGAGCGCCTCGGCGATAGCCTCCTCGTCCTTGAACCGTCCGCCGCGGGCGACGTGCTGGGACGCGGCGGTGTCCCAGAGGAACTGCGTCCACGGCGCTCCGACCTTGTGCTGGTGCACCCACGTCGCCTCCACCCACTCGCCCCTGCGGTGGTCGCGTAGCCACACCTTCGACGGGTCGTTGGGGGTGTACCGCACCTCCCAGCGCCCGCGCCGCTTGCCGTTGAGCCCCGAGGGCGTTCGGCGGCACGGGTTCAGGCCCTTTTCGGGGTCGCGTTCCGGGTTGTCGTAGAGGCGGTTCTTGAACCGGATGCCCTGCTCGCTCACCCCCACCCAGGCGGTCGGCAGCAGCCGGAGGTAGTCGGCGCGGGTCATCGGGATCGGCAGGTAGCCGTCGACCTCCACGCACGCCGCGAACATCTGGTTCGGCGTCAGATGGGGCAGGTACGCGTCGTACGGGTCGGCCAGCTCCGGGTGGGGGCGGTTCTGCCACTCCAGCACAATCCACTGCTGCAGCATGTCGTCGAGCTCGGCGAGGGTCCACAGCCGCTCGCCGTCGATGGTCCGCCGCACCCGCACCGGGTCGTTGCCGGTGTAGGTGTTGAGATGCTGGCTGAACATCGACTTGATGGACCCGAACGTCCGCTCGATGATCGCCTTGTCCTGAGGGGTGCGCCGCCGTGCCGGCCGCACCGAGATGCCCAGGTAGGCGCAGGCGTCGAAGAACGTCCCGCTCGTGAACACGGTGCCATGGTCGATCACGATCAGGTCCGGGACGATCACCGGCCGGGCCGCGGCCTGAGCGAAGCGCTCGTCGACGGCCGCCAGTTCCTCGAACGGCAGGTCGGAATTGGCGGCGTGCGCGGCGGGATCGAACGTGGGCCGCATCGCTAGCGGCTTCAGGGTCTGCGCGAGCAGTTCGCACGCGTCGACCGCCTTCGTCGCCCGCCCCGTGGCCCGCGTGAACCCCACGGTTCCGTCCCGGTGCTTCTTGCCGTGCCTGCGTGCCTGCTTGGGGCGTACGACCGCGGAGATGATGCTCCTGGTCGCCACGCAGATCGCGGCCGTCAGCTCCACCCGCGCCGGCCGGCCGTCGTCGCCGAGGACCCACACGTCCAGATCGGTCGAGTCGATCTGCACCAGCTCACCCGGCATCGTCGCCGACGTCACCGAGAACGGCGGCACGGGCCCGCGCCCCGACATCGCTCGCTCACCGCCGGGCCCGGACAGGTCCCGCGCCTCGAAGCCCAGCCGCTTCAGCAGCTTGTACAGCGTCGGCTCCGCCGGGACCTTCACCGTCGGCCCGTACCCGCCGCGCACCGCCCGCCGCAGCTGCCCGAACAGCTTGCGCGCATCACTGGGCGCATCCACCCGCCGCTGCTGGCGCCCCACCAGGACCAGCAACTGCTCCACGACCCGCGGATCGGTCAGACCGTGCTGCTTCTTGGCCTTGACACTGCGACCGTCGACCAGCGCCACGGCGGTCGGGTTCTTCACGTACTTCAACCGCTTGGACTGCACCGTCTGCCACGACACCCCCCAGCCCAGCACCGCGTTCATCTCCGCGGCCTTGGCCTGGTACCGCTCGATCAGCGTCGTAGACGAGGGGTCGAACGCGGGCCGGGGCACCGACCCCGGCAGCGCACCGGGCAGCAGTCCCGTGTCGACCTCGACGACCGCGAGCTCCCACTGCCGCGCCTTGAGCGCGGCGCCCTCGGGAATCCCCTCCATCAGCGAGAAATCCGGAAGCTCCGCCCGCACAACCCGGCGCCCGGCGCCGTCCAGGACCGCGAAGTCGGCGGCGGACGCGAGCATGGGAAGCATCACCGAGACCGCCGGACCTTCTTCGTTCGCCGCCAGCTGGACCTCCACCCCCTCGAAGCCCGCGACCGTGTAAGCGGCCCCGCGCCACACTACCCGGTCCCCGCGCACCAGGACCCCGCGCGGCGCGCACCGCACCTGCGCCCGCGGCAGCACCACGTCCGCCCGCAGAACCTGCACCGCCGCGTCGTCCGTCACCGCGCCTCCACCACCACAGGCACCTGCACCGCGTCCGGCCCCGCCGCGCCCATCGGTCCCACCACCGTTCCCGCGCCCATCGGCGTGCCCCAGTCCATGCCCAGCCGGCGGTGCCACAGCATGTGGTACAGCCTCGGAAGCGCCAACTGCCGTGCCGCCCCGCACTCCTGGACACCCTCCATTAGCGGCCGGGGCTGCGCGAATGCCTCCGCCAGAGCGGCCTCCACCTGTTGGTCCCCGTACCGCGGATGCCGCCTGCGCGAGACCCACCGCAGATTCGCCAGCGCCGCCCTCGACGGCAGACTCGGCGCCGCCAACCGCCAACCCGCAGCCCCGCACGCCTCCCGCAGCACCCCCAACTGTCGCTCGAACCGCTCACCGGGCCCGCTCTGCGGAGGACACATCACCACCAGCGTCTCCCCGCCCGTTGTCCGCACGAAGAAGTCCGGCACCAACCGCCGCTCCCGGCCGCGCTCCCGCCACACCAACTGTGCCGACCAGGCACCGAAGTTGGCCACACCCGGATGGAAGTCCAGCAGCATCGCCGTCGAGAGCCGATCCAGCGACCGGCACCCCACATGCCGCCCGCTTGTCGCCGACCACCACCACGTCGCGATACTGCGCCGCGCCGGATGACGCGAGGGCTGCCACACCTCGCCGCGCTCCGTCAGGGGAGCCCCGGCCACCTGCTCCACGGGCGGCGTCCGCCGCACCCCGTTCGCGTCCAGGTGGAGGACTTCCAACTGCCTTGCCATGAGCGCTCCCTGGGATGTTACCGGTGCCGTCGGGCCCGCGCGCGGAAGCGGGCCGGAACACCTGTTAGCACATCGGCGGATCTTCGTGTCGCGGCCGCCGCGGACGTCGGCCGTTTTCAAGACATCCCGCTCCCAGCGGCCTCGGAGCAGCGAGCTCCTTACTGCTCATGCATCGTCAGATGTCTGATTCTGTCCACGGGTTCACCGCACTGGGTCGGTCGCACCGCAGCAGCCTGTTGGGCAGGGCGGTGCAAGGGGCCAGGGCGCCTGTGGTCCGGGCGTGTGCGACGGCGGCCTCGAACGCCAGACGGTGCAGGCCGGCGGTGCGTGCGGCGGCGTCGGGTTCGAAGAAGAAACCCTTGCCTGGTTGTTCGGCCCAGGTGAGGATCGCGAGGACGGTCAGGTGCGCGGCCGCGTCCAGGCCTGCCATACGAGGGTCACCCAGCAATCGCAGCGCCAACTGCCCGGCGCGGTGGGCCGCGGTGGCCAAAGAGGTCGGGAACAAGAACGGCGGGCCGGCCCGGGTAGTGCAGCCATCTCACGTCCTGCAACTCGCCGATGGTCCGGCCGGGTTGTGTCAGACGCAGGGAACGGATCAGGCCGTGGGGAGTGGCGTGTGGCCAGCGCGGTGGCCACACAGCGCGCCCATCGCGGCAAGCAACCGGGCCTCGGTGCTGACCCGCTCCGGCAGGGCGGCGACGCGGGCGAGCGCGCCTCGTGCGGCCAGGCGCTGCCGGACGTCGAGGGTCGCCGACCACACGCCGCCTTGTCGCATTGATGGCAAGAGCCGTCCAAGGGAATGCAGACGGACTGGCCGGGGTGCAGGCCCGTTATCGGCTCGGGGTAGTCGCGACCGCAGCTGACCTGCCCCGGGCCGGTTCTCAGGGGTGCGGCTCGAATGGGATCGGCGGGCGTCGGCGGATCCCGATCAGCGCGTCGCGGACCAGCACCGCTTGCTCGGAGGTGGGACCGAAGACCTCGACGAGATCGCCGTAGACGCCCGCCAGGGCTTCGGTCGCCTCCTCGATGCGGTCAAGGGCCGACAGCAGCAGGCCGATGTGCTGGCGCAGTGCCAGAACCTCGGGATCCCGCTCCGGGCGCAGTGACACGAGCGGATCCAACTCTTCGCGCAGCGCTTCGAGCGCGCTGTCATGCTCGCCCAGCGCGGCACGACACAGCGCCGCCTGGACGCGCATCTCCCGAGCCCGGTCCGCGTTCTCCGGACCGCTGTTCGCGAGCTCTGCGGCCAGCGCCTCGCACGCGGGCAGTGCCCGGGCCATGTGTCCGGCCTTGAACATGGCCCGGGCGGCGTCGACGCGGGTGGCCAGTCCGCCGAACGTGCAGGGAGCACCCCCGGCGGGGGAGACCGGGGGTCTGGCAGCCGGGAGCGGGGAGGGCAGTACGGGCGGCGCAAGCCCCGGCAACCCCGGAAGCTGCAGTGGGCCGGCGGCAGGCATGAGCAGGTGTGGCCGAAGCCGGTCGATCACAGCCCGGGCGCCGGATGGCCGATGTTCTGCACGGAACGCGAGCAGGTCTTGCAGCAGTTGCCCCAGTTCTCGGCCGACCTCCGGCCGGGTGGCATCGACCGCCCTGGGCCGGATCTGTTCCAGGTGCGCGGCGATGATGTTGACGGAAGTCTCTCCATCGAACGGCAACGTGCCCGCCAGCAACCGGTACATGAGCACTCCGACCGCGTACAGGTCCGCTCGAGGCGTGGTGACCTGACCGAGGAGCTGCTCCGGCGACATGTAGTGCATGGTGCCGATCGGGTGCTGGCCGGTCAGCCGGGTCTGGCCGGGCGTCAGCGACAGCGCGATGCCGAAGTCCAGCAGCTTCAGCGTCCCGTTGAACCCGATGATGATGTTCTCCGGCTTCACGTCGCGATGCACGATGCCCTCGTCGTGAGCGCAGGCGAGTGCCGAGCACAGCTGGACACCGAGGCAGACGGCCCAGGGCACCGGCAGCCGGGGCGTCGCGGCTATCACATCGGCCAGCAGCTCCCCCTGGACGAGTTCGGCGGCCATGTAGGCACGGTCGGGGTCGTCGTCCAGGCACGCGTCGTAGATCTCGAGGATGCAGGGGTGCGCGAGTGCCGCTGTCGCCTTCGCCTCCCGCTTGAATCGTTCGAGTAGTTCGTCCTGCTCTTCGGGTGGCAGATCGGTGCGGATCATCTTGATTGCGACATCGCGGTCCAGGGTCAGGTCGCGCGCACGCCAGACCTGTCCCATCCCCCCGCGGCTGAGCAGGCGCTTGAGCTCGTAGCGCTTGCCGACCAGCCTTCCTTCATGCACCGTCCGGTCCGTCCTCCCGGCCGCCGCCGCCCGCATCCGATGGGCCGGCGGAATCGGGCACCCAGACGGACTGCGCCAGCTCGGCAAGAGTGGGGCCACCCGGGAGACGCCATCTAGTCGATCCGTTCACGGCAACCGGCTGCTGCCGCCAGTCGGCGGCCTCCCACAGGTGGTGCAGCAGCCCGCTGGGTGAGTAGGCGTTGCGGTCCACCGCCCACACCAGCGGGCGGCGAGCGTCGTTGTGCCACGTCGCAAGGAACCGTCGCGGGTCGGCGTCCAGCCACTCACGCAACGCGAGCTCCTCCGGGCCGCTGGGCACGTACATCAACTGCGTGCCCTCCGCGAGCAGCCCGCGGTCGACGAGCAGCCTGACACTGCTGGGGCGGCGCGGCTGGCGAGCGGCACTGCTGCTGCGGGGCGTCAGTTCGAGCGTGGCCGCGGTGTCGTCCCCAGGCGTGGCAGCGAGGACGGCCCGCGCCAGGTTCCGGCAGCGCTCGGGACTGGTGAACGTCCCTCGCAGCATCGAGTGCACGCCGTAGTGTGCGTCAACTTGCCGGACGAGGGCGGCCAGTGACTGCCGGACCAGACCGGGGACGTCCTGCAGCACCGTGTCCCAGTCGGCGTCCGGGTCGTCGATCAAGGAGGTGCCCAGGCGCTGGAACACCAAGTGCGCCACCAGCAGCGCACCGTGCTGGACCGTTGCCGCGGCACGTCCGCGTAGGTCCGCCTCGAGAACGAACAGGGTGTGCTGCACCGTCCGGTGCACCAGTACAGAGCGCCACACCTGCTCGGCCGAGGGCCGGCCTCCGAACAGCAGCGGGTAGACGCCGTCGGGCCCCTGTTGCCACAGGACATCGCTGTCGGCGCGGACCCGGGCGCTGACACCGGCGTCCGGGTGGGCGCATCCCAGTGCGACCGCCGCTTCGATGGCCGTGCAGCCTGCCTCGGGAGCCGGCTCGAGATCGCCCCGACGCAGCACGTACTCCTTGCCCAGAGCGCTTCGGAACTCCTCGCGCAACTGCACCTGCACCGGGTCCAGCCCGACGAAGTCCTGCGCCCGGGTGCTGTTGAGGGTGTTGGTGGCGCGGGTGACTTCCTGCGCGAAGCCGTCGGGCGCGGTGCGGAGGGTGATGACGCGCAGCATCACCTTGATGTCCTCGGTCGCGGCCGGGTCCTGTGCGTAGCACTGGTACAGCGAGGCGGCGGTCTGTACGCCGTTGACGATCGAGGCGTCCTGCAGACTAAGCCGGACCGGCTGCCCCGGCGCTCGCCGGGAGAAGTACTCCGCAGTCACGTTCTGGCACAGCACGGTGATGCCGTTGTTGAAGTACCAGAAGGCGTCCGGGTTCTTCCTGGCGCTGGCCACGATGGCCTCGTTGACCTCGGTACCCCCCAGGAACGAGCGCACGTCGGAGCCGAACAGTCGCTGGCCGTGCTCCTCGTACCAGCGGGCGACCTCGGATGCGTCCACCGTCCCCACGAACGCGGGGTGCGGGTCCTCTTGCCGGAACCAGCCGCCGGTGAAGGTGGCCTGGAGCTCGACCGGCCGCAGCGCGGACTCCCGCTGCACCACCTCGAGGAAGTCGGCCATCGTCAGTGCACGCACCTGCACCGTCGAGCCGAACTCTTCTGCTGCAGTGTCGGCCAGTGCGTGGATCTCGGGGCCGGGCAGCGTGTCTCCCGTGCCCGCGAGGACCAGGTAGATCCGGGGCCGGGGCTGGGACAGGACCTGGTCGATGCGGTCCGCGAGGGCCTGCAGACGGGGGTTGAACCGGCCGAAGTCCCGGCTGTCGAGAGCACGGAACCCGGCCAGCAGCTTGTGCACGGCATCGGGACGGAACTGGGTCCGGCCCCGGTCGCTCCACTTCGTCTGGACCAGCCACAGTTCACCGGTGGCGGGGGAGGCCGCCACGGCGTCGATGCCAAGATCGCCAGGGCCGTCGGTGACCGCCGCGGCCGCATCGGACACGGAGCAGCCGGTGAGGATCTGCACGCTCCTTGCCGCCATGGCCTGGCTCAGGAAAACCTGCAGGGGGAAAGCGCCGTCGCCGCCCTCGATCAGGTCCGTGAAGTCCCGAACCAGTGCGTCCCGGACGGTCTGAACCTGAAGCGGGAGACTCTGCCTCTCCCCGCTCTCGTCCTCACCCATCGCGGTCACCCCCTGTCGTACGCCGATCGTGGGAGCACTATATGCGGGGGACAGCAGCCGCCTGCGCCGAGCGGCGCTCGTTCGACCCTCGGACAGCCCGACGCTGGGCCCCACTGCTCGTGACCGAACCTGCGGCCGCCGCCTCACACCCGTCCCCGCCGAGGCCCAGCAGGCCGTCGTGGCCCTGCACGCCGATCCGGTCGAGTCCCCGCCGCTCGATACGTACCCAGGTCCCTCGGTCCGTGCGAGCCCCCACCGATCAGCGTCTGCGCACCAACGTCTCCTGGTCGAGGCACACCTGCAACGACCGCTCATGTCGGCCGATTCCTGGTGGACGTGCCGTGGTCGGTGGTCGAGCACCTGGGCGTGCAGCTGGGGATCGAGGACCCCTCGGTGGCGAAGCGGGTACACCGAGCGGCCGAAGACCGCGTACGAGCACGCCTGGGAACCCGGTTCACTGGTGGAGGCGCGCGACTGGCCGTGCGCCTCCACCAGCGGGTCAGGCGATGACGAAGGGAATGAACGCCACCTCGGCATGGGGAGCACTGCCCGGATCTTCGCTGCCCCGGACAACGAAACCCCACTGCCGGTCCTCGTCGGCTCTGCTGGAGTCGAAGGACTCGCACTGCGGGTGGGAACGGATCGCGGCAATGGTGTCGGCGATCCGGGCATCCGGGTCTTTCTCCCGTTAGAACATCAGCAGTGGCGTCCGCCGGCCGCCGTTGTCCGTGTATCTGAGCAGTTGGTCCAGTGCGTCGGTAACCGACTTCGGCCCGGTGTAGAACTTGCACTCGGAGATCGACACGTTGCGGTCTCCGACTCGGATCAGGATGTCGGTCTTGCCCTTGCCGTTCAGAGTCTCGCCCGTGGACTGCCCTTCAAAGTAGGCGTTGAGGGCAACGAGCAGCACGTCTCGCAGCCGCTCCTCAGGCATGTCGGAGGTCAGGAGGCCCAACCGCTCCATCGCGTTGCGGGCACCCCGCAGCAGCCGAAGGGATTCCGCGTACGCCTTGGCGTCGTGCCGCGCCACCTAGGGAGGACGCAATGGGGGCCTGGGGTTGGACAGTCCTGTTCGCAGTGGCAACGGTGTTGGCCGTGCTCGTGTGGTGGACGGACCGCTACCCCGGGGGATGGCGGTTCGCGTTCCACCACCAGCACGTCGACGACCGAGCCCGCCTCCATACCAAGCGGGGCAATCTGCGTCGGCTGGAACACGAGGCCGCAGATCGACGGCCCGGGGCGTGGGTGAATCGGGTGCGCCGCACGCGATGGCGGTGAACGAGACGGTGCTTGCGTTCGTGCGCGGCGGCACCGAACCCGACGCTTCGGGTGGGATCGGCACGGTGACGTCCTGGGCGACGGAGGTGGAGTTCACGCTGGGGGGCCGCTGTAGGTGTGCCCGGACGCGGTGTGGGAGGCGCCGGAGATCGGGGTGCCGGTGTTGATGGTCGAGGCGGACCGCTCCACGATGTCCCCGGCGAGGGTGGCTGCGAAGTTCGCCGGTTACCGCGTGCTGTTCCGCGCCAAGAGCCGGGGCAACGACCCGGCGCTGGCGGAGGAGTCGGCGGCGGAGCGGATGACGTACTGGTGGCGCCGCGCCTACCCGGGGTCGCCCCGGGAAGGCTACCCGCCCGTCGTCTTGGTCCTCGCCGGCGCGAGCGCCACGACGCTGAACAACCCGGCCGGGCAGGTAGGCGACCTGGCCGCCGACTTCTGGCGCGGCCGCCGCCGCGCCGAGGAGTACTCCACCGACAGCTGGCTCGACTACTCCGACTCGATCCCCATCCCGGTCACCTCCCTCGACAAGTTGGCCGAGCTGGGGCCGATGGGCGAGGTGTGGTGGCACTACGGCCGCGGCGGCCTGCTCTCCCTGACCGACGCTCTCTCGGGGAGCACCGGAGCTGGCCGCTCGGTAGCATCTGCCAGCATCAAGAGGCCGGCGACGCCGATCTCGTCCAGAGCCGCACCAGGAGGCATACTCGCCCGGCCTGCGGGAGCAGACGCCCCCTGCGACAACGACGACACCCCGCCGACCAACGGCTGGCACAGCGTCTGTGCCCTGGTGCTACGACCACCGGGGCGCTCCGTACGGCGCGGACGTCGTGCGCCACGACTGGCGCCCTCAGGCTGCATGGGTTCGAGGGGCAGCGTGAGCCTCCTAAGCACCCAACCCGCATATGTCCATTACATAATTGACTGTCAGTCAGAATCTGTCCAAAACAGGCGACTTGCTCGGTCTCTGCAGCTCACCGCATATGAGATTTATGTATCGCACGTGCTAGAGTCTGCATTACATTACTGATTGCTGTTCCTGCCCGCTGCCGTGCTCCTGTCCCCTGGAGGCCCTGGTGCCCGCCGCATCCGCCCCGCCGCCCGACCTCGCCGCCCCCGGCCAGGGTGCGCCCGCCGTGTCGCTGGGCGTGCACAAGGCAAGGCCGCTGCTGACCCAGCTCATCCGGGACGCCGAGCAGGGCACCATCACCGAGCTCACCCGCGGCGAGGGGGAGCGGGCTTTGCTCGTCTCCGCTCACCTGGCCACCACGGCAGGCCTGCCCACCGCCGACTCGCCTGCCTTCGGCATCGCCGAGGCCCGCCCCGTCCTAGGCGACCTGGTCGCCCACGCCGCCGCCGGTACCCCACAGGTGCTGCTGCGCCACAAGCGGCCGGTAGCCGTCCTGGCCTGCGCCACCGCCCTGTTCCCGGCCACCGCGTCCCCGCCGCCAGCAGTCCCCGCCGCTGCCACACCCGCCCCGCCGAGCACCACCACCAAGACCCCCACCGCACTGGCGAACCCGGCGGCTGTGGCCACGCAGACTCCGGCCGCCGCGTCTCACCTCCCCACCGACTCTGTCGAGGCCCCCCTTGCTCCGGCAGTCGGGCCTGCCGCGCTCGCTCCGACCGTTCCGACTGCCGGGCCGTCAGCCACTGCCACTGCGCCCGCACCCGAGCCCGCTGCCGCCGCGGTGCCGCCGGCCCCACGGCGCCGGCTCGCCCCGCTCGGGGAGGCTCTGGACACCTTGCTCCCCGCCACCGGCACCGCCGCGGCCGGGGACGGCGAACCCGCCCCGCCAACGGGTCTGCCCACCGGCATCACCACCCTCGACACCGCCCTGGGCGGTCTGCAGCCCGGCCGGTTCTACCTCGTCGCCGGCGCCCCAGGCACCGGGGCGAGCCTGCTGGCGATCAGCGCCGCCCGCGCCACCGCACTCACCCAGCACCGCACCGTCCTGTACGCGGCCTCCGGGCTAACCCGGGCCGACATCGCCGCCCGCGTGATCGCTTCCCACACCCCGACCGACTACCGCCGCCTACGCGCCGGAACCCTCGACGACGCCGACCGCCAGGCCGTCGCCCGCACCGCCGAGCTCCTCGCCGCGGCGCCGCTACTGATCGACGACGGCACCGGCCTGGACGCGGAGGCAATCACCACCACCGCCGCCGACATTCCCGGCCTGGCCCTCGTCGTGGTCGACCGCCTCCAGACCGCCCCCGACCCCCGCCTGCCCCTGTCCGGCGCGTCCGCTCTCGCCGACGCCGGCCAGGCCCTGGCCCACCTTGCCCGCACCCACCACCTCCCGGTGCTCGCCGCCCTCGACACCGACAACCCCGACCTGATCTCCTCCCTCGCCGCCGACGTCACCTTCACCCTCACCCCCGACACCACCGGTACTGGCGGCTACATCCGTCTCGCCATCGCCGAACGCGACCTCGGCCCCCTGACCACCCTCACCCTGGCCGCCAACCCGGCCCACGCCCGCCTCACCGACCCCACCCCCGACCCTGCGGCAACCCCCGCCGCGGCCCCCACTGCGCCGCTCGCTCCCGCGCCCGCTCCCTCCGTCGGCCCGGCCTCCGAACCCGCCCCGACCAGCGCGGCCCCCGCTGTGCCCGCAACCGGACCCGCTCAGGCACCGAAGGTGCCCCAGACACCCGACACGACCACCGAAGGCCTCCCAGAGCCCGCTACGCCGCTTCCCGGCACCACCCTGGCCGCCGAGGGCCCCCACGGCCCGTCCCACGTGCCCGCCGTGCAGAGCCCTGCCGCGGATGTTCCTGCCACCTTCGAGACCGGCAACCAGCCGCTGTGCCCCGCCCGGTCCGGCAGCGCCCGGGCGGCCGCCGCCCGCGGCACCGGCTACTCGGACCGGGACTACAGCTACTACCTCGACATGATCAGCTCGGCGGTCGACCAGGCCCTGCAGGAGCACGGCCGCGACACCGAGGCCGCGATCGCCGCGCTGGAGAACAAGGCCATCCCGAACGGGATGGAACTCTTCGACGCGACCCGCGTCGGCGCCACCTACGAACACACCGTCTACCCCGAGACCCTGGACTTCCTGCGCAAGAAGTCCCGCAACGGCGCCGACGACATCTGGGAGGGCCGCCACAAGTGGGAGAACGTCGTCCTGCTCGACGACCTGCGCAAGGGCCGATTGCTCCCGGTGGCGGTCGATGTCCTGGACACCAACGCCGCCTACTGCACCGCCCTGAAGACCCACCTGCCGATCGGCGCCCTCCAGCACCAGCCCGACGGCGGCTTCGACCCGAAGCGCTCCGGCATCTACCTCCTGCCCAAGCGCCCCACCTGGCAGTACCCCCACCTGCCCGACCCGATCGGAAACCGCCGCGAAACCGGCCCCGTCCTCCTCGACGACGCCACCGTCCGCCTGCTGATCCGCTGCCACAAGCTCGGCCTGAGCGAGGCCCCGCACATCACCGAGGCCTGGACCTCCGGCGCCAGCGAAAGCCTGCTGGAGAAGTTCCGCCGTGTCCTGACCATCGCCCGCGAGAACGCCATCACCACCGCCGACACCGTCACCGAGGCCTACGTGAAGGCGATCTACGCCAAGTTCGTCTCCACCATCGGCGAATCCACCCACAACCGCGACCTGCGCCGACCGGACTGGATGCACATCATCCGCTCCCAGGCCTTCGCCAACCTTTGGTACAAGGCCCACCGCGCCCACACCCACGGCCTGACCATCGTCGCCCTGCGCGGCACCGACGAACTCCACACCACCAGCGACAGCACCGACTGGCGCACCGTGTTCACCGAGGGCCGCCTCACCACCCAGATGAAGCTCAAGGACCAGTACATCCTCCCGCGCACCCGAAAGGCCGCCTGAACGTGTCGACCGACGGATGGAAGAACTTCGGCAAGTACGGCGCCCATCTGGACCCCGGCAACGTCCACGGCAAGATCGCCCTCGGCCGCGCCCTCGAAGACGCCCTCGAGCGCATGATCATCGAAGGCGGCATCAAATCCCCGCCCACCACCCGCCGTGGCCTGCTCGCCCGGATGCGCTATCTCACCACTACCACCGGCGGCACCCAGGCCCTCAGCGACGCCGGCATCACCGCCACCCCCCGCGCCATCCGCGCCTGGACCCACGGCACCCAGCGCCCCCGCCCTCACAATCTCGAAGCCATCGACACCGCCTACTGGAACCTGCGCGCCCACAACGTCCTTACCAACCCCGGCGGCTTCAAGCAGCACCTCAACAACGCCGGCCGCGGCACCCGAGTCGAGATCCATCCCGTCAACCAGGACCTCGTCGACCAGCCCCGCCGCCGCGACAACCTCCGCCTGCGCACCATCCAGGTCCGCTACGTCTGGGACGAGGCCGTCGACGCCATGGTCGACGGCGACGAGGCGAAGCTGGAGGAGATCTGGGACGACGTCATCGCCGACCTCGACTCCGACTGGGGCGCCTATACCTACGTCTCCCACATCGGCCTCGGCGCCTGAACACCACCACCTCAAGCACTGATGGCAGTCCCCGAACGGCCACCCGCACTACGGAGCCCCAGGTAGCCACCCCACTACAGTTCCGCCCCGTGACCGGTACCCTCCGCCGCACCGCTGCAGACGACGACGCACTCCTGGAACGGCTGCACGACCTCGCGTGGGGCACCGGAACCACAGGCGATCCCCACGGCTGTCTCCCGGACCAGCCGTTTCCCCCGCTCACGAACGCCAAGGTCGAGCAAATGGAGCGGCAACTCGGCTACGAGCTGCCGCCACTGATCCGACGCATCTACACCGAGATCGGCGACGGGGTATTCGGCCCGGAAGGAGGCCTCGCCTCGCTGACACCGCGCCGCGTCCCGTACCGGCACAGACCGGACTGGCCCTGCGCAACCTCCCTCACACGCGAGGGCCAAAGTATGGGCGGCCGGCGTCATGGCTCTTCCTGACAGGCGGCGGCTGCAGCATGCAGTGGCACGTCTCGTTGATCGCGATCGACAACCCCGTCCTGCTCTGGGACGCCGACGGCTGGGAACCCGACTGGGGCGAAAACCCCCACGACGGCCTGTGCTACGCCGCACCGTCACTGCGCCAATGGCTGTGGACCTGGGCGGACGGAGGCAACGTGTGGGACGAAGCACTCAAGATCATTTAGGTGCTGCGGCCACAAGCGGCTTGACGATCTTCCCCACCAAGCACCACACGTCCCAGCCGGACAGACGGGCCCATCCCCGCCAACGCCCCACATCGTCCCACCCTGCCGCTGCGCCCCGCACCCCGCTGCACCGCCCCTTTCCGGGAAGGCCAGAACGCCGCCCTCCGCGTACCCCCGCTGCGCCGACCTGCCCAGGCCGGCGCAACGGCGCTCCGGTGCAGCACCCCGGAGCCTGCCGGGACGGCGGCTGCGCCGCTTCTGGGACAGCTGTCCGAGCGGTCTGCCACACTCGGCCCGTGGCGGTGGATCCGAAGAAGCTGCGAGAAGCGGTCAGCACTGTCGTGCAGGGGCTCCATTCCTGTACCCACCGGGAGTTGACCGAGCTGGGGCCCGAGCTCAGGCTACCGATACCCGCGGCATACACAGGCTCGAAGAGCCTGCGCCTGGAAGCCTGCCTCAAGGCACTCCCGGACGACGGCGGCCTCCTCCAGGCCGCGCAGCGCCTCCTTGACTCCCCGCAGGTGTCCGTCCGCGGGAAGGAGCGGTTCGCCCTCGAGGACGCCGTCTGGGACGCCGGAACGGTCATCGAGATCCCGGGCCGGGTGCGGCGCGAGCTGGCCGCCGCGATAAACCTCGACGAGCTGCTCTACCGCGAGGACAGGTTCGAGCGCGCACTGGAACGGTTCTGGCACCTGGACGACGACTCGATGGCGCTGTGGACGGGATCGTCGACGACGAGCCTGCGGGCCCGGATCCACCAGCACGTGTTCCGCAACCGAGAGGACTGGTCGGCGGAGGAGCTGTTCGAGCAGCTCGGGGTCTTCGAGGCCGGCTCCGCCAGGTTCACCCGCTTCCTCGAAACCCTGGTCGACCCGGCAACCCTCCCGGACGCTGGCGCCCAAGTCCGCCTCGTCGAGACGCTCAACACGGCGCTGGCACCGACCGCAATCCGCCTCGAGCAGACCGGCTGGCGCGACGGCTACCTACACTTCCAGCTCCTGCGCACCGGCCCCGGCGCCTCCCGCCGGCCGAAGACCCTGATCTTCGCCACCACTGCCAAGTCCGACATCCGCTTCCTGAGCGTCGTCGACAACGATCTCGAAGTCCTGCAGGGGATAGACCAGGTCCTCGTCTACGACCGGCCCATCGGCCCGGACGGCATCCGCTGGTGCGACCTGCAGCAGTGGTGGCAGGAGAGAACCGGCACCGACGACACCGAGCAGGCCAAGAAGGACCTCTACAACCGCCTGCTGGCCTCCATGCCCAGCGAGGACGTCTCTCCCCAGCGCGACCTCTACCGGCTCTATCACCGCATCTACGGCGCCCGCGCCTGGACCCTACCCGCCCTGCTCCCAGAGGTCTGGCTGCACTGGGACCACAAGACCGTCCAACAACGCGGCGTCGAAGCCCTGCTGAACCACCGTATGGACTTCCTATTGCTCCTACCGGGCGGCCACCGCGCCGTCCTGGAAGTCGACGGCCGCCACCACTACGCGACCGCCAAGGTGTACGAGGACACTGTCCGCGGCGACCGCGACCTCAAGCTCCGCGGCTACGAGGTCTACCGATTCAGCTCCACCGAACTCAGCAACCGACACCACGCTGGCCCCCTCCTCGAGCAGTTCTTCACCACCCTCTTCACCCACCACAATCTCACCATCCCGCCGGCGGAGCCCCACCACACGACCCCCAACACCTGACGCCCGAACCCGGCCGGGAACCTGGGCCAGGCGCACCCACTGGCTGGGCTCGCGTCAGCCCTCAACGCCAAGCAACTGCCCACGAGTTCATCACGGCCGGGCAGCCGTGTGCGATACAGAACCCACCCGGTCGATCAGTTCTGTATCGCCGAAACCTTGCCTCATTGGCATTACACATGCGTATCCGCAAGCCGTCGACATCCCGTTACATAATATCGGCCGACCAACTCTCATTCTCTAGTTGCCAAGTAGCATGGTCTAAACCAATGAGAAAGGTTTAGACCTGACTTGATCCTAACTAAGGGTCACGAAAACCTCTGCAGCAGAGGAAACGGCATCACCTGGCTGCCCCTCACAGATCGCTCGTTCCGCCGGAGGCGGAACGAGCCCGGAGGGCGCTGAGAACGCTAGAATGAGGCCGCACAGCAGCCACGAAACGCCCGGCCCAAGCCGGTCCCCATGAAACTGGCAGGTCAGAGCCAGCCCTGAGCGAACCATCCGCCCGAGGAACCTGGTTCGCATTACAGAGATCAGAATCGGGCCGGCGGTGACCGCCACCACCCACTGCGTCGAGCCGTCCGACTTCACGCCGCCCCAGCCAGCCAGCTTGCGTCGCGGAGCGACGCCGCAGCATTCCGTCACGGTAGTGACGGCGCGTCATGTCTCCGGAGGAGACGGCGCGC
>NZ_JBIVKJ010000031.1:0-27361 GCF_044750705.1 Kitasatospora sp. NPDC088783
CCAACCCGCGCCCCCCCCCGTCGACATCCCAAAATCATTTTCATTCTTTTACCCGCTGCGGCCCGGGGGGGGGGGGGGGGGCCCCGCGGGCCCGGCCCCCCCCCCCCCCCCCCGCGCCCGTACGCCGCCGCCCCGGCGTCAGGTGCCGGCGTCGGCCCGTTCGACCTGGCTGAGCGGCGCGGCCAGCGACTCCAGGCTGCGGCGTTCGGCCCGGACGCCGAGGAACGCCTCGACCAGGCCCGCGGCCGTCATCAGCGCCGCGCCGATGCAGAACGCCAGCGTCGCGTCGCCGACCTCGCCGCTGCTGACCAGGCCGTTGAAGAGCAGCGGCCCGGAGATGCCGCCCGCCGCCGTGCCGACCGCGTAGAAGAAGGCGATGCACAGCGCCCGGGTCTCCAGCGGGAAGATCTCGCTGACCGTCAGGTAGGCGGCGCTCGCCCCGGCGGAGGCGAAGAACAGCACGACCGTCCAGCAGGCCGTCATGGTGGTGGCGCTCAGCGAGCCGTTGTCGAACAGCCAGGCGGTGCCGAACAGCAGCACGCCCGAGCCGATGTAGCTGCCCGCGATCATCGGTTTGCGGCCGACCGAGTCGAAGAAGTGGCCGAGCAGCACCGGTCCGAGGAAGTTGCCGACCGCGATCACCGCGAAGTAGTAGCCGGTCCGGCCCGCCGGGACGTCGAAGAACTGGGTGAGGATCGCCGCGTACCCGAAGGTGATCGAGTTGTAGAGGAAGGACTGCCCGATGAACAGCGACAGGCCCAGGATCGTGCGGCGCGGGTAGGTGGAGACCAGGGTCCGGGCGATGGTGACGAAGCCGATCGGGCCGCGCTCGCGGATCGTGATCGGCGGCTCGTCCACCGGTGGCAGCGGCTTGCCGGTCTCGCGCTCGACGATCTCCTCGGCCTCGGCGACGATCCGTTCCGCCTCCTCGCCCTGCCCGTGCGTGAACAGCCAGCGCGGGCTCTCCGGGACGTGCCGGCGCACCAGCAGGATGACCAGGCCGAGCACCACGCCGATGCCGAACGCCAGCCGCCAGCCGACGTCGGTGGCGAACAGCGAGGTGTTCAGCAGCAGGATGGAGGCGAACGCGCCGAGCGCGGCGCCGATCCAGAAGCTGCCGTTGACGATCAGGTCGATCCGGCCGCGCACCCGGGCCGGGATCAGTTCGTCGATCGCCGAGTTGATGGCGGCGTACTCGCCGCCGATGCCGAAGCCGGTGAAGAACCGGCAGAGGAAGAAGAACCAGGGCGTCCAGGACAGCGCGGTGATGCCGGTCGCGACCAGGTAGACGGCCAGGGTGAGCATGAACAGCTTCTTCCGGCCCAGCCGGTCGGTCAGCCAGCCGAAGAACAGCGCCCCGGTGCAGGCGCCCGCCACGTAGATCGCGGCGGCGACGGTGGTGACCTGGGCGCTGCTGATCGCGATGCCGCTGCCCGGCTCGGCCAGCCGGGCGGCCAGGTTGCCGACCACGGTGACTTCCAGGCCGTCCAGGATCCAGACGGTGCCCAGGCCGATCAGGATGCGCCAGTGCCAGGGTGACCAGGGGAGCCGGTCCAACCGGCCCGGGACGTCCGTCTCGACGGCTGTCGAGCCGTCCCCGGCGGCGGAAGCGGCGGTGCGGCGGTGCGGTGCGGACATCTTCGACCTCCGTCGTCCGGCCGTGCGCCCGGTGCGTCCGGGCGGGCCAGGGGCGCGTCTGCCCTGGCCCGGCCCCCGGCACACCTCCGTGATCGGCCCGCCCCGATCAGCCCACCCGGGTTGCCCCGGCGGCGCCGATCCGCTCCAGCAGCTCCGGGACGCCGGCCTGTCGGCGGTACGGGCCGAAGGCCGGGGCCAGGCCGCGGACCAGGGCGGCGCAGCGCGGGGAGCCGATCCGGGCGGCCAGGTCGAGGGACTCGGCGGTGGCGGCGAGGGCCTGTTCGACCTCGCCGGTGCGCAGGTGGGTGCGGGCCTGGTAGGCGAGGAAGACGCCGCGGGTCTTGGCCCGGGCGGGCGGGAGCCGGGCGAGCCCCTCGGCGATCCGGGTGCGGGCGGCGGCGGGGTGGCCGAGGTCGAGCAGGCAGCCGCCGGAGTCGACGGCGAGGTCGGCGGGGCCCATCCAGGCGCACCAGGCGGGGGCCGGGTCGGGGGACGGGGTGGCGAGGGCGCGTTCGGCGGCGGCCAGGTCGTGCCGGCAGGCGGCCGGGTCGTGGCGGGCGGCGTGGGCGCGGGCCCGGCGGAGCAGCAGCAGGGCGCGGGCGGTGGGGTGGAGGGTGGTGGTGAGGGCGTAGTCGAGGCGGTCGGCGGCGGCTGCGGGGCGGCCGAGCCAGGTGGCCTGGTAGGCGGCGTCGGCGAGGACCCCGGCGGCGCGTTCGCGGTCGCCGGCGCGGTGGGCGGACTGGAGGGCGAGTTCCCACCGGCGTCCGGCGGCGGGGTGGCGGCCCTGGTCGAAGCGGTACCAGCCGCTGGTGGTGGCGAGGGAGGCGGCCAGCCGGTGCAGCCGCCGACCGGTGGGTTCGTCGTACCGGCCGGTGGCGATCAGGGTCCGGACGGTGGCGAGTTGGGCGTCCAGCAGGCGGGCGGACCGGCCGCGCTGCTCGGCGGGCAGGGCGGCCAGTCCGTGGCCGCCGCTCTCCAGCCAGGCGACGAACTCGGCGTCCACCCGGGTGCCGCCCAGCAGCGTCCCCAGCCGCCCGGGGTCGGCCGTCCCGCCGGGCCCGCCGGGTGCGGCCAGCGCGGCGAGCGAGACCGCGCCGAACCCCACGAAACTGCGACGGTCCACGGCGCCTCCCGGTACGTCTCGGCGTCCGCCCGGCCGGGGGCGCACGGGGTCCTCGCCCCCGCGCCCTGCTCCGACCGGGACGACGAGCGTACTGGCCGCCGGCCCCGCCGGGCACCGGTACCACCGGTATCGACCGCTCCCGACCGTTCCCGCCCCGTATCGACCGGACCTGCCCGGCTCCGTCCCGGCTCCCCCGGGCAGCGCCGCGCCGCCCCGCTGGACGGTGCGGGGCGGCGCGGGGCGCGGTCGGCGCGGATCGGGAAGGGGGATCGGACGGGGGCGGGCGGCGGGGGGTCAGGCGGGGGTGATCCGCCCGCGCCAGCCGCCGTTCTCCACGCCGCGCTCCTCGATGAAGGACTTGAAGCGGTCGAGGTCACCGCTCACCCGCCGGTCGACCATGCCGAGGGCGTCGGCGGCGTGCTCGGCCATGCCCTGGGGGTCGTAGTCCATCGCCAGGCGCACCTCGCAGCGCGTGTCGCCGAGCGGGGTGAAGCTGACCGTGCCCTTCTGCTGGACGTCGCCGCCGACGGTCCGCCAGGCGATCTTCTGGTCGGGCAGCTGGTCGATGATCTCGGTGTCGAACTCCCGGGTCACCCCGGCGATCTTCGTCCGCCAGTGGTTGTGCCGCTCGTCGATCTGGACCACCTGCTCGACGCCGTCCATGAAGTGGGGGAAGTCCTCGAACTGCGTCCACTGGTCGTACGCGGTGTGCAGGGGGACGTCCACCTCGACGGTCTTCTGGACCATGCTCATGCGTGTTCCTCCGTTTCGCGTTTCGGTCGCTTGCGTACGGGTCTGGCAGGCGTCTGACCGGTTCGCCCCGGATCAAACGCTTCCGTCCGGTTCGCCACCGGACGGGCCGCCGGGGGTGTCGAGGACCTCGACGGCGATCGGGCAGGTGTCGTCGTCGGTGTCGGCGGTGCCGGCCGCCAGGGCGCGGTCGAGCAACGGGCGGGGGTCACCCGGGTCACCCCGGCGCACGTGACCACCGCCTCGGCCCCGAGAGCGCGGCACGGCCCCGGCGGGCGGGACCGCTCCTCGCCTCCCCTGTGGCACCGCGTTCAGGGTTCCGCCGGGGGGCGGACGATCTCCAGCCACACCGTCTTCCCGCCGCCCACCGCCGGTTCGCTGCCCCACGCGGCGGCCAGCCGGTCGACCACCCGCAGCCCGTGCCCGCCGGGCCGGGCGGGCTCCGCGGGCGGGCGCAGCACCGGGGGGCGGTCGTCGGCGTCCCGGACGGCGACCCGCAGCAGCGGCCCGTACCTGGACAGTTCCAGCGTGTAGGGCCCGGCGGCGTGCTGGCAGGCGTTGGTCACCAGTTCGCTGGTCATCAGCAGGACGTCCTGGGCGGCGGCCCGGGTGCCCTCGTCCGGCGCCGCCAGCCAGCCCCAGGTCCGCAGCGCGCCGCGGGTGAACTCCCGGCTCCGGGCGACCGCCCCGGGCGCGGCGGCCAGCGGCAGGCACCGCCGCTCCGGCCCGGCCGGGACCGGCCCGGCGGGGGCGGCGGAGTAGGCCGGGTCGGCGGGGTCGGCGGGGTGCGCGGCCATCACGGGGCCCCGGACGGGTCGTCCGCGCCGGACGTACCGGGCTCCGCCGCTCCACCGGGCTCCGCCGGTTCTCCCAGATCCGCCGCGAGGGCGTCCTCGACGGTGGGGTGGACGGCCAGCACCTCGTCCGCGCCGGTGATCTCCAGCAGGCGGCCGACCGCCCGCCCGGGCGCGGCCAGCAGCAGCGGCAGGCCGGTCCGCCGGGCGGCGGCGTGGGCGCGCAGCAGCAGGTTGAGGCCGGTGGAGTCGCAGAACTCGAGGCCGCCGCAGTCCACCACCACCCGCCCGGGCCGGTCGTCGACCGCCTGTTCCAGCGCGTCCAGGAGGGGTTCGACGCTGTCGTGGTCGAGTTCGCCCTCGGGCCGCACCACCAGTGCGCCGGGCGGGTGGCGCAGCACGACGGTGAGCGGGGTGACGGTAAGCGGGACACCGGGGCCCGGGCCGGGCTGTGCGTCCACGTGCGAACACCTCCTGCCGTTCGGCGTCGGCTCCTCGTCCCCCGGGTGGCACGGCCTCGCGGCTACCCGGGCGGCCCGGACCTCAATCAGCCGCGCCGTGCACCGCGCACCCGGCCTCCTCCTCGCCCGGCTCGTCGCACGTGCCGTCGGCGTCCTCCCGGCTCCGCTCCTCGCCCTCCCCGGCCGCGCCCTCCCCGGCCGCGCCCTCGATCTGCGCGCCCTCGATCTGCGCGCGCAGTCCGGCGAGGGTGGCGGAGAGGATCCGGGAGACGTGCATCTGGGAGACGCCGATCTCGGCGGCGATCTCGTTCTGGGTGAGTCCGCCCCAGAACCGCAGCAGCAGGACGGCGCGCTCCCGTTCGGGCAGGCGGCTGATGAACGGCTTGGCCATCACCCGGAGTTCGGCGACCTCCAGTTCGGGGTCGCAGCCGCCGAGCCGGTTGATCAGCGCGCTGCCGCTGTCGTCGGAGTCCTCGTCGCGCAGCGAGTCGAGCGAGTCGCAGCGGCAGAGCCGTCCGGCGTCGATCCCCTCGGCGGCCTCCTCCTCGGTGACGTGCAGCTCCTCGGCGAGTTCGGCGGTGTCGGGCAGCCGGCCGAGGCTCTGTTCGAGCCGGTCGGAGGCGCGGGCGGCGGCCAGGTAGCGCTCCTGCACGCTGCGCGGGACGCGCAGCGGCCACGAGGTGTCGCGGAAGAACCGCTTGATCTCGCCGGAGACGGTGGGGATCGCGTACGTGACGAACTCGACGCCGCGCTCCGGGTCGAAGCCGTCGACGGCCTTGATCAGCCCGACGGTGCCGACCTGGATGATGTCGTCGAGCTCCTCGGGGCGGTGCCGGAACCGGGCGGCGACGAACCGCACCAGCGGCATGTTCAGCTCGATCAGGGTGCCGCGGACGTAGCTGTGGGCGGGGTCCTCGGGGGGCAGTTCGGCCAGTCGGGCGAACAGCGCGTCGCTGAGCCGGCGCGCCTCGTACTTGCCCATCGCCCGCATCTCCCGCCGGGTGGGCCGGTGCATCGGGTCGACCTCGGCCGTCCCTGGTCCGGGGGTGGAGGCGGGGGCGCCGCCGGACGCGGGGGTGCCGCGCAGAGTGGACGTGGTGGTCACGGGGAGTCATCTCCGGGGAACGGTGGGACCCTCCCTGCGCGCGGACTGCGGCGTGCCGGGCTCCGGACGGTGGAAGAACCCCGTCCGGGACTCGGTGGGCCGCACGGCGGCAGGGCGGGCGGAGAACCGTGGAACCCGGCTTCTTCAGGCGACGGCTCCCAGCACGCGGCTCGCGGCTCGCATGCCGTGGGGTGACGGACCCCTGCGGGTCGGCCGCGCCGGGCGGTGCGCCCGGCATGGCGACCTATTCCTACCCCCGTCCGGCCGCCGCGAACCGGATTCCCCCGATTCACCCGCCTTGATCCGGGTATGCGGGCCGGTGAACCGTCCGCGACGAGAGGAGTCCGACCATGCCCGCCGGATCGAGCCCCAAGCGGGAGCGGCAGTACGAGCACATCAAGGAGAGCCAGCTGGAGCGCGGATCGAGCGAGAAGCGCGCCGAGGAGATCGCCGCCCGCACGGTCAACAAGGAGCGCGCCCGGCACGGCGAGAGCCGGACGGCCAGCCGCAGCTCCCTCCACGACGTCTCCTCCGGCCACCGGGGCGGCAAGCGCTCGCACCGCGGAGCCGGCGGTCCGACGTACGACCAGCTGTACAACGAGGCGCGGCAGCGCGGCGTCAAGGGCCGCTCGAAGATGAACAAGGACCAGCTCGCGCACGCCCTGGGGCGGTGACCGCGATGACCATCCCGGTGCCCGCCGACCCGGACGTCCGGCCGCCCGACCCGCCCGACGTCCCGCCCCGGCCGACCGATCCGCCCGGCCCGCTCTCCCCCACCCCGCCGCGCCCGGACCCGGACCCGCCGATCGCCCCGATCCCGCCCGATCCGCAGCCCCCGAACCCCGGTCCCCCCGGCCCCGGCCGCCCCGACCCCCTCCCGGACCCGGAACCGCCGGGCCGCCCCGGGCCCCCGCTCCACCCCGACCCGCAGCCCGAACCCACCCCGCAGCCCAGCCCCCCACCACCGGGCCCGTGACCCCAGGCGCTCCGCCCCGCCCCGCCCTGCCCCACCCGGCAGGGCGGGGCGGTCGTCGTCAGCCCCGAGCCACCGGGGCCGCGTCGGACACCGATCGGCCGTCCTCTTCGAGCCAGTCCTGCCCCACCTCCGCCGGCGCACCCCGTCCGGGGAGTCCAGCCGCCGTTACGGGGTCTAACAGGAGTGACATCTCCTCACGGACAGGTGCGCGGCGCACGGCGCTCCGGGCGCGACACTCCGGGCGGAAAAATCGGTCGCGCCCGGCCGTTCCCCCGGGTACGGTCGCGGGCGGGTCCGCGCCGCGGCGGCCGTGGGGCCGCGGGGGTGCGGACGAATCGTCACATCCCCCCAGCGGAAGCAGGTTCGGTCGATGGCATGTCGGATCAGTGAACTCGTACTCGGTTGCCGGGAGCCCGAGGTCCTGGCGCGGTTCTGGTGCGAGGTGCTGGACTTCGTGGTGCTCGGCCGCGAGGACGACGGCAGCGTCGAGATCGGCCCGCGCGAGGGCTTCGGCGGCGCGCAGCCGACGCTGTTCCTGAGCGCCCGGGCCGAGCCGGAGCCCGGCAAGTCCCGGCTGCACATCGACGTCAACCCGACCGACCGCGACCAGGACGCCGAGCTGGAGCGACTGCTCGCCCTCGGTGCCCGCCCGGCCGACATCGGGCAGACCGGCGAGGAGTCCTGGCACGTCCTCGTGGACCCCGAGGGCAACGAGTTCTGCCTGCTCAAGGCCCGCATCAAGGAGCTCTGACCGCTCCCCGCCGGCCGGCCGGAGTTCCACCGCCCCCGAGCGGCTCGACCCGGCCGGCCCCCGGCCCCGCCGACACCCGCCCCGGCCCGCGCCCGCGTCCGGAAGAACCGCTCAGCGGGACGGCGGCGGCGCACACGAACCACCCGAACAGCGTGGTCGGCAGCAGCCCGATCGGCCGCAGGTGCTCCAGCGGGTGGCGCCACACCCCGGGCAGGGTTGCTCCGCCAGTCGGCGGCCAGCCCCGGGAGGCGTGCACCTCGCCGCAGAGCACCGCGTACCCGTGCGCGCCTGACCCCCCTCGACGAACCCCGCCACGTACCCGGTCCGGCACACCTGCGGCCGACCCGGCCGCGTCCCTTGCGCATACCGCCCCCCCTGAGCCCCGCCTCCCCTCCCCTCTCCCGGGTCTCCGTTCCGGCACGGGCGGCCGGACGACCCGGCGGCGGCGCCGTCGGGCGTGCGGGAGGAACCTGCCGCACCGCACCGTGACCGCCGTGACCGTCCCGGCGGACGCCACCCGCCGCGGCGGGGCTGATTCGGTCCGGGCGCACTGGGCAGACGCCACCGAACCAGGGGCAACCGGGCAACGGACCCCACGGGACGAAGAAGCAACGGAGCTAGCGAAAGGACCTGGACCATGCTGCTGCTCGGACTTCTGCTGTTCGCGGCGTCCGGTGCGTTCGCGGGTCTGCTGATCGCCGACAACCTCGGCGGCGGGCCCGAGACGGGCGTCACCGTGCTCGGCCACCAGATCGCCACCATGAGCACCCTCGGCGCGTTCCTGGCCGGGCTGGCACTCGCGCTGATCTTCTGCGCCGGGCTCGCCCTGATGCGCGGCGGCCTGCACTGGCGCCGCCACCACCGGGCGACTCCCGTGCAGGACACCCCCGTGGCGCTGGACCACACCGCCGAATCGGGTGCCACCAGGGCGGACCTGTCGTCCGCCGACCGGCCCACGACGACGACCCAGCGCCCGCAGGGCCGCCCGCGCCACCGCTTCACGCACTGACGGGGCCACCGCCGCCCGGCGACCCCGCCCCCGTGACCGGACGGAACGGGCGCAGGAAACGACCGCACGAAACGACCGCACGATCGAGGAGGACCGACCCATGAGTGACGCATCCGACCGCATGAAGCACAAGGCCCAGGAGGCCGTCGGCGCGGCGAAGGAGAAGACCGGTGCCGCGACCGGCAACGACCGGCTGGAGAACGAGGGCCGCGGCGACCAGGCCGAGTCCCAGGCGAAGCAGGGCGTCGACAAGGCCAAGGACCGGATCGCCGAAGGCGTGGACAAGGTCAAGGGCGCGTTCAAGCGCTGAGCCCCGCACCCCGGCCGCCGCCCGTCGAGCACCGACGGGCGGCGGCCGATCCGTGTCGACGCTCCGGTGCCCCTCCGCCGGATTCACCGAGGTCAAGTACAGGTCAAGGGCGGTCCAGGCCGAGACAAAGCAGGTGTTCACCCGCCGGTTCGGTGCCGGATTTCCGGCAGTTCGGCCCCCGTCTCCACCCTCCACCGGCACGATGTTCCGCACCCGCTCCGGCACTTGACCGCAGAACCGCCGACCGGGCCGCCAACTCCCTTCCACCAGCGGCTACTTGACGCCTTCGCCCCGCCACCGCGGCCACCGGCGATTTCCGACCGCGTTTTCAGGAAACACCCAGAATCCCCCCGCCGCCGCAATTCCGGGTAGGCTGCGCGGAATTGCGCCGGGCGAAGGGGCCGGACGCGGTGGCACGGGGAGACGAGGGGGAGCTGTGGCCCAGGGGGCGTTCCGGGTGGAGGCCGACGAGCTCGGCCGGGTGTCGAAGGAGCTCGCCGAGGCGAACGGCAGCATGGGGGGCGCGATGCACGCCCTGGGCCGGACTTCGCCGCAGGTGACCGGGCACCGTGAACTGGACGGTGCGTGCGCGGCGTTCGCCGACGACTGGAAGTACGGGCTGAAGCAGCTCAACGAGACGCTGCACGCGATCAGCGAGGGCCTGGACGTGACCGTGCGGGCGTACCGGGAGACCGACGAGACGGTGCGCCGGATGATGGCGGGGGAGGCCGTCTGATGTCGACCCTCCCGTTCCCGGCCTGGGCCGCGTCGACCGACCGCGACGGCTTCGACGCGCTCGGCTTCGACCCGGCGCCCGGCAGCCTGCCCGGCATCGACGAGCTGGTCCGGGACCTCCGGCAGGCCGCGAAGGAGCTGGAGGACGCCCGGAACAGCGTGAACCGGGCGTCCTGCGGCGGCGGGGCCTGGCAGGGCGAGGCGGCGGACGCGTTCTCCGCCCGGATCGCCGAGCTCCCCGGCCGACTCGACGTCGCCCACGCGTCGTTCGACTCGGCGTACACCGCGCTGGCGGGCTGGCGCGACCAGCTCGCCACCCTGCAGCGCACCGCCGCCGACCAGGAGGAGCAGGCCCGGGCGGCGAAGGCCCGCCGCGACCGGGCCGCCGACAATCCGGACCTGAAGCTGGGCGGCCTCTGGTTCCAGGAAGCGGACCAACTCGCCGACGCCGAGGCCAGGTTGCACAAGGCGGACGCCGAACTGCGGGCCGCCGACGCGGACTTCCAGGGAATCGCGGCCCGGGCCGAGGCGCTGCGCGCCGAGCACGACCAACTGGCCCGGCAGGCCGCCCGGGTGGTGGCCCGGGCCGGCGAGCAGGCACCCGACGGACCGGGCTGGTTCGCCAACCTGATGGACACCGTGAAGAAGGTCGCCCAGGCGCACGTCCAGCTCGCCAAGGACGCCGTGGAGTGGGCCAGGTCGCACGCCAACGCGATCGCGGCGGTCGGCGACCTGCTCTCCAACGCGAGCACCCTGGTCGGCCTGGGCTCGATCGCGCTGGCCGGCGCCGGGCTGGTGTTCCCGCCGCTGGAGGTCGGCGCCGCCGCGCTGAACGCGGTCTCCATGGGCCTGTCGGGCGCCGCCCTGGTCACCCACGGCGTGGCCGCGGCGGCGGGGGCGGACGTGCCCCCGCTGAGCTTCGCGGTCGACGTGATGGGCATGGTCCCGGTGATCGGCGAGGTCGGGAAGACCGGCAAGCTCGCCGCCTCGCTGTTCGCCCGGGAGGCGGTCGGCAACGGCGTCGCCCTGGGCGCGACCGGCATCACCCTCGACGGCTGGTCGACGGACGCCGACGGCCTGCGGCAGTTCCTCCCCCGCGACGGCGGCCAGTGGGGCGAACTCCTGCTGGGCGGCCCGCTGCTGGTGGGCCTGGACAACGCCTGGCACGACGGCTCGGAGAAGGACGGGGCCGCCGCCCGGGGCGGTCGTTGACGGTGCGTCAGGAAATCACCCCGACCGGAGCGACCCGATGGATCTGACCCGCACCGCGCTGCTGTTCGACGGGCGCAGGACCGTCGACGAACTGGTCGACTCCTTCACCCTCGACGAGCCCCAGCTGCGCTGGCTCTGCTGGCTCTACGGCTACCGGCTCGAACAGCTGCGGCAGGTCGGCCGCAGCCACCACAAGCGGGTGCGGGCCGTCCTGGACCCGGACCCGGCCGCCCGGGTCCGGGGTGCCTGGATGCGCGCCCCGGACCTGCGGTCCGGCATGCCCGCGCCGGTGCCGTGGACCGGCCCGCACACCGGGGCCCCGGCCGGGTGGACGCCGCCGGGGTGGCCGCCCGGCTGCGGGCCGCTGCGGCCCGCGCCCGACCGGATGCCCCGGGCGACTCCCGAGCAGGTCCGCTCGGAGTACCGCCCGGCGGGCCTGCTGGTGATCGGCGGCGTGCTCGCGGTGGTCGCCCCGGCCCTGGCCGCGAGCGCCCCGGTGGCGGCGGCCGCCCTCGGTGCCGTCGCGCTGGCGTTCCTGCTCGGCTACCTGCCCGCCCGGCGCCACCGCGACCGGTTGGTCGAGGCGGGCGCCGACCGGCGCCCCCCGTACGACCCGCCGCCGGGACCCGGCACCCCGCCGCCTCCCCCGCCCGGCCCCCTGAACCGTGAGGACGACCGTTGACCGGCAGCACCGTGGGAAACACGGAGAACACCGAGAACACCGAGAACGTGAAGAGCAGCGGGAACGTGGAGAGCAGCGGGAGCGTGGAGAGCCCGGGGCGCGCGGAGACCGTGGAGTTCGACGTCCCGCCCGACTTCGTGCCGTTCGAGCCCGCCGACGACGTGGACGACGCCTACGAGCTGGTGCTCGCCCGTCTCGGGTCCGCCGCCGAGGGCCTCCCCCCGGCCCGGCGGCAGGCGCTCACCGAGCTGTACGCGGCCGGGTCCGCCGCGCTGGCCGACGCGGGCGCGATCTGGTCCGGCACCTGCGTCGGCACGATCGGCGACCGGCTGTCGACGGCGACGCTCACCGTCACCGCGCTGGACACCGAGGACCACACCCCGCAGGCCACCGCCGCCGCCGGGCTCGTCGAGGTCCTCACCCCGCCGGCCGCCCGGCGGGCGGCGCGCCCGCTGCTGGTGCGCCGGTTCGACGCCCCCGCCGGACCGGCCGTGATCACCCTCGAACAGCAGCCGGGCTGGCAGCTCGGCGCCGGGGGGAGCGTCCCGCTGCTCTCCGCCAAGGCGTACCTCCCGATGCCGCCCGCCCTCCGGGGCGTGCTGCTGCTCGAACTCGGCACCCCGGACGTCGACAACTGGCCGGAGGTCTACGCCCCGCTGCTGGTCCGGGTCGTCCGCAGCGTCCGCTTCCGGCTGCCGCCGGCCGACCTGCCCTCCCCTCCCCCGCCCGCGCCCGCCGCCGGCGCGGGCGCCGCCGCCCAGCACGACCCGTTCGGCACCCGGCTGAACTGACCGCCCCCGCCGGGTCGCCGGGACCGGTCGGAGACCGGGGGTGTGGGGTGCGGCGGCCCGGGTAGACGGGGGCCCGCACCGGAACGGTTCCGGGCGGAGGAACGGATCGGGAGGAGGCGAAGGGCATGGCAGCGGACGTCGCGGCCGCGCTGTTCGACGTGGACGGCACACTGGTGGACACCACGTACCTGCACACCCTCGCCTGGTGGCAGGCGCTGGCGCAGTTCGGGCACGAGGTGGACGCGGCCCCGATCCACCGGGCCATCGGCATGGGCAGCGACCAGCTGCTCGACCACTTGCTCGGGGACGACCGGGACCGGTCGGAGGACGAGGCGATCGGCGCCGCGCACCTCGCGCTGTACGCCCAGCACTGGCCCGGCCTGCGGGCCTTCCCGGGGGCGGCGGAACTGCTCCGGGAGTGCGCCGGGCGCGGGTGGCGGGTGGTGCTGTCGACCTCCGCGTCGGGCCGGGAACTGGACGTGCTGCGGAAGGTGCTGGACGCCGACGACGCGGTGCACGCGGTGACCGACGCGGACGCGGTGGCCGCCTCGAAACCGGCCCCTGACCTGGTGCGCGCCGCACTGGAACAGGTCGGCGCCCGGGCGGACCGCTCGGTGTTCGTCGGCGACAGCGTGTGGGACGTCGAGGCGGCGAACCGGGCCGGGACCCCGTGCCTCGGGGTGGAGAGCGGCGGTCTCGCCGCCGCGGAACTGCGCGACGCGGGCGCCCTGGAGGTGCACGCCTCGGTGGGCGCACTGCTGGCCGGCCTGGACGACAGCGCGCTGGCCCGCCCCCGGACCGGTGAACGGTGACCGCAGTGCGCACGACGCCCGGCCGGGCCCCGCGGCTCGGCCCGCTGCTGACCCGGTTCCGCTACCGCACCAGGGCGGCGGCCTGGGCGTCGCTGTCCGCCGTGTGCACGCGGCTGGGCGCGGGCGCGGGGGCCGCCGCCGGGGGGCGCCGGGACGGCTGACGAACGGCGGCGGGCCCGCCGCCCGTCCCTGCCGCCCCGGCCCGCCGCCCGTCCCCGCCGCGCCCCGTGCGCCGTTTCGCTCCGGACGGCGGTGGACAGACGCGGCGCATGAACGCCTCTCCCGCCACCACCGCTCCCGGGCCCGCCGGTCCGGCCGTCCGGCGGCGGCGCTACCTGCTGTGCCCGCCCGAGCACTTCGCGGTGGAGTACACGATCAACCCGTGGATGGACCCGGACCGTCCGGTGGACCGGGCGGCGGCGCTGCGGCAGTGGCGGGGGCTGGCGTCGGTGCTGCGCTCCCTCGGCCACCGGGTCGACCTGCTGGCGCCGGAGCCGGGCCTGCCCGACATGGTGTTCACCGCGAACGGGGCGACGGTGGTGGACGGCCGGGTGCTGGTCGCGCGGTTCCGGCACCCGGAGCGCGCGGGCGAGTCGGCGGCGCACCGGCGCTGGTTCGCCGCCGCGCGGTTCCCGCAGGTCCGGACGGCCGTCGAGGTGAACGAGGGCGAGGGCGACCTGCTGGCGGCCGGGCCGCGCATCCTCGCCGCCAGCGGCTTCCGCACCACCACGGCCGCCCACCGGGAGGCCGAGCGGGTGTTCGGACGGCCGGTGGTCTCGCTGCGGCTGACCAACCCGCACTACTACCACCTGGACACCGCGCTGGCCGTCCTGGACGACTCCCGGGTGATGTACTACCCGGACGCGTTCGCCCCGGAGGCCCGCCGCCTGCTGCACCGCCTCTACCCGGACGCGATCCTGGCCGACGCGTCGGACGCCGCCGCGTTCGGCCTGAACGCCATCAGCGACGGCCGCCACGTGGTGCTGCCGGACGGGGCCCGGGGCCTGGCCGAGCAGCTGCGGGCCGCGGGGTTCGTCCCGGTGCCGGTCGACCTCCCGGAGCTGCGGAAGGCCGGCGGCGGGCCCAAGTGCTGTGTCCTGGAACTGCGTTCGGAATGAGGTGCACTCCCGTGCCGACCGATGCCCGTACGACCGCCACCGCCACCGACCCCGTCCTCCCCGCCGCCCGCGGCCCGCTCTCGGCCACCGTCCTCGCCGCGCTGCGCCGCCCCGCGCCCACCGACCTGACGCCGCTGCCGGTGCCGACCGACCTCCCGACGGACCTCCGGAGCGGGGACCCCCGGAGCGAGGACCCCTGGGGCGCGGACCCCTGGGGCGCGGACCCCTGGGGCGAGGACGTCCAACTCGCCCTGTACGTCTGCTACGAGCTGCACTACCGCGGCTTCGCGGACGTCGATCCGGCCTGGGAGTGGTCGCCGCCGCTGCTCGCGCTGCGCGGGCGGCTGGAGCGGGCCTTCCTGGGCGCGCTGCGCCGGGAGGTGGGCGAGCCGCCGCCGCTGGCGGACGTGCTGGCCGGGCTGCTGGTCGAATCCCCGGACGGTGACGGTCCCTCGTACCACCTGCTGTCGGCGGGCACCCGGCAGCAGGCCCGCGAGTACCTGGCGCACCGCTCGCTGTACCACCTGAAGGAGGCCGACCCGCAGATGTGGGCGGTGCCCCGGCTGCCGAACCCGGCGAAGGCGGCCCTGGTCGCGGTGCAGTACGACGAGTACGGGGCGGGGCGGCCGGAGCGGGCGCACGCCGAGCTGTTCGCCGGGATGATGACGGACTTCGGCCTCGACCCGACCTACGGCGCGTACCTGGACGCGGTGCCCGCGCCCGCGCTGGCCGTCGTCAACACGATGTCGCTGTTCGGCCTGCACCGGTCCCTGCGGGCCGCGCTGGTCGGGCAGTTCGCGGCCGTGGAGATCACCTCCCCGCCGGGCTCGGCCCGGCTCGCCGAGGCGTTCGAACGTCTCGGCGCCACCCCGCGCGGGACGCTCTTCTACCGGGAGCACGTCCTCGCCGACGCCGTCCACGAACAGCTGGTCCGGCACACCGTGATCGAGCCGCTGCTCACCCTGCCCGACTGCCCCGCGCCCGAGATCGCCTTCGGCGCACTGGCCTACGCCCGGGCCGAGGACCGGCTCGCCGACCACCTGATGACCGCCTGGCGCTCCGGCCCCGAGTCCGGCACCGGCACCGGCTCCTCGCTGCGCGTCCCCCTGCCCGAACCCGCACCCGAGCCCCGCCCGGACCTGCGGCCGGAAGGAACCCGTCGATGACCGCGTCCACCGACCCGCCGAGCCGGACGCCGGAGGGCTTCGAGGCGTTCCCGCACCCGCTCGACCGGTCCGGGTACGTGGTCACCGCCGGGGCCGCCGGCACCCGGGTCGGCGGCCCGGTCGGTCCCGGCTCCCCGTGCCCGCCCCACCCGCCGCGCTTCGCCGGGCACCCGCTGCCGCCGGACGGCGCGGGAACGGCCCCGGCCGCGACCACTCCTGCCGTCACACCCGCCCCGGCCCTCCGCGACGCGGCCGGTCCCGTCCCGGGGCACCCGGCGTGAGCGCCGCACCGGCCGACCCCCGGCCGCCGCTGCTGCGCTTCGGCGTCGAGGAGGAGTTCCTGCTGGTCGACCCGGGCAGCCGGGTGACCGTGCCCGCCGCCGAGGCGGTGGTCGCGGACGCCGCCCGCTCCCTCGGGCCGCGCGCCCAGCACGAGTTCCTGGCCACCCAGGTGGAGGGCTGCACCCGCCCGGTCCGCACCGCCGCCGAACTGCGCGCCGAACTGGCCGACACCCGGGGCGTGTTGCTGTCCGCCGCCGACCGGGCCGGCTGCCGGCTCGCCGCCACCGGCACCGCCGTGCTGCCCAGCCGCCACCCGCTGCCCGTCACCCCGCTGCCCCGCTACCTGCGGCTGGCCGACCGGATCGACGGCGTCGCCGACCAGATCGGCGCCGAACTGTGCGGCTGCCACGTCCACCTGGGCGACCTGACGCTCCGTCAGGCACTCTTCCTGAACGCCAGGTTGCGCGACTGGCTGCCGCTGTTCCAGGCGTTCTGCGCCAACTCCCCGTTCTGCGAGGGGATCGACCGGGGCACCGCCGCCCTGCGGCCCGAACGGCACGCCAGTTGGCCGACCGTCGGCCCGGCGCCCGTCCTGGACGAACCCGGCTACCGCACCGCCCTGGACCGGCTGATCGCGGACGGGGTGATCCTCGACCGCCGGATGCTGTACTGGTACGCCCGGCCGTCCGAGCACCTGCCCACCCTGGAGGTGCGGATCGCCGACAGCAACGCCGACCTGGACACCGTCCTGCTGCTCGCCGTCCTGCTGCGCGCCCTCGCCCACACCCTGCTCGACCCGCGGACCAGGGTCCGGCCGCTGCCCGACGGCCCGCTGCGGCCGGCCCACCGCCGCGCCGCGGCCGACGCCCTCGACGCCCGGCTGCCCGACCCGCTCACCGGCGCGCTCCGGCCCGCCCGCCGACTGCTGCCCGCACTGGTCGAGTTCACCACCCCCGCGCTGCTGCGCACGGACGACCTCGGGCTCGCCCGGCAGCTGACCGCCCGGCTGCTGGCCACCGGTTGCGGCGCCGACCGGCAGCGCGCCGCCCTCGCCCGGCACGGCCGCCTCACCGCCGTCGTCGACGACCTCGCCCGGCGCACCGCCGCGACCGCCGCGACCAGCGGCACCGCCACCGTCCCGCACTGAACCGCAGCGCCGCCCGCCCCGTCCCCGTCCCCGTCCCCGAGGTGTCGCCCCCGGCCGGTCGGGCATACGCGGACGCATGCTGCTGCTACGACCGCCCGGCGTGTACCCCGCCCAGGGGGACACCGCCCTGCTGCTGGACGTGCTCGGCCGGGAACCGCTGCGGCCCGGCGCCCGGTGCCTGGACATCGGCACCGGCTCCGGCGCGCTCGCCCTGGCCGCCGCCCGGCGCGGCTGCCGGGTGACCGCCGTGGACCTGTCGCGGCTCTCGCTCGCCACCGCCTGGCTCAACGCCCACCTGCACGGCCTCCCGCTGCGCGTGCGGCACCGCGACCTCACCGCGCCCGCCCCGGGCGACCGGTACGACCTGGTGCTGAGCAACCCCCCGTACGTGCCCGCGCCGCGCCCCGGACCGCCGCCGCCCGGCCCCGCCCGGGCCTGGGACGCCGGGCCGGACGGGCGCCTGCTGCTGGACCGGCTGTGCCGCCGGGTGCCCGCGCTGCTCGCCCCGGGCGGGGTGCTGCTGCTCGTGCAGTCCTCGCTGGCCCGGCCCGAGGCCACGGTGCGGCAGTTGCGCGCCGCCGGCCTGCGGACCGCGGTCGCCGCCCGGCGGCGGCAGGAGTTCGGCCCGGTGATGACCGCCCGCGCGCCGTGGTTCGAACAGATCGGGCTGATCGAACCCGGCGTCCGCACCGAGGAGTTGGTGGTGATCCGCGGTGTCCGCGACTGAACCGTCCCCCGCCGCCGGACCGCCCCCGCCCCGGGTCCGGCTGACCGAACGCGGCCCGCTGCTGATCGACGGCCCGGTGGAGCTGCTCCTCCCGGACGGCACCGTCCTGCCCTGCGACCGCCCGGTCGTCGCGGTCTGCACCTGCCGCCGCAGCCGCCGCTACCCGCTGTGCGACACCAGCCACCGCCGTCGCGGCCGCGGCGCGGCTCCGTTTCCCCCCGACAGCCCCGGGCAGACGCCCGGATGAACACCGCACGTGGACGTACGACGCAAGCGCAGGAGGAGGTGGACGCCGTGGAGCGACTCAGCGTTCCGGTGATTTGCGGACTGTCCGGCGGCCTGGCCATTCCGGCCCTCCAGGTGGTCGAACTGCTGCGGGCGCTGCCCGGGGAGTGGGAGGAGTGGGCGGCCCGCGAGGACAGCTGGCTCGACCCGGCGACCACCGGTGCCCTCGCCGACCTGGTCCGCCAGCTCGCCGACCAGATCGACCTCGCCTGCATCGAGATCGCCAGCGACGAGGAGTGACCCCGGAACGTGTACGCCGCAGGTGCACCTGCGGCGTACACCCCTGCCCGGCGCCGCGGACCGCACCCGGGGGTTCACCCCCGGTGCGCGCCCGGGCGGCGGCGGACGGCGAGCAGGCAGATGTCGTCGAAGGGGTTGGGCGCGCCGAAGCGGCGCAGCAGGTGGTCGAGCAGTTCGGCCGGGTCCGGGTCGGCCCGGTAGTCGGCGCAAGCGTGCAGCAGTCGGCCGACACCACTGTCCAGGTCGGCCCCGGCACCGTACCCGGTACCGCCCCCGGCCCGGTCCCCGCTCTCGGCGCCGCCCCGGCGGCCGGCTCCGCGCCGCTCGATCAGGCCGTCGGTGTAGAGCAGCAGGGTGTCGCCGGGGGCGAGGTGGAGTTCGGCGGTGGGGCGGTGGGCGCCGGGGGTGACGCCGAGGACCAGGCCGGGGGGCGGGTCGAGGCTGCGGGCGGTGCCGTCGCGGAGCAGGACGGGGGGCAGGTGGCCGGCCCGGGCCCAGGCGAGGTGGCCGGTGCGGGGGTCGAGGCGGGCGACGGTGACGGCGGCGATGTGGTCGGCGCGCTGGTGGCAGAGCATCCGGTCGAGCCGGTCGAGGATCTGCCCGGGCGGGGCGCCGTCGTAGGCGATCCCCCGCAGCGCGTACCGGAGTTGGGACATCGCGACGGCGGCGGTCAGGCCGTGCCCGGAGACGTCGCCGATGGCGAGCAGGACGGTGCCGTCGGGCAGGTCGAGCAGGTCGTACCAGTCACCGCCGACCTTGCGTTCGCGTTCGGCGGGCAGGTAGCGGCCGGCGCTGTCGAGCCCGCGGACCGGGCGGCCGGCCGGGGCGCGCATCAGGGCCTGCTGGAGGGCGTGGACGGCGCGCTGCTCGTCGCCGGTGCGGCGGCGCTGGTCCGCGAGGCGGTCGCGGGTGTCGCTGAGGGCCTGTTCGGCGCGCCGCCACGGGGTGACGTCCTGGACGACGCCGCTGAGGGCGAGCAGGCGGCCGTCGTCGGCGACGGCGGCCTCGCCGAGGGCGCGCAGGTTGCGGTAGCCGTCGGCGGCGCGGACGGCGAAGTCGACGGTGACGGGGGTGCGGCCGTCCAGCAGGGCCAGGGCGGCGGCGCGGACGGGCTCGCGGTCGGCGGGGGCGATCGCGTCGAGGGCGGTGCGCGGGTCGAGGAGGTCGGTTCCGGCGGGGGTGCCGAACAGCTGCGGGACGCCGTCCGAGCAGGAGATCCGACGCTCGCCGGGGCGCCACTCCCAGGTGCCGACCCGGGCCAGCCGGCCGGCCTGGGCGAGTTGGGCGATCCGCCGGTCGCGTTCGTCGTGGGCCCGCCAGGTGAGCAGCAGGCCGTCCTGGAACGGAGTGGCGCACACCGTCATCGCGCTGGCCCGGGGGCTGCCCGCGACCGTCTCGACGTACCGTTCCGCCTCGCCCCGGTAGGGGATGCCGTCGGCGGCGGCGGTGCGCAGGCGGTCGAACGTCCCGGAGGCGACCGTGCCGGGGTACAGCTCGGTCAGCCGGCGTCCGCGCAGCTCGGCGGCGGACCGTCCGGCCAGGTCGACGGTGGGCGCGTTGGCGTACTCGACCCGCAGGTCGGCGACCTTCCCGTCCTGGCCGCGGACGGCGCGCAGCACCAGCACCGGGTCCAGCAGGCCGTCCAGGACGGCCCGGAACCACGGAGCGTACACCGGGTCGAGCACCTCGGACGGCGCCTCGGGCAGCAGCGCCACGGGCAGCCGCAGCAGCGTGTCGGCGGCCAGGTCGGCGAGCGCGGCCAGGTGGGCCTCGGCGGCCGGGGTGGGGCGGTAGCGCTCCGGCCAGCCGATCTTGAGCGCGCCGAGCAGCCGCCCGCCGGCGTGCAGCGGGAGGGCGCAGACGGTGGTGCCGGGGACCAGGTCGTCGCCGTCCTGCTCGGGGTAGCGGGCCGCGAACTCGCGCCGGTCGGTCACCCACACCGGCCGGGCGGTGCGGACGGCCTCGGTGAGCGGCACCCGGGTGCGCGGCGGGATCCGCTGCCACTGGCTGAGCTGCCGGGACGACACGCCGTGCGCGCCGACCAGCCGCAGCGCGCCGTCCGGTTCGCACACGGCGAGGACGAGCGCCTGGGCGCCGAGCGGGTCGAGGGCGGCCCGGTGCAGGCGTTCGGCCAGCTCGTCGGGGTCGGTGGCGGTGGTGAGCGCGGCGGCGGCCAGGTGGAAGCGGGTGGCCAGCCCGTCCTCGGTCTCCGGCTCCCCTCCGGCCCGGCCCTCGTCCCCGCCCCTCCCCTTGCTCCTGCCCCCGGGCCGTGCCGGTGCGGCGGGCGGTTCGGCAGCACCGAGGGGGTCCACGGCGGGGGTCTCGCGCGGGGTCGGGGGCGGGGCGGCGGTGGCGACCAGGTCGGCGGCGAGCTGCGCCAGCTTGCGGTTCTCGTCCTGGGAGCGGCGCACCAGGGCGTCGAACGCCTGGTCGGGCGTGCAGCCGAGCCGTTCGACCAGCACGCCCTTGGCCTGCTCGATCACCGCCCGGGTGCGCATCGCGGTGCGCAGCCCCTCCAGTTCGGTGCGCAGCCGGTCGACCGTGGCCTCCAGCCCGGACTTCTCGCCGTCCACCGTGCCTCACCACCTCCGCCGCCCGACCCGCCACCCGTTCCGCCGCCTCCACCCTAGGCCGCCGGACCGCCCCTTTTGCTCCATTCACACCGGTTTGGCCGATGCCGTTCGTGGTGAAACGTGCCGGGAGGGGGACTCCTCCCGCCTACCCACCGAGAAACGGAGAGCCGACATGAGCGACACCAACGGCACCGGCGACACCGGCAGCACCGGCGAGCTGCAGGAGCTGGAGGGGGTGACCGTGGCGTTCCTGGTCGCGCCCGAGGGCACCGAACAGGTCGAGCTGACCTCGCCCTGGCAGACCGTCCTGGACCACGGCGGCACCCCGCGCCTGGTCTCCACCGAGCCGGGCGAGATCCGGGCCTTCCACCACCTGGACCGGGCCGACTCGTTCATGGTGGACGCGACCGTCGCGGACGTCTCGGCCGGCGACTTCGACGCCCTGGTGCTGCCCGGCGGCGTCGCCAACCCCGACTTCCTGCGCACCGACGAGAAGGCCGTGGAGTTCGTCTCCGGGTTCTTCGAGCACGGCAAGCCGGTCGCGGTGATCTGCCACGGGCCGTGGACGCTGGTCGAGGCCGACGTCGTCCGCGACCGCACCATGACCTCCTGGCCCAGCCTGCGCACCGACCTGGGCAACGCGGGCGCGCACTGGGTCGACCGCGAGGTCGTGGTCTGCACGAACGGCCCCAACACGCTGGTCTCCAGCCGCAAGCCGGACGACCTGCCGGCCTTCGACCGCGCCCTGGTCACCGCCTTCTCCGCCTCGTCGGCCGCCGCCTGACCCGCCACCGCCTGACCCGCCGGGCCCGGGCCGCAGCCGTCCGGGCCGCAGCCGTCCGGGCCGACCGACACCTCGTCGGTCGGCCCGGTCCGGCTGTCCACCTGCCGACTCGCGGCCCGTCCGATCAGCTCTCGGCCAACGGGTAGGCGTGCCCGAAGGGGTGGCACAGGCCGGGCGGGTAGGGCTCCAGGAAGCAGGCGACCGTGCCGCGCACCGTCACCCGCAGACCGTCCGCGCTCAGGTAGACGGCGAGGCCCTCGTCGGTGGTCTCCGCCGAGCGGTACACCAGCACCACCACCTGCGGGGCGTGCGCCCCCGGTCGCCCGGGGACGGTGATCCGGTAACCGTGCGGCCCTGCCATGACTCCACCTCGGCCCTGCTCGTCCAGGACGTCGTCCACCACGCGCCCATCCCCGCCCCGCGCATACCCCCGGGGCGTTCACCCAATCGCCGCATCCGGCCCGCCCGGTCGACCCGGCGCGACGGCCGCGACGGCCGCGACGGCCGCGACGACCGCGGCCCGGAACAGGCCCACGCTCCGTTCCCGCTTCGCCCGGCCGAGAACGTGCACCTGTGCGGACACACCGAGGGCAGCGCGCTCTGCCTCGCCGACGCACTCCACTGGTTCCACTGGCTCTACTGGTGCCACCGGTCCCGCGACCGGGCGGACCTCGCCGTCGCCGAGTCGGTGACCTGGTGCTCCCTCACCGAACCGGCCGACTCCCCGGCCCGCACCGCTCCTCGGCTGCGCTGCGAGTGGCTGCTGCCCGGCCACGGCGACCGCAGGCACCCGCCCGCCGACGAGTCCACCCGCGGCCTGCACACCCTCGCCGACCGCACCGCCCGGCTCGCGCCCCGTCCGGCCGACTTCACCGCCCTGCGCTGGTGACCCACCGCCCGGCCGCCCAGCCGCCCAGCCGCCCAGCCGCCCGGCCGCCCGGCCGTCGAGCGGTGGCCGGTCCGGTCGGCCCACCTCCGGCACCGGCCTTCCGCCCGACCATCCGCCCGTCCGCCCGTCCGCCCGTCCGCCTGCTCGCCCGCCCACCGAGTCCCTTCACCCGCAGGCGAGTTGACGCTCCTGCGCTAGCCCTCCCGGCGCACCCGGATCGCGGCCTCCTCCGCCGTCAGCCCGGGGCGCGACGCGGGCTCGTCCTCCTCCTCGCTGCCCGGCTCCCCCACGTCCGGCCGCTCGGCCGCCAGCCGCTGGTCCAGGGACTCGCCGCGGGCCTGCTCCTCGCCCGTCACGCCGAAGGACTCCGCCGCGACCGGCCGGTCGCCGGGGACGGACGGGCGCTGCGGGTCGGCGGCGGCCCGGGCGGTGGGCGAGCCGTCCTCCAGGTCCGGCAGGCCCTCGTCCTCGGGGAACGCCGCCGGGTCGGGCGGGGCGGCCCGTTCGGGGTCGAGCGCGGCGGGGGCGTCCTCCACCGCGTCCGGGCGCACCGGGCGGGACGGCACCTTCGGCGGACCGGGCGGGTCGAGCTCCCGGGTGACGCCACCGCCACCACCGCCGTCGCCCGCGAGCCGCTCGTCCGGCTGGACGCCCGGTACCGGCCCCTCGGCGATCTCGGGCTGCTGCTCGTCGCTGCCCGCCACGTTCGCCGTGCCGCCCTTGCCGATCGGGGCGGGCTCGCGTTCGGTGCCGTCGTCCGCGGGCTCCCGGTCCTCCTCGGGCTCCTGCCAGCCGGTGTCCGCGGGGCCGATCGCCCCGCCCATGTCGTGCAGCGGGCGTTCCTGCCGTCCCATCGTGGTGACCTCCCATCGGGTCCGGTCCGCCTCGGAGCGACGGACCGGCACGTGTGCCAGCGCGCCTGCCCGGCCTCCGCCGACCGGAAACGGGCCCGGTCATCCGCCGTCGTCCCTCCCCGGCCGCGTCCGCACGGAAAAATTTTTTCTCCTTGACAGAAAAATTTGTCGGTACGATCCTGGAGGGGTGTTGGACGTCGCCGTGATCGAAGATCCCGCCGCCGCCGAAGCCTCGCTGGACCCGATGCGGGCCCGGCTGCTGGCGGCCCTGGCCGAGCCGGGCTCGGCCGCCATGCTGGCCGCCCGGCTCGGGCTGCCCCGGCAGAAGGTCAACTACCACCTGAAGGAGTTGGAGCGGCACGGCCTGGTGGAGCTGGCCGAGGAGCGCCGCAGGGGGAGCATGACGGAGCGGGTGTACCGGGCCACCGCGGCCTCGTACGTGATCTCGCCGGCCGCGCTGGCGGCGGTCAGCCCGGACCCGTCGCGTTCGCCCGACCAGCTCTCCGCGCGCTGGCTGCTGGCGCTCGGCGCCCGGATGGTGCAGGAGGTCGGCTCGCTGCTGACGGGCGCGGCCCGGGCCCGGCAGCGGGTGGCCTCGTTCGGGATCGACGCCCGGGTCCGGTTCGCCTCGGCGGCCGACCGGGCGGCGTTCGCGGAGGAGCTCTCGCAGGCGGTCACCGCCCTGGTGGGCCGCTACCACGACGAGTCGGCCCCGCAGGGCCGTGTCCACCGGGTGGTGGTCGGCCTGCACCAGGTCCCGGACGCGGCACCACCCGGCACCCCGTTCCCGCCCCCGACTCAGACCCCGTCCCCGTCCCCGTCCCCGTACCCGTCGCCGCAGGAGGGCTGATCCCGTGCCGCACCCCTTCGAGCTGGAATTCGAGCTGGCGCTGCCGGCCGACCCGGAGCAGGTCTGGGCGGCGATCGCCACCGGCCCGGGCATCGACGCGTGGTTCATGGGCCGCAGCGAGGTGGACCCCCGGGTCGGCGGGACGGCCGCGATGGAGACCGGCGGCCACCGGGAGACCTCGACCGTCACCGCGTACGAGCCGGGCAGGCGCTTCGCCACCCGTACCGAACCGGGCCCGGACGGCCGGTTCATGGCCTTCGAGTACCTGGTCGAGGGCCGCGACGGCGGCAGCACCGTCCTGCGGGTGGTGCACAGCGGCCTGCTCGGCGACGACTGGGCGGACGAGTATGACGCGCTGCGCAGCGGCTGGCCGTTCCACCTGCACACCCTGCGCGAGTACCTGGCGCACTTCGCGGGCCGCACCGCCGTCCCGGTGTTCGCCGTCCGCCCGACGGCCGACCGTCCCGCCGGGGAGGTCCGGGCGGCGCTGACCGCCGCCCTCGGCCTCCCGCCCGACCCGCCGGTCGGCGCCCGGGTGCACGCCGAACCGGCCGGACTGCCGCCGCTGGACGGCGAGTTGGTGTGGTCGGACGGCGAGCGCTTCGAGGTCCGCACCGCCGACGGGCTGTACGCCTTCCTGCACCCGGCGGGCGTGCTGCTGCTCTTCCACCACCTGTTCGCGGAGCCGGCCCCCGACGCCCGCACCGCCGAGAGCGCCTGGCAGCACTGGCTGTCCGCCCTGCCCGTCCCACCCGCCCACCGCCCCTGACCCCGCCCGCCCGCACGCACCGCCACCACACACACGCACGCACCGCCATACACACCCACTGCCGCCACACGCCCGCACTGCCCCCCGCCCCCCGCAGCACCGACAGAACGAGGTACCCCCGATGCGCACGCTGATCAGCACCGCCTTCGTCTCCCTGGACGGCGTGATGGAGGCCCCCGGCGGCGAGCCGGGCTACCGCAACTCCGGCTGGACGTTCAAGGACATCGACTTCGTCCCGGAGGCGTTCGAGATCAAGGGCCGGGAGCAGGAGCAGGCCGGGGCGGTGCTGCTGGGCCGGGTCAGCTACCAGGCGTTCAGTCCGGTGTGGCCGGGCATGCCGGAGTTCGCCCGCTACAAGACCCTGCCGAAGTACGTGCTGTCGACCACCCTCGGCCCGGACGGCCTGGTCGACGACTGGGGTCCGACCACGATCCTGCGCTCGGTGGACGAGGTGGCCGCCCTGAAGGAGACCGAGGGCGGCCCGATCGTCGTGCACGGCAGCGCCCGCCTGAACCACGCGCTGTCCGACGCGGGCCTGGTCGACCGCTACCACCTGCTGGTGTTCCCGCTGCTGCTGGGCGCGGGCAAGCGGCTGTTCAGCGACACCGACAAGGACGTGCAGAAGCTGGAACTGGTCGAGTTCGCGGCCTTCTCCAACGGCGTGCAGAAGAACGTCTTCGACGTGGTCCGCTGAGCCACCCCGCGCCCTCGCCTCCCCGCCACTTCCAAGGTAGCGCGCACCGGGGGCCTTGCCGCAAGGGCCCCGCGGGGGCGCAGAATGTCCGGTCGGAGACGGGAAGAAGCGAGAAGTCCGGTAGGTGGTGTTTTCTCACCGTCCGGGCGGTCGGGGAGAGTTGATGATCGACGTGCTGGTGGTCGGCGGCGGGCCGACCGGGTTGATGCTGGCGTGCGAGTTGCGGCTGCACGGGGTGGGCGTGGTGCTGCTCGAACGGCTGGCGGCGCCGACCGGGGAGTCCCGGGGGCAGGGGTTGCACGCGCGCAGCGTGGAGGTGATGGATCAGCGGGGGCTGCTGGAGCGCTTCCGGGCGGTGAGCGAGGAGTTCCGGGTCGGCGGCCTGTTCGCGGGGGAGGCGCGGCCGTGGCCGGAGGGGATGGACACGGCGCACCCGTACGGGCTGGCGACGCCGCAGCCGGTGACGGAGCGGCTGCTGTGGGAGCGGGCCGGGGAGTTGGGCACGGACCTGCGGCGCGGCTGCGAGGTGGTCGGGCTGGTCCAGGACGGCGCGGGGGTGGAGGTCGAGCTGGCGGACGGGGCGCGGCTGCGCTCGCGCTGGCTGGTGGGGTGCGACGGCGGGCGCAGCACGGTGCGCCGGTTGGCGGGGGTGGCGTTCCCGGGCGAGCCGGCGACGGTGCAGACGCTGCTGGGGCAGTTGGAGGCGACGGAGGAGCCGGAGCGGATCGCCGAGGTGGTGGCGGAGGTCCGGCGCACCCAGTTGCGGTTCGGGCTGCACCACGAGGGCGGCGGGGTGTACCGGGTGATCGTTCCGGCGGAGGGGGTGTCGGAGGACCGCGCGGCGCCGACGCTGGAGGAGTTCCGGGCCCGGCTGCGCGCGGTGGCGGGGACGGACTTCGGGGTGCACTCGCCACGCTGGCTGTCCCGGTTCGGGGACGCGACCCGGCAGGCGGAGCGGTACCGGTCGGGCCGGGTGCTGCTGGCGGGCGACGCCGCGCACGTCCACCCGCCGACGGGCGGCCAGGGCCTGAACCTGGGCGTGCAGGACGCGTTCAACCTGGGCTGGAAGCTGGCCGCCGAGGTGGCCGGCTGGGCCCCGCCGGGGCTGCTGGACACGTACCACGCGGAGCGGCACCCGGTCGGCGCGGCGGTGATCGCGCACACCCGGGCGCAGATGACGCTGCTGGGCACGGCGCCGGGCGCGGTGGCGCTGCGCGGGGTGTTCGCCCGGCTGATGGACTTCCCGGACGTCAACCGGTACATCACCGGCGTCATCTCGGGGGTCGACCTCCGGTACGACCTCGGTCCGGGCCCGGCCCTGCTGGGCCGCCGCCTGCGGGACGTGCGGCTGGTGGACGACCCGGGGGCGGGGCGGCTGTACGAGCGGATGCACGCCGGGCGGGGCCTGCTGCTGGACCGGACGGGGCGGCTGTCCGCGGACGCGGGCCTGGACGCGGGCGGCTGGAAGGGCCGGGTGGACGTGCTGGTGGACGGCTGCCCGGAGCTGCCGGCCCCCGCGGTGCTGCTGCGCCCGGACGGGCACGTGGCGTGGGTCGGCGAGGAGGCGGCGGAGGGGCCCGGGGCGGGGTCGGAGGCGGGGTCGGGGTCGGCGGGCCCGGACGGGCTGGTGGCGGCGCTGGAGCGCTGGTTCGGCCCGGCGCGGTGGGCCTCGGCCTGAGGCCCGGCCGGCCTCGCACGTTCGCGACTTCCGCCAACTTTCCCGTCCGGCAAGGAACTTACGAGTTGGTGCGTGATGGCGGGTGAGGGCTGGATCGCCTGTCGGAGGGCTGTGGTTCACACGTTGGCGGTGCGGTCGGAGACGAGGCCGGCGATG
>NZ_JBIVKJ010000032.1:0-26849 GCF_044750705.1 Kitasatospora sp. NPDC088783
TCACCGAGAACCTCGGCGACCATGCGCACCGCACGACGCCGCAGCTCAGGCGGGTAGGAAGAGGGACGTGCCATGACTCGAATCCTTACACGAAACCGAGTCCCCACCGAACCCGGGGAGGTTCAGTCTCAAGGACGCTGAACCGGTCGGGGGCGTTCACGCTGCCGGTGCGGTTCCGCAGCCGGGTGGACGATCTCGATGGCCTCGTGATCGACCGGGTGTGCGGAACGCTGAATCGGCACGGTCCTCCGTCCGCCCGTTCCGAGTGCGAGGCGGTGGCCGCGCGGGCCGGGAGTGGGAGAGAATCCAGCAGCGACCGACTGGAGGATCTTCATGGCACACCGTCCGCTGCTGATGCTGGACGTCGACGGGCCGATAGCCCCGTTCGACCGCATCCTGCGCCCCCGAGGCTACCGGACCCACCGGGTGCCCTCGCAGACGTGGAGGCAGCGGCAGCTCGAAAAGGGCGTGCCCGACCCGAAGCCGCTGCGGGTCTGGCTGAACCCCGCCCACGGGACGTCCCTACTCGCCCTGCCGTACGACCTGGTGTGGGCGACCGCCTGGCGGCACGAGGCGGACGAGCACCTGGCGCCGCTCCTCGGCCTGCCCAAACTCCCTTACGTGAACTGGGAGTCGATGAACCACAAGGACCCGGACGGGCTGCACTGGAAGACCCGGCAGCTGGTCTACTGGGCCGACCAGCAGCCCTTCGCCTGGGTGGACGACGAGATCGGCCCCCAGGACACCGAATGGATCGCCGCCAACCACCCGGGCCGCGCGCTCACCCTGAAGATCGACCGTCGGTACGGGCTGCGACCGGATCACTTCGCCCAACTGGCGGACTGGGCACAGGAGATCGCCCGCTGAAACCGTGAGGCTGAACCCAACGCCCGATGCCCGACGAGCACCGAGCAGTCCCGCGGCCGCGGACTACTCAGGTTGAACTCGCGATGTCGGTGATCAGCTCGCAGCCAGGCTGATCACCGACATCGCGAGTTCAACCTGAGTAAGGGGCGGGAGTGCAGGTGCGGTCGCCGATATCGCCGAACGGGAGGGTGGCCCGGGCGGTGGCGCCGGTGCGGTCGAGCGTCGTCAAGGTGACGTCGCCCTTCGTGCAGGTCGGGAACCAGAGCGCGTACAGGGTCCGGGCGCCGTCCGCGAGGGTGCCGATCCGGCGGACCGTCAGGGGGGTGTCGCCGCAGGCCGCGGAGGTCACCTCTTGGTGGTCGGCGCAGCCCCGTACCCGGACCGAGACCTGGTGGACCTCGGCGAAGCATTGCCGCTGGTCCGGGGTCTCCCAGACGTAGGCGGCGCCGCCCGGCCACGCCTGGACCAGCATCAACGTCTGCGGGTCGGGAGCCTCGGCCTCTCCGGCCATCGCCGTCGTCAGCGCGGTGCGGGTGCGGCTGAACACCTCGTCCAGGCTCGCGGCGGAGGCGGACGGCGTCGCGGCCGTGGCGGAGGACGGAGCGGGGACGGGGGGAACGGGTGACGCGCTCCCCGGTGAGCAGGCGGTCAGGGCGGCCAGCAGCGCAGCCGCCCCGAGGGCGTGACGAAGTCCCTGTCGCACGTGGCTCCCCCACAGCGTGCACCCGACGCCGGGGCGGTGAGGGGGGAGCATACCGCGCGGGCAGGTCCACTCGATCGGGAGTCACAGTCACCCACGCACTATGCAGCGCCGCACCCGCCGCACGCACGTGCCCCCGCCCGCAAGGGGCAAGGAGGCGCGGCGGGGCAGGGCCGCCGGGCCGGGGGGCCGGGGGGCCGGGGGGCCGGGGGCCGGGCAGAGTTCCGCGACAAACAGCCCGTCACGAAACCCCCAGCCAGCACCCCAACCACAGACACCCGGAACAGGACCGGACCGCCGGGACAGGACCGGATCGCTCGACATCCGAGCAGCAGGCAGACCGGACCGGGCCTGCATCAGCCCCCTTTGACCGCCGTCTGGACAACTCCATTGTCCGGCCCGGTTGTCCCGCCCGAATCACCTCGGCCAAGGGCCCTGTTCTCACGGTGTGCCCGTGCCCGACGCCATAGCCCCGGCAGGCGGGGCAGTACGGTGGCGTCCTTCGGCGCGGCCAGGTGCGGGCCCGCTGGGCGGCGTGTCCAGGAGAAACGCATCCGCCGGTCAGCTCCACCAGCTCTCAGCACGGCCTGTCCATCGACGCAGGCGTGTGCTGCTGGAGCTGTCCATTGCGCGCTGGGCACGACAGCGAGGGGGCAGCGTGTTGAGGAGCCGTCCTCGCCGTCGCAGCCCCGGGGCCCTACGGGTGCACCAGTCGGTGCAGAAGCGGTCGGAGCGGCTGGCGGCGGTCGACGGCATTTCTTGGGCACATACCCGGCAGTGGCCTGCCGGGCAGGAGGTCGCCAAACTCTCTAGGAGCCGGCCTACCCGGTCCCCCTCGCGCTCCTCCAGGGGTTCCTGATCGGCGATGAACACCTGCCCGCAGTGCGGGGGCTGCTCATGCCCCGACCTGTACTGCGCGTGCACTGGGCCGGGCGCGCCGGATGAACTGGACACCCTCGGCTCGCTGTGACGACGCCCCGGGCACCGGCGAGCTGCCGGCCCCCGGGGCGTTGCGCCGCCGCGGTTCAGCGGGCGGCAGGGGCGGGGCGGTTCAGCAGGGTGGGGCCGACGCCGACCCAACGCGGCACGGGCCGGTCGTGCGGTGCCCGGCCGGCGAGGTCGGCGGCCGGGCCGATGATCCGGCGGAGCTTGTCGCGCTCGTCCTGGGGGCGCGGTCGCCGCGGTAGAACGAAGTGGGGCTGCCTGTTGCTGTCACGGGACGTCAACGACCGGTCTTGTGTTGCGACGATCGCTGGAATCCGCCTCTCACCGCCCGACCCACCACGGTACGCCGTCGGCGGCCGGTGTCGGGAGCCGCACCGGAGGCCCGCAGCCGTACCGACGGCAGCGGGCCCCGGAGCGCCACGGGATCAAGGGATCAGCCGCAGTGGGAGTCGAAGCCGCCGCTGACGTTCTCCCCGATCCCGCCCTCCCAGTCGATGCAGGAGTTGGGTGCGTAGAGGTACACCGGGCCGGCGTACGTCGTGTAGTAGTTCTCGTCCAGGACCGCCCACTTGGAGGCACCGGCCTTCTTCAGCCCGGCGAGCATCTGCAGTGCGGGGCCCGGGTTGTTGCGGATCGTCACCACGCAGTTCTTGCCGGTGGAGCTGCTGTAGGTCAGCCAGACCGTGCCGCCGGAGTTGAGGTCCCGGTGGTCGATGGTGCTGTAGCCCGATCCACAGACCCCGTTGTACGAGGCCGCCTGGGCGGTCGCCGGTACGGCTGTCGCGATGCCGCCGGCCACCAGGGCCAGCACTCCGGCCCGGGCGACGGTTCGCTTGCTTCGCTGGTGCATGCGGTGCTGCGCTCCACTCTCGTGCGGCCGCCGGGCGGCTGCCCGGACGGGAGTTCGAGAGCGTAGGCGACGGCGGTAGCGGCCGCGTATCGCCCACCGGGCGAAGGCGGGCTGCCGGAACAGCCGGCCCCCGCCGGTGGCCATCCGGTGGGTGCCACTGTGGCGGTTGACCCAGTCGCGTCGCCGATCCCGCCGGGTCCGCCGGGCACCGCGCGGCCGAGCAGCTCCTGCTGCTGCGCGAGGCGGCGGTGCCGATGCCGGTGCCGGTGCTCACCGCGGCGGTGGAGCTGCTCGCCCTGCTGGCCGGCAGCGAGGACCCGGAAAGCGGCGGTGGCGACGGCGGCGACGGCGGCCCGGCTGCGCGCGGCCGTCGAACAGGGCGGCGCCGACCCGGGCCGCTGAGGCGGGTCAGGTCCGGGCCGGGTCTTGGCACAGAGCCAGGGTGATACTTGCAGGCGGCGCGGCGGGCGGTGGCGTGCCGGACCGGGACGTGGTGGGCGTCGACCAGGTAGGTGGGCGGGGCGTCGAGGCCTACGAGCGCGACCCAGCCGCCGTGGCGCTCGGCGCTGGAGCGGGCAGCCGAGACCGGGCGGCAGGCCGCCGCCTGGGTACGGGAACTGGCAGGACGGCAGACCGATCCTGGCCACACGCAAGCGCTGCTGAACGCCGCCGAGGCGATCGAGACGGCCACGTCGACGGCGATCGTGCCCGGCGGGGACGGGGAAGCCCTGGACGGGCTGCACCGCACCTGGCCGTCGGCGGGAGAGGTGATCGGCCCGGCCCACAACCACGACTACGACCGCGGCGAAGGGGAAGGCTGGCAGACGCTGCCGGAACTCACCGGCGCCGAGAAGGTCGCGGTGGTAACGGTGTGCGCGCTGGCCGCCGCCATGCCCGGCACCGTCCTCGACTACTGCCCACCCGAACTCGACGCCCTCACCCACACCCTGGAGGCCGCCATCCGCACCGCACCAGGAAACTGACCCACCGACCCACCCGAGGCGCGCGACTCAGGCCAGGACCTGCGCCAGGACCTTCGGCGCCGGAGACGGGTAGCCGGCCCCGTTCGCGCCGACCCGCCCGCCTCGGCCCGGACGGCGGTGGCGGTGGACAGGTCCGGCAGGTGCCGGGCCTGCTCGGTGAACAGGCCCGGCAGACACCGCTTTCCCCCTGGACAACGCCGCGAACCCCCTGGCCGGACGCCGGGCCGACGTCCTGTTCGCCATGCTCCGCGATGGGACTTTCTACGAGTCGAAGCCGGCCACGGCGGTCAGCTGAACTGCGGATCCGCCAACAGAACCACGCGATCGGCCTCGACATCGAACGCTAGGACTGGGTGAAGTGGATCCGACTCGGGAGTCAACGTCACCGGCTTGCCGAGCCGCCGCCCGATCGCCCGCAGCAGACGACACAGCAGATTGACGCCGTCCTGGCCCTGCAGCTCCCGCAGGTCAACGTCGAAGTCGATGGAGCTGACCTCATACGCCCGGAAGATCGCCAGGAATCCGGGGGCGGGCCAGACCCTCAACAACGCGTCGCTGTTCCGGCTGCGGCCCAGCATGTCCACAGCTCGTGGCAGCCGGACCAAGGCACCGTCCTCGGAGTACTCGCACGACCACCCCTTCGACCGCACCAAATCCAGTACTGCCTGCCAGTCCTCGACCGAGGTGTCTGCGACACACGCATCCGGCAGCGACCCCATCAGGTCAGGGTCGAAGAAGTCCCTGACGTCGTCCCACAGCAGATCTGGCATCTCGCCATGCTGCCTGGCCACCCCACCCAAATGCAGCCCGATTTCCTTGACGAACCCCGTAGAGGTACCCCCCAACAGCAGGGCGGCTTGTGGTGCCCCTCCGGTTCCGTCACGGTGTGACAGTGAACCTCTTTCATCCTGTCTCTGCAGGGTGAACTGCCTGGTCAGCGGGCGGCAGTGACGCAGCAGGGTCCCTCGTCGTTGCCGTGGTGATCTCACTCATCACGTCGCCGCCGAGGGGCCCTGCTGGTCTCATATCCTGCCATGCTCGATGTCCCGCACGAGCTGGTCGAGCACGTCTCGTGGCCGATCCGTACCCGAAGGTGTGAACTCGGGTCGCGCTGGCGGAAGTTGAGCTGCTTCAAACAGGCCCTGCCGGTCCTGGCCCACCTGCGGAAGAACGAGACGTTCGCGCGGGTCGCCGCCGGGTTCGGGGGGTCGGAGGCGACGGCCTGGCGGTACTCCGACGAGAGCGGGGAGGTCCTGGCCGCCTGGGCGCCGGGCCCGCGCGAGGCCCTGGCGGGACTGGGCGAGGGCGACTTCGTGATCGTCGACGGCACGCTGATCCCGACCGACCGGGTCGAGACGGACGAACCGTACCACTCGCAAAAGCACCGCACGCACGGGATGAACGTGCAGGTCGTCGCCGCACCCGACGGCACACCCCTGTGGTTCTCCCGCGCCCTGCCGAGCCGCACCCACGACCTGACCGCGGCCCGCGCCCACGGCATCGCCCAGGTCTGCCCGACCCGCGAGGTCCTCGTCCTGGCGGACCGAGCCCACCGCGGCGCCGGCGCCACCTTCCGCACCCCCCACCACAACCACCACGAACTGCCCGAGCACCACCAGCAGTACAACCGCGACCACGCCCGACTCCGAGCACCCAGCGGACGAGCCTTCGCCCAGCTGAAGACCTGGAAGGTCTTCAGCAGAGCCCGCTGCTCGACCAACCGCATCAGCCGCCTGATCACCGCCGCCCACACCCTCATGATCCACAGCGGCACGACCAGCGAAAACTCAGGATGAAAGAGACTCAGTGCAGCTCACATGAGCCGGCGTGTCAAACAGCGAGTGCGTGGGTCAGCAGCCCGGGAACGGTCCGCGGCCTTGGCCGTGGTCAGCCTGTTGCCGAGCGCGATCTTTCGCGCAGGCCGCCGATCTCGGCAGAGGTTGTCTGGCTGAGTTGCTCCGCTGCCGAACGGAGCGCGGTCTCCCAAGCCTGGTAGGCGTCAGGACGCTCGTTCGAGATGAACTCGACGTAGTACTCATCGCCCACAGCTTGAAGGAACTCGAGCTCAGGACCGGTCTGTGCTTCGGTCAGGCGACGCCAGATATTGGCCGCCACCTCGCGGGGCGTCCCGGTGCCGGCCGCTAGCTGGCCTGCCAGGTGGTGGAGATAGCACCGTTCGGCGCTCTCCCAATCGGGGACGCCGGTCCCCAGCTCGCCCATCGCCTGCCGGAACAGTCCTCTGATTTCGACGGCGTCGTCGCGGCGAGCACGTCCCGCCAGGTCACGCAGTGCGGGAGAGTCAAAGCCGACGGCCAGCAACTGAGCGGCCTCCATCGGCAGGTCCTCGGTCAGAACAAGACCGACGACGTACCGCCACGCGACTGCGAACACCTGATCCATGCTCGACATCCTGCCGAATGCACAGTGCCCGCCGCGAACTATTTCAGTGCTGGCGGCTGGAGGATGCACTCAAGGAGACGCTCCTCACAAGTCCTGTGGGGCCGGGGTGCCGCCGGCCGGCGGCGGGGGGTTGTGGCCGGAGTCGGGCTGCTGGAGGCGCAGTTCGAGGCGGCGCAGTTTCTGCTGCCGACGGCGGTCGGCGATGTACATCGCCGGTATCCAGGCCAGGACGAACGCCGAGGAAATGATCCCGACGGCCGTGCCGTGCCTGAGCCACATGGACACGGCGTTCCAGATCATGACCGCGCCCACAACGAGCCACGACCACCGGGCCGGGTGCCGGCGCTTGCGGTTTTGCCGGATGACGGTGCACAGGGCGTTTTGCTGAGCGGGGTCCTGGGGGATGCGCTCGTCCTTGATGGCGCCTCCCAGCTCGGTCAGTTCCGCCAGGCCGCTCAGCCCCAGCTTGCGGGCACTGCGCCACTGGACCCAGCGGGTGAGTCCGACGGTCATCAGGGCCCACAGGGCCCCCGCGACGATCGCCGGCCACCACGGCCCTCCGGTCGACACGTGCACGAACACCGCGAAGAGAGCAGCCAACACCGCCCCCACCGCCCAGAGCATCCAGATGCGCTTGCCCACCGCGAGGCGGCCCTGTCCCGCTGTATACGCCATACCGGCCGCCTGCCCGTCGACCGTCCTCCAAATCTCCATCATGAGACGGGAGTTGGCACAATGATGGTCCGAGGGGCGCGAAGCCGCGGCTGGGGGCCGCCGGTCACACGAAGCGGCTGGAAGGCTGGAAGTCGTACGGGGAGGCGGGGAAGGGGTCGGAGAGGATCTCAGAGCGGATCTCGCCGGTCAGGACCGTGACGAGGAAGCGGGGGAAGGTGAGGTCGACGTGCTCCCACCGGGAGCTGCGGGCCTCGTTGACCACGACCGTCCACTCGCCGGGGTCCTGGTCGGGCAGGGCGAGCCAGTACAGGAACTCCTCGTTGTCGGTGGACGCCCACGGGATGAGTCGGGCACCGGCTTCGTCGAGTTCGGACAGCTCGGTCTCCCCGCCGCCCCAGAGCTGCTCGTTGGCCTCGGCGCGCTCCTCGGCCGCCGCGATGAAGTCGTAGAACGCGTTCACGCAGCCGGGATCCAGGACCCGCAGGTAGCCATCGACGTAGCCGCCGCCGAAGGTGTCGATGATGGTCTTGTAGTCGACGGGTGGATCGGCACCGAGCCGCTCGCGCACAGCCCCAGTCCTTGGCCCGGACGCCGCCGGGGCGGGGCAGCAGACCGAAGAGAGCATCGAGTGCGTCTTCCACGGGGCGTCACCTCCACTCGTCGCGGACGACGAGGCTACCGGCACCGGCCCTGCGGCCAAGGCGGGGCGAACCATGCGGGCCCGCCCTGGCGGACTGGAAGGCCGTCGTGCCGAGGCAGGCACGACAGGGTGCTGCCGGCACTGCCCACCACACCCTTTCAACGCCCGTTTCGCACCCGCCAGATGGTGATGCCGATCGCCACCACGACGAGCACACCGGCGCAGATCCCGACGCCGGGTCCGAGGTCGGTGGTTCCGGCACCGCCGGCCAGCAGAAGAGTCACGCTGGACCCCTACCCGCAATGGGGAGGACCCCACTGGAACGAGGGGCCGGCCTGTCCACTGCGCAAGGGAGCGGCCCGGGTGCGGGCCCCCTGGCGGCGGGTTGTGGTCAGGTCGAGGTGGTGCGGGCGATGGCTTCTCGACGTCGAGCTGGTCGGCGAAGTCAGCGAGGGCGGATCCGAGCGGGTCGACGGTGTCCGGGTCGAGGTCGGCGTGGCCTTCTCCGGCCCAGCCGCCCCAGATCCGGGAAAGGAGCGCAGCATGGCGCTCACGTCGGCGACGGCCAGGTGCCGGGTGCCGTCCACCCAGGCTTCCCGGCTCACCTGGCGGTGATCGTAGCCCGTAGCGGACACGGGGGCGAGGGGCCGTGCGGGCGGCCGCCCGGCCCCTTCGGCCGCAAAGGGTCTGTCAAGGAGCCGTAAGAGTCGTATAAAATCGCTCGTGGTGTGCCGGGAAGCCTGGTCGGCGAGCAAGGGGACAACCCTCTTGTTCCTCAGCCGGTCCGGGGGTTCCCTGCATGGTGCTCATCGCTGTTTTCGGGGTCGCGCTGCTCGTCGCGGTCCTGCTGTCGGGCCTGGCCGCCCACACCGTCCCTGTCCACCTCGCTGCTGTTCCTCGCCTCGGGTGCCCTGGTCGGCGACGGATTCCTCGGCCTGATCCACGTCACCCCGAACAGCCGGATCGTCGCGGCGACCGCGGACCTGGCGCTGTTCACGGTGCTGTTCACCGACGGCATGCACGTCGCCTTCCCCTGGCTGCGCGCCGCCTGGCGCGACCCCGCCCGCGTACTGAGCCTGGGGATGCCACTGGCGTTCGCCGGGATGGCGCTGTGGCGCACCAGCCCGCTCGGCACCTTCATCCTGCTGCTGGTCGCCTCCGCCGTCCTGTCCGGCGTCGTCGACAACATCCCCTACGTCGCCACCATGGCCCCCATCACCGCCGACCTCCCCCACACCGTCGGCCAGCCCTACGGCACGTTCCTGTGGTGGACTCTGGCCCCCGGGTGCCGACCTCGGCGGCAACGCCACCGCCATCGGCGTCTCCGCCAACGTCGTCGTGCTCGGCATCGCCGACGCAACCGGCAACCCATCAGCTTTGGGACCTTCACCCGTTACGGCATCCCGTCACCGCCGCCACCGTCGCCGTCTCCGCCCTCCACTCGTGGCTGCGCTACTTCGCCCTCGCCTGACCACCTCCACAACCTCGCACCCCACCGAACAGGACGCCCGTGACCGCCTCCGCCGAACCACCGGCCGCCGACGACAGCCACTCCACCGGGAGCCTGGTCCTGACCGTGCTCATCCGCCAGGCCGCCACCCTGCTGCTGTGGGGCGCGATCGCCCTCGCCGCCTGGCCGCTGGGCATCTCACCCGGCTACCCGCCCGTCGCTGCCGCCACCATGCTGATCGCCGGCCGGCCCGTCTTCGCCCGCTACCGCACCGCACCCCCACGCCGACGCACCGCCGCCCTCCTCGCCGCGGCCGTCCTGATCGGCACCGGCCTGCTCGCCTGCGCCGCCACCGACCTGCTCCTGCCCGACCACCTGCACTCCGAAGACCTCGACCTGCTCATCGCCACCCTCGCCGGCACCCCCGCTGCCGTCGCCGTCTTCTCTCGCGCCTGCGGCCGCCACAGGACTGCCGTCGGCTGAACCACCCGCCCGCGCCACTACCCCGGCCCCGCCCGGCCCAAGGAAGAACCCTTGATCTCCCTGCCTCCCATACCTCTCCCCGCCGTTCGGCCCCGCGGCTGGTGGCACCACACCTGGACCCTCACCGCCGCCGTGGTCGGCACCGCCCTGCTCGCCGCCGCCCTCGCCTGCGGGATCGTCGTCCCCTTCAGCGTCGCCGAGGAACGCGCCTACCGAGCAGCCGCACCGTGCCCCGCCGACGCCGCACCCGATGCCGACTGCCTGTACTCCCTTACCGCCCGCGTCCGCGGCACCCACATCGACACCCGCCCCAAACAGCAGCAGTTCACCCTGCGCCTCGACGGCCCCCCACCGGTCCCCGCCGAACTCGACTTCCCCGGCCAGGATCCGCTCCTGCGCCACCTGCTGCCCGGCGAGCAGGTCACCGTCACCCACTGGCACGAGTACACCGTCGCCGTCACCCGCGGCACTACCACCCAGACCAGCAGCGACACCCCCATCGACGAACCCGAACTCATCACCGGCCTCGCACTCATCCTGCTCACCCTCGGCACCTACACCCTCAACGCCTCCGTCCTCGCCCGCCGCCCCCGCCCCGCAGGAGTCGGTCTACCATCCGTCCTCGCCGACCGCGCCAAAGCCGCGCTCACCGCCGCCGTCTGGACCCTGCCCGCCGGACTCCTCGCCGCCACCTGGGGCGGCCCACCCCTCATGCTCCTCGCCTGGGCCACCATCCTCCCCACCCTCCGCTGGTGGCTGCGCCATCGGGCTCGACGCACCCCGCCAGCCTTCCGGTAGCCCGAACAGCGACATCCCACCTGCTGGATCAGCTGGTGAAAGGCCCGGGTTCAGCGGATTTCCACACGCTGAACTTGACAGGGAATGACCATGGACGCGGTGGACGACGCTGACGCGGTCGCCGGTGTCGGCGGCCGGGTCGGTGCGGGCGGTGTAGCCGTCGACCTCGGGATCGGCACCACCGGGACGGGGCTGCCGAGGCGCAGGTGGACGGCGAGGCGCTCGATCAGCTTCCCGACGGCGTCCAGCTCGCCGGGGCGCAACGCGGAGAGGGCGTGCTCGGCGGCGTCGGAAAGGAAGACGGGCAGCGGGAGGGTTCCGGCGCGGGCGCGCAGGAGGGCAGCACGGTGCCGTTCGCGCTGCTGGCGGGCATGGGTGACGGCAGCGGTGATCTGCGGGTCCTCCTCGACCGGCAGCCAGTTGGTGCCCTCCGACTCGCACAGGCGGTTGTGGTGGCGGCGCAGGATCTCCTCGCGCTCGGCCGCAGCTTCCTCGGTGGCGGCCGGGCGGTCGGCGGTGAACTCGGTCATCTGCTGGCGCAGTTGTCGGTAGACGCCGCTGTCGGCCCGAAACCGGCCCCGAAAGCTGATCAACGAAACCGCCGACGAAACCGGCCGACCCCGGCCTGCGGCATCGGCCGGATGCCACGGTCCTTTGCCCGTCCCGGGCCGGGTGCGGGCCGCTCCGTCAGAAGGCGATGACGGCGCTGATGCGCTTGCCACCGCCGGGCAGCAGGCAGACGTCCACGGCGGCGCACAGCTTGAGGACCAAGGCCCAACCGCGCCCGCCCCAGCGGACCACGTCCTCCAGGGCCCCCGTGTCAGCGCGCGGCAGGCGCACGTCGCCATCCTCCACGCTGATACACAGCCCCCGGGCCGAGCGCCCCGCTCCCGTTGCGGGGCCGACGGCCGGGGCGGGAGGGTGTGGGGCCGTGCCGGCGCGCGGGCCGGCGCCCTCCAGACGGGCGCTGAAACCGGTGACGCCACCGGCGTGCCGGTTGGCGTTGGTCACCAACTCCGTCGCCACCAGGTGCGCGTCGACCTCCACCCCCGTCACCGTCCCCGCGTTCCGCAGCAACCGGCTGACCGCCGCGCGCGCCTGCGCGGCGCTACGCACCAGCGGTACCCACACGTCCAGTTCCCCGGCCGGGTCCGGCACGCCGCCGCATCCGACGCGGCCGTCGGTGTCCGGACCTTCGCTGTTCGAACCACCGGTGTCCGAACCACCGGTGTCCGGGCGGCCGGCGTCGGGCGGGCGGGCTTCCAGCCGGTGGGGTGCGGGGTGCGGCGGGGCCGGGCGGAGCGAGAGCGGGTAGTCAGGCATGGGAGCGGCCTTCGTTCGGTGAACTCCTGGAACAAACGGGGCAAAAGGAAGGAAAAAGGAGCTGCTATGTGTCGGCTGCCCCCGCCCGGGAAGGTCACACCACCCGCCGTCCGTACGCCGACACCTCGCGGTTCGTCCGGGTCACAGCGCTCCCCCGCCGCCGGCGGCATCCGGGTGCGAGCTGTCCACGCGGTTCACGGATCGGAGGGGAACCGTCCCCTTCACGGGCACCCGCCGTCCCTCGGCTTCGCCGAACCAGCGCCTAACGCCCAAGTCCGCTGCGAGAGCGCCTGCAGCGGTTCCGGAGGAACCGGCAGCCCTTCGGTCAGCGTGGCCGGGGGCCTGGTGGGCGGGGTGGGGCCTGGAGGTCGCGCTGGTTCAGGACGCGGAGACAGCCCCACCCCGCCGCGAAGACGCCTAACCCGTAACCGGCCGGCCCACACACCCCCGATCCCACCCGTGCGGAGCACGGCGGCAACACCACGGCGACCGAAGTGACGGCCGCGGCGCGGAAGGTGAGGGCACACGGAAGCGGGGCCCGCGCATCAGCGCAGGCCCCGCCCGGAATCCGTGGTCCTCGGTAGTGCCGACTACCAGCGGTACCAGCGGCCGCGGCTGCCACCGGCGTTGGTGCCGCGGGCGACGAAGCCCACCACCCACACCACCAGCACGATGATCGCCACCCACCAGAGGATCTTCACCGCGAACCCGGCGCCGAACAGGAGCAGAGCCAGCAGCAGGACGAGAAGAAGGGGAACCATGAAGACCTCCACGCAGTCTGTGTCGAACCGCCGTGTGCCCCCGAGCCGGCCGAATATTCACACGAATCAGCGCGGCCGGACCGGGCATGCGCTGGTCCCGACACCACGGTGGGGGCACCGGGTGCGAAGACCGCAGAGAGCCGGAACGAGGAGGACGCGATGAGTACGGGCGACAAGATCGAGAACATTGCCGACAAGGCCAAGGGCACCGTCAAGGAGACCACCGGCAAGGCGGTGGGCAACGAGCGCCTCGAGGCCGAGGGCAAGGCCGACCAGGCCAAGGGCGACCTCAAGCAGGCCGGCGAACACGTCAAGGACGCCTTCAAGGACTGAGCGCTCCGTCCGGTCAACGTGTGTGGGGCCCGCCCGGCCGTCGGGCGGGCCCCACACACGCATCCGGAAAGAACCGCGCACAACTGCGCGGACAGACAAGAGGGGAAAGCGTGGCAGCAAGAACCGCCGGTGCGGGCAGGAAGCAGCCGCGGGACGAGTACGCGGGGACGGGCGGGCAGGTGACCGGCCAGGAGCGTGACACGGTGCTGCCGGGCACCGCAGAGCCCCACACGGCGGGCCGGGCCGCCATGGGCGGGGAGGTCGCGGATCCGGGCGGCCGCAAGCCGGCCCGGAGGCGGTGGATCGCGGTCGCCGCCCGATGGCTGGTCCTGGCCGCCGCCCTCCTGGCCTCGGTCGCCTTCGCGGCCGCACTGGCCCGGATCACCCTGGTGCCCGAGCCCGGAGCGGTCGGCCACGTCCACGACAACCTGCGCCCCGGCAACTCGCTGCGCCACTACCTGCTGCACGCCGCCGTGCCGGACGCCCTACGGCAGGTGGGCGGGAACGTGCTGCTCGGCGCGCCGTTCGGACTGCTGCTGCCGGTGCTCTGGCCCAAGGCCCGCGGCCTGTTCCGGGTGCTGCTGGCCACCGCGGCGCTGATGCTGCTGGTCGAGGCGGTCCAGGGCGCGCTCCTCACCGGCCGAGCCTTCGACGTCGACGACATCGTCCTCAACACCAGCGGTGCCGTCCTCGGCTACCTCCTCCTGGGACGCCGACTCGTCCGAGTGGTACGACGCGGCCGAACACCGCACGCCGCCGCCCCGCAGCGACCGGAACACCCCGCCGCCCCCCGCGGACACCAGGTCAGGCCGGACACCACCCCCGACCTGGCGCGGACCAACTGACGCCGCCTGGCAAACCGGCCCGTCCCACCTCCCGAACGGGAACGAAGGTCAGGCCATTGCCCACCATCCGCGTTCGCCCCGATCCGCGTGCAGGCGGTGGGCGGGAGCGGTGGAGTGGAACACGATCGGGCGGTGTTCGACCGTCCCGGGCCGTACAAGGGCCGCAGGCCGCTACGGTTCCGGTGGACCGACCGGGCCACGGGACGAGGGGAACACCGTCGTAGGGCGCCACGAGCCGGGCAGGGAACGTCGGCACCGGCCCGGGCCCGGGGAGGCACGGCCACCGCGACTGGGGCCTGGAGACCCCGTCGCAGCCGGGCGGGTGGCAGGCCGACAGCCGACTGTTCGAGGAGGTCACCGGCGCGGTCTTCGACGCGTGCCTGCCGTGCCAGGACGTCGCGCTGACGCTGCTGGTCGAGGACGCGGTGACCACGGCCCGGCTGGTGGAGCCGGCATGCGGGGCGATCATCGAGCGGGCGGGCGAGGTGCCGTCGGCCCTGACCGCCCCCGGCGCGCCCGGCCACGCCAGCGGGGCATTGCCAACGCCGCCCGTTCCGTCGGCGGCCGGTGCCGCTCGGCCTGGCCGTCGCCGTCGGCACCGGGACCGCGGACGGAACGGGCGGCGTTGGCGGTCTTCGTTGAGCGGGAGGGGCACGTTCAGGTGTCGCGCGCGCACAAGGAGGGGGAGGTCGCGCTGGGTGCCTGGTTGAACAATCAGAAGGCTCGCCGGGACAAGCTGAGCGTGGAGCAGCTCGGGCAGTTGGAGGCTCTGGGCGTGGCTTGGTAGTTGGGGGCTTTGGCGGGCGTGCTGTTGAGGTTTCGTGGAGGGGCTGGGAGTCGTGTGAGATGCGGAGCTGTGTGAGATGTGGGCGGGAAGCCGCTGTCCGATTCGCCCCGGCGTGTTCTCGCGCCGGGCGGTGCCTGGATGCCGGTCCCGGACGAGCGGGCGGTGGTGCCGTCGCTGATGCTGTGGCCGGCAGGCTCATTCATCGTCGGGGGCGTTCATGCGGGCAGTCGGGTGTACGGGATGCTGGGTGGCGCGGGTTGGGGGGCGGTGGCGGTGTGCGGGGTTCAACTTGGGCTGGGTTCGCGTGGTGCTCCGAGGGGGGCTTGTGGGCGGATTCGCGGGAAGGGGCGTGGAGCCGTTCGTCGAGGTCGTCGCTGCCGATCTCGCCGGGCGGGTCGTGCTGTTCGGCGCCCTCGGCGGCGCCACGGGCGGCCGCGGGTTCGGCGGCGTCACTTCTTAGCTGACGTTGTCCCGGAAGGGGGTGGGGGTCGGCTTCGGCTTCAGCTGGTCGGCGGGGTTTCCGGTCGTGCGGATCGGCGAGGTTCTCGTCCGCGGTGCGCGGGTGGGGAGGGCTTGGTCGCTGTCGGCGGCCGGCGGCGGCGGCCTGTCGGTGGCTGCGGGGTTCAGTTGGTGAGCCCTCGGGCCGTAGCGTGGATCAGTGGCCCAGTACCTCCTGCGCGGCCTGCGCCTGTGCCCGGATGGTTGCCTCGGCTCGGCTCATCGCCTCGGCGTCGGCCTCGATCGCCTGTTGCTGGTAGGCGCGGTCGACCGCGTACCAGACTCCCACCAGGTTGGTCTGCTTGCGGCAGGCGGCATCGGCGGTGGCGACCTGTCGTTCCTGTTCCGAGGGCAGGTCGGTCGTCCACCAGCGTTCGTCGTTCATCGCCGCCAGTGGGTCCGGATAGTCGTGGCCGGCTTCTTTCATGCAGCTCGACCAGTCGGCGAACACCGCCTGGGTGCGAGGGTCGCTCCGGGACTCGTCCAGGGTTGCCAGCTTGGCGCTGACGGCGGCGTTCACGTCCCCCACCTGGGCGTCCGGGGACCCGGCCAAGCGTTTGGCCGCTTCGCCGAAACAGCCGTGGTCGGGCACCTTGACGCCGGCGACGACCTGCCCTCCGGGGCCGAACTTGGCGGTGGGGCTTCCGGAGCCGGTGGCCACCACCGTCATCTCCGGGGTCATCTTGCTGTCGGCGCCACCGGTGGCGCCGTCGGTGGCGGTGCGGGCCGCGGCGGCGGAGAGCCCGCCTTCCGGGTGGTAGCCCCATGCTGCCATCAGGGCGGGGTCCTGGCGCCCGTAGCGGCTGTCGATCCGGGTGGTGGGAGCGTCAGCGCTGCGTGTCGGCAGCTGCGCCTGCGGGGGCTTGTAGTCGAATCCGAAGCGTTGCATGCAGGTGGAGACGAGCAGTGCCTGGGCTTTCAGGACGTCGAGCTTCTGCTGGGGGTTCAGCAGGTAGGCGTCGAGGGGCAGCGGTTCGTCGTTGGCCGAGGTCAGGGCGGGTACGGCTGACACCGAGGGGGGTGGCGTGCTGTTGCCGGCGTTGCCGTCGGGGGCCGGGGCCACGGCGGCCGTGCACGCGGTGAGCAGCAGCGGCAGGGCGGTCAGGAGGGCGGCGGCGGGGCGGCGGCGGCTGGGCACGGGCGTTGACTCTTCCGGATCGTGGGGCACGACGGGCGGGTGGGGGGCGGATGCGGTTCGGTGCGGTGGTTCCCGGCCGTTGTGGCGGGCCGGGAACCACCGCACCGAGGGCCTCGGGGCGGCGGGGTGCCTACCAGCCGGCGCCCGGGGGGACGCGGCCCGAGGCGTTGTTGTTCTTCAGGTCGGAGTTCAGGTTCTGGAAGGTGACGTAGGGGTCGAAGACCTGGCACACCACGTCGCAGTTGTAGCCGCTGTTGTAGTAGATGGTGAACTGCGTGCTCAGCCAGCTGTCGATCGCCGCCGCGTTGTTCTTGACCTCGACGCCGGCGCCGGTGCTGCCGTTGTTGCCGGCCTTGAAGTACTTGCCCGCGTAGTTCGAGACGTCTGCGGTCTGGCGGTAGTAGGCGCCGAAGCCGTACGCGCTCGAGCTGTAGTACAGGCACACCTGGTGGGAGGTGCAGTCGGCGGTGTGGGCCGATGCCGGGGCTGCGGTGGCGAGGCCTCCGGCCAGGAGGCCGCCGGTCACGGCCATGGCCGCGACGAGTTTCTTGACGTGCATGTGGTTCCTTCCGTCGAGCCGCCGGAACATCCGACGTCCGCGTCGAGAGGCCGGTGGCCCTCTAGCGGTTTCATGCTGCGGGGAGGCGGTAGCGGCGCCGTATCGTGCGCGTGGCGGCGTCGGTGGGGCGCTGGCGGCGGTCGCCAGGCTCCATGTCGACGGTTGCCTCCTGCACGCCGTCGCCGCTGGCCGGTTCGTTTTCGCCGTGGTCGGCGCTGCTACGGCCGCCGTTACCGCGGGCCGGGTGTGGGGGGCTTCGGTGGACGAGGGCGGTGTCGCGGTGGCGGCCGCTTGGGGCTGCGGCTGCGGCTGCGGCGGGCCCGTACAGCCTGGTCGGTCGTGGACGGGCGGGCAGGGACTGCGGGCGTCCACGGCCGCCTGGTCGTCGGCGGGCAGGGACTGCGGGCGTCCACGGCCGCCTGGTCGTCGGCGTTCCCGATCCGGCCGTCGCCCCGGGCGTCAGGGCCCGGGTTCCGCGGTGACGTCTTCGGCGGTCTGCGGCGCGCAGGGCCGAGGGCGGGTGGCCGCAAGGTCTCCGGCACGGCGGCGTCACTGGAGGAGTGGTGCGACGCCCGGGCCACGGCTGGTGGGCCGGCAGGGCGCCGGCGCCGTTCGGGCGCAGCCGCACCGGCCGGTGTCCGAGGGTGGCGGCCGGGTTGGTGCGGTGGCTGCGGCCGCCGGTGAGGCGGGCGGCGGGCGGCAGGTGCTGGGTGTCGCACGCCCGCGCCGTGCGAGACGCGCCGTCCGGGCGGAGCCGGGTCCGGGCAGGGCGCCCGTCCGCCGGCTTGGGCCGACGGGGGCGGCGAGCGGGAGCGGCGGGCAGCGGCGGCGGGCGGCGGCAGCGGCGGGCAGCGGCGGGCAGCGGGCGGCGGCGGCGAGCAACGGCGGCGAGCAACGGCGGGCAGCGGGCGGCGGCGAGCAACGGCGGGCAGCGGGCGGCGGCGAGCAGCGGCGGGCAGCGGGCGGCGGCGAGCAGCGGCGGGCAGCGGGCGGCGGCGAGCAGCGGCGGCGGGCAACGGCGGCGGGCAACGGCGGCGGGCAACGGCGGCGGGCAACGGCGGCGGGCGGATGGTGTCGTCCCGTGCCGGCGCCCGGACCGGTCCCGCCGGGGATCAGCGGCGAAGGGCCCGTCCTGCGGCCGCGTCGCATGCGGCGGCACCGGAGAACAGCCGGCCGGGACCCGGGGCCTGCCGCGGCCCCTGCGGAACGAGGAGGCGCCGAGATCCGAAAATGGCCAAACCCAAGCGGAATTGACTTGACGTCAGAAAATACTCTCGGTTCGCTGTCGAATCTGCTTGCATCATGGCGTTGGCCTGCGAGAACGTGTGCGCTGTCGATCTTGGGTAAGGATTTAATGGAGGTTTTCGGTGTCGGTGTTTCGGAGCTGGACGGTGGCGGTCGCCGCGACCGCGGCCCTGACAGGCTGTTCGGGCTCCTCGCCGAGCAGCGAGCAGGCTCCCCGCCTCGCCGTCGGCACCGGGCAGTGCGCGGGAGGCGGCAGGACTGCTGGCGCTGATGGACACACCGCAGGCCCCGTTCTCCGCCACGTTGTCCCGAGCGGGTGAGGGACACCAGCTCCGACGCGAGGACCAGGGGCGCCGTCAACGTGGCGGACATCCAGACGGGCGAGCTGTCCGTCGTCGGGCTGGACGGCGACGTCGTCACCACGGTGTACCTGACGCTGACCCGGGACGCCTCCTACCACCGCATAGACGAGGGGCCGTGGACCAGGACGGAGCGCGCCCCCGAACCGCTGGTGGCGGACCACCGCCCCCTGGTGCGGGCGCTGCTGGCCACCGACCCGGCCTCCTACCGAGGGATGGAGAAACTGCGCACGCGCAAGAGCGGCCAGGCGTAGCGCCTGTCCGGGCGGCTGCCGGTGGCCGTACTGCGGGAGGCCGTCAGCGCTCGCAACCTCCAGCGCCTGACCGAACACCACATCACCGACTGCGGCACCGGCCTCCTCATCGACACCGATGGCCGACTCTCCGAACTCACGGTGGACTGCGCCGGCGACGACTACCAGCTCACCTCGACGCCGGACCTGTCCGAGTTCGGCCCTGTGACCGAACCGAAGGCACCCACGGACCGATGACCGCCGCCCCGCGCCCTCGCACCAGCCCTCGACGCAGGCGCCCGGCCGGTCGTCCGGACCGCGCCGGGCGGTACCGGGCGGTACCAGGCGGTGCCGGTGATGCTGCCGGGCGGTGCCGGTGATGCTGCCGGGCGCCCGGTTCCAACCTCCCCGACGGCGGTAAGAACGGCTTCCACCTCAAGTGCGAGCGGCCCGCCACGGCCGTCCTCGTCCTCGCCCTCGCCCTCGCCCTCGCCCTCGGCCGGCAGGTGATCCTCGCCCGCCAGTTCCGCCCCTGTCCCCAGCAGGTCCCGCACGAACTGCCCGGCGGCTTCGTCGAACCGGCCATCGACCCGGCCGGCACCACCGCCGCGCTCCTGGAGGAGAGCGGCTACCAGGGCACCGTCCAGCCCGTCACCGGGGTCTGGGACGACGCCCACTCCAACGCCATCCGCCACGCGTCCGCCGCCGACTGCGTCAAGGCCGCCGAACCGCGGCCCGAGCACAGCGAGTCCATCGACACGATCCCGATACCCCTCGACCTCTTCCGGAGCGAGGTCCTGCGCAAGGGCCCGCGCACGGACGCCGCGGCGGCACACCCGGCGCTGGACCACCTCGGCCCGCTGCAGCCCCGGCCGGCCGGTCCGACACGCAACCCCCACCTCACCGAAAGAGTCCACTGCGAAGAACCGGACCGACACCACCGACTGGTACACCGGCACCCCGCGACCGATGCCCACCGACACCCTCGCCCTCGCCCTGGCCGGCGGCAAGGGCCACCCGGCTGCGCACCGGCACCGACCCGGAGCTGACCACCACCCCGAAAGCGCCGGCGTCCTTCGCGGTGACCGAGAGACCGAGAGGCCGAAAGGCCGCCGGGGTCAGCCGCACCGGGCCGGCGTGGTCGACGACGTTGCCCCCCCGCGGTGGAACCGACCATGCTGTGGGCGGGCCGGAGAGGGCCTCGCACCACGGGGAAGCAGCGCAGCGCGGCCACGGCGTCCAAGCCATCCAAGCCGTCCTGGCGGTACTGGCCGTCTTGGCCGTCCTGGCGCGGGACGTACTCGACGTACCCGGCAGGTCGGGAAGAGCCCGTGCTCGGCGAACACGGGCCGGAGCGTCACCGGCCGGCGCCGCTGGTCATCGTTGCGCGGATCCGGCCGCGTCTTCCACGCCCTTCACCACCCGGCCGGGGCAGGGAACCCAGCAGGGGCGGTCCGGTCACCGGCACGCAGTCCTCGGCCCGCGCCGAAACGGATCGCCCGCGGGCGATCCGTTTCGGCACGGGCTCCGAAGAGTGCTTCGGATCATCGGCTACCCGCCGCAGGGGCGGGTGGCATGATCGTGCCCGGGGAAGAGGGAATGCATGGAACCGATCATCAGCACCGCCGGCAAGGCGTGGCCGCCCTGGCCCGAACTGATGCCCGGTCACCGGCCCGTCCTAGTCGCCCCCGCCGACCCGACACGGCCCACCCCCTCGACGGAAGGCTGGCGCGGCCCCGAAGACCACAACCCGCAACCCGAGGAAGACCACCCGGAAAAGGACCACCCGGAGGAGAACCGGCCGGAGGAGAACCGGCCGGAGGAAGGCTGGTCGGAGGAAGGCTGGTCGGCGCTCTTCGACGGCCGGCACCTGACCGTCCGACGCCCCTGCGGCACCCCCTGGTACGACGGACCCCTCACCGCAACCCGCGAATGGACCCGCGCCGCCCGCACCCACCACACCCTGCTCATCGTCACCGGCCACTTCACCACCGCCTTCGACTTCCCCCCCGCCGCAGCCACAGGACAACTCCTCACCCTCACCATCCCCATCCGCCTCACCGACTCCCGCTGACCCCGCACGCACGCCCCTCCCGGGGCCCGGCCCAGGACACCGCGCTACCGCGGACCGGGAAGCCGCAGTCCGGGGGCGGGGCCGGGGGCCGGCCGGGCGCGGCACGAGGACCGCCCCTATCCCTGCTGGGGTGCCTTGGGACGCGGGCGCGGCCCGGCCGGCGCCACGGCCGTTCAAGACCCGTACCCGGTAGCGGTGTTCGCCGCCCCGGCGAAGCGGCAGGCCACGGCCGGAACCCGGACGGGTACCGGTGCTGCGGCCCGGCCCGGCCCGGAGCGGGAGGCGGAAAAGGGGGCGGGCGCCTTCGGGCCGGCCACGGCGGCCGGGACCCGGCCCGGAGCGGGAGGCGGTGTCCGCCGCCGCCCCGCCGGAGGCGACCGACGCGGCCCCAGCCGGCGGCGGCAGACGCCGCGGTACCGGGGGCCCGGCGGCCTTCACACCGGGCGGGCGGCCGCGGCGCACCGCGCCTTCCACCGCCGGGGCCGGGACACGGGAGGCTGCCCGGTCAGGTGTCCGCGGCGGGGTCCTGCCTGCGGAGCTGCTCGTTGATGCGCAGGGCCTCTTCGAGCTGGTCCTCGAGGATGATGATGCGGCAGGCCGCCTCGATGGGCGTGCCCTGGTCGACGAGGTCGCGGGCGCGCATCGCGATCCGCAACTGGTAGCGGGAGAAGCGGCGGTGGCCGCCCTCGGAACGCAGAGGGGTGATGACGCCCTGCTCGCCCAGAGCGCGCAGGAAGCCGGCCGTGGTACCGGTCATCTCGGCGGCGCGGCCCATGGTGTAGGCGGGGTAGTCGTCGTCGTCGAAGGAGCTGACTGTATCGGGGGTGCGGGGGGTATGAGGGGTATGGGGGGTGTGGGGCCGGTTGGTTGCCGTTGTCACTGCACCTCTTCCTGCTACCTGGTTCGAGAACGCGTCGAGGGGCCCCGGCGCCGTTGCGGCTCCGGGGCCCCGAAGGGATACAACACCATCCACCGGCCCTGAGCCGGTGTTCTCTACTTCCGCACCCGCCCCGTCGAGGGGGCGTGCGGGGATCGCGTATGCGTGACCGGAAACCACCGTCCTTCGTACTCTCAGGGGTCTGCGGTGTCCGCCCGGACGAGCACTGCTGCCTCACCGGCCGGGCGATCCTGATGGCGCTCGTGCCCTCCGTTTCCTCTGCGTCACTCCTGCGAACTTACTGATCCAACTGACTGGGTACTGCCCGCTCAGCACGCGCGCCCGCAGCCCGGCGCCTTTGCTGAGATCCCGCGTACTGCCACTGCTGCAACTGCCGTACTGCGACTTCGCTTCACTCTCTACTTCACTGCGGCACCGCCGGCGGCGGCCCCTGATCACCGCGGGCCACCCGACCCGGCCGCCAGCCCCGTCGCCGCACTGCACCAATCCTGGCGTGGCTTCGAAACTCCGCGACCGTGCCGACCTGCAAACTTCCGGCACTACCGGTACTGCTCCCGCCAGTTCGTGTCTGGCGGTTCCGTCGACTTCTTCCTTACGAGAGAGACACTAACCCCGTCCCGCAACGATGTCTACCTCGGCCAGCATAGATTTTTCCGTGTCCCGCGAAGAGATAATCTTCGGAGCCGAGCCGACGAGGGCAACACCGCCCCGCCACCCGCGCCACCCGCCGCCAGCCGACCAGCAGAAGGGGCCAGCACCCCGTGCCAACCACCCGGACACCCGAGCCCCACACCCAGGCCTCCCTGCTCACCGCCCTTGCCGAAGCCGTCCGCGACCGCGACGAACGGGCCCTGCGCCGACTGCTTGCCCGCCTCGCCGAACAGGTCACCTTCACCGACCTGCCGAACCTGCGCAGCGCACTCGAAACCCGCCACCGCAGCAACCGCCCAGAGCCGGACGCCCGGCACACCGGCAACCCCTGACACCCACCCCTCCCACAAGACCCGCGCAACGACCCGGCACCGATCAACCCCGACCCGGCACCGCACCTGCGCCAAACCCGCAGAGCGCGATCCGGTAGACCGGCATGCCAGGACCCCGTACCGCAACACCGCAGAGAACGGCCTGCCACCGAGCCGGGACGACTCCCCCGACAGCCGTCCCGGCCCGACCCGGCTTGGACCGGAGCGGTCCGGAGCGGTCCGGAGCCGGCTGGGACAGGACGGAACGGGACGGCTCCGGACAGGACAGGCAGGACGACGACGCGAACAGCACCCCGACCCCGGCCTTCCGACCCAACCGAACAACACCCCCCCACCCACACGCGAAGCCGCCCGACAGCTCCAAGGCCACCCCACCGCCCGCTGCCACCCCAAGGTCGGACAGACCCACTACGCTCCGCCCGAGGCAACGCACCTCACCTCCGCAGACACACGAAGGAACTCACGGCCCGTTCGGACTCCGCCACCCGAACCCGGCGGGTCACCGACCCGAAAAGCCCGGCCGAACCGAGACGACTTCGGCGCCCAGCAACACACCGACCGGCCCGGCCCGCCGCCCCGGCGCCAGTCTCACCCATCCAAACCGACCGACACCGCTAAAAATCGGCCGGCCGCCGGGGAATTCGGTGCCCGTACGGAGACAAGCAGCGCGACGAGCCGAACCGCACGAAGAAGGGCCGCCACAGCAGCACGTCAACCCCGGCCACGGCACAAGGCCTGCCACCAGACGGGCGGGACCGCACTGGCGCAGCCCAAGCCCGGCCACTCACCGGAGGGCCGGCAGCCAAAGCCCCCGGCCCGCTCCCCGACGTGCACCCGGACGCAGACGCGGCGGGCGCCTCGACCCACCTGGGAGGCGCAGCGCCCAAGAGGTGGACACCGTGGCGCGCTCCACCCCCACCGGCCGACCGACCGGGACGACGGCCGCGAGCCGGGACGGCAAGCAACACAACCGCGGACATGACCCCCGGTCGACCTTCCGCCACACCAGCAAACTCGCCGACAGCCACCAGCGACCCCCGCCGACACGCCGCCCCGGCCGTCGCGACGAGCAAGGCGCCAAGGCCGCGGACACACAGGTAGCCGCTCGGACAAGCCGGAGCGGCCGCGGACACCGACGACGCCCTCGAACACCGCCTACCTCCCGACGACGCCGACCACGCCCCGACCAAGGACACCTCGACAGCGCGAGTGAGACTCAGCTCCCCTTCTGGGAAGCAGCGGCCTTGGGCTCCAGGTCGGCCAGGGACAGGCGGTGAACCGGCTCGCCCGCCAGGACGGTCCGCCGGGTGACGGTGTGATCGGCGCCGACGTGCAGCAGCTCCCCCGACTCCATCAGCCTCCAGTGCGGATCGTCGTCCATTCGCTCGCTGGCGATCACGGTCGCCCGGGTGCGGGCGAGGTCGCCGGAGTGGACGCGCATGCGCCCGGCGGTGCCCGCGTGGTCCAGGTGCCGGTCGCCGTGGTGGCCGCCGGGCCGGCGCTCGAGGACGTACAGCTCGTGGGTGTCCGGGTAGCGCAGCGCCCACAGCTCGTCGGCGGTGGTGAGAACGATGTTGAGGGCGTAGACGGGCAGGTTCTCGGCCACCCAGCGGGCCGCGGCCTCGATGCCGGCCGCGACGTCGCCGCCGCGGGCGGCACTCTCCCGGGTGATCAGAGCGAAGAACCGTTCGGAGTCGGTGTCCCCCTTCACCAGCGACCGGGCCGGCCCGAGACGGGCGTCGAGCCGGTCGAGGCCCCCGATCACCCCGTTGTGCGCGAACAACCGCCCGTCCTGCTCGAACGGATGGGTGTTGACGCCTTCTAGCCCTCCGGTGGAGGCGAACCGAATATGCGCCAGGAACGTCATCGACTCCACCACCGCGGCGTCCTCGGCGAACGCGCGGTCCCGGAACGCCGCCACCGGAGCCTTGTGCACCTGCGGCGCCCCCTCGGCGGTGAAGTAGCCCAACCCCGTGCCGTCCGGCTCACGGCGGCTCTGCGCACTGAGGTTGTCGGGCGCCTCCAGGAGCCAGAACGTCGCGCGGCTACGCCTGGGAGCACTGCTCATCCCGAACAGACGACACATCGAAACCCCACCTCTCCGCCACCACGACCGGGCGCCTCCGGGCAGTCCGACCGGCCACCCATGTCCAGGCCGATCGGGCCCTCCGTCCGTGCCGTGCGCACGACCGGTCACCCCGCTCCTGCCCCGACCACGCACCCGCATGCCCGGACACCGACCCCGTCCGCCCCGGCCCTCCGACACCGGGGAAGACGCCCTCGCCACCTGCCACACCCGGCGGACGGCACCTCCCCACCGACGTCAACCACCCACTCCCCCGGCATCGGCCAGCGAGGAGGGAACCGCACCGGCCCCGGGCGCTACAGCCCACCGGCACAGGCCGACATCCGCAGAACCGGACCACACCCGGCACCAGCCCCCACAGCCGCCACAACGGCCCACCGCCCAGCCGCCCCGGGAACCCGCCCCTCGCACGACCCGCTCAACCGGCTCGCGGCTCTTGACGACGGCTCCCGCCGGCACGCGCGAGGCACGGCCACCGGGGCGGGAAGAACCTCACCGACGGGCCGGGGTGGAGAACGCCGGGCCGTCCGGCGGCGGCCTCCCGGGCGGAGGCGTTCAGCAGAACCAGCCGTCCTGCACCCAGCCGTGCCGGTTGATGTCGCCGTAGGCGAAGCCGTACACCCAGCCGCTCTGGACGCGTTCGACCGTGAACGTCTGACCGGTGTACAGGGTGCCCGTCCAGGCGCCACCCGGTGCGGTACGGACGTACAGGTCCTGGGCGCAGACGGTCTCGCGGTGCCCGACGGTGCCGTTGGCCGCCGCGGCGGTGCCGGCGGCCGCCGTCGCCGCCGTCACGAGGACGCAGGCGGTCGCGGCGACGCGCAGGAGGGTGCGGGATACGGTCACGGGGAGTTCTCCTTCGTCGGGTACGGGCCAGCGGAATGATCGGGGGGACGGCCGGGTGCGGGCCGGAGCGCCACCGGCGTCACCGGCGTCACCAGGAGCCGTACCCGCCCAGGCACTCGTTGCGGACGTAGCCCCAGTCGCCCTTGCCGAAGTCGAACGTCGCCGCCCAGCCGTTGTAGACCGGGTGCACACCCCTGGTGTGGCCGACCTTGTTGCCGTAGCCGAGCACCCGCACCAGCCCCACCGGCCCCGACGCGCTGTCGTAGTTGGCGTAGAAACTCGCGCTCTGGCAGACGATGACGGCGTGTTCGGGCGGCACCACCGCCTCGCCGGTACCGGTCGGCACGACGACGGCCGCCACGGCGGCCACCCCCGTCAGCGCGCGTACGACGGACATCCGCATGATCGGCTCCTCTGATCGGCAGAACTGCCTGGCGGGACGGGCGACGTGCTACGGCGGTACGGAGGCAGGGCGGCGCACGGACCGGACGGGCCGGTACGCGGACACGGGAGACCAGGATGACGTGTCCAGACCAGAAAAGGGAAGGGGCGCCCCTGGAAGACCCGGCGCAGCGGCGCAGCCGATGGAAGAGACCGGCACACCGGACACTGTGCCCCGAACCGCACACCGCCACGCACACCACCCGCGACGCCCCGGTCGGCCAACGCGCTTTATTCCGAGGGCAGTTGGAAACCGAGCTCCGCGGCCCCGAGGTCCTAGGAGGCCGGGACCACCCGGTCCTCGGGCGGCAGTCCGATCACCGCGCCCAGCCGGTCCGGCATCTCCTCGATGTCCGCGTCCCCTCCCGTCACCCCCGGCACCAGCCGGCCCGCCCGACCTGCGTGACAGCGCCGCTCTGCGCGTCCTGACGCCGCCGGCCGCCGGCCGCCGTTCAGTCCTGCACCCGGACTTCCACCGCGGCGGGCAGCGCGGCGACGGGCAGCGCGGCGGGTCGGGTCAGGCGTGTTCGGCCGGCGCCCAGGAGGCCGCGAGAGCGGCGGTGCGCGCGGCCTCGGCGTGCCGCTCCTGCATGTCGGTCAGGCCGCGCACCACCAGGATCGCGAGAACGGCGGCCACGGCGGTGACGAA
>NZ_JBIVKJ010000033.1:0-22052 GCF_044750705.1 Kitasatospora sp. NPDC088783
ACCACCCCAGACCGTTCATCTGGACCAAGACCGCCGACGAAATCCTCGACAAGGTCGCTGCCTACTGCCACCGAATCTCCGACTCAGGACACTAGATCGAGACACCACCCACGACACACCCACCCAAAGTCATCGAACCAGCCACAACCCCAGCTCACACACTGCACCCTGACCACCGCCATCCCGGAAACTCCTCGCACCCAAACCACAGAGCCCCAGCTCAACAACCGACTCACACCGAAACAAGACCCCCCGGGATCCTCACCCTGGGAGACAAACGGGTCCCCACCGGTCCCCGGAGAAGTCCCCGGGACGGGATCGGACGGCACAGGAAGAAATGCAGCGGTCACGGGTACCAGCCCACTCCCCCACCACTGCCAGCCGCACAGGAACAGGCGTCCTCATGTCAGCCACAGTCCTGACGTGCTACGCCTGATCAGCAGGACATGACAGCCGATTGTTCGCCTTGTGACAGCCATGATCCATGACTCCTGCCGACAGAAGCCCAGTTCAGCGGCTCCCCGTGCTCAATGCTCCCTCGCCACCCAACCCACTGACACCACCCCACCCATTCACACTCTGCCCTGCCAGAGCGGTTCTCCCGATTCAAAGTCGATCAGCTCTTCAGAAAGCGGATGCTCCCGCCCGAGGAGGTCTGCAAGGAACCCGGACATTCCGGTCTCGAAAGTCAAGAATCCCTCGTCGCTGGGGTTCCACACTACTACAGGCCATCGTTCTGGGTTTGGATTAGACATGTCCCAGAGGAATTGGTTGGCGGACAGGTCGTTTCCCCAGAGGAAGAGGCCGCCTGGTGCGGGATAAGGTTCGTAGGGACGGTCCCCCGGGTCCCAGGTATACCAGTCTTCGATGGCTTCACCGACTTCGAGATTGAACCGGAGCATGGTTTCAAAACCGGTGGGCTCCTGCTCGGTTCGCGGCCTCAAGGGTGTACCCACCCCCAGCCCGCCGGCAAATCTCCCGTTCCCGTAGGTCTCGACGAATCTACGATAATCCATTGGATATGAAATGCGCACCCCTTCCGGAGCCGCATCCCAATCAACTCGAAAAGGCCGGTGGCCAGGCCACCCCAAGATTGTGGCGAGCCGCTCGAATCCATCGCCTGCCGGTTGTCCGCTCATCCCCAGTTCCCCATATTGTACGTGACTCCGTTTTTGGTCTTCTCGTTCGGAATGTACATCGGCTGGATCGCCTGTCCGGGCCGACCGTCCGGGTACTGCGTCGATGCCCTCATCCAGAACCCCGTCGGGATGGCGTTCACAGGAGAAGCATAGGTGGGCGTGACCTGGTAGTCGACAATCTGGTTGTTGGTCAGAGCCTTTGCAACCTGCCGTTCGAACTTTGCCATGCTGTTGCGTCCGGTGTTGCTGCCCACCTGAAAGCACGGAGCGAGGTTCTCCCTGACACCACGGCCGCCAAATTGGCGTGCGACGTAGTGACAGCGAGCGAGATCGGTGAAACCGCCGTCTGGTCCGCTGACAGTAAAGCCGTTCGCCCTAGCTTTGCTCTCCGCGGTAGCCCATCCGGCGATGTCGCCGCCAGCACCGGTACCACGGCTCTTCGAAGGAGCTCCGATCAGACAAGCCCTCGCCCCGGTGGACTGCTCGATGCCGGGAGCAATCGTCACCATAGGGCCGTACTTGATCCAGCCGGTGCCGGTGGTGCGGTTCCGGTCATCGTTCTCCGCTCCCGGCGGTCGATTGTTCAGGCAAGACTGGGGCTGGGAGGAGCCACTTCCGGTACCGGGAGTGGCACCCGTGCCTGGCTGCGGATTGGGGGCTTGGTCTGGGGCCAGGCTGGTGCTGTTCTGGTTGGTAAACCGCTGGGCCAGGTCCCAGGCGCTGTAGACCCGGACGATGTTCTTGAGGATCTCCTGGTAGTCGGGACGCTTCCACTCCGGGCCTGGGTTCGGACGGTCGGGCACGGGGGTGGGGGCTGGCTTGGTCGCCGGAGCCGGCCTGGTCTGGGTACCGACGAAGCAGTGGTAGACGCAGGCACCGCTCTTTCCACCACCGGCAGCGGCGGCAGCGGCGGGCCCACCGGCAGCGGCGGCAGCGGCGGCCGCCGCTGCGTGGGAGCTGCCGCCCGCGGTGCCGGCGCAGCGCGACCCGCAGATGTCCCAGGTGGCCGGTCGGGCGGGGGTGTAGGTGGTGGCGGCGCTGCCCGCGTGGCTGCCCGGCATGGCGTTCTCGGTCTGGTGGTTGGTGACGGCCTTGTCGACGGCGACCGCGGTGCCGCCGACGAGGATGGAGACGGCGGTTGCGGCGCCGACGGCGTCCCAGATGCTGACCGCGCCCCAGGCAACGGCGACGAGGCAGAACGGGCAGTGGCCGCTGGGGTCGGTCTGGTCGAGCGGGTCGCCGCCCGCGTAGGTGTAGCGGTTGGCCTGGATGGAGGGATCCGGGTCGAGTTGCCAGCTGTCGCGGCTGGTGAAGGCGCCGGTGCCGGGGCGGTACCAGCGGGCGTGCATGTTGACGTCGCCGGTGGCGGGGTCGGTCCAGCCGGACTGGTAGCCGAGGCTGGTGGTGGTGCCGGTCTTGGCGACGGGTTTGCCGAAGGGGTCGTAGGTGGTCGTGGAAGTGGTGGAGGTGCCGTCGACGGCGAGGGTGGCGGTGACGTCGGTGTGCCGGTCGGTGCGGATCCGCTTGGCACCGGTGGCGTCGGCGGCGCTCATCAGTTGTCCGGCGGTGTCCCGGCTGTAGCGCCAGGTGCCGTCGGTGATGAGGTTGTTGGTGCCGCCGTCGTAGGAGTAGTTGGTGCCGCCGCGCTGGATCATGCGGTCCAGGCCGTCGTAGACGTAGGTGTTCTGGCCGTCGTCGGCGAGCCGGTCGAAGGCGTCGTATTTCTGGGTGGTGCGTGTTCCGCCGGTGGTGGTGGCGGAAAGGGTGCCGCGGGCGGTCTGCTGGTAGGTGGTGGTGCCGTCGCTGACGAGGCGGTTGCGTTCGTCGTAGACCGCGGTGGCGGCGCCGTTCTTGGTGCGGTTGCCGGCAGCGTCCCAGGCGTAGGCGGTGGTGGTGGTGCCGGTGGTCCAGGAGGTCAGGCGGCCGGCCTGGTCGTAGCTGTAGCTGTCGGTGGTGGCCGGGTCGCCGGGCTTGCCGGTGACGGTCCTGCGGGTGGTGCGGTCCTCGAGGTCGTAGTCGTAGGACGTGGATGTCACCGGGGTGAAAGCGGGCGCTTCGGTGACGACCTTGTCGAGGATGAGGCGCCCGAGTTGGTCGTAGGCGTAGGAGCGGTTGGAGGTGGCGTTGAAAGCTCCGTTCGCATCCTTGACGGCGTAGTACTGGGTGGCGAGTCGGCCGTTGCCGTCGTAGCCGTACCAGTACTGGGCGCCGGAGAGCTGGTCGTAGGACCAGGCGAGCTGGCCGTCCGGCTTGTAGCCGAAGGAGGAGGTACCGGTCTTGGCGTCCCAGCGGTCGGTGATCCGGCCGTCCTTGTCGTACTCCCAGGACTGGTCGACGCCGGCGACCCGGGCTTCGGTGAGCTGGTCACGGTCGTTGTAGGTGAAGTCCTGCGTGTTGATGCCGATGCCACTGGCCTCGACGAGGCGGCCGGCCTTGTCGTAGCGCAGGGTGCGGGTGTCGGTGGCGGCTTCGGCGCCGGTGCCGGTCTCCTTGGTGAGCCGCCCCATCGGGTCGAAGGTGCGGGTGCGAACGATGCCGCCGGGTTCGGTGAGCTTGACCGCCTGGCCGGCCACGTCGTAGCTGGTGGTCCAGGTGCGGTCGGCGGCGGCGGGGTACGCGGTGGTGGCGGGTTCGACGGTGGACTCGGGCAGTCCCCAAGGGGTGTAGGTGTAGACGGTGGTGTTGCCGCGGCCGTCGGTGAGGCGGGTGCGGAGGCCGGCCGCGTCGTAGCCGAAGCCGGTGGTGATGTTCTGGCCGGCGGCGACGGGTTCGGTCAGCGTGGTGAGCCGGCCGCCCGCGTCGTAGGTCCGGGTGGTGGTGGCACCGGTGGCACCGGTGCTGCTGACCGGGTGGCTCTCACGGTCGTACCCGGTGCTCCGCGTACGCAGGGCGGTGCCGTCGGCGGCGCGGTCGGTGACGGTGGTGGCGTTGCCGAGGGCGTCGTAGCCGTAGTCGGTGGACTGCCCCAGGGGAGCAGTGGTCTTGATGGTCCGTCCGAGGCCGTCGTAGGCGACGGTGCTGGTGCGGCCGGCCGCGTCGGTGGTGGTGAGCTGCTCGCCGAGCGCGTTGTACGTGGCGGTGGTGGTCGCTCCGCCGGGGGTGGTGGTCCTGACGAGGTTGCCCGTGTCGTCCCAGGTCTGTCGGGTGGTCAGGTTCTGCAAGGTGGGGACGCGTTCGACGACGGTTGCGGTGAGCGTGCGGCCGAGCTCGTCGTAGGTGGCCTCGGCGCGGCCGCCGACCGGATCGGTGACGGACAGGCGCAGGCCGGTGGGGGTCCAGGTGGAGGTCCACACGGGTGGCTTGTCGTCGACGGGCGGGGTCAGCGGTCCGCCGGTGGAGTTGGGGTCGGTGCGGCGGCGCTCGTGGCCGAGCCGGTCGTACTCGAGGAAGGTCCGACGGCCGGCGGCGTCGCGGGACTCGGTGATCCGGGACAGCGCGTCGTAGGTGACGGCGGTGGTGGCGGTGAGCGGGGTGGTGCTGCCGGGCGGGGTGTAGCCGGGCAGGGCGGTGCCGGTGGTTCGGCCGAGCCGGTCGTAGGTCTGCGTGGTGGTCAGACCGCGGGGGTCCTTGACGGAAGTGGTTTCGCCGAAGGTGTTGTAGCCGGTCGTGGTGGTGGGATTGACGGTGGTGGCGGTGCCGCCGCCGCTCTCGGCCTGGACGGCGGGGAGCCGGACGGTGGTGGGGCGGCCGAGTTCGTCGTAGCCGTAACGGGTGGTGAAGGCGGTGGGGTCGGCGCCGGGGGCGTTGCCGTTGGGGCTGGTGCTGGTGGTGGTCAGGCCGCGCTGGTCGTAGGTGTAGGTGGTGGCGGCGTTGAGCGGGGACGCGGAGGACTGGACCTCGGTGCGGGTCAGTCGCCCGGCGCTGTCGTAGGTGTGACGGGTGATGCGGTTCTCGCTCGCGCTGACGGGGGCGGTGGCGGTGGCGATCCGGTCGTCCGCGTCGTACTCGACGGTGGCGGAGCGGTTTGCACCGTCGGGGTCGGTGACGGTCTTGACGACCCGTCCGGCGGCGTCGTAGGCGTTGGTCACGGTGGTACGGCCACCGCCGGTGACCTGCCTGGTCAGGCGGCCCGCACCGTCGTACTCGTCGCGTTCCAGGACGACGGGGTGGCTGGTGCCGTCGGCCTGGGTGACCGCGGTGGCGGTGGTCGTGGCGAGCAGGTTGTCGTCGTAGTAGGTGTAGGCGGTCTTGGCGCCCATCGCGTCGGTGACGGACTCCAGGCGGCCGGCGGGGTCGTAGGAGCGGGATTCGACGACGGCGTCACGGGCGGCCTGGCCGTCGCCGTTCCAGCCTTCGACGACCGTGGTGGCGAGTTGGCCACGGACCGTGTACGTGAACCGGGTGACCTGGCCGAGGGCGTCAGTGGTGCGGATGGTGCGGCCGAGCGCGTCGTAGCCGTATCCGGTGGTGCCGCCTTCGGCGTCGGTGGTCTTGGCGACGCGGCCGGCGATGTCGTACTCGGTGCTGTCGGTGCGCGAGGGGTCGCCGCCGAGGAGGTCGGTGACGGTGTTGCCGAGCACCCGGCCGTCGGCGTCGTAGGTGCTGGTGGTGCGCGCCTGGTGGGCGGCGCCGGTGACGGCGTCGTGGGCGACGGGCCCGGTGACGGAGGTGACGTGGGACAGCGCGTCGTACTCGGTGGTGGTGGTCAGGCCTGCCGGCTGCGCGTCGGAGTACACGGTGGTGCCGCTCTGGCGGCCCATCGCGTCGTAGGTGTAGGTGGTGCGCAGTCCGGACGGTTCGGTACGGGAGGCCAGGTCGCCGGAGCTGTAGTAGGTGAGTGTGGTGGTGAGGCCGGCTGCGGTGACGCTCGTGGCGAGCAGGCCGGCGGGGGTGGTGCCGCCGCCGGTGGCGGGCTCGGTGCCGGTGGTGTAGGTGGAGCGCAGGGTCCGGCCGTCGGGCAGAGTGGTGGTGCCGACCTGGCCGAGGGCGGTGTAGCCGATGGTGGTGCGGTAGCGGTTGTCGGCGGGGCCGCTGGATCGGGCGTCTCGGCTCTCGGTGGGCCGGTCGTTGCGCGGGTCCTTGGCGTCGTCCTTGTTGAGGTAGTACGCGGTGTAGGAGGTCCAGCAGGAGTTGGCGTCCCGGCAGGTGGTGGTGGAGACGGTGTTGCCGCGGGCGTCCTGGCCGGTGACGGTGGAGTGGCCGTTGGGGTCGGTGACGGTGTGCAGGAATCCGCCGGTGTCGTACGAGTAGGTGGTGGTGGCGCCGGCGGGGTCGGTGCGGGAGATCAGCCGCATGCCGCGCTGGGCGTCGTGGACGTCGGTGGAGGTGCCGCCGGCGGGGTCGGTGACGGTGACCCGGGAGGCGAGGGTGGTGGCGGTGGACTGGGAGCGTGCCAGGTAGTGGTCGGCGATCCGGTCGGCGCTCAGCGGGTGCTGGTAGAACGCGACTTCGTCGATCTGGCCGTTGAACCAGGACCAGCCGCCGTTGCCGCCGGCCCAGTTGCCGGTGTAGCCGCCGCCCAGGTAGGTGCGGGTCATGTCGAGGTGGTCGACGGTGCCGGTGGCGGTGGCGACCAGGGTTCCGTCGAGGTAGAGCGAGACGCCGTTCGGGCCGGTGGTGAGCGCGGTGTGGTGCCAGGCGTTGTCGTTGACGGCGGTGCCGGAGGTCAGCGGGCCGCCGGCCATGCCGTTGAGGGCACCGCGGAGCTTGCCGTCGGAACCGACGTACAGGGCGGGCACCGTGTTGTTGGGCGCCTCGGCCATGGTGCGGTTCTGGTAGTTGAGCAGCACGCCGGGGGCGGCGGTGCGGAACCAGAGTTCGGCGGCGAGTTCCTTGCCGCTCTGCAGGATCGGGGTGGGCAGGTCGAGGTAGGAGTTGCTGGTGCCCTTGAAGGTGGCGGCGCGGCCGTCGCCGACGCCGAAGACGCCCTCGGTTCCGAGCTGGACGCCGGGGGCGTAGTTGCCCTTGCCGTCGATGGCGGCGACCTCGCTGGCAGCGGTGGTGCCGGCGCTCTCGTCCATCCGCCAGTAGCCGGCGGGGGCGTCGGCGACGACGGAGCCGCGGTAGCCGAGGCCCTGGCCGGCGACCTGGGAGCTGCGGGCGCGGTAGTGGGCCAGGACGTCGCCTGCGGACAGCGGGTGACGGTAGACGGCGGCCTCGTCGAGGGCTCCGGTGAGCCGCCCGGTGTCGCCGGGGGCGGCGGGTGCGCCCTTGGCGAAGCCCGCGCCGAGGTAGGTGTGGGTGTTGGCCTGGTGGTTGACGGCTCCGGTCGCGGTGGCCACGGGGGTGCCGTCGAGGTAGAGGGTCTGGGTGGTGCCCGCGGCGGAGAGGACGGCGTGGTGCCAGGCGTTGTCGGTGACGGTGCCGGAACTCGCCATGGTGGCTGCGGCGCCGCCGAAGCGGCCGTGCAGCTTGTTGTCGGTACCGATGTACAGCAGCGGGGTGTAGCTGCCGCCGACGCCCGCGGGGTCGTCGAGAGCGCGTTCCTGGTCGCCGACCAGGACGCCGGGCTTGTCGGTGGCGAACCAGAGTTCGACGGCGAGGTCGCCGGTGCCGCGCAGTGTGTCGTCGGGGACTTCGAGCTGGGACTTGGCGCCGCCGTCGAAGCGGGCGGCGGTGTCGTCGGTCGGGGCGAACACGCCCGGGGCGCGCTTGGAGACGCCGTCGCCGTAGGAGCCGGCGGTGCCGGTGCCGGCCTCGCTGGCCGCGGTGGCACCGTCGCGCTCGCCCAGGCGCCAGTAGGCGGCCGGGCCGGAAGCCTTGACGACGTTGTTGTAGAGGAACGATCCGCCGGTGAAAGTGGGGGCGGAGACCTTCCATTCGGAGCCGGCGGCGTCCTTGATGCTGCTGACGCGGTCGGTGGACTGGTCGTAGCCGATCTGGGTGCTGGTGCGGCCGGAGGGCAGCACGGTCTTGGTGAGTTGGGCGGTGCCGGTGCGCAGTGCCCAGTGCTCGGCGGCGATCTGGTCGGTGACGGGGTAGTCGTAGAGCGCGACGTCGTCGATCTGGCCGTTGAACCAGGACCAGCCGCCGTTGCCGCCGGGCCAGTTGCCGGTGTAGCCGCCGCCCAGGTAGGTGCGGGTCATGTCGAGGTGGTCGATGGCGGCGTCGATGGTGCCGACGCGGTTTCCGTCGAGGTAGAGGGCGGTGCTGGACTGCGCGCCGGACAGCACGACGTGGTGCCAGGCGTTGTCCTTGACGGAGCCGGTGGAGGTGATCGGGTCGCCGGTCGTGTTGAACTTGCCGCGCAGTTTGCCGTCGGAGCCGACGTACAGGGCGGGCACGACGTTGTTCGGCGCCTCGGCCATGGTGCGGTTCTGGTAGGTGAGGATCACGCCGGGGGCGGCGGTGCGGAACCAGAGTTCGACGGAGCGGTAGGTGGAGCCGCTGATCGACTTGGCGGGCAGTTCGACGTACGAGGTGCTGCCGTTGAAGGTCGCGGCGGTGTCGGTGGAGCCGGTGAGGGCTCCGGTCGCGCCCCAGGTGACGTCGGTGGACTGGGCGGGTGCGCGGTCGGGGGTGCGGGCGGTGTTGTCGGCGGTGCCTTCGCTGCCGCCCAGGCGCCAGTATCCGATCGGTCCGGCGTCCTGGAGGGCCGCCTGGTACTGGGATCCGGTGCCGTACTCGTAGAGGGTGCATCCGGTGGCGGCGTTGGCGGCGGTGCCGGGCGGGCAGACCTTGGTGAGGCGGTCGCCGCTGTAGACGTACGTCCAACTGCCGCTCGCGCCGGATACGGCCACGCCGGTGATGTGGCTGCCGGTCCAGGTGAAGTCGAGGTGGCGGCCGGAGAGGGCGTCGGTGGCGCGGCTGAGCTTCCCGCCGGTGTAGGTGAGGTTCTGGGTGTGGCCGGCACTGTCGGTGACCTTGGTGAGACGGCCGCCGGTGTCGAAGGTGTGGACGGTGCCGGCGCGGTCGGTGAGCGTCCAGCCGCCGCCGTCGGCCTTGCGCAGGTCGGCGGCCATGCCTCCGCCGGCGATGTACGCCTGCTTGGCGCCGTCCCAGGCGAAGCGGGCGCGGGCACCGTTGGAGGCGGTGAGGACGACGTTCCCGGGCAGGGTGAGCCAGCCGCTGGACTCGACCTGGACGCGCATGTCCCAGCGGCTGGTCCAGCCCGCTCCGAACGCACCGTCGACGCGCGGATCGAGGGAGTTGTAGCTGCGGGTCACGGACAGTTCCGGGCCCACGGTGGGCAGCGCGGCGTCGGTGGCCGCGGTGGTGTAGTTGCCGACGGCCGCGTTGAAGTCACGGCCGGAGTCGGCGGAGGTGGCGTACTGCGCGGGCTGCGGCAGCAGGGTGCGCAGGTAGGAGGGTTGGGACTTGGCACTGCTGGTGGCGCCGTCACCGGCTTCGGCGTACCAGGCGTACTGCTCGTTCCAGGAGAGCCAGCCCTCGGGAACGACGAAGTTGCCCGAGTGCACCCAGGCGGACTGCTTGCAGTCGACCCGGGCGTCCTGGCCCACGACCCGGCACACCTCGAAGCGGTAGTCCAGGGCGGCCAGGGGGGAGCGGTCGGGGTCGGTGCCCTCGGCGCTCAGCGTGGGCTGGAGCTGGCGCACCACGGACTGCGAGGGCGGGGCCAGGCGGTTGAGCACCGGCGGGATGTTGATGGAGGAGAACATCATCGCGGGCGAGGTGATGCCGTCGGCGGAGAAGCTCTTCGTGCCGTAGTCGTCCATCGTCCAGACGATCTTGTACGTGCCCTGTGGCAGCGGCCTGATCCTGGCCTCGAACATGTTCCCGGCATTGGTCGGGGTGTCCGCGGAGACGGGGGTCCAGGCGATGTTGGTGCCGTAGTTGGTGATGTTGTTGTTCCACTGGTCGAACAGCAGGTACGACATCTTGTAGTTGCCGCCGGGCGTCCAGGTCTCCTGGCCGCGGTTCCACGCCCGGACCCGGAAGACGCCCTCCTGGGTGGCCGTCACCGGCTGGACCCAGTCGAAGAGCTCGTAGTCCGCGCCGTACTTCGACCAGGTGACGTCCAGGCTCGGCGCAGCGGCGCCGGAGTTGTCGCTGCCGAACCGCTTCCAGCCGCCGGAGTCGTTGTCGTCGGCCTTCAGCGCCAGGCCGTAGTTGGCCTGCCAGCCGTGGGTCCAGCGGTTGACGAGGTTCTTGCCCTCCTCGCCGAGGTCGATCGGCTCCCAGGCGGGGGCGCAGGACCACGCGCTGCTGTCACTGGCCCGCCAGCCGTGGGCGAAGTTCGCCGAGGTCAGCGCGGCCCCGATGGACGGGCCGGGCCAGCTGCGGACCGATCCCTGCGACCAGTTGGAGGTGACCGGGTGGACCGTCACCGGCTTGGCCTTGCAGGAGGACGACCAGGAGTTGTACACGGACAGCTTGACGCCCAGCACGGAGGCGTTGCGCAGAGTGTTCTCGACACCGCTGAACTTGAGGAAGGAGGCGGCCTTGTTGCCACCGCCGTTGTAGGTGCCGACCTTCAGCTCGGTGTCACCCGAGTAGTCGGCGGTGTAGCCGGACATCACGTAGGTGCCCTCGACGGGGCGCACCGAGGTCACCGACGGGTCGACCTTCACCGGGAAGACCCGGTCGGGGGCGTGCAGCCACTGCTCGTCCAGCTTGACCTTCAGCGCGGTGCCCGCGCCGTCGGGTATCAGCTCGTACGTCACGCCGGAGGAGACCACGCCCTGGCCGCCGGAGTTCGGGGCCTGGTTCGAGTCCTCCATCCAGCCGGCCGGCATCCGCCCGCGCACGGCGCCCTGGCCGTCCTTGAGGATCAGCGCGCCGTCCTCGATCGAGGCGGTGACGCCCTTCAGTCGTAGCGGGAACACCCATTCGGTGGGGGCGCTCGCGTCCTGGAGCAGCAGCACCTCCTTGAAGGAGTCGCTGCCGGCCCGGAACTCGACGTCCGCCTTCGGGAACACCGAACGGTAGGTGATGTTCTCGCCCTCGACGCTGCCCGCGGAGGCGGCGGCGCCGCGCAGCGCGTAGCCGACCGCGAGACCGTCGCCGAGATCCAGCGAAACCAGCGGGTCCCGGTCTGCGGCGGCCGCGAACGACAGTTCACGCTCGCCGGACTTCGTGGTCCAGCCGTCCTGGCCGGCAACCGACCGGCCCATCGTCGAGCCGATGCGCGGCTCCAGGGTCGCGTCGATGGGCTGCCAGCTGCCGTCCTTGCGGCGGAAGTTGACCGGGGCGGTGTAGTAGCGGGTGGTGTAGGTGCCGTCCTTGTTCAGGTACACCCGCTGCTGGGCGTCGCGTTCGCCGACGACCTCGGTACTGCTCTTCCGGTCGAACCCCACCACCGGAGCGGCCGAGACCTCCGGCCCGGTCGTCAGCTCGGTCTTCGGCACCGGCAGCGCGGGAGCGGCGACGTCGAGCGGGTCCTTACCCGGCTCGGACGCCGCGTCCTCGGCCAGTTCTCCCTCGGCAGGCGCATGCCCGGCCCGGCCGCCGTCGGTGATCGTCTCGGTCTGGCGCGAGGTCGCGGCGTGCGACCCATCGATCGCGGCCCGGTGCTGGGAGGGCCGCTCGCCGGGATCCGCCTGGGACTTGGGGGCAGGCGCCCACTGTTCCAGCGCCGTGGCGCCGTCCGCTATCCCGAGCACGGCCAGGATCATGCAGAGCAGCAGCACCACGCTACGGCGAATCGTCAGCACTCGAACTCCCAGGAAATCTTCATGAACAGCGGCTAGATATATCCGGAAGGCGAGACATTCCGCCACCCCCGCCATGAAGCGCAAACCCTCACCAATGGGCGATCCAGCAGCAGAAATAAGCAAGTCCAACCAATGGCTCCTATAGCCATGATTGCGGACAAAATATCCACCCATCCCCGGCGGAGAAAAACGCAAGATTCGTCACTGAAAATTCTGACGGGCCATCAATTTACTTTTCATTGCAATGAAATGACTGACAGTTGGCTCTGCGCCTGACGTCGTGCGCTCTCCCGGGCCGGCCGCGCCCGGCCTGCCCTGCGTAGCCAAACCGTTATCGGCGAAGGGGCTTGCCCGCCTGGTGACGACCCCCCGGACAAGCAGGTCAACTGCCGGCCCCAGCGCTCCACAGCACCCTGACGAGCCCGCGAACGCAGCGCACCCGGGGTGCGCGCGGGAATCCAGATCCGGCAGCACACGGTGCCCATCAGCTCCAGGCAGGAGCGATGCCCCACCGGCCTGCAGGCGGTCCCGTACGTCCTGGACGAACGGGACCGGTGGCCGTCTGCCTGCTGCGGCGGTGTCGCGGTCTCGGCGGGCTCGGTGGGGCTGAGGGGCGGCGCAATGCGCGGTGGGCCTGGTCCGGCAGCTGTGATGCCGGACCAGGCCCACCTTCGTCCGCTGACCGCCCGTCAGCGACGGCCCCGGCTGCTGCTCGGGAAGGAGTCCCGTCGCCAGGTCGAGGGCGCTGGCCGCGGAACGTCTCCCCGAACAGCACCGCCTGCCGGTTCTCCTCGAACACCGCCGTCGGCCCGCCGTCGCTGCGGGAGGCGGGTGGGAAGACGCAGCTGGCCCCACCTGACGAGGCGCACCTCGCCACCGTGCCGGGCCCGGGCGCGTGTCCGCCGCCGCGGGCCCGTTGTCACGGCATGACGAAGACCGCTGCCGCCTCCGTACCGAACACCCGCCGACGCGGCCCAGACGGCCGATACCCCGCCTACCGCGGGCACACCTGCCAGCCCTGCACCGGCCACGAGGACTCCCCCTACGGTGAGGACCTGGTGGACGACCCCGACTTCCGGCTCACCTTCAAGCGCAACCCCTGGTGCTGGTCACCCGAGTCCGGCTTTCACCGCACCCGCGCCCCGCACATCCCGCAGCGCCTGGCCGGCCTGACGAACGGCAGGTTCGGCGGGCCTGAACATGCGGCAGGCCGTCCGGCTCGGCGCGGGCTGGGGCACCTGCGACGGCGACGGCCCGGATCCGACGCGGTGGAAGGAGCAGACCTGGCGGGTCATAGTCGCTGTCGACTACCGGCGGAGTGGCGACCTGGAGCCGGCCGCCCACCTCGGCCAGCTCATCGGCACCCTGGTCGACGGCGACGGCCAGCAACGCATCGGGAATGACGACGCCCTGCTGCGCGGGTGGTTCCGCGACAGCACCCGCGCTTTCCTCCCCCACCCGGCCATTGGCGACGAGTAGAATGCCGTCCTGCTGCGGGCCTGCGAGGGCCGGGCCGACTCGGAGCGAAACGGCGCCCGGGTCCGCGCCGAGGTCCCCGTCCCGGTGCCGCAACGGCGCGGAGAACCGGAGCGGTGGGAGTACCGGGTCGACCTGTGGAACAACCTGGTCGGCGTCGCCGCCCATCCCGGCGGCATGCGGATCGTCAGCGAGGTCTACAAGCTCACCCAGCCCGCTCCCGAGCAGGCCATGGTGTGGATGACCGATACCGTTCGGCACGCCCTGCGCTGGGGCCAGGTCGACGCTGACGACCGGCTGCGCCCGCCGGCCGACGGCGAAGACGAGGACTGCTGAGGTCCGGGTTCAACAGGCCGGGCCCGGGGCCGATCTCCCGGGTCCGGCCTGGGCACCGCTGGAGCAGACCGGTGTCCCAGTCCGCGAGCACCGCGCAAAGCCGCTCCGAGGTCTGCTCGGACACGCCCTTGGAAGTCATCTCATTTGGTGAGTCTGCGGTGGCAGATGAGGGCGGCGGCGATGGTGGCGAAGGCTGCGAAGTGGGTGCCCTTGCGTTCGTAGCGGCGGTGGAGTCGGCGGTACCCGCCGAGCCAGGCCACGGTTCGCTCGATCACCCAGCGGTGTCGGCCAAGATGGGTCGAGGATTCGATGCCGCGGCGGGCGATGCGGTGGGCGATCTGCCGTCGCCGCAGGTAGGAGCGGATGAAACGGTGGTCGTAGGCTCTGTCGCCGTGGAGCTTTCCGGGCCGGCGCCGACGCGGCCCGCGGCGCGAGCGGATCGGCGGGATGGCCTCGACGAGCGGGATCAGGGCCTGACTGTCGTGCAGGTTCGCGCCGGAGACCGCAAGCGAGATAGGCAGACCGGTGCGTTCGGTGAGCAAGTGGATCTTCGACCCGAACTTGCCCCGATCGACAGGATTCGGACCCGTCAGATCCCCTTTTTCAGGGCCCGCATGTTCACCGAGTCGACCGCACACCGAGACCGGTCCAACTCGCCCCGCGAACCGAGTTCGTCCAGGACCAGGCGGTAGAGCTTGGCCCACACCCGGGCCGCGGTCCACTCCGCGAACCGGCGGTGCGCGGTGGGACCGGACGGCCCGAAGCAGGACGGAAGCCGGGCCCATGTGCAGCCCGAGGTGGCGACGAACACGATCGCGGCCGGCACTTCACGGTCCCCGTGCCGGCGGCGGCCTCCGCCCTGCGGCCGGGTCGGCGCCGCCGGCACCACCCGCTGGAACAACCCCCACAACTCATCCGGCACCAGGCGCTCCACGATCGTCACGTGAACAGCCTACAAGTCCAAATGAGATGACTTCTTAACTAGATCCAGAACAAATCTGACGGGTGGCGTGGTGAGCGAGGCACCGGTGAAGCGCACACAGGCCAGCGGGTCCGGTCCCTCGGACCGCGCCGGGCTGCCTTGCAAGGATGGCGCCGACCTGGGCCGTCGGCCGGTGGTCGTCATCGCCGCCGGGCAGCCCGGCGCAGGCAAGACCGCGCTCGGCGACGTGCTCCACGCCGTCCTGCTGCTCCGGGGACCGGCCGTCCGGATCTGCAGCGACCTCTACAAAGACTCCGAGGAGCAGTACGCGGCGCTGCTGGAGCGGGACGTGCGCACCGCCGGAGCCGTGGTCCGGGAGGCCGTGCGCGCGCGACAGGCTGAGGCGGAGGAAGCGGCCCGGGCCGCGGGCCGGGATGCCTTGGTGGAGAGCGCGCTCGCCGACCCGGACGCCTTCCGCGCCGAGGCCGCGGTGTGGAGGGCGGCCGGGTACCGGGTGGAGGTGCTGGTGGTAGCGGTGCACGAGGCGGTGAGCCTGCTGGGCACGGTCGAGCGCTACACGGCGCAGACGCTGGTGGCGGGGGTGGGCCGGTACGTGTCCTGGGTCAACCACGACGCGTGTGCCGCCGGGCTGGTGGAGACCCTGCGGGCCATCGACGCGCAGTGCCTGGCCGATCGGGTCACCGTGGTGCGGCGCGGGATGGAGGTGCTGTACAGCAACGAGGTCCGCGGCAGGGGCTGGGTGCGGCGGGCGGCGGCCGGAGGCCGTCGTGGAGGAGCGCGACCGGTGCTGGGGGGCGCGGGAGAGCGCCTGGTTCGAGAACTCGGTGGACGCGGTGCGCCGCGACCTCGTCCGGGCCGAGCGGCTGGTTCCTGCCGACCGGGTGCTGGCCGTCGAGCGGGACCCCGCCCGGGCGCTGGCCCTCGCCGCGCGGGTCCGAGCGGGTCCGGCGGCCGCCTCAGGCCCGCGCCGCCGCCCCGGGCGTCGACCGGTACCGCCTCAACCCCCGCCAGCACCAGCGGGACTTCGAGGAGAAGATCGCCGCTCCCCTGCTGGAGCGCCTCGTCCCGCGCAAGCACCCGCGGGTCGTCTCCGTCGCCGGGCAGCCCGGCGCGGGCAAGACGAAGGCGGCCTGACGGGTCCTTGGCCGGATAGGACCCGCACTGCGTGCACCTGTCGGGCGACGATCTCAAGGCCCTCCACCCGGACTACGCGATGCTGCTGCTCCAGGACCCGCGCCGGGCCGGTGAACTGGTGCGCCACGACTACACGCTGCGGATGCGCCAGACCCAGGACCCGGTGCGCGCGCACCGGGCGGATGCGATGGTCGAGGTCGCGCCCTCGCGCGCCGCAGACCTCCTGGCCCTCGCCGCGGCCTTCCACGCCTGCGGCTACCACGTGGTGCTGCAGGTCCTCGCGGTCCGGGAGGCCGACAGCCTCCAGGGCACGGCCCAGCGCTACGCCGACAACCAGCGCGCAGGCGTGCCTGCGCGCTTCACCGCGCCCGAAGGCCACCGCGCCGTCTTCGACGGCGTCGACCAGGCCGTGCGCGCCGCGGTCACCCACCCCGCCCTCGACGCGCTGCACATCGTCGACCGCGCCGGACGGGACCTGCGCCTCCAGGGCCGCGACGGCGGCTCGTACCCGATCGCGGCGCTCGCCCTGGAGCGCCTGCGGCCCTACCTCGGCGCGAGGCCGCCGAGTTCCTCGCCCGGCACGCCGCGCTGGTGGACGCGCTGCCGCAGCACGCCGACGAACTGCGGCGCACCGAGGCCCTGGCCCGGCAGCTGATGCCGCCCGCCCTGCAGCCGCGTCGCCTGGAGGCGGCACCGGCCGCTCCGGCGCTCCTCCCGGCCAGGGTCTACCCCGCGGTGAGTGTGCGCAGCAGCCGGGTGCAGCGCTCGGCGATCGCTGCCGCCTGCGTGTCGGTGGCGGTTCGGAGGCGGTCCCGGTCGGCGGCCGCGGTCTGCTGGTCGGCGGCCCACTCCTGCAGGAGTTCGGGGTCCGGCTGCGCCGAGGCCCGCTCGGTCTCGATGCCGGCCTGGTACCAAGCGATTACCGCCCGGATCGCGTCCAGGGCCAGCAGCGCCGCGTCCGCCGCCAAAGGCGGGCTGTCGGGGCCTGCGGCTGGTCCGAGCGGGTCCGGGGCGTGGGCATCGGGCACAGGTCCACCTCGCGCAGCAGGAACGAATTACGCCCTTGTGCTCCCCGACCCGTTTCGGCAGCGCGGCGGGCTCCCGTCGGCCGGGGCGCGGGCGGAAGAGGGAAGGAAGAGGGGAGGAAGAGGGGGGCGGGATGGGGCGGTCGGCTGCAGGGGCGCCTCCGGCGCTGTCGGCGCCGCTGCCTGCCTGGCCTCCGGTCCCGCGATCGGGCCGGGACGGCGCTCACCGGCCCGCCCGAACCCGGGGGTTGGGACCGGACACCAGGGAGGGGACTGGCCGATGGCGGGGCGGGATCTGCGGGCGCCGTTCGGGTCGAACGACCGGAGCGTGGGTGCCGAGGAGGCGTTCACCAACCGGGAGGGCCAGTGGGCGGTGTTCTCGGCCGCCCTCGGCGAGCACTTGGTCCGTGTCGGCGCCGAGGGCTTCGATGTCCAGGACCTGGAGGGCGCGCGGTGCAACGTGCTGGTCTTCCACGGCATCGGCGGCGTTGGCAAGTCCGCCCTGTCCAGGAAGCTGGAGGCGGCGCTGGGCGCCGCCGGATCGCGGCCGGCGCAGTGGGGAGAGCCGTCCTGGCCCGCGGCGCCGCGGCTGCTGCCGGTGCGCACCGACCTCGCCCGCTCGGCCGGGACGGACTCCGAACGCCTGGTGCTGACGCTGCGTCCGGCGCTGGCCGGGCTGGATCGCGCCCTGCCCGCCTTCGACCTCGCGCTGGGCCGGTACTGGGAGCACAACCACCCCGGGGAGAGCCTGGAGGAGTACCTGCGCCGCGCCGGGCTGGTGAGCAAGCTGGCGAAGGCGTTGCCCGATCAGCTGCAGGGGGCGCTGTCGAAGGCCGCAGAGGAGCTCGCGCTGCCCGGGCTGGTGGGCTCTGCGGTCGGGCAGGTGGCCACCGCGTTGGTGCGGGTGGTGCGCGAGCGCCGCAGCACTGCCCGGGCGCTGGCCGGGTGCCCGCGGCTGGCGGACCTACTGGAGGTGGAGCCGGACCTGGAGGCGCTGTCCTTCTCCCCGCACCTGCTCGCCTACGAGATCGACCGGCTGCCCGCGAAGAAGGCCGTCGTGCCGGTGGTGCTGCTGGACACCTTCGAGGACACCGGCGACCGCACCCACCGCGAGCCGGAGCGCCTGATGCAGCGGGTGGTGTGGCTGATGCCCAATGTCTTGTTCGCCATCACCGGCCGCAGCTGGCCGCAGTGGGCCGACGAGGCGCTGCAAGGCCAGCTCGACTACACCGGGCCCGGTGCGTGGCCGCAGCTCGCCGCCCGCGTCCCCGCCGCCCGCGGCGAACACCGTCGACTCCACCCGGGTCACCGTGAACACTGCCGAGGCCGCGAGCGCCGCCGGAGCCCCGCGCGCAGGCACCGCGGCGGAGGCCGACCGGCAGGTGCTGATCGGCGACTTCAGCCCCGAGGACTGCGAGGACTACCTCGCCCGCCGTCTCACCGATCCCGGCGGCGGAGCGCTGATCGGCGAGCCGGTGCGCCGGGCCATCGCCACCCGCTCCCACGGCCTGCCGCTGTTCCTCGACCTCGCCGTGATGCGCTTCCTGGAGATCCGCCGCACCCGCGAGCCCTCCCCCGCCGACTTCGACCACGACTTCCCGGCCCTGGTGGAAGGGCGCGGGCACCGGCAAGGGCGGCCCGGTGACGCTCGCGCTGGCGGCGGGCGTGGTCGTCGGCACCGATTTCCTGGGTGCGGGCCTGGGCGAGCACCCGAGAGCCGAAGCGATTCGCCATGACCGGGCAGACGACCGCGCCATGAGTCAGCCGGGATGGCTGGTCAGGAGGAGAGGTGACCTTTGACAGGTGACCTTGACCGATTGCGAAGTGACCTTGACCGGCTTCAGGAAGATGCTCCGATGCGCGCGCCGGCCGAAGGACTGGGCCCAGACCTGACTGCGCAGGTTGCCTGCCAGGGGGGTGAGCGCCATGATCGCCGGATGGCTGAGGAGACGACGGTTGAGAAGACCTGGCGGCTGATGCTGGCGGGCGACCCCGCGGTACGACGGGGGGATCCGGCAGTGATGGAGGCGGCCTACGCCGAACCGCGCCTGCGGGTGCTGTTCCCGTTCCCGAGCCACGGGTGTCTCACCTTCCACCGGAACTCGCAGTTCCCATGGAGCAACGACCTGCCGTTCATCGCGGGCGGCACGCCGTGCTCGGTGTACGGGCCGCTGTACTCGTCGGTCCTGGGCAAGGGCCTCACCCCGCGGGAGGCAGCCGCGTTGGTGGTGGCCAACCTGCCCGCCGACTGCGGACCGGCCTACGAGGGGCCCTGGCCCCCGCCGGACAACCACACCCACTGAACCCCCAGGGCATCCCCCCGGACGCCGAAGGCGGTCAAAGCCACCTGTCAACGGTCAAGGAGACGTCGATCTCGGCCCAAACAACCTTGCCGGAGGGAAGTGGTGTGGTGCCCCATCGGTCGGAGATCGTACGCACGATGTGGAGGCCGTGGCCGCCGGGTGTGCTGGGCTGGTGCGGTTCGCGCGGTGCGGGTGCGGTCCGGGAGGCGTCGGTGACCTCGACGCGCAGACGGGTGTCGGTGGCGTGGAGGATGAGGTCCTGGGGACCGCCGGCGTGCAGCACGGCGTTGGCGACGAGTTCGGCGACCAGCAGGACGATGTCGTCGGCGCCGGGCCACGACCAGTCGGCCAGGGCACCGCGCGTGAACTCCCGCGCGCGGGCGACCGGTTTGCGCTGCCTGTCCATGGCCAGGCGGCGTCGCTGGCCGCCCGGCGGCAGCGTCGGCACGGTGACGGACAGGCTGTCGTCGAGGGCCTGCCGGGCAGGGATCATTGGGTCGGCCCTTCGCGTTGGCGGTCCTTGCCGCTTCGCCTGCCCGCTGCACTGCGGCTGATTCGGCTGGGTCGTGTGCTGCGCCCGGACCCGATGGGGCACAGAAGTCACGGTCACGGCAGTTCGGCGATCGCGGCTTGGACGGTGGGGCGGACGTCGAAAGCGGCTGCGGCTCCGGTGATCTCCAGCAGCCGCTTCACGGGTTGCGACACTGCCGCCAGCCGCAGCACGGCACCGGCGGCGAGGGCGTCCGCACGGGCCGTGAGCAGCATGTTCAGCCCCGAGGAGTCGCAGAACGCCACCTGGGCCAGATCGAGGACGACGAGCCGGTTGCCGCGGAGCACCTCGGCGAGGGTCTCCTTGACGGGTGCCAGCGATTCGATGTCCAGGTCTCCGGCGATCTGGCAGACGGTGATGCCGTCACCGCCGGACCGCACGTCGGCGCCGGCACTGTCCTCGAGCGCGACAGCGCCCACCTGGGCGGACGTGACGTGATCGTACGACTGCATTCTCACAGCCTCTCACCGTGCGGGGCGGTGTCCTGCGGGCGGGCGCGTTGGTTGCCGACCGTTCCGCTCCGTGGGCCGACCTGCCTCAAACCGCCTCGAGTCCCCGGCGCAGCTTCGCGAGTGCGCGGGAGAGGAGGCGGGAGACGTGCATCTGGGACAGGCCGAGGCGCTCGCCGATCTGGGACTGCGTCAGATCCTCGGTGAAGCGCATCGACAGGATCAGGCGGTCGCGCTCGGGCAGGGCGGCGATCAGGGGCTGGAGCGAGACCAGGTCCTCCACCATGCCCAGGCGCTCGTCGGTGCTGCCGATCTTGGCGGCGAACGCGCCCGGGCCGTCGCCGTCCGGCCCGGCCGGCACGTCGAGGGAGTCGGTGCTGTGCGCGTTCGCGGCCTGGAGCCCCTCGATGACCTCTTCCTGCGCCATCCCCAGGTACTCGGACAGCTCAGCCACCGTCGGCGCCCGGTCGAGGGTCTGCGACAGGGCGTCCTGGGCCTTGGACAGGGTCAGGCGCAGCTCTTGGAGTCGCCGGGGCACGTGGACGGCCCAGGTGGTGTCACGGAAGTGCCGGCGCAGTTCCCCGAGGATCGTGGGGACGGCGAAGGTGGTGAACTCCAAGCCGCGCTCGGTCTCGAAGCGGTCGATGGCCTTGATCAGTCCGACCGCGCCGACCTGCATCAGGTCCTCGGTGCTCTCCCGGTGCGAGCCGAAACGACGAAGGACGAAGCGCACCAGGGAGAGATTGAGCTCCACCAGGGAGGCCCGCACGTAGGAGTACTCCCGGGTGCCCTCCTCCAGACCGGCCAGGCGCACCAGCAGCACCCGGGTCAGGTCCCGGGCGTCGGCCGGTGCGACCCCCGTCAGATCGCCGAGCTCCGCCAGCTCCGGTGCGATCTCCCGGGGGCCGCGCGGCGGCGCGATGTGCGTACGTTCGTTCATCGGGTTGGGCGCTGCTGTCAGGAGCTGGTCCCTCGTCACGGTCGGTTCCTTCCCACAGCGGCACGGTCTGCCCTTGTCTACCCCTTGGCAACGCGCGCATGCCTTCTGATTGCGCGAAGGACTTGTGGGGTCTCGGCGTGCGGGACGGCAGCGTGCCTGCCCGGCCCTCACGGCCCCACGGGCCGAGCGGCACCGTCCAGCCTCGAGCTCTCGCCACGGTGCGGTAGCAGACGCCCGGTTGCGGGACGGGAGTCCCCGGCGCGGAGGTTTTCGGCGCGGTCCGGTGGAGGCGGTGGGAAACGCAGAGGTCCCGCGTCCGAAGACGCGGGACCTTGAGCGGCCCGGGTGCGGCGGGTCAGATGCCGGTGCCGTTGCCGTAGTAGTCGCCGACCTGCTGGCGGTAGGCCGGGTCGTCGGCGTGCTGGTCCTTGTCGTACTCGGGCGAGTTCTTGACCTCGTCCCGGGTGCGGTTGACCCACACCGTCTTCTCCTGGTCGTCGACCCGGGTGACGGTGCCCGCCGGGAGCAGCACCTCGCGCCCGAAGATCCACGGGCCGGTGTCGACCACGAGGTAGCCGGCGCCGACGTCCACGGTGTGCTTGTCGACCTTGCCGATGTGGCCGTCCGTCGCCTCGACCCGGTACCCCGTCAGGTTCGCGCCCGCGGCGTAGCCCTCGGCACCCTCGTAACCCCACATAGCCTCGGTCATCGCTGCCTCCTCGCGTCGAGCTCTCACGTTCTTCCTACGGAAAGCCGTCTGCCCCGGCACTGCGCACCCATGCCACCGTTCACAGAAAATGGGAGTTTTTCTGCAGAATCCGGCGTAGTCCTCGGGAACGCGCCCGAATCCCACCCGGTTTGGCCAAATAGGCGGCCGGGAACGGAAACGCGGGGTCTCGACTTTCGCACAGATTCTGCCTGGAGCGGGAAGCCCCGGAAACCACGTCCTGTCTTGGCGGTTGACCTGATTGCGCGCGCCCACGGTCGGCGGGCCCGGCCGGGCACACGAGGTGAGGCCGACCCCGGTGTCGGGGGCCGGCCTCACGGGTACGCGGATCGTTCAGGCGCGGCTGTGCCGGTTGCCGGTGACCAGGCGGTAGATGACCAGGAGGATGACCGAGCCGACGATGGCGGCGACCCAGGTGGAGATGTCGAAGAAGCCGTCGATCGAGTCGACGCCGAAGATGACCTTGCCGAGCCAGCC
>NZ_JBIVKJ010000034.1:0-20173 GCF_044750705.1 Kitasatospora sp. NPDC088783
CCGGTCAGGCCCAGCAGCACCGAGCAGGCGGTTGCCAGCACGCGCGGGGAGGCGTAGGAGGCGGGCGAGGACATGCGTACTCCGTCTTCGTACAAGGGGGGAAGAGAGCCGCACCCTACCGTCCGCCCACGACCGATCTCCACGCAAAATCCCAGCTCACAGCCGCTTTGACCACTTACGGGAGAGAAAATCCCCGGCCCCGCCTCCATGAGGGATCCTTCGCTGACACGTGCGGCGGGGGATCCCTCACGGAGGCAGGGCCGGGGCGTTGGACTGCCGGAGTGCCGCCTACGGGGCGGAGGGGGTGCGGCCGGAGTCGAGCTCCTGCAAACGCAGTTCGAGGTGGTGGAGCTTCTGCTGCTGGCGGCGGTCGGCGAAGTACATCGTCGGTATCCAGGCCAGGACGAACAGGGAGGAGATGATCCCGGCGGCCGGGCCGTGCCGGTGCCACATGGACACGGCGTTCCAGATCATGACCGCGCCCACGATCAGCCACGACCACAGGGCCAGGCGTCGGCGCTTGCGGTTGTGCCGGATGACGGTGCGCAGGACGTTCTGCTGGACCGGGTCCTGGGGGATGCGCTCGTCCTTGATGGCACGGCCCAGCTCGGCCAGTTCCGCCAGGCCGCTCAGCCCCAGCTTCCGGGCACGACGCCGCTGGCCCCAGTGGATGAGCCCGACGGTCATCACAGCCCACAATGCCCCCGCGGCGATCGACAGCCACCACGGCCCCCCGCTCGACACGTGCAGGAACACCGCGTAGAGGGCAGCCGACACCGCCCCCACCGCCCAGAGGACCCAGATGCGCTTGCCGCCCGCCGCGGGGCGGCCCCGTTCCGCTGTATACGCCATACCGGCCGCCTGCCCGCCGGTGGACCGCCAAATCTCCTTTGCGGGCGAAGAGTTGACGCCGCGTCGGGAGGGCGACGCGAAGCCGTGCCCGGGAACGGCCGGTCACGCGAAGTGGCGGGAGGGCTGGAAGTCGTGCGGGCAGGTGGGGAAGAGGTCGGAGAGGATCTCGCAGCGGATCGCCCCGGTCAGGGCCGCGGTCAGGAAGCGGGTGAAGGTGAGGTCGACGTGCTCCCACCAGGGGCCGCGGGCCTCGTTGACCATGACCGTCCAGGCGTCGGGGTCCTGGCCGGGGCGGGCGAGCCAGTACAGGAACTCCCCGTTGTCGGTGGACGCCCACGGGATGAGCCGGGCGTCGGCTTCGCCGAGTTCGGACGGCTTGGCCTCCCCGCCCCCCCAGAGCTGCCCGTTGGCCTCCGCGCGCTCCTCGTCGGCCGTAATGAGGTCGTAGAACGTATTCGCGCAGCCCGGCTCCAGGACCCACAGGTAGCAGTCGACGCGGCCGCCCCCGTAGGCGTCGATGAAGGCCTTGTAGTCGGCGGGCAGATCGACCCGGAGCCGGCCGCGTACCGCCTGCCAGTCCTTGGCCCGGACGCCGCCGGGACGGGGCAGCAGGCCGAAGAGGGCATCGAGCGCGTCTTCCACAAGGCTTCACCTCCACTCGTCAGGGAGGACGAGGCTACCGGCACCGGCCCTGCGGCCAAGCCGAGCGGTTCCCGGTGTGGACTTATCGCTTGTCCGATGTTTCGCATACAGTCCGCTGTCGAGGAGAGGTGCATCGTGCTTCGCAAGTCGACGGTCGTCTGGCACGCCACCGGGCTGGGTGCGGTGGTGGGAGCCGTGCCCTGCCTGTTCATCGGTGCGGGTGTCGCGACGTCTTTCTGGCTCGGGCTCGCGGCCGTCGCGTTCGGTCTGGCCACGGGGGCGCTGCCGGGACTGGTGGCCGGGGTCTTTCTGGCCGCGAGCCCAAAGGGCGCGCCCACCAGGCGCTGGCCCGTGCGGGCGTCCTTGGCGGCGGGGGCCGTGTTCTTCCTTGAGAGCATGGCCGTGACGGCTCTCACCGGCGGCCCTGCGTTCTTGGCCCTGGTGGTCTTCGGCACCCCCGCCATGGGGGTCGCCGCGTGGGCGGCGGCGGCCATGGCGCGCAAGGCCGGCGCGTTCGCGTGGGCCGGCCCTGAGGAGTACGCGCTTTTCTACCGTCTCGACCGGGCCAGGGCCCGCCGCAGGGCCAACGCGTAGGCCGGGTGGGCTCCGTCGGCGCTTATCTGGCGACGGGCAAGGGTGCGCCCAGGTGGCGGCCCGGGTGGGCCGCCACCTGGGACGGGGTGTCGGACGGTCAGTTCAGGTCGAAGTCGTCGGTGTCGTACTCGAAGTCGTCCGGCCTGAAGCCTCCGTAGGAGCCGCCGTTGAAGTAGTCGGCCAGGGCCTGGCCGATGACCTCGCGGACCTCGCTTTCGTCTCCTGCGAGGGCGAGGGCGGCGGCCTGGTCGCCGGTGAGGTCGAGGTGGATGTCGCGGGCGCGGACGGCGTCGGAGCCCTGGATCTCGAAGGTGCGGGCGCGGCCGACCCGGGCGGTGATCCCGGAGTGGGGCCGAGCTGGGCCAGCTGCCTGGCCCTGCGGGCGCGGCCGCGTTCGGTGGTCTGGACGTCGACCGCGTCCAGGCGCAGCTTCTCGCGGTGCGGGCCTGCCGGGTGGCGGGTGCCGTCGACCCAGCGGGAGATGGTGCGGGGGGCGACGCCGTAGGCGGCGGCCATGGCTCTGGTGCTGCCGCCGTACTTGCGCTCCCTCACCTGTCCGGCCTGGGTGGTGGTCTGCACGGGGGCCCGCCGGGAGGGGAACAGCGTCTCGCGGACCCTCCCGAACAGGCCCCTGAATCCGCCGGGCATCACGCCTCACCTTCCTTCTGCTCGTCGGTGCTCTCGGACTCGGTGATGGTGCTGGTCTGGATCGGGGTGCCGTCGGTGGCGTACTGGTGGGTCAGCCGGGAGGGGTGCTCGCGCCGCTCCATCGCCTCCACCGCCTCCTGCAGCGGGACGGACGCCTCGTGCTTGTGGCTGCCGGGCGCGATGCCCAGGCGCAGCGCGCCCGGGACCGGGGAGCCGTCGTCCTTGACCGGCAGGAGTTCGATCGGGGAGGGGGCGTCGGTGGCGTAGAGGTAGGAGTCGACGTTCACCGCGAACGGGGCCCGGCCGGTCAGCAGCCAGGTCTTGCGCATCCGGCGGTGGGCGGCGGTGCGGGCGGCGGCGATGATGTGGAAGCGGATCTCGGGCCGGTAGGACCAGGAGGCGGCGACCTTCTCCAGCCAGGCTTCGTCGTCGAGGTGGCGGGCGGAGTCGGACCACTTCCCGATGCCGCCCTTGTAGATGTTCTTGTACAGGGAGCCCAGCGTCAGGGCGTCCGCGCGCACCGCGTCGGCGCCGGTCTCCTTGTGGACCGCGTACGCGGCGAGGAACTCGGCCGGGCCCTGGCCGTCGCTCAGGCCGAGGTCGGCGTAGACGCGCTTGTAGCCGCCCCGGATGCGGGTGGTCCACTCCTTGAGCAGCGGCGCGGTGTGCGTGGACAGGTACGCCTCGGTGATCGTGGCCGGGTCGAAGCCGTAGGTGGAGGCCATGTAGGCGACGGTGGGGGTGGCGTACCAGCCGGGCCCGGTCGGCGGGCGTCCGTGGAAGGTGGCGGGGTGCGGCAGCAGCTCGTCCACCTGGACGCGGGTGAAGTCGCACAGCCACAGGCCCGCGGTCTTGCCCTTGCCCCAGGCCGGGTTGCTCACGTGTTCCAGCTCGCCGATCGGCAGCGGCAGGGAGTCCGTGACGGACAGGTAGGAGGCGCAGACGTCGACCGCGACCGCGAACCGGCGCCCGGCCTCCTCGTCGGTGAGCTCGCGCGCCCACCACTTGTAGTCCTCCTCCTCGAACACCGCCCGGCCCGCGCTGAGCAGTTCGCGGGTCAGGGGGTGCCGGGCACCGGCCGCGATCGGCGCGCACCGGTCCCCGGCCGGGAGCGCGCCCTCGCGCAGGTGCGAGGACCACTCCCCCGTCGCCTCGTCCTTCACCCACTCCACCCGCAGGCGCACCGCGTCCAGGAGCAGCATCGCGGTGGTCGCGCCCGGGGCGACGCCGAGGTCGGCGGTGAAGGCCCGGTAGCGGCGGGCGAACGTCGCCCCGTCCCGGGTGCCGTCGGGGGCGGTGGCGAGCGGGGCCGCGAGCGCGCTGACGGCCTGCTGCCGGGCATCGCCCTGCCCCAGCCACGGCGCGACGGTCACCTGCAGCGAGGTCTTCGGCCCGCCGGCTGATCCCCCGGCTGGAGGGGATCCGGGACGCCGCGATCCGCGCGCACCGGGCCGCTGGCGGGTCGACCGGCGATCTCGGCAGCGCCCTGGGCGTCTCCCGCAGCAGCGCCCAGTACAAGCGCGACGCCCTGCGCGGTACCGCTCCCGGGACCTGGGAGCGCTGGGCCGTCCAGGGCCTTCGGACCGCGCGCATCGAACCGATGACGAAGGGCACCACGATGACCACCACCGTCCCGGCCTACGCCGACGCGCCCCACGAGGACGTCGAGGCCCGGGCCCTGCACCGCCTGCGAGGCCACCTGCCCGACCAGGGCCGCATGAGCCCCGCCGCCCGCACCGACGCCTGGAGCGAGGCGGACCGGATCCTGGGCCGCGAGGTGCTGGTGCGCGGCGCGGCGCTGGCCGACCGGGATGCGCTGCTGGAGCCCGAACGCGCCGCCGATGCCGAGGACGCCGCTCGGGCCCTGGCCGGGTGGGACCTCCACCACCGCACCGGCCCCGGACCGGACAGCACCGACGGGCAGGGGCTGCGCGGCTACGCGCGCTCGCAGTACGAGGCCCTGGCCCGGGCCCACCGCCAGGGCCCGCCCGAGCGGGCCGAGGCCCTGGCGCTGTGACTGCTGGGCGCCGCCGCCCGCGACGCGGCCGCCCGCCAGTTGGGCCGGCCCGCGCCCGGCTGGACGATGTTCGAGGGCCTGACCGCCGCCGTCGAGACCTGGGAACGGCGCGGCACCCTTCCCATTGACGCCACCACCGCCGCCGCCCACCTCGCCGTCGGCCTCATCGCCCTGCGCCACGGCGACAGCGACGACGGCGACGGCGACGGCGACGAGAAGGTCCGCCGGTGGCTGGTCGAGTTCGGCGACCAGGTCGCCCACGCCCAACTCCACGAACACCCCGCCGGACCGACCGCGATCGCCATCCTCGACACCGTCGCCACCCACACCGCCACCGCGCCCGACCGGCCCCTCGACATCCCCGCCCTGACCGCGATCGGCCTGCACCTGCTCGCCCACCTGCGCCCCGGCCACCGCGTGGAGGACGCCCGCGAGCTCCTGCTCACCCTCGGCATGTGGGCCGGACACGACCTCCCACACACCCTGGCGTTCGAAACCGGACGGATCAACGGCTACCTCGCCGACCGCGCCGACCGCCCGGCCAGCTGAACCCGGTGTCCCGGCCCGGCCGACCGAGCCAGAACAGGAACGGGCGGGGGCGGGACCACCACGTGGTGGTCCCGCCCCCGGCATTCGCCGGGCAGTACGATCCGGCGCCGGTGCGGACGGGTCAGCCTCCCGCGGCCGAAGGGGCGGGCAGGCCGGTCTCAGGCTCCAGGAACGGCGAGTTCTGCTCGGGCAGCAGCAGCGGGCGCGCATCGGCCGGCAGCACCTGGTCGACGGCGGGCTCGGAGAAGGTCAGCCCCAGCGGGCGGCGATCGGGATTCATGCGCACAGTCTGACCTGCCGTCACCGGTTCAAGCACCGTCATTTCACGCCGGCCGCGCCCGGAGTGAACCCGCGCCCTACACGCTCTCGTCAGGCCGGTAGTGCTTCTGGTCGGCGAGACGTTCGTTCCTGCGGGCGGTGCCTACGCAGGTGGCGAACAGCCTCCATCCGTCCGAACAGTCGACCGTCAGGCTGTACCGGAAGCCCGGCGGGCTCTCTCGGGTGCTGTACCGCTCCGCGCGCACGACGGTGTCCTTCTCCGGGTCGGCGGCCAGCGCGCTCAGCAGGGCCTGCTCGATAGCGATGACGCGATGGTGGTGATCGTCGGCTGGAGGTGGTCCTCGGCCGGGCCGGGCGGCTGGTCCCACGGCATCACCAGTCCGTCGCCCGACCGGCGGGGGACTACGTGCAGGTGCAGGTGCTCGACGCTGGCGCTCGTCTCCGGACCGACGTTGGCGATGAGGTTGCACGGCCGGGCGGCCAGTTCGGCCGCCCGCCGCATCACCGCGGCGCTGACCTCCGGGTCGGTGGTGAAGTCCGCGACGTGCCGGATCGGCAGCACCAGCACGTGCCCGGCCGTCGTCACCGGGCGCAGCGGGGCGATGGCGAGCGCGTCCGGCCACCGGCGCACCACCACCGCCGGGGCCTGGCCCTCGGCGATTGCGCAGAACGGGCACCCGCCCGCGCTGGGGCGGGCGTTCACTGCTGGATCACCGGCCGGCGCACGTGCAGGTGGAGTGCCTCGGCGCCGAGCCCGGCCGCGCGCACGCCCTCTCGGACCGCCCGGGCCACCCGGACCGACCTGTGCCGCCCGCCGACACACCCCGCCGCGACCCGGATCAGCCGGTGCTGCGGGTCGCCGACCTCGGCGACCAGGTCGAGCACGGCGGCCACCGTGTGCCGCACCAGGGCGCCGATCCCCGCGGTGGCGTCCACGTGCGCGGCGACCCGGTCGTCGAACCCGGTCAACTCGCGCATCGCCGGGTCGGAGTGCGGGTTCCTGTAGGAGCGCCGCAGGTCGAGCAGGATGTCGGCCTCCGGCACCAGGTCGCCGTGGCCGTGGCCGAACGAGGTGATGACCACCTGCACCAGGCGGTCGTCCGCCTCGAGCACCACGGCATCGTGGGGGCAGGCCGGGGCCGGGTCCGTCTGATGGGTCGTCATGCGTCCATCCCGCCGCCCGGACGGCGCGCCCGGTGGGGGTTGCCAGTCGCCAGTCGGTCACCGGGCGGTGCGGCCGGGATGCCGGGGCCCGGACTCGAATGCCGTGACACGGCGTTCGGACACACGCCCCGGGCGGGGACGGCCAAGGCGCGGCGGGGGACGGCCAAGGCGCGGCGGGCCCGCCGCCGCACCCCGGCCCTCACACTGGCCCGGCGGGACCGGGACCGCGCAGAGTCAGCGGGCGAGAGTGACGGTGAGCTCCTCGTCGGGGCAGTCGGCGGCCAGGCAGTGCAGCGCCTGGGCCTCGACCTGGTCCACCGTCAGGCCCCAGCGGGTCTCCACCACCGTCCAGTCGGTCAGGTAGGTGCAGCGGTAGCCCTCGGCCGGCGGCAGCCACTGGGCGACGTCCTTGTCCGCCTTGGACCGGTTCGACTTCGCGGACACCGCGATCAGCGCCCGCGGCTCGTCCAAGTCGTTGGCGTAGTCCTGCCGCTTCTCCGCCGACCAGGCAGAGGCACCGGAGTCCCAGGCCTCCGCCAGCGGGACCACATGGACCGCATCCAGCGCCTTGGCGTCCTGGGCCACCACGTCGTCGTACGGCGATACCCACACCCCGCCCGACAGCGAGCACTTCGCGCCGACGAACGGCGCGGACGCCGCCTCCGCGATCAGCACCTCCGCCCGGGTGTTGCACCCGTTCTTGTCCGCGTCGATCCAGTGCCGGAACTCGGTGCGCTCGTAGCCCTCCCGGGACTCCTCCGCCACCGGCAGCGCGGCGATCGCCTCCCACAGCGTCGTGGTGACCTGCTCCCCAACCGTACGGTGCTGCCCGGCAGCCGCCGAGATGGCCGAGGCGGGCTCGGTGGCGGAGGCGGCGTGGGCCGGGACGGCGAGCAGCGCGGCCGCCGCGGCGGCGGACAGGACGGCGGCGAGGACGGGACGGACGCGCACGGAACACACTCCCCAAGACCGAGACAGCCCGCAGCACCCGGCCCAGCCACCACAACCGGCGCCCGGTTTCGGGTTACCGCCCGCCGTCACCCGGACGGGGCCCAGTGCGTTCGCGGATGGACGCCGTGGGTCCGCGAAGGCGGATGTGGACGGTCGCGGCCTCGGCTCCGGTGAGGTCGGCGATGACGTCGACGGGCAGGGCCAGGACGATGTGGAGCAGGAGGGCGTCCTGCCGGCCCGGGTCGAGGTGTTCGGTCGGCCGTAGGTGGGCGGGATCGGCCAAGGCTGTGCCCGGCATGATGCAGGGGTACAGCCCTCTTCTGCGTTTCAGATCGCGACGGCACCTCTACAACAGGGTGGGCTGGTCGTAGTCCGGTCCGTGCTGGGACTTCGCGTACCGAGGTCCCCTGCCGGACCCGTGCGGGGCCTGGCAGGGGGCAACGTGTCGTGCGTCTTGGCGCTCGACCAGTCGGAGTCGGTGAAGGGCTCAGACGAAGTGGTCGACCGTGTAGAGGATCAGTCCGATCAGGAAGAGGAGCCCTCCCAGCCAGATCAATCGGATGCTCCACGGCTTCTTGTTGTCAGCAGTCATCGATCATCCCGAGGCCGGCTCCGATGGTGCCGAGTGATGCCCCGCCGATTCCTAAGGCGACGGGGGTTGGGGCCCGGATGATTACCCGGGCTCCAGCAACTACTTTCCCGAATTCTTAATCAGGACCGCGACGACGATAATCACCGCGCCTGCAGCGGCTACGGCCAGAAAAACCCATGGGCTCGCATAGGTAAAACGGCCGGCAACATACTGGCTCGAATCTGGCACTTCAATCATTCAGCAGCTCCCGGCGATGACATCCGCAGCACGAAAAGGAATAGCAATAACCATTAGGAAAGAGCCCCCTCAACCTGCGATCCATCGAATTCACCGGAACCGAGGCACAGGGCACCTACGCCTACGGCTGCGATTCCTCCAGTGGGTGTGCCAGCCGCCAGGGCGGCCGTACCGCGCGTGCTCTCAGGGATCGCACCTGCAAGCGTCCCTGCCGTCGAAGCAGATGCTCCGGACGAGTCATCCTCGCTTGCTGCACCTGCGACATCAATGACGGACTTCCAGTCAAGCGCTGCGCTGACAAGGCCCAGAAGACTGGTGCCGTTGAGGTCGGTGTAGTTGACGGGGTCGCCGCCCGTGTAGGCGTAGGTGTTGGTCTCGCGGCCCGACGGGTCGGGCTGGGTGAAGCGGGCGAGGGCGGGGTCGTGGTAGCGGGCGCCCATCTTGTACAGGCCGGTGGGGTCGAGGTAGGCGCCGGTGTAGCGCCAGTGCTGGGGGACGGTTTCGGTGGTGGTGCGGGCGGTGCCGTGGGGGGTGTAGGCGTCGGCCTGCTGGCCGGCGTTGTCGACCACGGTGGTCACCGAGCCCTGGGCGTCGGTGAGGTGGTGGTAGGTGGCGCCGTTGCGGGTCATACCGGTGAGGGTGCCCGAGGGCCCTCGGATCATGCTGGTTGTGATGGTGCCGGTCTGAAGGGCTGTCACGCCCAGGGCGGTGTTGGCGAAGGGGTCGTGGGCCCGGTCGCTGAGCGGGCCGGCCTCGGGTGAGTCGACGGACCATGACACCGATCATCGCCCAGCGGATCATCGTCTCCGAGTGGGCCGGGCTGGTCTCGTGGTCGCGGGCGAGGCGCCGGTGGGCGGTGAGCCATGACAAGGTGCGCTCCACCGCCCACCGCTTGGGCTGGACATGGAAGCCGCGCCGGCCGGGGTCCTTGCGGACGATCTCCAGGTCACGGCCGAGGATCCGGGCGGTCCACTCGACCAGACGGCCGGCGAAGCCCTGGTCGGCCCACACCTCCTTGACGCCGGGGTGGTCCGAACCTGGTCCACAGCAGGGGCCGCTTCGCGCCGTCGCGGTCCTGGATGCTCGCCGCAACCACGTGGACGGCCAGGAGCAGGCCGAGGGTGTCGGTGACGATGAACCGCTTGCGGCCCTTCACCTTCTTGTCCGCGTCGAAGCCCCTGGTAGCGGCGGGGACGGTGTCGGCGGTGCGGACGGACTGCGAGTCGATCAAACCGGCGCTCGGCTCCACGTCGCGTCCGTCAGCCTCGCGAACCTTCCCGCGCAGAACGTCATGGATGCGCTCGACGGTGCCGTCGTCGTGCCACCAGGTGAAGTACCAGTACACCGTCGGCCACGGTGGGAAGTCCTTCGGCAGCTGCCGCCAGGCACACCCGGTCCGCACCACACAGAAGATCGCATCCACGATCCGCCGCCGCGGATGCTTCTCCCGCCGACCGCCCTTCGGACCCACCCGGGCCGGCGGCAGCAACGGCTCCACCAACGCCCACTGCCCGTCCGCCAGGTCCGACGGATACCTACCCCCAGAGCCCACTCACACAGAGCTCAACGCCCCCGCCAGCCCCACAACACGGCAGATCTCAAACGCGGTCTCAGAACGACGTCGGCAACCACGATCCCGTCCCCACCCGCCTTCGTATCCGAGGTCATGACAGCACGCCCTTGTGGAGTCAGGACGACCCCGCCCGCTGTGATGTCTCCCCACCCCACGCGCACCAGGTAGTCGAAGACTGGCTGCGCAGGTGAGATAACGTGTCCCTGCCGTATAAACATGCCGGCGAAAGGGTTGAAAGGGTCGCTTCGGCGTACATCGGCCGGCGGAGTGGCTGTGGCGAAGGCATCGATCTGCCTGGCCGTGAGGGAGACGCCCCGAACCTGCATCGTGTCGATGTACCGAAGGGTTCGCAGCACGTGCGGGGCGACATGTTCCATTTGCCCAAGGGCTGTCCCGCAATTGATCTTCGGGGCGGGCGGGAGCCGGATCGCCGACTGCCCGTACCTTGCCCTACGCGGCCTGGAGAAGGTTGTGCAGGCGGGCGATGCCGAGCATCGCGTGGTGGACGCCGTCTCCCTTGAGCCGGCAGTCGCGCAGGATCTTCCAAGTCTTCATCCGGGCGAAGACGTGCTCGACGCGGACGCGGACCTGCTTGAGCTCACGGTTGTGCTCGGCCTGCCGTTCGGTGAGCTCGCCACCACACGGCCGGCGGTGCGGGATGACCAGGCCGGTTCCCGGACAGCCGCCGTCGGCGATCGTGGTCGCTCTGCCGACGGCGGCCTTGGCTCCGGACTCCTCCCAGGCCTTGCAGTCGTTCGGGTTGCCGGGAAGCGGCTTGCCGACCGTCACGACGAGGCGGGTGTGGGCGTCGACGACCTGGTGGTTGGTGGAGTACCGGTAGTTCTCGGACTGCTCGGCGATGCTGTGGTCGCGGGTGGGGACCAGAGTGCCGTCGACGATCAGCACGGTGCCCTTGCGGAACCGTTACCGGGGCTTGAGCGCAAGCAGCGGCCCGACGTGGTCGATGATCCGGTCAGCCGCCGACTTGGACACCCCGAACAGCGGCGCGAGCCGCCGCAGCGTCAGGTTCGTCCGCCAGTAGGCCGCGACCAGCAGAACCCGGTCCGCCAAGGGCAGACTCCAAGGCCGGCCGGGCCGCACCGCGCCAGCGCCCTCGCGGCGCAGCGCGGTCACCAGCTTGCGGAAGTCTCGCGGGCTCAGCCCGGTGAACGGGGCTATCCATGATGGCTCCGACGCCGTGATCAGGCTGGGCACGTCAGGAGCATCTCATGCCGATTGCCCGTCGGAGAACTACCTCAGACGCCTTGCGCCACGAGTAGCATCCTCAGCCTCCGCACCTCGGCGATCAGGCGCGGCATGTCCTCCCGGGCGGCGACGATGAAGTCGAGATCGGCATCCAACTGCCGGTCCGGACCGAGCACCTCCTGCCCGCCGATGAACCTCCTGAGATACATCTCGTCGTCCTGCTCGGCGACGTCCGGGTCAACCTGGATGCAACTCGCGCCGCCGGTTCCCCAGCGGGTCTCCAGCAGCGGCACCCAGGGGCCCGACGTAGCGCCCGCGATGCGCCTCTCCATCGCGTCGAGCTCTGTGTCAGTCAGCGCCTCGTTCATAGACATGGCGAGATCATCCGCCGGATGCCGCCCGGGGTCCACACACCCTCAGTTCGAAGCTCTGGTTGCGGGACAGCCCTCAGGCTGCCACTTCGAGCCATGGCAGGACCACCGATTTCCACAGCAGACATAACGATCTCTGCCGCCCGCTACGCAGTCCTGACCCCAACGGAGAGCGGCCGTGGGAAAAGCCGGGCATTCTGTCCGGGCCCGCCGCACCGGCTCAGGGCGGTACGCGGTTCGTGCAAGGCGGCCAACTGAGGCGCGGCTGCGGCCTGGTGGTCGGGCCGAGTGCGCATCCCCGCTCTGGCGGACCGGGTCACCCCTGCGCCATCATTTCGAACAAAGAGGGGGAGTCCGGATTCCGGGGGGAACGGAGCAATAGTCAAGAGTTGTGGGTGAGGCCATTCTGCTCGACAGCGGTGAGCTCGGCTGCTGCGAGCCGAGCCTCCTCGCGAACCTCTGGGTCGGGGTGATGGAGGAAGGGCTCGATTAGCGGCCGGGCCTGCGGGTCGTGGGTGGCCCCGAGGATGTAGAGCGTGTGGACGAGGAGTTGACGTTTCATCGTCGGCATGGCTGCGGTCAGCGGTTCGACGAGGGCCAGAGGCAGGCGGTAGTGGTCGAACGCCTCGCTGGTCGAGTTCAGGGCGGACTCGCGTACCTTGGTCACCGGTTCGTTGACGGCCACGCTGACCAGACGTCCGACGACCAGGCGAGCGGAGTCCGAGTCGAGTGCGGCGCCGCGCAGGACGTCCCCGAGGACGTCGGCGGCGACGTCCCGACGATCCGGATCGCGGTCGGTCGGAGCTTCGAGTGCTTCGAACATGTCGTTCATGCTGCCACCTCGGGCCGCTCGACCAGGACGTCGTTTTCGAAGCGGGCGCCGGCGCGGACCAGCGGCACCAGGTGGGCGCCGGTGATCGCGCGCCATCGCGCCTGGGCGGACTCGACGAGCTTGAACACCATCGCCAGGGCAGCGGCCGGGCTGCCGGCGCCTCGTGTGACCTTGGTGCGGAGTTTGACCGTGGAGAAGGTCGACTCGATGGGGTTCGTGGTCCACAGGTGGATCCAGTGCTCGGCAGGGAAGTCGTAGAAGGCGAGTAGCTCGTCCCGATCGTCGGTGATCTTCGCGACCGCCTTGGGGAACTTGGCGCCGTAGGCGCGTGCGAACGCCTCGATCCCCCGCTCGCCATGGCCGCGGTCCTCGGCGTTGTAGATCTGCTGCATGGCCTTCGTCGCGCCCGGCTGTGCGGACTTGGGCAGGCAGTTCGTGACGTTGCGGCTTTTGTGGGCCCAGCACCGTTGGTGCCGTGCGGCCGGGAACACCTCGGCGAGCGCACGCCAAAGGCCCATGGCGCCGTCCCCGACCACCAGCTCGGGGTCACGCATCCCGCGGCGGCGGCAGTCTCGAAGCAGGTCGGCCCACGACTCGGTCGATTCTCGCAGGCCCTCGGCGAGAGCGATGAGCTCCTTGGTGCCGTCCAGGCGGACGCCGAGCAGGACCAGGACGCACGAGTGGGCCTGGCCGAGGCGGACCTTGGGGTGCACTCCGTCGGCCCACACGTAGACGTAGTCCCGGTCGGACAGGTCCCGGGTCTGGAAGGCAGCGTGGTCGTAGCTCCACTGCTTGGTCAGCCGGGTCACGGTGGCCGGCGACAGGCCGGCGGTGCCACCGAGGAGCTGCTCCGGAGCGGGCACGAAGTCCCCGGACGACAGGCCGTGCAGGTAGAGCAGGGGCAGCACCTCGGAGATCTTCGGCGACTTGCGGCACCACGGCGCCAGGATCTTCGAGGAGAACCGCTGCGCTCTCCAGTCGTCTCGTCCACGCGCCGGTCGTTGATCCGCGGGGCCCTGACCTCGACCGGCCCGGCCGCGGTGACCACCGACCACGGCCGGTGGTGACCGTTGCGGACCACCAAGCGCCGCCCGCACTCGTCCTTCTCCGCCGCCAACTCGGCTATGTACTGGTTGACTTCTGCTTCCAGCGCGGCAGCGAGCATGCGCCGGGCGCCCTCGCGGACGATCTCGTCGATCAGGGAACCAGACTCCGTCGAACCATCGGCGTTCACTACGCTGAGCACGGGCGCGCCTTCCCGACCCGCGCTGCAACGCGGGCCTACTCGGTGACCATCACAGGATCATTCGGGAAGGTACGCCCTCCGCGTCCCGCCCGGGGTTGATCCACAGGTCTTGAGCTTGACTCGGGGGAACGGTGGGAGTGTTCGTCCGCTCGAAGAGCACAGAGGACCTGGCGTCGCTGCTGGACTGGCTGACCGAGCAGCCGGAGTTCCGCGGGCGGTGCGAGGTGGTCCGCGGCCGTCCCGGCCCGGGTGAGATGGGGGCGGGCGCGGAGGCCCTGCACATCTTGCTCGACGGCACCGGACCGGCGCTGGTGACCGGGCTCTGGGGCTGGCTGGCGGGGCGTCGGCGCAGCCGCACGACCATTGAGGTCACCACGGCCGACCACCGGCGGGTGACGGTCAGCTCCGATGACCCCGACGAGGCGAGACGCCAGCTCCGTGCGCTGCTCGAGAAGACCGGGCCGCGATGACCGCGGGAGGTCGGCCGCGCAGCGCGGCCGTCATCATCGGGACCGCCTCCTACCAGCAGGCCGCCCTCGCCGACCTGCCCTCGGTGCGGGCGAACGTGCGGGCCCTGCACGCGATGCTGACCGGTGACCACGGCGCCGCGCTGCGCGCCGAAGAAGTCGTCGTGGTCGAGGACCCGGCCGACTCGCTCTCGATGCTGAGGTCCATCGAGGAGGGCGCCGGCACCGCCGAGGACCTGCTCCTGGTGTACTACGCCGGGCATGGACTGCGGCCGACGGACGGGGAACTGGACGACCTCTACCTCACAGTGCCCAGCTCGCAGGAGGACTGCCCCGAGGTCACGGCGCTGCCATTTGAGCTCCTACGGCGGGCGTTGTACAACAGCCGCGCGCGCAAGCGCGTCCTGATCCTGGACTGCTGCTTCAGCGGACCGGCCGTGCGGACCCGGATGGGCGCGCCGTCACCGGACCTGGACATCGAGGGTACGTACGTGATGGCCTCGGCCCACCCGAACCAGGCCGCCCTGGCACCGCTGGGGGCCACCTACACCGCCTTCACCGGAACGCTGCTGTCCGTCCTCGGGGAAGGGATCCCGGGCGCCGGCGACCCGCTGACCCTGGGCGAGGTGTTCCCCGAGATCAGGAGACGGCTGGCCGCGGCCAGACGGCCGCCACCGCGCCAGCTCAATACCGAGACGGGCAACGCCATCGCCCTGACCGTCAACCGCGCGGTCCCGCCGTCCTCGGCATCACCCTCCCCGACGCCAGCACCGCGGGACGGCGACAAAGAGACCGGAGCCGGCGAGGACAAATTCGTCCAGCGCGGGTCCGTACTGGCCCTGTGGCGGACCTGGACGCTGCTCTGCACCGGCTTCGCCTTCGGCGTCCCCGCCTACGTGCAGGCCGCCCGGGTCGCGCACCCGCCCCCGCTGCTCACGTTCCAAGTCACCTGCGCATACGGCCTCCTGGCATTGATGGCCGTGCTGCGCCACAAGATCGAGGTGTACGTCGGCCCCGACGGCTTGCGGATCGGCAGCGCGACACGCACTGTCGCCGCGCACGCGTGGACATCGGTGGCTCACGTCCAGATCCGCACCCGCCGGCCCGACGGCCGCAGGCGCGATCTGTGGCTGACCCTCGAACCCGGCGCGCACGGCCCGGGACGCAATCCGCTCCGCCGCTACAACCGGCGGGCCGGAGACGGCCACCAGGTACGGCTCACCCCGCTGTTCGGATTCAGCGGGCCGGTGATCGCCCAGCTCGACGCCGCACTGCGCACGGCAGCGGGCAACCGCTGGCTCCCGCCCGCGGGCCGACCGGTGACCGACAAGCGGCCCGCCTACTACGCCCGCCCCGCCGCACCCCTCGCCGCCCTCGGGACCGCGGGACTGCTCGTGCTGCCCCTCGGGCTCATCGGCTGCCTGGTGACGGCCGGGATGTGGGGCGCCCTGCCCCCGGCCCTGCTGCTGTCCCTCGGCAGTACCCTCCCGGTGACCAGCCCCGCCAAGAAGGCCGTTCCCGCCGACCTGCGCATCGACGCGACTGGCCTGCGCGTGCGCGACGGCCGCAGGGCCGACGCACGGTTCTGGCCCTGGAGCTGTGTCCGATCCGTCGGGTGCGAGCGATCCCACGACTGGGAGAACCGCCCCGGCCACCTGGTGATCCGCACCACGGAGTCGTCCGACAGCCCGCCCGTGCTCCGGCTGCCACTGCGCCGTCTCCGGGGCCCGGCCGACCGGATCGACGAAGCCCTCGAGCGCTTCGCCGGGCACCGCTGGAGCCCGGACCTCCACTGCGACGACGGCGTGCTGCGGGACGACGCCGAGGCGCTGGTGCTGCAAGGGAGGTACAACGGCGCCCGGACCGTCGCCGTTCTGGTCGGCATCGACCTGCTCGTCCTCAACGTCGGCCGGTGGCTCGGCGGCCTCGGCGTCCTCGCGCACGGGGCAGCCGCCGTTTTCCTCGCGCTGTGCGTGCTGCAGGCCGAGGTGACGATCGGCTTCCTCCTCCTGCAGGGGCCGTGCCTGGACCGGTTCACCCTGCGGATGGACACCGACGGCATCACGGTCACCGGCCGCGGCCGGCGTAGGCCCGCCATCGGCTGGGCCCTCGTGCGCAGCGTCCAGGTGGACAAGGGCCGCGTCGTCCTGTGGCCCTCGAGGGAAGGCGCGCTCAGCCGCGCGTTCCAGCGGATGGCGGGCCTCGGCGGCGGCTTCATCCTGTGCCGTTTCACCGGGTACGGAGAGTATGTCGACGTCCACCCCCGGCGGTTGGAGCGGGCGGTGGCTCGCTTCGCCGGCCACCGCATCACCTTGGTGGGCTCGTCCGGCCGGATGCCGTGGGCTGGCCAGGACGAGTGACCCGGGCCGGGAACGGCGGCCAAGGCGGCCCGAGGCCGGTATGGCGGGCCGCCTCCGGCCGCGGAAAGCAGCCCCGGCCACCACCGCCCCGGACGGCGCCCGATGCGGCCCGGGGCCGGGGCGCCGGACACCCGCACGGCCCCGGCAGCGGCCGGGGCACGCACCGCCGAAGCAACCGACCACCCAAGGCCGGCGGGATGACGGTGAGGGTCGACCTGGTGGGTCGCCCCCGTGGTGAGCTATCGGTCCCCTGCGCAGTGGTGGTCGGCCTCAACGTACTCGCCGTCGGTGAAGTCACTCCCCATCAACCAGTCGCAGGCCGGGCAGGCCGGACCGGGCCGTGCGTGCCGACGCCGCCCCTGCTGCGTCGGCCCCGGCCGCGTGCTCGAAGCGCGGCCGGTCACCGCAGGGACGGCGTCGGCGCGGAACCCGGACCTGGAGGATCGGGCGCGCCCACAGGACTGGGCGAGGGTTCCGCACCGCCCGTATGACCCGTGCGCGGCAGTGCATGCACTCCGGCCGGGCACCACTTCCCCGCAGCCGACCGGAACGCGGCGCTGGAACGCGTCGATGACCTCACAGCGCTCAGGACAGCGACCCTAACCGTCAGCGGTGGCGGGCCCGCCGGCGGGCCCGGGCGGGGTCGGGCGGGTCCGGGCGGGGTCGGGCGGGTCCGGGCGGGTCCGGGCGGGTCCGGGCGGGGTCGTGCCGGTGGTGCTGTCGCGACGGGCCACGGGCGGGGGGCCGAGAGGGGTTGGCACAGGCCACAGGGCGCGACAGCGGCCCCTGTCGCGTCCTCTCCAGAGGGGGCGCGACAAGGGGCCCGCGACAGCCCGGACGGGGCAGTCAGGGATGAGCTGTCGGCCTGCCCAACGACCCGGGCCCCACCCGGTCACCGCCCGGTCACCGGCCCGGCCGCCCCGGTCGAGGAGGAGGAAGAACAGCACAGCGCAGCGTCCCCCGAACCCCGAGTGCCGCCGCCCACCACCCTCCCCTTCCTCCTTCGTCGGCCGGGTCGGGGGCTCCCAGGGGTAAGTCGACACCGGCCGGGCCGAACTTGCCGGGCCCGACCTGCGAAAACAGGCCGGGCGCGGCGGGACGGGGGTGCTTGGAAACGAAACCAAGTACGAAACCAGGTACGAAACCGCTCCCGGGGCCGGCCGACGGGTGCAACGAGCCTGCGGGCGCGGCGGTGCTCGGCGGCCTGGCCGCGGTCGTGCTCCGGCCCGGCCGGGCCGCCGGGGCAGGCCCGCGCAGCGCCCGTCCGTCCCGTCCGGCACCACCCACCCACCACCACAGCAGGAAGAGGGGCCAGGGACAGGGATGTCGGAATTTCCGGGACCCTTGGACGGGCCCGCGAGCTGCACGTACGCCGGTCCCGCGCCGGACCCGGGGGACCGGCGTCAGGACCTACGTCAGGACCCAGGCCAGGACTCAGGTCAGGACCCAGGTCAGGACCTGGGTCGGGACCTGTGCCGCTGCCCCGACCGAACCGGTCCCGGCGCCCGATGAGCCGGCCGGCCCGGCCGGCCCGGGGCAGCGTCGCCCGCCCAGGGGCCCGCGCAGCGGCAGGGGGCGGCCCTCGTGGCCGCCGTGCCCATCCGCCCGGTCGGGCGGCAGGCGAGCAGCTCTCCCGGCGCGGCGCGCGGCACCAGGCCGACCGACCCCCGCGCTCCGCCTGGTGCCCGCCGCCCACTCCGCCGCCGAACTCCGCCCCCCGGGGACTTCCGCCCGGCCCGCAGAAGCCCAGGGAGAAGTAGTCGGCACGGCCCGGCGATGGACAAACAGCCCCTGAGCTGCACGGACACCCTGCCAGGCGGCAGGGCTGAGACAACCTCAGACGCAACCCCAGAGGCAACCTCGGAGGCAACCAGCCCGGCCGGGCCCGCGACCCCGCGCCCGGCGGCCCAGCCGGCGCCGTCGGCCAGCCGCAGGCGCCCAGGAACAACCCGCGCAGCGCCGCCGATCCCGTCCGACGCCACCGCCACCCACCACAGCAGGAAGAGGGGCCAGGGACAGGGATGTCAGACCGTGGGGCGGCCTTCACCAACCCGTTGACCTGGGCGGGGACCCGGGTCGGCGACCGGGGAGGGGAAGCGCCATCGGAAGCGCCATCGGAAGCGGCGCAGCTGACCCGTCTCAAGTTAGTTTGACGCGTCTCATCGAAGTTTGACCGCGGAGGATGCCTGCGAACGAATCCGGCACGATTCCCGTCATCGCCTTGAGGCGGTCAACGTCCCACCGAGGTGAGAAGGTCATCTTGATCTCCGAATACCAACAGCGCCTGCGAGAGCGGTTCCTGTCCGCCCCCGTCGTTGCACCGCCCGCTCCCTGGCGCCCGGTCTTCAACCGGCGCATCCCCATCGGCGGGCTGCTCGGAGTCGGCTTCGCCCCCGCCCCCGACGACGGCCGCGACCTGCTCATGGTGGCATCCCTCCATGGCCACGGACTCTTCGACACCACAACCGGCGAGAAGATCGCACGGGACCGTGACCCCGACCCCGACGACAGCACCCCAGATGCGCAGCCGGATCTCTCCTGCCCCGGGCTCGGCCCCCTCTCCGCGACCCGGGTACGCATCGCGGGACTCTTCGGAGGCGGCCTGCACACCACCACCCACGACGGCTGGACCCTGGAGGTGGTCAGCCCCGACTGGCCGCACGACCGCGTCCTGCTGTCCGCGGACGGAGGCATGCCCCACAACGGACCACACGGGCAGGACTGGTGGCACATCTTCGACTCCAACTACTCCGAACTGCGGACTGCTGGCTTCTCACCGTCCGGACGCACCCTCGCCATCGCCACCAGCAGCGACCTCACCCTCTGGACACGCCCCGGCTCAGCCACATCGGTCAAACTTCGATGAGACAAACCCTCGCCGGTCAAACTTCGATGAGACGCGTCAAACTAACTTGAGACGGGTCAGAGGAGATACCGCGCAACGTCGCCCGTAACGTCCGCACCGGCACCCCACGCCCCCGACGCTTCGAACCCCTCACCGCCGACGAAGCCCGGCAGTTCCTCACCGCCGCCCAGAACCACCGGCTGCACGCGCTGCTCGAACTCGCCCTCCACACCGGACTCCGCAAGGGCGAACTCCTCGGCCTGCGCTGGACAGACCTCGACCTCGACGCGGGCACCGCCGCCATCCGCCGCACCCTCCAGCGAACCGCCGCAGGCGGGCTCACCACGCTGCCCACCAAGACGCGGGCCTCCGAGCGCCGCATCGCCCTTCCCACCCGCTGCGTCCAGTCGTTGAAGCTCCACCAAGAGCAGCAGAAGCGCGAACGTGAGGCCGCGGGCACCACATGGCAGGACGACGGGCACGTGTTCACGACCGCGCAGGGCCGACCGATCGACCCGACCAACCTCACCCGCGCCTTCATCACGCTCCTCCGCAAGGCCGGCCTCCGCCGCATCCGCTTCCACGACCTCCGCCACTCGACGGCCACCCTCCTCCTGGAACAGGGCGTCGAACTCGTCGTCATCAAGGAGCTCTGAACCGCCCCGAGTTCGGTAGAGATCTCATGTTGTGGTTGTGACCTGGGGTTTTTCGGCTGTGAGGTAGTAGGCGGTCTCGTATTCGGCGGGTG
>NZ_JBIVKJ010000035.1:0-14578 GCF_044750705.1 Kitasatospora sp. NPDC088783
CAGCCCCAACGACTACGAACACCGACACCACACCGCTAAACTCACACTCGCCGCGTGACAACCAACCGCGTGTCCACCTTCACGGGCGAAGGCCCCTGAGCGTCCAGATGACGAACGGCCGCGGTCGGCGCATCCAAGTCGACAGCCCCGCCATCGAGTGGGTCGGCGTGATCATCATCGAGCATCCGGACCCTCCCCAGGAGTTGGCTACACCTGCACTCTCCTGCAAGATCCCCGTGATCGCTCTACTGAGGCGCGACTGGGAGTTCCTGTTCAATCAATTGCGCTCCACCCACGCAGTGGTCGGATACCTACACCGGGTCGGCGCCCCAACCTCCATCCTGGGTGCAGAGCCCGAGCGCTACTACGAGCTTGCTGCCGCCGCCCCGGGGCCCATTCATCCTCCCGCCCCCCAAGCGCGGGAAGCCCCAATCCGTCCCTCAACTCCCTACCGCTCCTGCCGGCAGCGACGACGACCAAGCTCACGCCATGGTCCGCATCATGCTGGAAGACATCGCCACCAGCCCCCTGGAGGCAGAGGAACTTGAGAACTGGCAAAAGGTCCTGGCATCTCTCGACAGTCTGCCCGTCGGGTACCGAAGCGATCTCGGGCGTCTCCTTCTCGACTCTCTTTCCGCCTTCCGAGACACCGACCCCGAAACGGTGAAGTGGCAAGCGCGTACCTTCTTCGCCGGGCCAGCAGAGGACCAGCTCGGCTTCGTTGTTTGCTCGACCCTTTCGGAGCAGACACGCGCGGCGTTCTCTGCCTGGCTCGAACTACGCCACCATGAACGCGGTGAAACCGCTGATCTGTCGGATCTCACCTCGATCGGTGTCCTGCTCACTCCACGCAGTGACGGCTACCGCGATTGGGACACCACTGTGCTCGCTGTCAGCGGCGACCTCAAGCTGACCGACGACGAGCTAAGCAGATACAGAGCTGTGTGGAACCCGGACGAGTGAGTTCTGCGTCCTGGAGCCGGGTCAGGCGTGTCGAAGGCACGGAACGGCCACGCCGCGAGACGATCCCGCCGATCAATCCGGACGCGGCAACAGTCTCAACCGGAGATGCATGCCGCAGCCGACCAAAGCCGAAAGCCACCGCCTTCAAGGCCCTCAGCTGCGACAACTCCAAGCGCGCCGTAGCGGTCTGCACGAGATCGTCCTGGGATTTCGTCAGAGATGTCACGCGAAGTCTGCAAGTCGCGTCAGTCTCAATTGCCTGGTCAAGGCATGGATTCCACTGACATCTCGATGACGATCCTCAACTGACAGCTACATGCAGACCATCACTCGTGCGCGGCGGGCAAAGGCCGGCCCCGGCATCGGCCCCGACGGCGAGGTGCGCCCGGGGGCCGCCGAGCCGGGCACCGGGCACCACCGCGGGCCAGCATGGGCCCGGCCCCCGGCACGGCCGGGGACGGCCCCTGACGGGGCGCAGCGACCGGTACGGCACCCGTTCCCGAGGGCGCGGCGGCGGCCACCGGCGCAGCGCGGCGGCGGCGCCGGGCGGGTGCGGCGCAGGCCTGCGGCAGGGCGCGGCGGGCGCTCCCCGGCCGGGCACCGAACCCGCCCCGGGCCGCCTGCCGCCACCCCCCTTCGCGAACCGCACCGGCAGCCCTGCGGCCTGCGACGGGCCAACGATGCAAGAGGTGTCGACGGCTCGGGTCCGAGATGCAAGAGCTGTCACGCCCCCCCGCCCCGCAGAGGCGGCACCAGGAGCAGCACCACCCGGTCGGCGAGCAGGGGACGAACATGGGCCGGGGCGCAGCACCCCACCGCCCGCACCCGCGGCCCCACCCCGTTCCCAGTGCGGGCGGCCTGCGGCCGCGGCGGGGTGCCGGCCTGGCGGCCGCACCGGTGGGCGGTCGGGGGCCGGGACCTGGCGGCCCGGCAGCGGGGCAGGTGCAGGGCCGGGCCTGCGGCACCGGCCGGAGTGGCGGGCGGGTCCGTGGTGGTGGCCTGCGGCCCCCTGGCGGGGGCACAGCGGGCGCGGCCGGGACCGGGTGGTGCCGCGCGGTGGGGGCGGGGTAGGCGGCCTGCGGCCCCCAGGGGGCGACGGCACACCCCTGTGGGTGTCCTCCCGGGGTGTGCGCGGGCTGATATCTCCTTGGCCCGGCGTCCTGCGACGAGTTGACTGCCCCCTGTTCGGCACCACCCACAACACCCCGGAGGAGAGCCGTGGAAGACCCGCAGTTCACCGTCCTGCTGACCGACGCCTCAGCAGGCGGGCCGGCAGCCCTGCGGGCCGTCCGCGCGGTCACCGGCCTGAGCCTGTGGCACAGCCGACAACTGCTGGACAGCGCGCCCGTCACCGCACGCGAGGACATCCCCTTCGCCGCCGCCGAGGCAGCCACTCGTCGACTACGCCAGGCCGGCGTTCCCGCCGCCATCCGGTGCAACTGGTGCCGGCGCACCCTCCCCGACGACAAAACCCCCGTCGACCCCGGCCCGTGCGCCTCCCGTTTCTGGCCCCTCGCCCACTGCCAGGCCAACTCCCTCACCACCTGCCACTGCGGGTTCTGCACCACCTACGGCCACCTGCCCGGCCACACCACCCACCCCGACATCTGACCACCGAACCCGGCCCGGCCCGGAGCAGCAGGACGGTGGGACAGCGGCGGGTGTGCGGCCCGCAGGAGCTTCGGGCCGGGGCGCGGGGCGAATCCGGCGCCCGGCGCGGCGGCGAATCGAGGCCGTGCGGGAAGGCGTTCCGCCGGGGAATCCGGCGGTGCGCGCAGGGGTGAAACCGGCCGTGATTCCGATGCTGAACACGCGGCGGTCGGACCGGTGGCCGAAGGCTGAACACGGCCGGGTTGAGCGATGAAACCCGAGAGGGAATCAGGCGGATCGACGGGGCCGTTCCGGCTGATCATTCCGGCGGGGAAATCAGGGGTTCGGTGCGGCGAAATCGGGGGGTATTCCGGAGATCACCGGAGCGCATTCGGCCGGGTGGAGCGACCGGTGTCGGAAGGGGTGTCATCGGCCGCTGTCCCGTACCGCGAAATCCAGGTCCGCCGGAGAACACCGCAGAACACCGCGCGCGGGCACAGCACCGTCCGGTCCGGCGGCAATTTAATGGAATTCACGGGCAGCGCGGACGGTGGAATCCGGGGCCGGTTCCCGGAACCCGCACAACGCCGGACGGCACGGGGCCGGGCAGGAGCAGGCCCGGCGGGGCAGGACGCCGGGCAGAGCGGACAGCGGAGCAGGGCGCAGCCGGGCACCACCACCTTCCGGTCCTCCACCGCCTGGTCCTCCAGCTCCTCCACCGCCTGGTCCGCCTGGTCCGCCTGGTCCGCCTGGTCGAGCGGGCGGCCTGCGGCCGCGTGGGGGTGGCGGGGAGCCAGGGCCTGGCGGCCCGGCGGCGGGGCAGTGCGGGGGCCGGGCCTGCGGCACCGGCCCGGGATGGCAGGCGTGCCGCGGCGGCCGGGGCCGGGGGACGACGTCCTGACGGCAGACGGACGGCGGGCGGCGGGCGGCGGGCCGGCCCGGAGCGCGGGTGGCGGCGACGTCCTCGCGGCAGACAAGCAGACGGCAAGTGGGCAGCGAGCAGGCGACCTTTGACAGGCGACCCTGACCGATTGACAAGTGACCTTGACGGCTCAGTCGCGTCCGGCAGGAGGTTCTGCGCCCTGGTCCCGAACGAGTCCTTCGAGTGCTGCCACTCGGGTCCGCAGTTCCTCCAGCTCTTGGTCCAGGCGCGGCGAGACGAAGAGGCCGAACCGGGACTTCCGGGGTGCCCCGGGCGACGGCTCTCCTCCTGAACGGTGGACGAGGCCGAGGTGGGCCACCAAGCGCCTGAACGGCGAAGGAGCGGCGGTGTTGGTCATCCGGGCAAGGTACAAGGACTCGCTCGGCCCGACCGCGGCGGGTGGCCGATCGGTCTCGCGCCTACGGCACGGCTACCGGTCAAGATCACCTGTCAATCGGTCAAGGTCGCCTGTCAAAGGTCAGCAGGCGGGCGGCGGGGCCGTGTCCCAGCCCGGCACGCGAACCGCCCCCACCAGGGAAAAAGGCCTGAGACCGTCCCAGCGAAACGGACATACCCGGCGCGCTGAGACACCCGTGGGACATGGCTGGGACAACCCTGTCCCAGCCCGGCCACCAGCGCCAGCACGACGGCCAGCACGACGGCCAGGCAGCGGCCCCGGACGGGGCGGGACCGGGCGGGGCCGGACGGGGCGGGACGGCGGCCAGGAGCAGCAGCTCGCCACCGGACGCAGCACGACGGCCGCACCCGCTGGGCGGAGCGCCTGGCGGGCCGGGAGCAGACACACATGGACACAGATGACGCGCGAACCACTCCCACCAGGGAAAACAGCCCCCTCAGGACACAGAAGAGGCAGCTGGACACAGATCGGCCGGGAAGGGCGGCCCCGGGACGGCGGCCCGGCAGCGGCCCGGCAGCGGCGAACCCGGGCCCCGGTCCGGTCGGCAGCCGACGGCCCCCGAGCGAGCAGCGGCGGGCGGCGGGCGGCGGCCTGACGGGGCGGCAGCAGCCGAACAGGAGGCGCGGCGGTGACCTTTGACAGGTGACCTTGACCGATTGACAGGCGACCTTGAGCGCTGTCAGACCCCCGAGAGAGCGATGTCCTTGAACAGCCGCAGGAGCTTGCGCCAGCGAGGAGCGGTGGCGCGCCAGTGCTTCTCGGCTTCGACGCTGGCGCGGGTGACGACCAGGTCCTTGCCGGTGGTGCGGACCAGATCGATCCGGTGGGTGTTGTGCGTCAACCCGTTGAGATGGACCGGCCCGATGCCCAGGTAGGTCGCGGCCTCCTCCTGGGTCATCCACTCCCCGCCCTCCGGGAGGTCGCAGCAGGAGAACGGTATCTGCGGAAGGTCGTCGGTCCAGGTCTTCACCCAGGCATTCTCACCGATGCCGAACGCGGAACCAATTGCCTGGCCACCGCCATCTACCCCACCTCGGTCAAGACCAGGTGGCAGAAACCCACCAGCAGTCAAAATCACCTGGCGAACGGTCAAGGTCACCTGTCAAAGGTCAGCGGCGGGTGCGGGGCCGTGTCCCAACCCCGTCCCAGCCCGGCACGCGAAACGCTCCCACCTGGGGATACAGCCTGAGACCGTCCTAGCGAAACGGACATAACCGGCGTGCCGAGACACCGGTAGGACACGGCGGGGACAGCCCTGGGACAGCCCGGGAAGAAGCTGGACGCCACCGCCAGGACCACCATCAGCACGACGACCAGGACGGCGGCCGGCAGCAGCACGGCGGCCGCACCCGCTGGGCGGGGCGCCTGGCGGGCCGGGGCGCAGCACGGGCGGGCCGGACCGGGGCAGCGGCAGGGCGCCGGGGCGGCGGCCCGCCATCGCCGGGAAGAACAACGTCGCACTCGCGCACGCACAGGAGCGCGGGCCCCCAGAGCCCGGCCCGTGTCCCGGAGGTGGGCTACTTCTGAAGAGGAGGCATTCCCTCGACGAGCTCACCCAGCACCCAGCACGCGAGCGTCCACAGCAGAGCGAAGAGCACCGCACAGGCGGTCGCCGCCACGACGAACTGCCCCATCACGCTTTCCACGAACCGCTTCATTCACTGCCCTCATTGTCCATCCCGCACCAGCCACAGTGACGCCGTCCGCGTCCGGACAGTTCCCGCTGACCGAACGGCAGGGAACACCCGGACCGGGGCCTCGGTGACCTCTGACAGGCGACCTTGACCGTTTGGCAGGCGAGTTTGACCGCCGGGTGGCTGCTGGGGTCAGCGGCAGAGTTCCGCGATGGTGTCCTCGAAGTCGGGGCACTCCTGGACGGCCAGCTCGATGACTGCGGCAGCCGACCGGTTTCGCCCTGGTGCGAACTTTTCCGCGACGGACCTCAATCCCGGGGCTGGGCGCGCTGCACGCCGGCGCTCGTGCGGATCGGCCGCTTCGCAGAGGCCGAGACCGTCGGCCAGCAGCCACAGGAAGTCACCCAGGTCCCGCGCGATGACTGCGGTCTCGCCCTCGGACCCGAGGAAGACGACCGGCTGCTCGGCGAGCGCCGGTGTGGGGCGGGCCAGCCAGAGTCCCGCGTATCCGCCGGTGCCGTCCTGGCCGAAGATGCGGAAGCCGTCACCGTGTAGGTCCTCGGTTGCCGGTCCAGGCCCGGAACCAGTTGGTGGTCTCCTCGGCGGACAGGAAGGCAGGAAGGGCTCGAAGTCGACCCTGTCACCGCCGTCGCAGTCGAACGGAGTCGCCATCGCGGCGGCGAGTGCCGGAGGGAAGCTTCGATCATCGGTGGGCATCACGCGCACAGGTTAGCGACCGGTCAAAGTCACCTGGCAATCGGTCAAGGTCACCTGTCAAAGGTCAAGCGGGCTGACCCGTCTCACCGAACTTTGACGCGTCTCAACGAAGTTTGACCGGTGTCGACATCTCGCGGCTCGACCTGAGTTGCAGGCGCGTCAGAGCTGGAGAATCCGACGCCACCAGGGCTGCGTAGTAGAAGGCTCCGGCTCGATGGTGGCCGGGCCGGGGCGGCTCTCGATCGGGGTGTCCCACTCGATCAGGGCACCGGGGAACCAGGTGACCGGCTTGGTGTCGCCACGCGTGTTGGCCCAGGCGGCGACGCGCTCGGCGGCATCCCGGTCAGGCAGGAGGCCGTGCTCGTTGGCGCCCACGCCGAGACTGAGTACACCATCGTCGTACAGGTCATTGCAGAGCCAGCTGTGGAGCAGTCCGTAGTCGTAGCCGAGTACCTCCCAGCCGAGTTCGTTCCCGTTCTCGGCCATCTCCCGGGCGGCAGTCGCGCCGGCGCCCCGACCGCCGAGGTGGGCGAGCAGCACCGGCTCGTCCGTCCCGGCCGCGCGGATGTCCGCGACGAAGCCGCCGACATGCTCGGAGGGCACCAGCAGGGCGCACAGGCGCGCCTCCGCGGGCACCGGGAACAGCAGGCAGGCCGCCAACGCCTCCCGCACGGTAGCGAACCAGCAGCCATCCTGCGACAGCCGGTCGCTCAGGCACTCGGACGCCGTGACCAGCCGCTCCGCACAGGGCGTACCCGAACCCGCGAGCCGCTCGGACGCCGCGACGAAGTAGCCCGCGAGCAGCATCCCAGCAGGCACGTCAACGTCGGAAAGAACACCCTCGATCATGGCCGCACCGTACCTGACCTGCGACGTCGAAGTCCGATGAGACGAATCCCAGCCGGTCAAACTCCGGTGAGACAGATCAAACTTCGATGAGACGGGTCACGGGCGGCGGGGCCGTGTCCCAGCCCCATCCCAGCCCGGCACGCGAAACGCCCCCACCAGGGGATACAGCCTGAGACCGTCCCAGCGAAACGGACATAACCGGCGTGCCGAGACGCCGGTAGGACATGGCTGGGACAGCCCTGGGAAAGCCCGGACAGCAGCCCGCCGCCACCGCCACCACCGCCAGCACGACGGCCAGGCCCAGCCGCACCCGGCCGGACGGCGGCCGGCAGCAGCGGCGGGCCGGACGGCGGCACCCGGCCCCCGCCCCGCACGGTCGCACCGGGCCGGGCCGGGGGCGCAGCACGGGCGGGCCGGACCGGGGCGGCGGCAGGGCGCCGGGCCGGCCACTGCCGTCCGGCCCGGGCCTCCCGCCCCCGGAACACAGCACAACCACCAGAACGACGACCAGGCGCAGCCGGACGGGGGGCACCGCCGCACCCCTGTTGCGACGGCTGTCGCGGTCCGCCCGCACACGGGGGATCCGGGCCTCCCACCCACGTCACACACCGCGACAGCACCCCCGACGCGACAACCCCCGCGACAGGGCGTCCCCGCCGGGCACGGCGGCCGACGCCGGGCACGGCGGCCGACGCCGGGCGCGGTCAGGCCGGCGAGAGCCGCACCGCCGGCGTCCGGCAACAGCTCGTAGAGGACGTCCCGGATCGCCCCGTCGACCGCCCGGGTCGAGGTGGCCGGGTCGAGGTGGCCGGCACGTGCCCGCCATCGAAGACCAGCCCACCACCCGCAGCGCGCACCAGAGCCACCAACAACTCCCGCGCGTGCCAGTCGGGAGCGACCCGGCGCGGGCCGCAACCGTCGTCGCCCCGTACCCGCCAGGCGACCCAGCCCCCTCCCGGCCACGACCAGGACGACGACCAGGCGCAGCCGCACCGGGCCGGGAGATGGCGGCCAGGACGGCCCGGGGCGGGCGACCGGCGGGCCGCTCCCGGCCGTGGGGAGCAGCCCCCACCCCGCACGGGCACCGGACACGGCCCGGGGCCGGGCGACGGCCACCCGCACGGCCCCGGCAGCGGCCGGGCGCGTACCGCACCCGGTGCCCCTATCCCCCGGTGAACCCGACCCGCGAATTCACGACCCGCCGAAACAGCCCCGACCGACCGCAATTCAGACCGAATCGACAACGCAAAACCAGAACGGAAACCGGCGGCATTTCCGACGCGCCGGCAATTCACCGGAACACCCCGAAACAGCCCCGACCCCCGAACAACCCGCCCGGCCCGGAGCGGCCCCACCCGGCCGAGGGAACCGACCACCCAACGTCACCGAAACCACCCACCTCCAGAACGCCACCAGACCGCCGGACACCGCCCGGCCACCCGCCCGGATTGGTCCACCAGAACGCGACAACGGCTCCCGAAACGCAGCGAGGTCACACACCGAGCAGAACCGAAATCCGGGCCGAACAACCCCACACCCGGCAAGACCAGGCCTGGACGGCCGGCCCGACGAGACAGCGGACCACGCCCAGCAACACGAAGGTAGAGGCCGACGGCGTCGATGCGGTGGTGGCCGGGGCGTCGAGTCAGAGGTCGCCGAGGAGCCGTACCGCGGTGCTGAGGAAGAACAGCCGGCCCGAGGCGGCGACGGGCCGGAGGTCGAAGACGCTGGTGAACGGGCCGGTGACCAGCAGCAGAAGGCGACGGTCGCGCACGCGGCGGCGCCACTCACGGGTGGCGGCCACCTCGCCCTCGAACCAGAGCGCTTTCCCGGTCCGGCGGACGACCAGGTAGTGGCCTTCGAGGTCCGCGGACCAGCCGGGGTGCGCATCGGCGCTCCGGCCCAGGGCACTCTCGCGGTCGGCCCAGCCGTCCGCGGCGAGCACCGGCCGCCCCGGATCGGCGGGAACAACCAGAGCAGGACGCCCGTCGGGCATCAGCTCCGGCCAGGGCCGCCCGTGCAGACCGCTGCCGCTGATCATCTCCACGCCACTCCTCTCCCGCCCGCCCGCAACGCGGTTGATGCCGGGCAGTCAACATCATCGGGCAGGAACCCTTCGACGCCGAAGAACGAACGGATGGGGAAACCCGCAAAAAGGGCGGAGCGCCCCGACGGGAACAGGACAGCGCAACCGGCAAGGCGAACCCGGCAAGACGGCAGCAGACCGATGGCCAGGCCCGGGCCCTACGGGGTGTTGGGGGCGGACTGCCCGGTGTCCGGGGCGAGGGCTTCTCGGAGGGAGGCGGTCAGGTGGAACAGTCCGGTCGTTGCGGTCAGCTCCAGGCGCCGCAGAGTGCTCGGGCTCAGCGGCCCGGCCAGCCACAGCGGGTCCTGTCCGCGGCGCCCGGCCCCCAGCAGCGCGTCGAGCACGCCGGAGGAGAAGAAGTCGACCATCGACAGGTCCACCATCACCCGCTTGCCCGTCCGGGCCGCCGCGCACAGCGCCATCTCCAGCAGGTCCAGGTCCTGCGGCTCTTCGAGGTCCGCATCCACCATCACCACGCACCACCCCTCCTCCTCGGCGAGCACAACCGGCACACAGAACGGGGACAGCGAAGACAAGGACCAGGACGAAGACGAGAACGAGGCGGACATCGCCCCAGTGTCACCCACCCCACGGACACTGCGGGCGCGGCGGCCGGGGCGGCTGCCACGATGGGAAGCGGGCGGGGGCCCGGGGATGTTGGTGCAGGTCACAGGAAGCGACAGGTGCCCTGTCGCGTCCTCTCCAGCAAGGGCCTGACAGGGGTCCGTGACAGCCTCCGGCGGGCAGTCGGGGCCGGGCCCGTCGACCTGCCAGGCGACCCGGCCCCGCCCGGGTAGCGGCCCGGCCGCCCGGTCGGAACGACGAAACGCCCGCCACGCTAGCAACCCTTATCCCAAGCCCTCCCCCGGACCTCGGCGCCCACCGGCCCGCTAACCTGTCACGATGCCGAACTTCCCGATGGACCCGCGCAGTTGGGGCACCGCCCCCGACTTCGAGGGGATGGCCGAACTGATCGCAGACCTGGTGCCACCGGCCGACGCCCCGCAGCGCGTGACGAGCGCCCTGGACACCGCCCGCGAGCTGCTGAGGTACGCCTACTGCCGGCACGAGTTCGCCACCGTCGCGGTGGTGCACGCCCTGCTCGCGCTGGACGGCCGGCTGCCCGACCCGCTGCCGGACGAACTCGCCGAGGCCGTACGGCTGCGCGATCGGCTCGCGGCGGGCGAGGTCACCGGCGGGGTCCTGATGCACGCCCGGGCGGTGCGGCTGGTGCGAGCGGTGTTCGAGGCGGTGGCGCAGCGGTTTCCGCCGGCGCCACCCCGCACCGGCGCGCTGCGGGAGGTGTGGCAGGACTTCCTCGCCCTCCCCTACCCGGAGAGCTACCGCGGGGTGGCCGTCGCCGGCGTGGAACTGATCATGGTCGACTCGGCGGTGGCGGGCCTGGTCTCGCGCGAGCTGGCGGGCACCCTGGACCCGGAGGCCGCCGCCGGACTGTGGTGGTGCGTCGACGACCTCGACCGGGCGGTGCCGCTGATCGACGAGACGTACTGCGCCGCCTACTTCACGCGCCTGCGCGACGTCGCCCGGCTGGCCGCGGAACGCCACCTGCCCACGGCTTCCGACCGGCCCCGCTGACGTCCCCTCGGGACTGTTGCGGAGCCGGCCGGTGGCCGTTGCACGACCGGCGGTTCGCCGAGGGACCGGCTTCCTGGGCGGTGTCGTCAAAGTGATCTTGGGTAGTGGATCATGATGCGGTGATACGTCGTCATGAGCTGTCCGATGCCGAGTGGGACATGGTGGAGCCGTTGCCGCCCAGGCCCGGTACGGGGCGTGGGAGCTGTGAACGGCTCCGGCCTGCGCCGATGCCGGGCACCTTGATGGGCCGTCAAGGTATCCCGGGCGACCCTGTTCTGTCTCGCCGGAGGTTGCGCGATTCTCACCGAAGGTTGACGGACCCGCTTCTGTCTCACCGAAGATGCGAGTGCAGATCAGGCATCCATATGGCGCGCGCTGAGCCAGGCAGCCTCGAACTCCGCAGCAGGGATCTCCCAGTTCGCCAGATTGGGGTCGAAGAGGTCCACGACCGGCGGATTGAACGGCCAGTCGTCCGGGGTGCTCCTGAGAGCCGTCCCCTCTTCAGTCAGCACAACCTGCCGCAGCCTCCGGCCGTCCCGGCCCACTTCCATTAGATAGGTCGTCGGGTCCGCGTCCCAGCTCCGACGAACATGCAGCATGTCCCTGTCCGCCAGAGCAGCGAAGCCGGGAAGCCCTCGCTGACCGTCACGCTTGGCCTTCAGCCCGTCGAGCCCCGGGGGCATCGTCGCGGCGTCGATGTCGACTTCGTCGAGGTCCCAGTCGGCCCGAGCGATGACCTCGGGATCAGTGACAACCTCGACCTCGGCGAACGTCTCAAGGATCTCCCGAGGCGACCTCGCCTGCACCCACCACCAGCAGCCGCCCATGCCGTAATCGTGCAGGACGAGAAACCTCGACTTGGGAACGGCGTCAGCGCTGGTCATACCCGGAGAGCGTAGTCGCGTGTCGCCGCGGCCTCCGGGGCCGGGGCAGGGCCGTCAACCTTCATCGAGACAGAACGGGTGCTCAATCAAGATCTGCTGAGACCGTGTTTGAGATCTGGCGTGTTCTGCGGCTGGTGGGATCGTTGAGCCCTGGGTGAGCGGCATCAGGGGTGGGTATCCGTCGGACCTGCCGGATGATCGGTGGGCTTTGGTGGAGCCGTTGCTTCCTCCGGCGCGGGTGGGTCCGAAGGGCGGTCGGCGGGAGAAGCATCCGCGGCGGCGGATCGTGGACGCGATCTTCTACGTGGTGCGGACGGGGTGTGCCTGGCGGCAGTTGCCGAAAGACTTCCCGCCCTGGCAGACGACGTACTGGTACTTCACCTGGTGGCACGACGACGGCACCGTCGAGCGGATCCACGACGCCCTGCGCGGCCGGGTCCGTGAGGCGGACGGCCGCGACGCGGAGCCGAGTGCCGGGCTGATCGACTCGCAGTCCGTCCGCACCGCCGACACCGTGCCGGCTGCGACCAGGGGCTTCGACGCGGGCAAGAAGGTCAAGGGCCGCAAGCGGTTCCTGGTCACCGACACCCTGGGCCTGCTCGTTGCGGTCCATGTGGTGGCCGCGAGCGTCCAGGACCGCGACGGCGCCCGCCGTCCACTCCTGTGGGCCCGGCTCGACCACCCGCGGATCGAGAGGTTCTGGGCCGACCAGGGCTTCGCCGGCCGCCTGGTCGAGTGGACCGCCCGTATCCTCGGCCGCGAGCTGGACATCGTCCGCAAGGCCCCTGACCAGCGCGGCTTCCAGGTCCGGCCCAAGCGCTGGGCGATCGAGCGCACCTTCTCATGACTCACCGCCCACCGCCGCCTCGCCCGCGACCACGAGACCAGCCCCGCCCGCTCCGAGACCATGATCCGCTGGGCGATGATCGGCATCATGGTCCGCCGACTCACCCGCGGCCGCCCCGCCACCCGACCAGGCCCGCGACCGCTCTCACCCACCGATCCATGAGATCTCAAACGCGGTCTCAGGAGCCCGGCCGGCACCCCGCCCGCAGCCCTCCCCCGCAACCTCTCTGACCCGCCATCACACCGAAGGGAGCCGCACCCGCCCAACTGCTTACCACCGCAGGCAGCAACCCCGCGCCGCGACAGCACCGACCACCTGTCAACCACCGGCTGCCACAGCACGGCACACCTACCCCGGCATCGGGGTTCGGAGATCGGATGAGAACACCACGGCCCCACCGAGAACACCACCAGCCACCCCAGGCCACCCCGAAGCCCTCCGGCACACCCACCCGAAAACCCTGCCCGAAACCCACCAACCACACCAGCCAGAACCACCCTGACCAGCGAAAACACCACATCAGCCCTTTAGGTTCTGTCCGGCCGATCTTGGGCTGTGGGAGGATGCCGTCCATGACTTGCATCCGAAGGGGCCGTGCCTCGTAGAACACCAGCTTCGATTCGGCCGCGGGAACGCGGCTGGGGTAGACCGTGGGTGCGGTATCGCGATGTCCCAGGTCTGTCGGGAGCGGCGAATGCCGCTGTCCGTGTACTCGAACGAGAACGATTGTCTCCGGGCATCGTGGCGGTGGCGCTGAGCGTGTGGTCCGTGCGTGTCCACGGCACGAGGCGCCGGTGGAGGCAATGGGAGGCGGAGTTCACCTGCCCCTGCTGCGGCGATGGTTGGGCCCGGGACAAGCTGCAAGACGCTCTGTTCATGCTTCCGCCACGGGCCGCCAGCGAACTCCTGGTGCAGGTCGAGCGCCTGGACGCGGTGCTCCTCGGACGAACGCATCACGAGCCGACGGAAGATCCGGAGTTGGCGTGGTGGCATCGCAGGTGCTGACCGTACCCATGTCACCCACTGGTTCGTTGGCTCTTGCGTGACTGGTCGGGGGGATCTGACAGAGGCGGAGTGGCGACGTCTGGAGCCGCTCCTGCCCACGGGCAACAACCGCTGCGGGCGGTGGCGCGATCACCGCCAGGTGGTCAACGGCATCCTGCACCGGGTGCGGACCGGGGTGCAGTGGCGTGATCTGCCGGAACGCTACGGGCCGTGGAAGACCGTCTACGAGCGCCACCGGCGCTGGTCGGCCGACGGAACCTGGGAGCGGCTGCTCCAGCAGGTGCAGGCCCAGGTCGATGCCGCCGGTGGGATCGATTGGGACGTCTCGGTTGATTCCACCTCGATCCGTGCCCACCAGCATGCGGCCGGCGCGCGGAAAGCTCCGCCGCCCGCCGCGGCAAAAGGGGCGGCCGCGATAGCACACCAGAGCGGAAGACCGTGGGTGAGGCTGTGCGCCCGCCTGGCGGAGGTGGTGCAGGAGGTGAGGCGCTCGGTCGCTCCCGAGGAGGCTTCACCACCAAGATTCACCTGAGTGCCGACGGGTGTTGCCGCGTGCTTTCACTGTTGCTGACGGCAGGCCAGCGGGCGGACTGCACGCAGTTCGAGCCGGTCATGGAACGCATTCGAGTGCCTCGACTCGGGCCGGGCCGCCCGCGCACCACACCGGACAGCGTGAGCGCCGATAAGGCATACAGCAATCGCCGGACCCGCCGCTACCTGCGGCGACGCGGCATCCGCCACGTCATCCCCGAGAAGAGCGACCAAGCCGTGAACCGCGTACGCCGGGGCCGGGCAGGGGGTCGTCCACCCGGCTTCGACAAGGAGCGCAACACTGTGGAACGGGCGATCAACAAGCTCAAGAACTACCGGGCTGTGTCCACGAGGTACGACAAGCGCGCATACGTCTACCTGGGCACCGTCACCGTCGCAGCAACCATCATCTGGCTCCGGACATGATCGGCGGGACAGAACCTAGTGACCTGAGTCGGAGATTCGTCGTTGGTTGGGTGTGAGTCGTCCTGGTCCGAAGATCCCGCCGTTGTCGGTCACTGATGGCCAGCGGGAGG
>NZ_JBIVKJ010000036.1:0-11904 GCF_044750705.1 Kitasatospora sp. NPDC088783
CCGGCGCGGCCACCACCCGTTCGGTGAAGACGAGTCGGTGACGGGCACCGGCCCCTGCGGCCCGCTTCCTCGCCCCGCCCCGCACTTCGTGGCGGCGTCCCTCGACCACGGCCTGCCACGGCCCGGCCGGCTCGGCGATCAGACCGCCCAGATGCTGCCGGGAGACACCCGTGAACAGCCGATGCGCCAGAACCACCCGGTCGACTGCCATCCGCACGCCGCGATCATGCCACTCCCCAGCGCGCCGACCTCACCCGCTATCACACACCAACTCGCAAGCACCGTTCATTGGACAGACCCTGCTTATCCGTGACTGTTGTCGGGTTTGCTCGTCGAGCTGTTCACGAGTGGGGACATATCCGAACTCGATGCTCGTTACTGGTTGGACGGGCTGGCCGAGTTACACAGACGGTTTGCTCACCAGTTCGCGCGGAGCGAATCGCGGGAGTCGGCGCTGGCCTACATGTGTGGCCTGCCGGCGCCGTTGGAGCGCAAGAACGGGTGGACGGTGGCCGGGGAGGCCGGCCACGGCGGGCCGGACCGGATCCAGCGGCTGCTGAACCGGATCGGCTGGGGCGCCGACGGGGTGCTCGGCGATGTGCGTGAGTACGCCGTCGCGCACCTGGTCGACCCGGGAGGCGTGCTGATCGCGGACGACACCGGGTTCCTGAAGAAGGGCGTGCGGTCGGCCGGCGTCCAGCGGCAGTACTCCGGCACCGCCGGCCGGACCGAGAACTGCCAGGCCGGGGTGTTCCTCGCGTACTCGGGCGAGCAGGGCCGGACGTTGATCGACCGTGCGCTCTACCTGCCGAAGTCCTGGACGGACGACTGCGATCGGTGCCGGGCGGCGGGGATCGGCGACGAGCTCGAGTTCGCCATGAAGGTCCAGCTCGCGAGGGCGATGGTCCGCCGTGCGATCGACGACCGGATCCCGTTCCGCTGGGTGGCCGCTGACGCGGGCTACGGCTACAGCAAGGGCCGGCGCACCGAGTTGGAACAGGCCGACGTTTTCCACGTCGTGGCCACCACCCGGCACGACACCGTCGTCACCCGGCGTGCCCCGGACCATCCGCTCCACGACCCGGTCGCGGATCCGCCCCGACAGAAGTGGAGGCACCGCTCGTGCGGCAAGGACGCCCACAGCCTGCACGGTCGGCACTTGTACGAGGAAGCGGAGGCCCCGCCCGGTACCCGGGCGGGGCCTCCGCTTCCTCGACGGGTCAGCGCAACGAGACGCGTGTCCAGCCCGCTCCGACGTCAGTACCACGGAACCCCGTCGGGGCGGCCAGCAGCTTGGACGTGACCGGTTCCCGGGTGAGGACGAGATCCGCATGCTCCGGAGCGTCCCTGCCTCCGTAGAGGATCTGGGAGTCCCAGGCGTCCGGATCGGAGACGCCCCGGCGGTCGACGACCAGTGCCGAGGTCCCCACCGGGAACTCCTCCGCGGCCCGGATCAGGACCGACTCGATCTGTTGGACCTCCTCCGCCAGCAGGCTGCCCAGGGAGAAGGTCTGGGTCCCGGACCCGGCCGACGGGTCGGAGTAGGTGCACACCACCTGCGCGTCCTCCGCGAACCGCCAGATCGAGGCGGCGTCCCCCAGGTGAAGGCTGAGGATGCGGTCCGCCTCCTCGATCCCGACGGGGATTTCCTCCCCGTCGACGTCCACCATCAAGACGCCCCGCTCCGGATGAAGGGCGTGGAGGCCCCGTTCCCCGAAGTATTTCACTTGCTCGATGAAACCGCCTGGTCCGATTCGTTCGCGGTACCACCGGATGTAGCCGTCACCGGACATTTCAGCACTCGTTCTCTGCGACGAACCGCCTGGCGTCGTCGTCGCTGAAGAGGTGGACGTTTTCGGCCCCGAAACGATCCCTGGCCTGCTGGATGGTGCTCTCCGGGGTCTGCTCGGCGAGATAGTACTGTGCCGTCACCCCGAGCTCTTCAGCGTACGCCCTGCCATTCTTCAAGTCGTTTCCGAAGGCCGCACGCGATTTGGCCTTTTTGGGTCCCCCGACGTATATGAGGTCACCGTTCGGAGCCACGACGTCGAGGCTGGTCGCTCCACCGATCTTGATCTTCTTCCTGACGTCCTGGCCGTTGTCATCCTTCATGATGGTGCCGCCCACCAACCACGCGACGTACTTCTCCCGAATGTCGCCCATCTCGTTGCCTTCGTTGTTGTGCACCAGCAACGGCGTGGCTCCGGAGAGCACGTAGTAGGTGTGGATCCCCTCGACCGTCAGGTTGTAGGCCGGCTGGCCGACGGTCGTACGGGTCTGCGTGGACGTGATCGTGGCCGTGCCGGTGGTGGTGCGGAGCTTCTCGCCGGCGGCGAGCCTGCCGGCCTCCGTCCACTGCTCGGTCGTGACGTCCCAGTAGGGGTGCTCCGGGGTGGAGGTGATCTCGGAGGCGAGACCGGTCTGGTCGTCCGTCACGGCGAGGGTGGTGAACTCGGTGTCGTGGGGACTCTCGATGGTCGCCAGGACGCGCCGCGGCCCGCTCTCGCCGGTCGTCGGGTCGAGGGCGAGGACGAGGTCACCGGTGACGACCTGCTCGATCGGCTTCGTGCTGCCGTCGGCCAGGACCACCGGAGTGCCTGCGGTGAAGCTGTTCGGAGTCCTGCACCCGCGCAGGGTTCCGTGCGGCTCCTCGTCGGCGAGCGCGGCATCGAGGCCGGCCTTCGCACCCATGGCGAGGAGCTTCGCCTTGTTGTAACCCACCGCGTCGAGGGCCACGTTGAGGCAGCCCATTGCAGAGCCGCTATAGCAGTCCACGGCGTCGGACACGCCGGTCGCGTCGTAGACGAAGTCGACGGCTTTCGACCAGGCGGCATTGGGGACGAACTTCTCGTCCGTGACCTCTGTGTGGTTCGCCGTGGGCTTCTTGCTGAACGTGACGACCTGGTGCACCCATTCCGTCATGCCCTTGCCCGGGGCGCCCAGCGCGTACGTGCGGCTCCAGGTCCAGCCGCCGTGATTCGAGGGCGTCCAGTACTCGCGGATCCCATCGTCGGGAATGAGGGAGTCGAAGCCACCGTATTGACCATCGGGCCGCAGGCCGGACGGGTCGCTGAAAGTGAGGGGGTTGTTGTTGGCGTAGGTGTAGGCGGCCAGGGACTGCGGATCGCTGCTGACCAGCAGGGGGTCGACGCTGATGAAGCGCCCGGTGGTGGGGTCGTAGTCGCGGGCTCCGAGGTGGGTGAGGCCGGTGGGTTCGTCGGTGCCGCCGACGAAGCCGCGGGTTCCGGCCCATGTCCCCGGAGCGGCGCCGCGGGCGCCGCCGAATGGCAGGGCGTGGCGTTGGTCGGCCATGCCGGTGGTGGCGTCGATGTTGGTTTTGGCGGTGCTGTGGTGGTCGGCGGTCTGGAAGGTGACCTTGTTGTCGTCGGTGCGGACGGCGGTGGCGCCACTGAGTGCGTAGTAGCGGGTGGCGGCGGCCTTGGTGGCGCCCTTGGTGAGCTTGAGTTCGGTGCCGCCGAGGTAGAGTGTCCAGTTCTCGGCAGTGGGGTTGGCGGTGTCGAGGGTGTGGCCGATCAGGCGGTTGCCGTTGGCGTCATAGAGGTAGTCGGTGGTCGTGGTCGTGGTCGTGGTCGTGCCGCTGGTACCGGTGGTGGTCTTGAGCGCGGCGGTGACCTGGGTGAGCTTGCCTTCGCTGTTCCAGGTCAGGGTCTGGTCGCTGGTCTGGTTGCCGGTGGGCTTGAGGTTGCGGGTGGTGGTGTTGCCCGCGTTGTCGTAACCGTAGCTCTCCACGACCGGGGTGCCGAGGGCTCCGGTGACGGTGCTGGTGGAGGTGAGGCTGTGCGGGCGGGCCGCAGTGGCGGCGGGGTAGGTGTAGGTGGTGGTGGCGTCCTGGGCGGTGTTGCCGGCCGGGTCGTGGCGGGTCTCACTGGCTCGGGTGCCGTTGGTGTTGTAGGTCCAGCTGGTCCAGTAGGGGGCGGGGCCGCCGAGCTGGGTGCCGCTGGGCGCGGTGCAGGACCCGGTGTTGGGGGTGTACGCCTGGGTCAGGCGCGCCAAGTAGTCATACTGGAAGCACTGCCGGTCGGTGCCGGAGGAGGAGGTGTCGGTCAGGGAGGTGACGTTGCCGGCCTGGTCGTAGGTGTAGGCGGCGGCGCGGGCGGGGGTGGCGACGCCGTACCGGTCGGTGCGGCTGGAGGCCAGGCGCTGGGTGCCCCACTCGTAGGAGTTGGTGACGTAGACCTGCTTGTTCGCGGTCCCGTTGGAGAGCGTGGTCTGCAACGGCTTGCCGGTCAGGCTGTAGGTCTGGCCGGTCTGGTAGGTGCTCGCACCGCCGGCGGCGGTGAGCCGGTGCAGGGTGTCGTAGGTGAACGTCACGGACTCGCCGGCGAGGCTGCCCGCGGCGGGGTAGGAGAGGGAGCCGACCTGGCCGTCGAGCCGGTAGATGGTGCCGGTGACGTAGCTGCCCGCCAGCGCCTCCTGCCCGGGAACGGACGGGACGCTCACGGTGGTGCGCGTCGGGCGGCCCAAGGCGTCGAAGAACGAGTACGTGCTCTTGTACTCGCGGGTGACCCCGCCGGCGGTGTTGAAGCGCGAACTGGAGGACAGCTGGCCCTTGTTGTTCGCCGGATCCCAGACCTGCGAGGTCAGCAGCGGACCGGTTGTCGAACCGTCACGCATCTCCAGCAGGCGCGACAGGTTGTCGTAGACGCTCGCAACCGTCTTGCCACGCCCGTCGACACTGGAGACCGCTTCTCCCCGGTCGTTGTAGGTGGTCACCGCCGTTCCGGTGTCCGGGTCGACTGTCTTGACCTTGCGGCCGCGCTGGTCGTAGATCCAGGTCCAGACCGTGCCGGACGGACCGGTGAGCTTGGTGAGGTTGCCGGCCGGGTCGTAGCCGTAGGTGATGGAGTCGTATGCGCCGGTCGGCGTCGCCGACTTGTACTGACGCAGCTCGACGGTCCGACCGAGCGCGTCGATGACGGTGGTGGTGGGCGTGTCGCCTGCGGGCGGGGTCACGGTGACGCGGTCGCCGTTGTACTCGGCGAGCGTGGTGGTCAGCGGGGTGCCGGTGCCGTTGCCCGCCAGAGCGGTGGTCTTGACGGGCCGTCCGAGGCCGTCGAACTCCTGCTTGGTCTGGGTCTCCACGCCGGTGGTGTCGTCGACGCTGCGCAGGGTGCCCGAGGGGGCGCCGGTGGCGTAGTAGGCGGCATACGCGAGGGCGGCCTGGCCGCGCTCGTCGTAGAACGTGTCGGTCAGGATCCGACCGCCCGCTTCGCCCGGCGTCTGGGTCTGCCGGGTACGGCCGAAGCCGTCGTACAGGGTGTACGAGGTCTGCTGGGAACCGTCCTCGTTCAGGGACTTGCTGGAGACGGAGGCGACCTGGCCGGCCGTCAGGTTGTAGCCGTACTCCTGGTTCGGGCTCTGGCCGTTGGTCTTGGAGCGGTTGGGCTGCCAGACCTTGAGGGTGCGGCCCAGCGCGTCGTAGGTGACGTCCGTACGGCGGTTGTTGGCGTCGACAACATCGATCGGCAGGCCGCGCAGCAGGTCGTAGTCGGTGGTCGTGGTCTGGGCGGTGGCGGCGTTGCCGACCGTGGCCGGCGGGGTCGTCACCGTGGACTTGGTGGGCCGGCCCGTGGCCGGGGTGTAGGCGGTGGTGGTGGAGCGGGGGTTGGGCAGGGCCGTGGTGGCCGGGGTGCCCGCACCTGTGAGGTCGAACACGCTGGACGACACCTGGGTGGTTGTCACCAGGCCGCGGCCGTAGGCGTCGTAGCTGACCGAGTCGTCCAGGTAGGTGGCGTTGGCGCCGGTGGTCGACTTCAGCGTGTGCGTGAGGGTGGTGTCGCCCTTGGTGGGCGCCGCGCCGTAAGCCTGGCCGTCGTAGCGGTAACGGACGTCGGAGAGCACCGCGGAGGTGCCGTCGGCCTTGGTGGTCCGGTCAACGGTCGCTGAGCAGTTCACCGCGACGGTCTCGGTGCGGATCGCGCTGAAGAGGATCCAGGCCGTGGTGTTGTCAGCGTATGTGGTGCGGGTGCAGGTGTCGTCGGTGCTGACGGCGGTGTCGCCGAGGCTCTCGACTGCTGCGGGGCGGCCGTAGTCGTCGTAGGTGGTGTTGACGCGGGTTTCGCGCCAGGTGGTGCCCGCGCCCTTATCGAGCGAGGTGAAGGTGCGGGTGGCGCTGATTCCGGTGAGGTTGGCAGTGGTGGTGCCCCAGTCGCGCACGCGCTGGGCGGTCTGCTTCTTCCAGGGGGTGCTGACGGTCTTGGAGAGGATGAGGCCGTCGGGCTTGTCGTACTGTTCGGTGCGGTACTCGAAACCGGCCCAGGCCTGGTCGTCGGTCAGGGTGGTGCCTTGGCCGTCGTTGACGGTGACGGTGCGCTTGCTGTCCTTGACCGTGGGGTTGTTGCGGTCGCCGTCCATGCCGCGCAGGAAGAAGTGGTCGGCCTGGGTGGACATGGCGGCGCTGCCGCCGGTCTGGACGCGGACGTGGGCGTAGCCGCGCCACTGGGACCAGGTTTTGAGCTTCTCCTTGGTCAGGCCGTCCTCGTCGTCGAAGTGCCAGGCGGCGTCGCCGAGGTAGGTGTAGCGGGTGACCGTATCGGGTGCGCCGCCGGTGCGGTCGGTGCCGATCACCGACTCGACCACGTACTTGTTGAACCACTCCGTGGTGACCGGGCTCTCGTCGGAAGCCTGGTACTGCTGGGGGAAGCAGCGGGTGGTGTTGGTCTGCGGGGTGGGCAGGCTGGCCCAGTCGCATGCTGGAGCCGAGTAGTTGACGTCCACCTGGCCGCCGATCTCGTCGGTGACGGTGCCCAGGCGCTGTTTGATGAAGGGGGCGCGTCCGTCGCCGGTCTTGTCGAGACGGTTGGCCATCTGCTTGTAGGCGAGGATGGTCGGGGGCAGCGGGACGGCGGGGGTGGCGGAGTTGCCGGTGTGCTTGATGGAGGCCAGCAGGAGCTGGTAGTCGTAGTCGGCGGTGCCCCACTTGTGGGTCAGGTCCCAGGTGTCCACCGGCGCGTAGGTGCCGTTTGCCTGGAGGGTCTTGGCGACGACCTGGGTCAGGCGGGTGCGGGTGAAGAAGGTCGGCGAGTACTGCGTGGTGCAGTCGGCGCCGTCCTTGCAGTTCTCGTTCCAGGGGGTGTCGTACCAGTACTGCCGGTTGGTGTCGATCGAGGCCGGGTCGCACAGCGAGGCGGTGCCCTCCAGGCAGCGCTCGGCGACGTTGAACTCCACCCGGGCCATCGGCTTGACGGTCGCGGAGTAGAGGTCCGTCTTCTGCTGGCCGTACTCGATGTGGTCCAGGCGCCCGCCGCGGATGTAGGGGGTGCGGTTGGCGGTCTTCAGGTTGCGGCTGTAGTTGTTGGTCTCGGGGGTGTACCAGTAGGTGATGTCGTTGCCGTGGGCGTCGACCACCAGGTCGAGGTTCCACCGCCAGCCCTGCTGGCACCACGACGCGTCGAAGTTCGCGCCGTTGCACGGCTCGCCCGCGTTGTTGCCGAACACGGGGACGGTGTAGACCGACTTCGTCTCCGGCTTCCCGCTGGCCCAGTTGGGCAGGCGGTTGTAGCCGAAGTAGTACGACGTGCCGTCCGGGGTCGTGGCCTTGAAGTACTCGCCATCGTTGTCGCCGTTGCCACGACCCGTGTCGCGGACCCGAACGACCTTCGTCGTGTCGTCGCCCTTCAGCCGCCACTCGTCGGCGGAGACCGGGATCAGCTCGCCGGAGTGCCCGGCGAAGCTGATCGTGGCGTTGTCGGTACCCCAGCACTGGTCACCGGGGCTGGCCGTGCCGGTCTTCGGCGCGCCGTCGTCCGCGCACGCCTTGTAGGAGCGCTCGACGAAGCCGGGCGACAGGTCGAAGCCGTCACCGACCCACGAGGCCTGGTTGTTGCTGTTGGCGGTGCGTCCGTCGATCGAACCGGAGTTGTACGAGAGGCCGATCTTCGGCGTCAGGTTGCCCGGCATCGCGGTCAGCGGCATGTCGTAGGACCAGGTGAACGACCCGCTGTTGAGCGCGGTCGACCACGAGGACGCGGAGGACAGCGGCGTGGCCTTGTAGTCGCCGCTGGGCCCGGCCGTCCCGGCGGTGACGCCGAGCACGACGGCACCGCCCGTGCCCTGGAGGCGGGTGGATCCGGCGGTGGCGGCGGTCAGCGCGTCGGCCTTGACGGTCTGCGCCTCGACGTCGTTGCCGCCCGGCAGCGGCGTCTGCACCCGGCACTCGGGCAGCTCGGGCGTGGTGAGCGCGCAGTCGGGCAGCCGCACCAGCTTCAGGCGCGAGCCGAAGCCGGAGCCCGCCGCCTGGGCGAACGACGAGTAGTCCACGCTGACGCCGGAGCTGTCGCCGACGCCCGTGACGGTGAGGACCAGGCCGCTGATCCCGGCCCTGGCCGCCGCGCTCTGGTCGAGCACCTCGACCTTGGCGTCCTTGGCGGCCGCGCCGGAGGAGGTCAGGGCGACCGGCAGCTTGCCGGCCTTCACCGCCTTGCCCCGCTCACCGGGCACGTCGAGGGTGGCACTGCCCCTGCCGGGCAGGGCACCGTGCTTGCCGTCCACCTTGCTGACGGTGGTGTCGGCCTTGCGCGCCTTGGTCTTCGCGTCGGAGCCCTTGACCGGCTTCTCCGGGGAGACCGCCGAGGGCTTCCGGTAGGTGTCGGCGGCCGCGGTGGCCGCCAGCGGCAGAGTGGGGATCAGCGACCCCACCAGGGTGGCCGCGACGGTGGCAGCCAGCCTTCCTCGGGTCCGCCGCTCGGCGGACCGTCCTGACGTCATGAGTGTGAACTTCCTTCAGTAGGAACCGTGCCGGGCACGGCGGGACGTCGGGCCGGGCAGCTGGGTGCTGCCCGGCCCGGAGCTGGAAGAGGGTGTCAGACGCCGGTGGCGGTGTCCGACTCGGTGTTGTAGTCGGCGAGCTTGAGGATCTGGGCGGGGCTCAGGACGCCCTGGTAGAGCCAGACGTCGTCGAGCTCGCCCGAGAAGTACTCGCCCCACGCACCGGCGGCCCGGTTGCGCCCGAGCTGCAGGTTGCCGCCGGCCTCATAGGGCTGCGGGGCCCCGGCGGAGGAGACGTGCGCGACGCAGTCGGTGGCGCCGGCGGTGCAGGTCTGGTTCTCCTCCTGGCCGTTGACGTACAGCACCAGGCGGCGGGAGAACGAGTCGTAGCTCAGGGTGAGATGGGTCCAGTTCTCCCACACAGAGGTCGCCGGGGTGTGCGCGATCAGGGTGCGCGGGGAGCCGTCGGCGTCCGAGGTGCGGACCTCCGCCTGCCACTCGCCCAAGGGCTGGCTGTTGGCGTCCAGGCCCAGCGAGTGCCAGCGCATCGTGACCGCGCTGTTGTTCGCGCCCGGCAGCGACAGCACCGTCATGTCTCGGGTCGGGATGCCCGCGGTGTTCGCCCAACCCGCAAGTGTGAAGCTCTGGTTGGTGTGCAGCGGGACCCCGGAGGTGGCCGCATAGCCGGTGGTACCGTTCAGGGCCAGGCTGCCCGGGGTGGGCAGTACGCCGCCGCCGGTGTTGATCGACGCACCGCCACCCAGGGTCGCCCCCAGGTGGGCCGGACCCTCATCCGGGGTGACCGCGGGAGTACCGGTGACGGCGTTGAGCTTCCAGCGGCCGGCCAGCACTGGGCGCTGCTGGACCATCGCGGCGGCCTCGGGGGCGGTGACGATTCGGTCGAAGACGCGGACGTCGTCGATGTCACCGCCGAAGAACTGGCCGTTGGCGCCTTCGTGGTTGAACGCGCCGATCTGCAGCGGGCCGGGGTTGGCCCACGGCGAGTTCTGCGTGTAGTCGGCCTCACCGACCAGGTAGCCGTTGATGTAGAGGCGGGTCTTCTTGGCGGTGGTGTCGTTGACGCCGATCAGGTGCGTCCACTCGCCGGTGGTGTCCGCGAAGCACGGCACGCCGTTGACCAGGGTCCCGGCGGTGCAGTCCGGCTGCATGGTGCGCACCAGGGTGTCGACGGCGGTGTCCTCCTTGTAGCGGCCGAAGATCCAGCGCTTCAGGGTGCTGGAGTAGTACAGCATGAACTCGCTGTTGTGCTGGCCGATCTGGTTGACCGCGGTCTTCGCGGTGGTGTCACCGGCCGCCGGTTTGGGCAGCTTCACCCAGGCCGAGACGGAGAAGTCCCGGGTGCCGTCGACCTGCGGGCGCGCGGTGCGCAGGTAGTCGTCCGTTCCGTCGAGGTGGACGGCCTGGCCGGTGATGCCGGTCGCGTTGGTCTGCGGGCCGTTGTAGGCGGTCAGGGCGTCCGTCTCGGGGGCGCCGATGACGGGGGAGGCGGTCTCGTCGAGGTGCCAGACGGCCTTGGCCGGGGTGCCGGTGGCGAACTGCTGGTCGGCGGCGACCTGGGTGATCTCGGCCGGGGTCAGGGCGCGGTCCCACATCTTGACCTCGTCCACGGAGCCGGCCCAGGGGGCGGACCACAGCTTGTTCCAGCGGTCGCGGCCGATCTGCACGGTGCTGTGGCCATTCCAGATCGACGAGGGCACCAGGGCGGAGCCCACGGAGGCTCCGTTGACGTAGAGCCGGATGGAGTTGGCGGCCTTGTCGTAGACGCCGGTCAGATGGGTCCACTGCCCGGTCGGTGCGACGGCGGGTGAGTTAACGCTGGTGCTGGTGGCGTCCGCGCCCGCCTCGTTGGTCTGGATCTTGAAGGACCAGTGCGGGTCGGTGCCGCCGGCCATGCCCACGCCGAGGGTGTACGAGAAGTAGTCCGGGCCGTTCTGGCTGACCGCGACCCGCGCGTTCGGAGTGCCGTCGAACAGCACCCAGGCGGAGACCGTGTAGCTCTTGGAGGTGTCGAGCACCGCCGCGTCGGTCTGCGCGTAACCGCTCTGCGCGTTGCCGTTGAAGGACAGCGCGGTGCCGAGGTGGCCGGCCGCGCCGGCGGTGGCGCCCGCGCCGAGGGCGGCCGGAACCTGCGTGCCGGCACCGTTCAGGTTACCGTCCATGTTCCAGCCGGCCCTCTGGCCCTGGCCGCCCAGGACGTTGAAGTAGTACGCCTCGGGCTGGGAGACGGTGCCGGCCGCGTTGACGGCGCGCGCCGACAGGACGTGCAGGCCGGGGGTCTGCGGGAGGACCTTGACGGTCTGCGCCGCGCTGTTGGTGGTGGCGACGTCGGTGAACGGCGAACCGTCCAGCGACCACTGGTACTTGGTGATGCTGGTGGTGGTTGCCTTCAGGGTGAAGGAGGCGTACCTGCCCACGCCGTCCGTCCACGGCAGCGGGGCGGTGGCGTCCGTCGCCCCCGGGTAGTTGGCCGAGGTCACCGTCGGTCCGCTCGGAGTGGTGGTGTCGACGTTGAAGTAGCAGGCGGTCGGGTCACCGTCCGAGGACCACGCCCCCCACGACGCGCCGTCCCAGGAACGCGCCTCCCAACCCACCTGGGTGTTGTGCGGGAACGCATCGGGCAGTTGGTAGGTGAACTGCGAACCCGAGGCCTTGAAGTCTCCCGGCGTGTTGTTCTCCGCGCCGGTGGACCACCAGCGGCGGCGCAGGCCGTCGCCGGCGTCCCAGGTGAGTGCGAACTGCATCGCGATCGCCTCGCCGTCCGGGTCGGTCGCCCGGTTTACAGTCACCTGCGGCACCTTGTTCAGCGCGACCGCCGGGTACTGGCACACCGAGCCCGGCGACATCGTCATGTCCGACATCGCGATCTGGTTCGGGCGCAGGTTGTAGTAGACCCGCAGGAACGCGTCGTCGGTGAACCGCTTCCAGGCCAGGGTGTCGCCCTCGTTCTGGGCCTTGAGGCCGAAGGTGATCGTCGGCCAGCCCCAGTTCGCGGCGTCCTGGACCAGATCCTTGACCGCACCCGAGGTCCCGCCGAACTCCAGCCACCCGCCCGGGCAGTCACTGAGCGTTTTCAGCTTCGCCACCCCAGGGTGACGCCCGGCCCTCGCTTGAGTCCTGGAAGCTCCTCGGCTGTCCCCGCCGGGCACAGTGGGTTGT
>NZ_JBIVKJ010000037.1:0-11880 GCF_044750705.1 Kitasatospora sp. NPDC088783
CTCGTCCGAGTAGTCCTTCATCGCCATCGACGGTGTTCTCGCTTCCTCCGGATCAAGCAGATCCAGTATCAGCGTGTCCACCACTCAGGGCGAAGCCCCGTCAGGCAACGCACCCAGCCTGCGCCGAACGGAAACGCACAAGGCACGACACCCACCGCAGGCGCACGCGGAACACACTGGCGGCGCCCAGGATCACCGCGCACCCACCGCGCGCATTCCACCATGCAGCCTGCACCCGTGCGCCCACGCCGAGTTGGGCGATACCCCGTCCTCGTCACGCCCTGACCGCCACGATGACAGCTGTACGTGCGCAACCCACGTCGCCCCTGGGACGCACACCCTCTAAAACAGGAGACCGCCCGTGTCCTTGACCTCCCAGATCGACAGCCCCAACAGCCCGTTCAGCCGGTTCGGTGCACTCCACCTGCCACGACCCCGCACAGCAATGGACTCCTACCGCGCCACGACCCGCACCGCACAGCGCCCGGTCACGCTGCCGCAACCGCCACCTGGCGTACGTCCGGCCTGGGGCACCATCGGCGCCGCGATCGACCACCGCCTGCGCTACGCCTTCACCACCCAGCAGGCCATCGACACAGCCGTCAAAGAAGGCATCACCTACACAGCCGCCTGGTGCACCCAGATGCGGCGCCCCGACATCGCCGACGCCGTCCTCACCACCGGCCGCGACTTGGAACGCGACCTGCGTGCCCTCCTCGACCAGGAACGCCCCGACGACCGAGCCCGCCCGATGCTCCTCGACCCCACACCCGAGCAGCACCTGGCCCGCCTGTGTGTCGCGATGGTGTGGTTCGAGGAGGTCTGCCGCTCTGGGGTGCTCTACCCCACCTCGCCGATCGTCTTGCTCGCCGACCGCCTGACTCTGCCGGCGCTGCTGGCCCAGGTCCCGGACTACATCGTCGACGACCTGGGCCGGCAGATGCGCCTGGCCCAGGACGTCCTGGGCGCGCTGCGTGCAGGGACCGATGTCGAACAGTGCCACTCCGGGCCGCTGTTCGCGGGTTCACGCGACGTGGGCGGAGCGGACGCGGACCTCATCGTCGGCCCCCTGCTCGTGGACTTCAAAGCGCTGAAGGACCCTGTCCGTCTCCCGGCAGCCGCGGCCTACCAACTGGCCGGCTACGCGCTGCTGGACTACGAGGACCGCTACGGCCTGGAGCGCGTCGGTATCTACCTCACCCGCAGCGGACAGCTCATCACCTGGGAACTGGGGGAGTACCTCGACCTGCTGGGCGCACAGACCCCGGTACCGGCCCTGCGAGCCGAACTGGCTGGCTGGCTCGCCCAATAGGTGCCCGGTGACTGCCAGCGCTCAGTTGGCTCCCGGAACATGAGACACACAGCCTCGCCCCCAAGGATCGGCTGAGTGCTGACAGGCCATCAAAGGCCTGGCGCACGTTGGCAGGCACGCATCCCATACCTGCCCGCATTGCCGCAGGCACACCTGCCTGCGGCAGTGCGGCGCGCGACGAAGGCCTGGGCGCGCCGGATGAGCTCCAGGAGCACAGGAGTCACTGAGCCTTTTCAGCGGTGAAGCTCAAGGGTGAGGACTGCCTTGGCTGCTGACGTCAGCCAGTTCGGGCTGCAACGGGCATGTCGGAAGATCCGCCAGCGCTTGATGGTGGCGACGCCGCGTTCGACGGGGTAGCGGAGCCGGGCGTGGGCCCGGTTCAGCGACCGCTGTCCGACGGTCAGCTCCTTGCGGGCGGGGCGTCTGGTCGGCACGGCGAAGGTGCCGCCGGCGCCGGTGTAGGCCATGTCGGCCAGGGCCGGGATGCGGAGCCGGATACAGGTCTTGACGATGCGGTGGGTGCGGGCGGCGGTCAGGTCGTGGGTGCGGCCCGGCAGGGCGCGGGAGATCCACACGAGCTTGCCTGTCGGGCCGGTGATGACCTAGTGGTTGACGCCGTGGCGGCGGTGCTTGCCCGAGTAGTCGGCGCGGCCGTCGCCGACGCGGTCGCACTCGGCGAGGGTGCCGTCGACCAGGACGTACTCCGCATCGGCGTCGCGCAGGGCCCGGGTCAGACCGGGTGCCTTCCGGGCCAGCAGGTCGGTGACCTGGTGGACGTAGGCGTGGGCGGTACCGACGCTGATCCGGAAGCCGGCGGCGATCTGGGCGAGGGTGTCGTGCTTGCGCAGGTACACCAGTGCGACCAGAGCGCGCTGGGACGGGCGGAGTTTGCAGCGGCGGTCACCCTCGCGGGTGACGATGAGCATGGTGACCCACTCGACGAGCGCGTGCGGCAAGTCCAGTGCGGCAGGATAGGTGACCAACGAGGCTTCCTGGCTGGTTGTTTGAGACGTGAGACATCTCGCTCAACAGCCCGGGAGCCTCGTTCGTTCTGCCCTCATCCCGAGCATCCGGCCGTCACCCAATCGGTGGCCGCCCTGAAAAGGCTCACTGGCTGTGAGGACACCTGAGACGAGGCCGGCCCGCACCAGCCACACCGGCAAAGGCTGATGCAACCCGAAGCCTCCGCCGCACCGACCGGCAGTCGTAGCCCCGCGGCACGGGGCGTTCGCAGAAGATCCACAGTTTGCTGGCCAGGGCACGGGATCCTGGGGGAGCATCTTCCTGCCCCTGCTCGCTTCCGGGAGCGAGGCCGCGGAGCACGGCGAGAAGGGCATAGAGGAACCGGATGGCAATGCCGAGCGCCTGATCGCGAAGATCACCAAGAACCGGAATGACCTACGCTTCGTCGACCCGCCGTCGTGAAAGCTCGAAGCGAGAGCATCACAGCACCGGCCTCGCACGTACCGCCGACTGATCTTCCCGAACTCCGGCGCAGACATAGGAGTGCCGCTCCCGGCCCGGCAGCTCGGCACGGGCCAGCCCACCCAGCGTCGGGCTGAGCTATCTCGAATGCAGCACAGGCGAGGACACCTGCCGGAGCCCTTGATCCGATACCGGCGGACACCGCCGCGCCCCCGGCGTGAAGCCGACCGGAATTTACTTCCAAGGGGCTTCTCAAACACTGCCAGAACCTAACGCGCCGGGTACGTTGGGCGGATGCACCGAGCCGACCCCGACTTCGACGCGGACGCGCTCACACGCCACCGTCAGATCGCCGCAATGAGCGTCGAAGAGCTGGCATCGGCCGTCAATGTCAGCAGCCAGAGCATCCGCGACTACGAGAACGGCCGCACAACACCGGACCACGGCATCCTCGCCAGACTCGCCACCGCAGTGAACTGCGCCCCGCGCGACCTGATGCACACCCACCTGACCTTCGCGGCCCTGCGCCGAGCCGCTGGCCTGACCCAACGACAGATGGCCCAAGAACTGGCCCCGTTCCTCGCCAACGACAGCTCGCCCGAACACGCATGCCAGCGACTGCGCCAACTGGAAGCCGGCCACACACCCAACGAGTGGCAGCAGGACCCGTCGCTCGGCACCCAGGCGATCCAAGCCCTGGCAAACCTGGCACCCGGGTACGACCGCGCCGAGATCGCCCGTCTGCTCCTGTGCCCTGACCCCGCCCAGCCCCCCGGCACCAACCCCGATCGGCCGGAACCCGTACCCGAGCAACCCCGGCGGCGGCGCAACCCCGGAACACAGAACAGTGGCGAGCCCCGAACCTCCGCAGCGGCCCGCACCTGGAACGATCTGAACGACCGCCAGCGCCTCTACCTCGCCGCCATCTACAGGGAAGACCAGGCCGCACAAACCAAGGCACAAGCCGTGCGGGCGGCCTTCGGCGACCCCGGGCCGGCCAGCGAATGGCGAAAGCTGCCGTTCACGATCAAAGCAGCCCCGGCACTGACCGGCTACACCACCCTGCAGGACCGGCTCCGCGAGCACCACGCCCTGGACGCTGGCGCCGGGTCGACCATGGCCGCCCTCCACCGCCGCGAGCTGATCGACATGTCCGAAGACCAGGTGGAAGTGTTCCCGCTCGGCGGAGCAACCCGGGTCCTGGTGTCACTGACCCGTGCAGGCCGCGCCTGTGCGCGGGCAGGCCTCGACGAACAGCAACCCGCCACCACGCCACAGGACATGCTCTCCGAATGGCTGTGGAAGAACCTGGTGAAGGTCGCCTCAGCCGGCCCCGAAGGCCTCCCGGAAGACGGACTGTGGGGCAAGTCGAAGTTCTACCTCGGCACCGGCTTCCGCCCGGGCCGCAAAGCGGCCAGCCGAGGCTACATCGACTCCGTCCCCGTACGCGACGGCGACGGCCCGCAGTCCTACGTCGTGGAATACCGCTGGCGCCTCACCGACGCCGGGCGGGCCCACATCACCCAGTACGCGGACAAGTACCGCCACCTGTACCCCGACATCGAACTCGGCCCCCTCGCAAGCGACATGTAGAGCATTCACCCGAACGGGTATCAAATCGAAGACATGCCCGCCACGTTCACGACGGGCCCTACAGTGACCCCGATGACCACGATCCGCACCGCCGATCACATGGCGATCCGGAACAGTGTGATGAGAGCCGCCTCCGTCGCGGCCGCCGCGCTGACCGACGCCGACAGCGACCCCGAACACCGCCTGCGCGCCCTCATGGAAGGCCACGGCCGGGTCCTGACCGCCCGCGGCCCCGGGCAGCCCATGACATTCGACCAGTTCCGGCAGCTCCTCCTCGGAGACCTGTCGGCACTGCTGCCCAACGGAGTGCCGCCCGAGGAGATGGACGGGCTGCGGCTGATCGACGAGGACAACGAGTTCGACCCGGACATGTTCGACCTCGATGTCGAACAGCGCATGGTCCTCCAAGCCCTGCGCAGCGCCGGATACCGGGGCCAGACCGTTGGCGTCGAGGCCCTGGACCAGGAGCTCGACCAGACCAAGGCCCACCGGCAGATGACCAGCACCGACAGCCAGGACGACTACGTGGCCTGGCGCTCCGCGCTGATCGCCGAACCGGCCGGCTCCGTGCGGGACCTGCGGATGCTGAACCTGCCCGCGACGCTCACCGAGTTCTACCAGCCGATCCCCTTCGACGCGACGTACGACCGCTGGTGGTTCCGCTGCCCCGTGTGCCGCTGGCCGATGAAGATCACCGTGCACGGCACCAACACCCGCCGCACCGGCCAGGTCCGCTGCTTCCACCGCCCGCACACCGAAGCCGGCGCGTCCTACGAGTTCAAGATCCCCGACGAGGGCGTCATGCCCCGCCTGAACCCCGTCTCGACCGTCACCCCCGCACGAGGCAACGCCGCAGTCCTCGCCCCCGACCAGAAGCCGCCCGCCCCGGAGCCCCTCCTCACCGACGGGCACAAGGCCCTCGTGCGCGGAGTGTGGCGCTGCACGACGGTCCCCGGCCTCCCCGAACTCGGCCTGTTCAAGGCCCTGTCGGCCCCACGCCTACGCGCCAAGGGGGTTACCGCGCACCTATGGCCCGTTCTGGACTCCTACGACCTGCTGGTCACGGTCCCAGCCGCCGACGGCGGACGAACCGAGCTGCGCGTGGACGTCAAGGACTACACCTACGCGACCCTCCTGGCCGACAAGATCAACGCTGACGGCGGCGACAGTGGCGGCGCCACGTGGCTCGTCGTCCCCGACAGCCGGGAGAAGACGGTCTCGATGCTCGACGCGGTGTGCCGCCAACACGGCATGCGCGCGCTCACCGCAGGAGACTTCGGCGCGATGGTGTGCGAGATGGTGGGGGAGCAGTGGACCAGCTGAGCAAAGCCCTCGGCTCCGCGTGGTGCGCGCTGGCGCTGGCCGCGCACTACTTCCCCCAGAAGGACGACGAGGGCCAGCTCGCGGTCACCTTCCAGGACGCGTACTTCTTCTTCACCGGCCACATGGACTTGTGGGACCAGTGGCGGCTCATCGACCACTCTCAGCGTCAGCGGATCGCCGCGGTCCTGCGCTACGCCCGCCAGGACTTCGAAAGCCTCACCGCTTTCACCCACTACATGCGCGAGGTCCTGACCGAGGACGCCGCCGCCCAGGCCCGCACCAGCCCGTTCCTGGCCGTCGGTGACCCGGCCCGCGCGACCATGGTCCTCCCACGGATCGGTGACGACTTCCTGGCGTTCGTCGACCGCACCGTCCATCGCCTGCGCAGGCACGACCGGCCCCGGCGCCCGCACCCGCCCGCGGGGCCTGGTGACTACGCCACCCGCGAGACCTACATCGCCGGCCGGGGCCTGACCAAGGGCCGCGTGCGGATCAACGCCACCCCCACCTTCGAGTCCGGCGCCGACGCGGGCACCCTGCCCGAAGCCGCCACCATCCCCTACCGCTCCAGCCTCGAACTGCCGGTCAAGGCCCTGCTGCGGCACGCCAAGGACGTCGACAAGGCCCGCTACCCGAACAAGTCCGAAGCCAAGAACCGCTACCTGCACAAGACACTCAAGACCCTGTTCGAACAGCTGCAGTATGACGAAGGCGGCCAGGTCGACATCCTGTCGATCACCGCAGGACCGGTCGAGGTGTTCAACGCCCCCACCGGCACGGGAAAAAGCGTCCTGGTCCGCGTCGCGGCCTCCTGGTGTGCCATCCAGGCCACCCCTATCCCCCTGGCCATCGTCCTGCCCAACGTCGAGGCGACCCTCTCCGCGACCTGGGACATCAACGGCGACCTGAAAGCCCTCGGCCACCCCGAGCTCGCCGCACCGATGATGTCGCCCTCCCGCCTGCACGAGCGGGCCATGAAAATCGCAGCCCGCATCCAAGGCCCTTTCCTCACCCAGACCGACAAGACCATGTGGAAGCTGGGCCAGCTCTCCTACGGCTGCGCCCTGCCGGTGGAAAGCACCCACCCCTACCCGCCGGGCCTGGAGAGCTGCAACCACCTGTTGCCCTTCCCCCCGCAGACCGGACGGCACTCCTGCCCCTGGCAGCCCACCTGCGGGAAGTTCGAGCAGTACCGAGCCGCCTGCGAGCGGCCGATCGTGATCACCAACCACCACTTCCTCATGCTCGGCCGCTTCCCGATCGGCATCGTCCTAGACGGCCGCCAGACCGGCGACCTGACCGTCGCGAAGTTCCTGCTGCGCACCAGAGCCGGCGTCGTCATCGACGAGGTCGACCAGTTCATGTCCTCCGCGGTCGACGCCTGCTCCAGCGAGATCGTCCTCGACACGCGCAAGAACAAGGACATCCCCCTCCTCAAGCTCCACGAAGCGGTCCGCGGCATGTCCTCAGGCACCGTCAAGGAGCTCAGCCCCACCCTGCTCCACGCCCGCTACCTGACCGAGTTCCTCCTCGCGTCCCTGTGCAGCGGCGACCTCAGGCTCCGCTATTACAACGGCCGCTCGGAAGCCTCCGACCAGCCCCAGGCCAACAGCAGCATGTGGCACCTGGCGGGCTCGAGGGACAGACGCCTGATCTGTCTGCTTTTCCCCGAACTGGACATCCCGAACGAGAAGGAAGTCCCCCTCGAGCTGTTCGCCACCCTGAACGCGATCCACCCACCCGACCCCGCCAGGATCGGCAACGAACCCGCCGAGTACGACACCGTCCCCGTCCTCCTGGACCCGGACCTGCAAGAGGCCCAGAACCTCCTGGGCAAGCTTCTGGCTTCTCGCGGGACAGACCTGCTCTCCGCCGTCCGCACCGAGCTTCACACTGTTCTCGAAGAGCGGATCCCCGACGCGCACCAGCGCAGCGAGACGATCGAGCTCCTCATCATCCGGGTCTGGCTCACCGAACTCGACCGCACCCTGGACGTCCTGCGCAACGCCACGGAGAACCTGCGCTCCATGGGCCTGCCGTCCGCACAGGACATCGCCGCCAAGCTCGGCCCCGGCATCGGCTCCGACGTTATCCGCCACGGTGCCCTCGGACGCAGCATCTACGGCTACCGGGTCACAGGCCTCGACGACCCCGACAAGTCAGCGGAACTCACCACCCAGAGCCTCTCTGGCGACCCGCACACCTATACCGCCCAGCTCGGCAGCATCGTGGCATTGGTCCTGGCCGGCATGGAACGCCCCGTGCTGGGCCTGTCCGCGACCGCGTATTTTCCCGAGGCAGTGCGCGAGCACATCCGCTCCCGGGTGAAGTGGTGGATGACCGACGCCGCCGAAGACAGCATCCGGGCGAAGCCGCACATGCTGCGCAACGCCTTGAACCAGCCCATCCAGATCTCAGGCCTGCCCCAGCACCTCAAGCACTCGGCGATCACGGAGATGGGCCGGCGCCTGTACGAGGACGTCATCCACGACGAGTTGGAACGCCTCACAGCGGACGACGAGGACCGGGCTCACGACGCGGTCGTCCTGAACTCCTACGAGCACTGCCGGTACATGGCCATCGGCATGTACGGATCCGGCCGCTACCAGGACGGCAAGCACAGGGTGTGCGTCGCCGTCCCGCCCGACAAGTACCGGCGCACCGAACTGCAGAAGCGCCTGCCGCTGCCGCCGGGGATCATCGAGCTGACACCGGACGAGTTCGAGGACTTCCCCAACCGGGGCGAGATCCTGATCGTGCCGATGGCCCGTATCGCCCGCGGCCTGAACATCGTGATCGGCATCCGCTCGGCCATCACCTCGGTGTACCTGTGCACCAGGCCCCTTGCGCTGATGACCGACCCGGCAGAACTGTACGCCTCGGTGAACGCGGCAGGACTCAACGCCGTCAACGGGCCGTCCCCGGTCCCCGTGGAACTGCTGCAGCAGGCACGAGAAGCGGCCTGGGCCCGCCTGCACCTGATCATGCGCTCCGCACCCGGGTTCGTGAACACCCACCGCGACCTGCAGAAAGAGATCGTCGCCGGAATGATCATCGACATGATCCAGCTGGCCGGCCGAGCCCGGCGCGGCGGCACGGACATGACCCTCCACCTGGTCGACCACGCCTTCCAAGAGGACTCCTGGCAGGCCGACCTCCGCTCCATCCTGCGCCGCATCCACCGGGACTGGACCCCCCAGGTCGCACAGCGGATGGACGACATCTACCGCGAGGCACTGTCCACGTTCCTCGCCTACGCCGGCATCGACACGGCCGAACGCCGCTGACACCACGCCAAGTGCCCGCAGACGCGCAAAAGGGAGAGGCCCCCGCATGGCATCCGAGTCACCCGACCGAATCCGGTGCGACTTCGCAACGATCCGCTGCACCCCCGAGCTGCTCAACGAGACCTTGGGCGAGGCATCGGTGGTGGTGCGCGAGTTCGACGAGGAGACCTCGAAGCTGTGGAGCCGCTTCGAGGAGACCTACCGCGGGCGCAGCGGCAAGGACGAGGTCCAAGCGCCGTACTCGGTCGTCTCCACGGTCCTGAGGGCCCTGTACGGCGGCTACGTCCACTTCGACCCGAAGAACCGTGTCCTGGCCAGCATGGAACCGATCGATGACGTCGACCTGCTGCACGTGATCACCCTGATGTCACGCAGGGCACTCGGCGTCCCGATGGACGACATCGCCCTGGACAACCCGCCCAGGATGGCCGAGAAGATGGCCACGGCACCGGGCAGGATCCTCAGGCTCGCCGACCACCTCAAGCGGGAAGACAACGCCCAGCCCGACGCCGCGAACTGGGTCTACCGGACGGTGACGTGGGAACTGGCCCGATACCTGGCCAAGCACACGTGGAACGTCGATGGCCAGGCGGTCACTCTCCGGGCCGACAACACCGGCGGCCTGGTCGCCCTCGCCAACCCCTGGGCCAACGAGACAGCGACAGCGTTCTCCGTCCCCCGCGTGCGCCTCACGATGAAAACGATGGAGCACGTCAGCGATCCGCTCATCCTCATCTCGTCGCAGACGACACGGATCAAGGACCGACTCGCCTTCGCCCGCAAGGTCCTCGTCCCGCAGGCCGACCCTGCGCTGCCCCTGCTGGAAGTGGAGCTCGACGGACGCGGGAAGGTCCGCTACATCAACGCCATGGCGCTGTCGGTGCTCGCCAGAATGCAGATGGACAACGCGCCATTGCGCGTGATCCACCAGCGCTCCGAACAGGAGAGAGCCGCCTACGAGGCGGCAACGCCCGAGGAAGCGTCCCAGCTGGCGCCAATCGACCTGCTGAAGGCCCCCGCCGACGCGCCCACCGACCTGTCCGCCGGCCTCAAGGGCGACCTCTTCCCGATCCAGGGCAAGACGTTCAAGTTCCCGATCGGCCGCGGCGTCGGCATGCACCACATGCGCGAGCTCGACAAGCACATCCGCACAGCTCTCGGAGGCAGCACCAAGACGCTGGTGGCCCACAAGACGGCGCTGAGCGGCTTCAAGCGGCCCAAGGCGAAGGAACCCGTGTCCTGCGCGGCCGATGTCGTGCGGTCCGTGAAGTCGATGGGCTACGAGCGGCTGCGGATCGTGTGCCTGTGGGACCGGGACGAGAACCGGCTGCGTATGGTCAGCGCCCTCGCCCAAGCCTACGGCATCGACGTTTTCGACCCCGTCGACGGCGCGTCGGTTCCCCTGCACGGCGACATGGTCACCGCAGTGTTCTGGCGGGCCCCGGAGTTCCTCGGCCACGGACCAGCAGAAGGCCGAACAGCCATCGCCCAGCAGATGAGCGTCCTGCAACGCGACATGTCGACGCTCGTCGGCGTCTGGGCCGAGACCGACCACGAGAGTGTGACGGGGGAGGACCAGAGCGAGGAAGAAGCCGAGCAGAAGCTCACCGCGAAGGAGAAGCGCGCCTCCAGGAAGAAGGCCCAGGAAGAGGACGGCAAGCACCTGTCCCACCGGGTCCTGGCCACCTTCGGCCTGAACGTCCAGTACACGAGTGCTCTAAGGCAGGCCAAGCCCGCCAAGGGCGACAAGCAGGAACGCGACTACCAGGCACTCATGTCGCTGCAGGACCTGTACCGCAGCTTGGGGATCATCGACCGGCGCATCGACGCGGTCATGCGGGACAAGATCGGACACCACAAGCCCACCGGCGTCGCACGCTGCGGCATCCACGTACGCCGCCAGTCCAAGCGGCCAGGCGAGAAGCAGGCGAAGATCTGCATCACCGCATCGGTGATGGTCCCGCCCACCTACCCGGACGAGGCCTGGACACTGCACGGCTGGTCCTACACGGCCCCCAAGTGGCAGCCCTACGACCGGGCCCAGCCCGCCTACCACGCCCTGGACTACCCGGAAGGAAAGCTCACCGCGTTCGTCGACGACAACGCCGGCTACAAGAAGGTCGCCGCGGAAATCGACCAGGCCCTGTCGGACCTCTCCGACTACCTGGGCCGCACCCCGTACACCGTGACGGTGGACGCTGTCGCCACCCGGCGCCTGTGGGAGGGACTGCACAACAGGCGACAGGGCCAAGACAGTGGCGACTCCACGACATGGCTGCCGGGCAGTACCCTCCCCGCGAAGGAGCGCCCGATCGGCATCGTGCGGATCAACGTCGACATGAACGAGATGCCGCGCCCGGTCGGCATCACCCACCTCGCCGCCGACGGGAAGGTCGTTGCGTCCCAGAAGCGGACCGACATGCTGTTCAAGGTCGACACCGATCTTGGCGCCCCGACATGGGTACTGGTCACTACGCCCCACCAGTTCGACGGCAGTGGCGCGGGACGCCTCGGTGAGGACAAGACCCGCTGGAGTGCCAGCCACGGAGTCAAGCCGGACAAGAAGAACGGCATCAAGGGCGAGAAGAACGAGGTCGCCAAGAACTGGTACACGATGACCGCCACGGGTATCTACCCGGTGGCCTTGGCGGAAGGTGTCGAAGGCGAGCACCTGGTGAACGCGGCGGCCCGGATGGCGACCCACCCGCTGGCATGGGCCAACCGGACGAAGTACCCGATCGAGCTTCACGCCGCGGTGCAGATGGACAAAGACCACCCGCAGTACCGGCGCACAGCACCGGAGCAGGAGAGCGACTTCGGCGACCCAGACGACGAGGACGAGCAGTAACTGATCATTTCAAAATGAGTTCGGCCTGGGGGCTTGGCAGTTGAGGCGTTGAGGCAGCAGAGTGTTGCACGTGTCGGATGATCTTGTGCCGG
>NZ_JBIVKJ010000038.1:0-9829 GCF_044750705.1 Kitasatospora sp. NPDC088783
GCACAAGATCATCCGACACGTGCAACACTCTGCTGCCTCAACGCCTCAACTGCCAAGCCCCCAGGCCGAACTCATTTTGAAATGATCAGTAAGGCGTGTCTGACAAATGATCATCTGGCCGGTTCGCGAAGCCAGAGGATCAGGGAAGCCAGGACGACTCCGGCGCGGTAGCGGTCCGCGAGCTTGTCGAACCTGGTGGCGATCGCGCGGAACTACTTGAGACGGGCGAAGCATCGTTCGATCACGTTCCGGTCGCGGTGGATCTCCTTGTCGAAGGCGGCCGGCCGGCCGCCCGAACGCCCCCGGCGTCGGCGGTTGGCCGCCCGGTCGCGGCGCTCGGGGATCGTGGCGGCTGTGCCCCGACGTCGCAGCAGATTCCGGATGGCCCTGCTGGAACAGGCCTTGCCGCCCAGCACCCACAACGGCTTTGTGCGCGGGCGGCCTGTTACGGCTCGCGGGACGCGGATCCCGTCCAGCACCTCGGCGAACGCCGTGGCGTCGTTGACGTTGCCCGGGGTGAGCACGATCGACAGCGGCAGGCCCCGGCCGTCAACGGCAAGATGGACCTTGGTGGTCAGCCCACCTCGGGACCGGCCGAGGGCCTGGCGCGTCTGTGAGCGGTCCGGATCTTCCGGTCCGTCCGCTTCTGCGCCCCCGTTACCGTTTTCGCGGCCCCGCAATGGGGTTCCCGGCCCCCCGGCCCGGCATGACTTGCGCCCCTTGTCGACCATGATCGAAAAAGTGGTGTCACCGGGCTCGGAGGCATTGGCAGACCGCTGATTAGGGGCTTGAGCGCCGATCCCGCACTCGGGTGAGGCAGGCTCTTCGTAACGTGGATGCCGGCACGCTGATGCCGCAGGGCCGGGGAACGGGATCCGGGGAGGGGCATTGACCAGCACCGACGGCATCGACGTCTATCTCGGACTCGATGTCGGCAAGGGCGAGCACCACGCGACCGCACTCACGCCGACCGGCAAGAAGGTCTTCGACAGGGCGATGCCCAACAGCGAGCCCAGGCTCCGTGAGCTGTTCACGAAGCTGCATGCCAAGCACGGGACGGTGCTGGTGGTGGTCGACCAGCCGGCCACCGTCGGAGCCCTGCCGCTGGCCGTCGCCCGTGACACCGGCTGCCGCATCGCCTACCTGCCCGGCCTGACCATGCGCCGGATCGCCGACCTCTACCCGGGTGAGGCCAAGACCGACGCCCGCGACGCCCACGTCATCGCGGACGCCGCCCGCACCATGCCGCACACCCTGCGCGACCTGGCCCCGAGCGATGAGACCGTCGCCGAACTCGAGATGATCGCCGGATTCGACGACGACCTCGCCGGCGAATCGACCAGGATCAAGAACCGCCTTCGCGGACTGCTCACCCAGATCCACCCCTCGCTCGAACGCGTCCTGGGTCCGCGACTGGACCACCCTGCCGTCCTCGCCCTGCTCGAACGACACGGCTCACCAAGCCAGTTGAGGAAGGCCGGCCGGCGGCGGCTGATCACGCTGCTGCGGCCCAAGGCCCCGCGGATGACCGAGCGTCTCGTCGAGGACATCTTCACCGCTCTCGACGAGCAGACCGTCGTCGTCCCGGGCACCGAGGCCGCCGCACTGATCGTCCCAAGCCTCGCCACCTCGCTGACAGCGGTCCTCGATCAGCGAAAACTCCTCGCCACAAGGATCGAGGAACTGCTGGAGGCCCACCCTCTTTCCCCGGTCCTGACCTCCATGCCCGGCATCGGGATCAGGACCGCCGCCCGGATCCTCGTCGACGTCGGCGACGCCCGCGCCTTCCCGAGCGCCGGCCACCTCGCGGCCTATGCCGGCCTGGCGCCCGTCACCCGCACCTCCGGCTCCTCCATCCGCGGCGAACACCCTTCCCGACGCGGTAACAAGCAACTCAAACGGGCCTTCTACCTGGCCGCGTTCGCCTCGCTGTCCCAGCCGGAGTCACGCGCCTACTACGACAGAAAACGACGCGAGGGCAAACACCACGTCGCCGCCCTCGTCGCACCCGCCCGACGCCGCATCGACGTCCTCTTCGCCATGCTCCGCGATGGCACCCTCTACCAGCCCCCAACTGCCGTCACCGGTTGACGAAGACCATAGGGGCACTTTTTTCGCGCGTACGGGGGAGACGTCCACGCACGCGCGGCTCCAGTCGATCAGCCCTGCCGCGTTCAACTCGGCCAGGAGCATGCGGTGCAGGGCCTCGAACACCCCGGTCTGCTGCCGGCTGATGCCGGTGTACAGCACGAAACAGGATGCCCTGCAGGCACAGCCGGTCGTCCACCGGACGCGGGCCCGGCGACCGCTGCGGTCAGGCCGGCAGAAGCGGCTCGATCCGGGCCCGTAGCTCGTCGTCCACGATCTACGGCTTCTTGCGCACACCATCACGGACGGACGAATCGTCACATCGGTCACGCCTCAGCAGCAACGACTACCAAGATCGTGTTACGAGTTCTCAGCCTCGTGGCCCGCTGACTGACCAGCGAATTCACTTTGATATGGCGCGGCACGTGAATCACACCCAAATCATTCATCTCGGGACAAAAACAACAGAACGGTACGCCCTGCGAGCGCCGGGCCGTCCGTGCAGACCGGCACTACTGGAATCCGGTCAAACGGCTGTAGGCGGCCGAGAGCGCCGATGGCTTGCCGACCACCAGACATGTGCCCAAAAAGATGATAAACCCCCCATCCATCCTCGCAGTTTGTAGTGGCAAAAGTAATGATGATACGCAAAGTAATGGCCAAATTTTAATGTTTGAGAAAAAATAGTATGCATGTGTTGATGTAAACGAAGTAGGTTTCCCTCAGGGCCCTGGCCGTTGGGGCCGGGGATTTTTAGGGGAAATAATAAGATGAAGCTTGCCCAGCGAATTGCAGCGGTCGCCGTGACCACGGTCACGCTCGCCGGCGGTATGACTGTCATGGCCACCAACGCGAGTGCAGAAACGAGCACCAACGGCGGCGGCCTCGTGGTTACCAGCATCAACAACGGCTACGACGCCTACTACTCCGCGAGCTCCTCCCAGAGGGTCCGGTTCAAGCTGGAGTGCCGCGACAGCACCTACTACTACGACAACGGCTTTTTCGATGCCACCGCCGGATCGGGCTACTCCTACTTCTTCGGGGTCGGGCACGGCAAGGGCTGCCGGCTGCAGCTCGTGAACACGTCGTACAACGTCATCACTCAGACCGGCTACGTCGCCTGAGGCATTTGACCATATCGAGGCCGCGCCGCAATCCAGCGGCGCGGCCTCGAGCGATTTAGACGAGGCGGATGCCCGGATCATGAAAATTGTTGCCCTTATTTCCCTGCCCCTTGTACTCGCCTCCGCGCCGCTCACGCAAACAGCACCTCCATCGGATGTTCCGCGCGCCCAGTTGCGCGGCCTCGTGGAGGACGTCACCCAGGCCGACGGTTATCGCTACCAAGCCAAGGACAGTGCGGGGCGGTCTATGGACGCCGCGAAGATCATCCAGGATGGGACCGGCAGCTACCTGGCCGTCTACCACACCATGCGGCCCGACGGCCGTTTTCACGCGGCCATCGCGGTCTCTTCCGACCTTCTTAACTGGACGTTCGCTCAGGATTTTGGCACCGGCAGCTCCCAGCCGACGATCACCCCTCTCTCGAACGGCGGCTACGTGACTGCCTGGGAGCAGGACCCTAGCAACCACGTTGCGGTGCGTTACTACAGCAGCCGGGCGAACCTCCTCGCGGGTTCATTTTCCCGCCAGTTCGATGCTCCGCGGTCGCTGTCTTCCTGCGCGGAAGGGACACCCAATATCTACTCGGTCATTCTGAGCCCCGATATCGATCACTCAGTCATCGACATCGGGGGGCACTACTACGCCAACTGCAACGTGGATCGGCAGATGCGCGCGAAGCTCACAAACTTCTCCTCATGGTCGGCATCGCCCCAGCCGAACTTCGACAACGCCCTCCTGTACTGGGGTGTTCAGGGGAATATCGGAGACCGGGATTCTGTGAGCTTCAAGGATTTTCCCTACGGGCTGATCGAAGGGCAGTACGAGAAGAATCATTTCGAATCCTGGCGGACATTCATCTATGACTATACGACGGGAAACGCTGACCAGACGAGTATCCATACGCACGCCGGAAGTGTGGCTTTCGCCAATCCGAGCATCACCAAGGTCAAGACTCCCGCAGGTGCGGATGCTCTTCTTGTCAGCCTTTTCATTCCCTCCGAGGGTGCTGCGGGCGGGGAATCCGGTCAGCTCATTTACTTCCGCAAGTACTGAGACCGCGTTTGAGATCTCATTCAGTGCGGACAGGCGGCGAGGCCGCACCTGCCTGTTGTCCCGGGTAGCGCCTATGAGCGTTCCCGGTGTCATCCCGATCGGGCACGAGCCTGACTACCGCACGAGCACCGTCGGGCGATGGCGGGGCGGCCAGTTCTTCGCGTCGGTAACCGCGGCCTTCCCCGAGGGTTGGAGCGGCGACGACTGGCATCCGCAGAAGCGCTGGTACGCGGTGCTGCATCGGTTCGACGGAGCCGGCCGGCATCTGGACTCGCGCGTCCAGTTCACCGGCACCACCGCGGACGGTGAGCAGAAAGCGATCGACGCGGCCCGACTGCTGCTTGACGAGTGGCTGGATGCTCTTCCGGAGCGGCAGTACCAGGACATCGCCATCGCACCTTTCGCCGTCCGGTTCGAGGGATCCCTGTTCGGCCCGGTCGTGGAGGGCGACGCGGACGAGGGGGACGAGAGGGACGAGGAGGAAGACGACGGGGTATGGGCCGAGTTCCATCCCGACGGCCTGGGCTTCAACGCACCCTGGAACGGCTGCTACGACACCTGAACCCGGGCCGACGAGGAGCCGCGGGCCGCTCCGGACGGCCGCTCGGCCCCGGGCCGTCCGGCGCACCATCACGCCGGTCATCGCCCAGCGGATCATCGTTTCGGAGTGGGCCGAGCTGGTCTCGTAGTCCCGGGCGAGGCGCCGGTGGGCGGTGAGCCACGAGAAGGTGCGCTCGACCGCCCACCGCTTGGGCTGAACCTGGAATCCCCGCCGGCCTGGGTCTTTGCGCACGATGTCCAGGTCCCGGCCGAGGATTGAAGTGGTCCAGGCGGCCGGCGAAGCCCTGGTCCGCCCAAATCTTCTCAACGCTCGGATGGTCGAGCCTAGTCCACAGCGGCAGCCGCTTCGCGCCGTCCCGGTCCTGGATGCTCGCCGCGACGGTGTGGACCGCCAGGAGCAGGCCGAGGGTGTCGGTGACGACGAACCGCTTGCGGCCCTTCACTCTTCTTGCCCGCGTCGAAGCCCCTGGCCGCGGCGGGGCGGTGTCGGCGGTGCGCACGGATTGCGAGTCGGTCAGCCCGGCGCTCGGCTCCGCGTCGCGGCCGTCGGCTCCACGGGCCTTGCCGCGCAGGGCATCGTGGATGCGCTCGACGGTGCCGACGTCGTGCCACCACGTGAAGTACCAGTACACCCTCGGCCTCGGGACGAAGTCCTTCGGCAGCTGCCGCCAGGCACGCCCCGTCCGCACCACGTGGAAGATCGCCTCCACGATCCGCCGCCGCGGATGCTTCTCCCGCCGCCCGCCCTTCGGCCCCACCAGCGCCGGCGGGAGCAACGGCTCCACCAGCTCCCACTGTTCGTCCGTCAGGTCCGACGGATACCCGCCCCTGACACCGCTCACAACAGGCTCAACGAGCACCCCTGCCCAGCGACACAGCAGATCTCAAACACGGTCTGAGGGAGGTCGCATACCGCCGGATCACGGTCCGCTCGATAGGGGTCATCTGGCTCGGCCGGCATCCGGGTTCGGACAGCCCGAGAACCCTGATCGGCCGGCCGGCCTCAAGGAGCCGCTGCCAGAGGGCTGGAGCCGATCCATCTCACTACGTGCGTCCGTCAGTGCGCGGAGCTGCCCCAAGGCTCCTGGGGCGGCTCCGGCCCGTTCGAATCGACTGCCCATACCGGGGCGTCCGTGCCATCTGCTCAGCCGCGGAACAGGTTGTGTCCCACGTCGGACGGGACGACGTCCTGGACCGGCTTGCTGCCCGGGCCCGGGACGTGCTCGCCTGGGACAGGCTGGGAGCTCTCCCTGTGCAGAAGGACGACGCCGTCCTCTGCCCAGATCTGACGGTATCCGTGGGAGAGGAGAAGCTGGATTCGGTTGGCCTGCTCCGCATCGGTGGCAAAGGGAAACGATCGCTTGTCAGACCGGGTGAGCACGTAGTCGCGCCCTCGCGGTGTTCCATCCACCAGCACGACATCCGTCCGGGCGGTGAGCCTAGGCGCGATCTGGTTGTCGGCCTCTACCGAGGAGCCATCAGGAATCAGGGCGGCCGCCCGAATCAGGGCTGCCTCACTCGGCTTCGGCTGCCAGTAGGCGGGCACGACGAGCGACGCCAGCCCCAGGGGAACGGCGGCGACAAACGTGCAGCCGGCTACGGCGAGAGCCAGTCGGCGGGCCCTTTGACGGGTTCGATCATTCGCCTGGAGCCGCCCGAGCACCTCAATAGTTGAGGTCAGCAGGATCGGCCAGAGCAGAGAGTCGTAATGCCGCGCGATCGACCAGTGGTTGGGGTTGCTGGACAGCACGCGTTCCGCCAATAGTGGGATGGCGCAGAGCACGGTTGCGGACCGCAGCGGCAACAGGAACATGGTGCCGAAGAGCCACAGCACCAGCAGGGGCTTCAGCGGATGATCGAAAGCAACCTGCACCAGCAGCAAAGGGTCGCCGACCAGGTTCCGCAGGGCACCGCCGGCGTCGGGGCCGAGCGAGCCATAGTTCCAGTAGTAGCCGGGCTCGCCGCCCATCGCTGGGATGAGCAACTTGATGGCGGCGGCAGACGCGAGCGGACCACCGACGATCAGGGCCACTCCCGTCCACCGTGCGCTGCGATCCCCCGTGCGGCCTGCTCGCAGCAGCATGACAAGACCGTAAGCGCCCACCACGAGGCCCAGGTCTTCCTTCGTGCAGCAGAGAAGGACTGCGGCAAGCACCACCGTGTGGTGCTTGCGAGCCTGCCCGCGCTCCAGCATGAGCAGCGTCAGGGGAACGGCGAAGGCAACCTCGTGGAAGCCGCTGCGGGCAGCAACCAGCAGCGGCCAGCCGACTGCGTAAGTCAGACCGGCCAGGTCGCAGGCGCGCCGCCTGACCGAGGGGGCGGCGCCGACGAAGCAGTGCGTCGTAATCCGCCGGATAAGCGGCACCCCGGATGCGAACAGAAGGGCCTGTCCCAGGATCAGGGAGCGTGGATCGTCCCACAGCCAGTAGAGCGGAGCGAGGAGCGCCAGCACGGGCGAGAAGTGATCGCCGAGAAGCGAGAAACCGGGCGGGAACTCGTGGTGATAGCTCTTCAGCGTCGAGACAGGCAGCCCGAGGTGTGCGTAGCCACGCACTCCTTGGTCGAAGATCCCGAGGTCAAAGCCACCGAGCGAGGCTGAGGCCCAGCTCTGCAGGCCGATTGCGCAGGCGATGCTGAAGCAGAGCGCGCTAAGGAGGGAGGTGCGCCAGATTGTCGGGAGAGCACCGATCCAACCTGCGCTAATTTGATCCCGGGCCGTCCGTGTGACCGTATCGGTAACCACGTCACATCTGCTTCGTCAGGGCAGCGTTCTGTTCCAGCTCGGCTTCCTGAACGATCAGGTCCGCTGCGGCGATGACGCCGGCGTGTTCACGCAGGGCCCATAGTCGCCGTCCCACTACGGCCAGCACGGCTACGGCCAACGGCGCGTATACCGACGCAAGGGGTTGCCAGTACCAGGCGATGCCCAGGCCCCAGCGGTGAGGCACCAACCACAGGGCATGGGAGACGAATTCGACGAGCACCACTCCGAGCAGTATCCGCCGTGCCCGGCTGTCGGCCTCTGCAGCCAGCAAGACGATCAGCGGAAGGCACCAGACCCAGTGGTGCGTCCAGCTGATCGGTGAGATCAGCAGTGCGGTGAGGGCCGTGCAAATAGTGCCCCATGCTTCGGCCCGGCGAAGGAGCCGGGCGAAGCGCCCCGCGGTGACGGCCACAGTGAGACCGAAGACGCCGACGAGGCCGCAGACTGCCACACCGGCGAGGCCTGGATTGTTGGTGCTGAACAGTCGGCAGACAGCGCCCCGAAGCGACTGGTTGTCCACCAACTCGGTAACCCCCACCCGGCGTGTGTCCCAGAGGTACTTCGTCCAGAAGCCATAAGAGGCGTCCGGCAGCACCGCCGCGGCGACAAGGCTCGCCGCGAGGAACGTTCCACCTGAGACAGCAGCCGCCCTGACGCGACCAGTCAGGAGCAGATAGACAGCGAAGAGACCGGGGGTCACCTTGATTGCCGCTGCCAGCCCGATCCCGACTCCCCTGAAACGACTACGGTCCTGACGGGTCATATCCCAAAGGATCAGGCAGGTGATTGCGAGGTTGACCTGTCCGTACTGGAGCGTCGTGTATACAGGCTCCAACCAGACACCAAGACCCGTAGCGAGAAGCACCGCCTCCCTTCGGCGCTGCTTGCCGGGCCATCCCACCAGACGGAACGAGAGGTGGGCCAGGAGTGCCAGCAGTGTGATGTTGAACAACATCACCAGCACCCGCAGCGTCCCGATCCCGAACCAGGTGCTTGGTGCGAATAGGATCGCCGCGAACGGAGGGTAGGTAGCTGGCAGATCCCAGCCAGGCAGCCGCATCCCGTACAGGTCACCGCCGTTGACGACAGCAGCGCCCTCGGCACGGTAGACGAGCATGTCAACCATGGATGCCCGCTGCAAGTGCCGCACCACAACAAAGATTGCTAGAGAAGCAGTGGCGACGCAGCTTGCGATGGTCATGCCGCTTGCCAGCCTCTGGTGCCTAGGTACGCCCTGGTCTTCCATGTCCGCCTGCCTTGCCTGCCACCTGAGACCGAACACGCCCACCGCTATGGCACCCCGTTGAGATGGACCAGATCGACTTGCCGTCAGCGTCTGGGTCCAGTCACGATATCCGACTTCTTATACGCGGATAGCGGCCGAGGTCGGGTCAAACTCCGCCGCTCGTCTGGCCGCTACGGTGCCGGGCACGGCTGAGGAGCAGGTGAAGGTCGAGCCGCACCATGGTCCGATGGACGACCAGAGCGCCTACGTCCAAGCCGCCGACCAGGTCCCCGGTACCACACTGATTTCCCCGCGCCGGGCCCACCCGGGCGGCCGCTCGCTCTACGAGCCCGACACCACCGGCCGCTGATCCTGCGTGGGCGACATCCCCTGACTTGCCGCCCGGCCTCGCCGTCCAACACCGCGGGAGACACTGGCCCCATGACCGGCCGTCGCCCGCTTCACCTGCCCGGCACCGCGCCGCAAGCCTTTCGGCAACCATAAAAGACAGCCCCGCACCCGGCCACCCGCCGACCCAGGCCAACCGACCAACTGGCTGACAAATGAACTTGATTGGGTGATGTCGGTCAGCCGTCCAAGGTGAGCTCGGTGCCCACGAGGCAGCCATCGACGAGGTGCGGGCGGTACTGGATCTGCTTGAGCTTGAGCTTGTGGTTGGCGGCTCGGGTGAGCTGGTCGAGATTGGCGGCGGCCAGGTTCCCGATGTCGCGCTCGACCAGCGACCAGATACCTTCCTGCGGGTTGAGGTCCGGCACCTAGTAGTGCTTCGTTAGGTTCTGGTTCTGCGTCTGGTTCTTGTGCGGGGTAGGGGGCGGTTGCAGGTGGCACAGGTGCCGGTCCAGCCCTTGAGCAGGTCCTGGAGGAGGTCCAGGGCCTGGTAGAGGGTCAGGCCGGCGTCGGTGCTTTTGGGTCGAGCCGCCTGAGGGTGAGGAATGCCTGGGCGGCGGTGACGAGGGTGACGTGGTGGTGCCAGCCGCGCCAGGTGCGTCCCT
>NZ_JBIVKJ010000039.1:0-6168 GCF_044750705.1 Kitasatospora sp. NPDC088783
CCTCCCGGTCGGTGGTGGCATCGTCCGCGAAGCGACGGTCACCGGTCGCGTCGGGCACGTACTTCACACAGACAACGATCCTCAAGCTCACGGCCTGCTCTCCTGTTACTGGTCCGATCCGGCGGCTGCGGCAGCTGTCCGTGCGGGCCGAGCAGTCCTCGGTCCACGCGCGGGGCCCGCGGCCCGAGCGACGTGCGCAGGTGCCCCTCCGGAACTCCCCGGCAGCATACTCGTGAGTAGCCCAGCCGTCACTACTCGCCAGTAGCTTACGCTGCCCGCAGGTCCGGCCGGGCACCGTGCCACCGCCTGGGGCCCATCCTGCCCCAGGCCGCGGCGCGCTGTCCGCCCGCCACCGGGCCGGACCCCTCTTTCGCCCCCGCCGGGGTCCGGGGACAGGCCCTAGACCGCCTCGCCCAGCGCCGCGATCACGTCCGCCCGGCGCGGCTGCCCCGAGGCCCGCCGCACCACCCGGCCGGACGCGTCCAGCACCAGCACCGTGGGCGTGCGCAGGATCTCCAGCCGCCGCACCAGCTCCAGCCGCGACTCGGCGTCCACCTCCACGTGCGCGACGCCCTCGACCATCCCGGCCACCTCCGCCAGGGTGCGCCGGGTGGCCCGGCACGGCTGGCAGAACGAGGTGGAGAACTGCACCAGCGTCGCCCGCGCGCCCAGCGGCGCCCCGAGCTCCACCGCGGTCAACCGCACCTCGCCGTCCCCGCCCCGCACCCGCAGCCTCCCGTCCCGCGCCCTGCGCACCGTCCCGTACGCGCCGGCCACCGCCAGCACCGCCAGGCACACGATCAGTCCGGTCATCCGCCCAGTGTGACAAACCCGGCCCTGGGCCCGGAAGGCACGCCCCGGTAGCATCGCCCCCGTGACCGCCCGCACCCCGTCGTCGAACCCCCGGCTGACCAGCCGCCGGGTGATCGACCTGTGCCGGGCCGGCACCACCCGCTGTCGCTGACCGCACCGCCCCGACGTCCGACGTCCCGTCAGCGAACCCCTCCGGAGCCCCTCCGTGCCGTCCTCCCCCGTGGACCCCCACGGCCTGATCGACCCCCGCGGCCCCCGCTTCGCCGCGGTCCTCACCAGCCTCGTCCTGGCCGCCGCCCTGATCACCGGCAGCACCCCGCTGCTGGCCGCCCAGACCCTGGTCTTCGCCGCCGGCGCGATCGGCGGCCACCGCTACGCCCCCTACGGCCGGCTCTACCGCGCCCTGGTCCGCCCCCGCCTCCGGCCGCCCGCCGAGCTGGAGGACCCCCGCCCGCCGCGCTTCGCCCAGGCCGTCGGCCTCGGCTTCACCCTGCTCGCCACCCTGGCCGCCGTGGCCTCGCTCGACTGGCTCGCCCTCGCCCTGACCGCCCTGGCCCTCGCCGCCGCCTTCCTGAACGCCGCCTTCGACTACTGCCTCGGCTGCGAGTTCTACCTGCTGCTGCACCGCCGCTCCCCGGCCCACTGACCGGCCCGCTGACCGGCCCGCCGACGCCCCGCCGACGCCCCGCCGACCGGGCCGCCGACCGGCCCGGGCCGGGGTCGGGCGTGACAGACCGTGCCCGTTCGGGGGATCATCGGGGAGTAACACCCGTGGCAGCCGCGGCGTGCCGCGGCCTCTCGGCGCGGCCCCCGCGCCCCCGGGTCCACCGGACCGGGCAGATGGCCCGTGGGAAGTAGGGCTGACCGTGGCTGAGTTCGTGTACCCGCCGGTGATCCGCGCCGCGCTGACCGCCTTCAAGGCGCTGGACCTGCGGATCTCCATCGTCGGCGCCGAGCACGTCCCCGCCACCGGCGGCGCCGTCCTGGTCAGCAACCACATCAGCTACCTGGACTTCATCTTCGCCGGCTTCGGCGCGTACCGGGTGGGCCGCCGCAAGACCCGCTTCATGGCCAAGGACGACGTGTTCCGGCACAAGGTCTCCGGCCCGCTGATGCGCGGCATGAAGCACATCCCGGTGGACCGCGCCGACGGCCAGCCCGCCTACGAGGCCGCGGTGAAGGCGCTGCGCGAGGGCGAGGTGGTCGGGGTCTTCCCGGAGGCGACGATCAGCCGCTCGTTCACCCTGAAGAAGTTCAAGACCGGCGCGGCCCGGATGGCGGCCGACTCCGGCACGCCGCTGCTGCCGGTGATCCTGTGGGGCACCCAGCAGCTGTGGACCAAGGGCCGCCCCAAGACGCTCACCAAGCGCCACGTCCCGGTGACCATCATGATCGGCGAGCCGATCCACCTGGCCCCCACCGACAAGCCCGTCATGGTGACCCGCCGCCTGCGCGCCGCGATGACCGAGATGCTGGACCGCGCCCAGCGCGACTACCCCGCGCAGCCGACCGGGCCGGAGGACTCCTGGTGGCTGCCCGCCCACCTGGGCGGGACCGCGCCGACCCTGGAGCAGGCCGAGGCCGAGGACGAGGCGGAGGCCCGGCGCCGCGCCGCCCGCTGACGCCCCCCGACCAGCCGCCGCACCCGCGTCCGCCCTGGGCCGCCCGGGGCCGCCCGGGGATCAGCTCCCCGCCAGGCGGTGGGCGGCCAGGTCGTGCAGCAGCCCCAGCAGCGGCCGGAGCCTGCGCTCGGCCCGACCGGCGAGCGCCGCCAGCACCGGCAGGTCGTCGGGCCCGACGGCGGCGGCGGGCCGGGCGAGCCAGGCCAGCGGGTGGTGCAGGTCGTACAGCAGCGTGCGGGCCTCCCGGCTCCGCTCGGACGCCGGGGGCCGGCCGCCGTGGACGACGTACCTGCCGTCGGCGGACGCCCTCCACGCCGTGGTGAAGTCCTGGAAGGGGGCGGTCGCCGGCGGTTCGGGGACGGGCTCCAGCGTCTCGGAGTCGTGGAAGTGCGGCCGGCCGAGCGCCCAGCCGCCCACCACCCGCCAGGCCGGGACGGCGAACAGCGGGTGCAGGACCGGGGTGTCCACCGCGCCCGCCGGCCGCAGGCCCCCGCCGCGCCGCTCCCACCGGCGCAGGCCGCCGCCCGCCCCGGCGGTGACCAGCAGGTCCGGGCCGAGGAAGACGGCCTCCGCCGCGCCCGCGGTCTCGGCCGCGGCGATCGGCCGCCCCTCGGGCAGCCCGACGAGCACCGTCCGGGAGCCGTCGGCGAGCGCGATCCGGGTGCCCGTCGCGTCGACGGCCAGCCGGTCGCAGCGCCGCAGCCCCGTACCGCCCAGGTCGACGGGGACCGGGAAGTCGCCGCCCGTCCCGACCAGGACGGCGCGCATCGGCGCCAGGCCCACCACGTAGCCGTCCGCGGTGGCCGCCACCCGGGCGCCGCGCAGGGCGTCGCCCTCGGCGAGCTGCCGCGCGGAGCCGCCGTCGAACAGGACGAGCCGCTGGTGCGGCGGCTCCGGCAGCTCCAGGACGGCGACGGCCCGGCGCGGGCCGAGGCAGGCGACCGACTCCCACGGGTACGGGCCGTCGCCGCGGTGCAGCACCTTCGACCGGCCGCTGCCCGGGTCGAGCCCGCGGATCGCCCAACTTCCCTCCGCCTGCATGCCGTTGAGCGCGAGCGCGGGCCGGCCGTGGGCGAAGCCGACGCCGTCCGCGTTGCCGCCGAGGACCGGCAGCGCCCGGTGCGGCGGCTCCGGGCCCCGGCGGGCCGGGCGCGCGAGCACCGACGGGTCGGCCGCCGCGAGGCGTCCGGCCAGGGCCCGCGCGGCGCCCTCCGGCGGCTGCCACCGCCCGGCGAGCTCCCGGACGAGCCGGACGCCGTCCGCGACCGGGACGGACAGCGCGAGCGCCCACAGCCCGGCGTCGTCCCCGGCCGCGGTGAGCCGCCGCGCCTCGCCGTCGATCTCCCCGGCCGTCCCCCAGGGGATCCGCGGGGCCAGGCGGCGGCGCCGGTGCTCCTGCCCGGCGGCGGCGATCCGGTCCGCCAGCCGCTCCTGCTCGGCGGCGGTCCGCTCGGCCTCCCCGGCCAGCCCGGCACCGAGCTGGAGGGAGCGGATCACGCCGAACGCCCGCAGCAGGCCGGGCCCGTACGCCGACGGGTCGGCGTCCACCAGGTCCTGCCACAGCGGGACGAGCGCCTCCCGGTCGGGCAGGCCCGTGCGGTCGTACGGCGCGACGGCGACGACGTGCTCCAGGGCCTCGGCCAGCCCCGGCCGGTGGGCCTGCGGGTCGACGCTGACGAGGTACGCGTGGAGGGTGACCCCGGCCCGCCCGGCCGCCACGGCCTCCCGGTGGTGGTCGGCCGGCTCCGACGGCGGGTCCTCGTGGTCGGAGCCGGGATCGTCGTCGGAGCCGTCGTCGGAGCCGTCGTCGGAGCCGGGATCGGGCCCGCCGTCGGAGCCGGGGTCGGAGTCGGGGTCCGCGCGGCGCGCCCGCAGCTCGGTGCTCTCCGCGAGGGCGCCACCGGCCTCCGCCGTCCGCCCGGCGGCGGCCAGGGCGAGGTGCAGGACCTTGAGCGCGTCGGCCAGTTGGGGCTCCATGACGGCGGGGTTGCCCGGCACCAGGCGCCGGTCGAGGTCCACCGCCTCCCGGGCGAGGTCCACCGCGCGCTGCCGCCAGTCCGCGGCGACGGGCCGGTTCAGGCCGGGGCGGTCGGGCGCGGCCCCGGCGATCGCCTCGGCGGTCCCGTAGTGGCTGACCAGCCGTCCGGCCAGGAGGGTCAGGGCGTAGCCGAGCGCGGCCTCGTGCCGGGCCGGGTCGCCCGCCGCGAGTCCGCGCTCCAGGACCACCGCCTGTTCGAGCGCCGCCAGCGCGGCCCGGCCGCCGAGGTAGCCGGGCGGCAGCAGCATCGCGAGGTTGACCAGGCAGGCGGGCAGGTGGGCCCGTCCCTCCGCCTCGGACGCCTTGATCCAGGACATCGCCCAGAAGATCCCGAACGCCTCGTGCTCGGCCTCCAGCGCCTCCGCCGTCCGCCCGGCCAGGCGCAGCCGGCTGGCCAGGTTGACCAGCAGCGCGCCGCCGCCCGTCCCGGTGGCGGCCGGGCCCATCAGGCCGATCCGCCGTCCGATGTCGACGGCCTCCCGGGCGAAGGACAGCGAGGTGCGCCGCTCGCCGTAGCGGCCCAGCCGGTTGGCGAGGTTGGACAGCACGAAGGCCAGCGGCCGCTCGAACGTCCGCGGGTCGGCCTGCGCCAGCGGCCGGTAGAGCTCGACCGCCTCGACCAGGGCGTCCAGGTTCTCCCGGTACCGGCCGGCCGCGGCGAGGGCGTTGGCGAGCCGGGCGTGGATCGCCGCCCGCTGCGCGGGGTCGCCGGTCCGGGCCAGCCGCCGCCGGGCCAGCACGCAGGCCAGGTCGGCCGCGCCCGGCGCCAGGTCGCTGTGGTCGTGCGCGGGCAGGTGGGACTCGACGGCCTCCAGCAGGTCCAGCGGGGCGGCGGGCAGCGCGGCCAGGGCGCTCAGCGCGGGGCTGCCCGCCGCGACGGCGAGGTCGGGCCGCCCGCGCAGCAGCGGGAAGAGGTGCTCCTCGGCCACGTGCGGCCAGCGGTCGGCGGCGGCGGCCAGCAGCAGGACGGTGCGCCGGGTCCAGCCGGGGTGCGGCCGGCCGTCGGTGAGCGCCCGGACGGTGCCCGGCGCCCAGGGCCGGGCCGGGTAGTCCGCCGGGTGGCCCGGCAGGGTCAGGGCGGCGAAGTCCTCCGCGAGGCGGTCGGGTTGGAGCGGTTCGAGGACGGTGGCCCGGGCCGGGTCGGCGGGCGGGTAGCAGCTCGCGTGGTCGGCCAGCAGGCGCTCCACCGGCAGCGCGAGGTCCAGCCGGCCGAGCGCCCGCGCACCGGCCGGCGGTGCCAGCGGGCCGGTGAGCGCGGCCGTGAACACCACCCGGTGCATCACCTCCGGCGGGGTGACCCACGGCGGTTCGCGGGAGCCGTCGCCGCCGAGCCGGTCGGTGCCGTCACCGCCGAGCCGGTCGGTGCCGTCGCCGTGCCGGTGGGTACCGCCGCCGAGTCGGTCGGTGCCGTCACCGTCGAGCCGGTGGGTACCGCCGCCGAGTCGGTCGGTGCCGTCACCGTCGAGCCGGTGGGTACCGCCGCCGAGTCGGTCGGTGCCGTCACCGTCGAGCCGGTGGGTACCGCCGCCGAGTCGGTCGGTGCCGTCACCGTCGAGCCGGTGGGTACCGCCGCCGAGTCGGTCGGTGCCGTCACCGTCGAGCCGGTGGGTACCGCCGCCGAGTCGGTCGGTGCCGTCACCGTCGAGCCGGTGGGTACCGCCGCCGAGTCGGTCGGTGCCGTCACCGTCGAGCCGG
>NZ_JBIVKJ010000040.1:0-5176 GCF_044750705.1 Kitasatospora sp. NPDC088783
CATCACCCTCGACGCCCGACGCCGCGACAGCGCCAAGAGCGCCCTCATCACACTCGTCGAACACGCCCTCCTCGCCCGACTCCGATGAAGGCCCGACCCGGCCGGGGGGCGCGCGCCAGGAATGGTTCGCGTCCCCCGGTAACAGTTCGGTAGGCATTTGCCGGGCCGGTCTGACCGTGCGTAGCCGTCCGAACCCGGTCCGCGCCAATGACCTTGAACTTTGCGGGATTTCAACCAGTTATGTCCGTTTTCCACCCCTGGCGCTCGGGGCGGAGGGGCCGTTTGTCCGGCCCACCGGCTCGTGTTGGAATTCCAGCTACCCCGTAGGACCCACGCGGGCCGCGGCCCGCCGGGGGGTAGCCGCCGGATAGATCCATGGCCGCCAGTCGGTCGAGAGGTTGTTGTCGAGTGAGGCGTAAGCAGCCAGTCACCCCTCAGCGGCGCTCCGAGCCCCGCCAGCAGGACCCGGGTAGCGGCCCGACCACCGGTCAGTTCTCCGCGTTCACCGCGCCCGGGGAGCGCGAGCGCGCCGAGCAGACCCGCCCCGCCGCCACCGAGCCGGCCGCGCGCCCCGGACCCGCCGAGGAGGCCCCGCGCCGCGGCGGCCGGTACGACTTCCTGTCCCCGCTGAACTGGCGCGTGCCGACCCGGCTGGTGGCCATCCTGGTCATCCCGGTCATCATCGCGCTGGTCTTCGGCGGCCTGCGCGTCAACACCTCGCTGGACGACTACAACCAGGCCGACCGGGCGGTGCGCATCGCCAACCTGGCCAGCGCCGCCACCAAGCTGGCCGACGCGCTGGAGCAGGAGCGCGACGAGACCCTGGTGCCGCTGCTCACCGGGCAGGGCGACCAGGGCGAGGTCAAGAAGCTCCGGGACAAGACCGACGAGGCCCTGAAGGGCTACAACGACGCGTTCCACGCGATCAAGGGCGATGCCACCATGGCGCGCCGCAACGACCAGTTCCAGGCGGCGGCGGCGTACCTGCCGCACCTGCGCGCCAACGCGTACAAGCCGGAGCTGTTCGCGACCGCGACCGCCAACGCCTACTCGCTGATCTTCGCGCCGCTGCTGGCGGTGGACAACTCGGTCGGCTTCGGCTCCACCAACGTCACCTCCAAGGGCCGCGCGATCTACGCGATGTCGCTGGCCAAGGCGTCCGCCTCGACCCAGCGCGCGCTGATGCTCCAGCTGCTCGTCGGCCTCGGCGTCGGCGGCGTGGACGGCCACGAGGGCGAGGACCTGATCCAGTCGCTGGTGGTCGCCTCCCGCCTGGAGCAGACCGCGCTCAGCGAGTTCAACACCGCCTCCGACGAGGCCGAGCTCAAGGTCTACTCGGACGCCCTGGTCGACCAGGCCACCGCCGACCAGCGCCTGCCGCTGCGGATGCCCGACGGCCACAGCCTGCCCACCATGGACGGCCTGCTCGCGGTCGGCATGTCCTACGCCGGCCAGCTGTCCAGCACCTCGGCCGGCGGCGACAACGCCGCCAAGATCATCGACCAGGTCGGCAAGGACGGCCTGACCCGCCCGCTGTGGGACCAGGCCACCAAGAGCCACATGAGCGCGCTGCGCTCCGCCGAGACCGACCTGCTCGGCCAGGTCGTCGGCGAGGCCCAGGGCATCAAGGACCGGGCCTTCACCGACTGGGTGCTCAACTCGCTGATCGTGGTGGCCTCGCTGGTGCTGGCCGGTCTGCTCACCGGCTACATCGCCCGCTCGATGATCCTCGGCATGCGGACCCTGAACACCGCCGCGCTCGACATCGCCAACCACCGCCTGCCGGAGCTGGTCGACAAGCTCTCCAAGACCGACCCGGAACGGGTCGACACCTCGGTCAGCCCGATCCCGCTGCACGGCCGGGACGAGATCGGCGAGGTCGCCCGCGCCTTCGACCAGGTCCACCAGCAGGCCGTCTCGCTGGCCGCCGAGCAGGCGCTGCTGCGAGGGAACGTCAACGCGATCTTCACCAACCTGTCGCGCCGCAGCCAGGGCCTGATCCAGCGCCAGCTGGCGCTGATCACCGACCTGGAGAACAACGAGGCCGACCCGGACCAGCTGGAGAACCTCTTCAAGCTGGACCACCTCGCGACCCGCATGCGCCGCAACGGCGAGAACCTCCTCGTCCTCGCGGGCGAGGAGCCCGGCCGCCGCTGGAACACCCCGGTGCCGCTGGTCGACGTGCTGCGCGCCGCGGCCTCCGAGGTGGAGCACTACGAGCGGATCGAACTGGCCGGCATCCCCGAGGCCGACGTGGTCGGCCCCGCCGTGACCGACCTCGTCCACCTGCTCGCCGAGCTGCTGGAGAACGCCACCTCGTTCTCCTCCCCGCAGACCCGGGTGCTGGTCAACGCGACCCGGCTGCCGGACGGCCGGGTGCTGGTCGAGATCCACGACAAGGGCATCGGCCTGACCGCCGAGGACTTCGCCGAAATCAACGAGAAGCTGGCCGAGCCGCCCACCGTCGACGCCACCATCTCCCGCCGGATGGGCCTGTTCGTGGTCGGCCGGCTGTCCCAGCGGCACGACATCCGGGTGCAGCTGCGCCCCTCCGGCGAGTCGGCCGGCACCACCTCGCTGGTCATGCTGCCGCAGCAGCTCACCCAGCTGGGCATGATGGCGCCGGAGCCGCAGGCCGAGGAGTTCACGGTCTCCCGGATCTTCGCCGAGCAGGAGCCGGCCGCCGAGTGGGCCTTCGAGGGCCAGGAGCGCACCGCCGCCGAACTCGGCTTCGACGACCACCTGCCCGCCCGCGGCGCCGTGCCCGGCAACGGCTTCTCCCCCGCGCTGGAGTCCATGCAGCGCTCCCAGCGCCTGGAGGAGCGCCGCCGGGCCGCCCTGGAGGCCGGCCCGAGCGCCGCCGAGGAGCCGATGGAGGCGGAGGTCCTGGAGTCGCCCTACGGCGAGCCGGGCCACCCGGAGGACGGCTACCGGGAGCAGTACCCGGAGCCGGACGCGGGCGGCTACCAGCGCCCCCAGGACGACCCGTACCGGCGCCCCGGGGCGGACGCCTACGGCCGGCCCTTCGAGCCGCAGCAGGCCCCGCAGGGCGACGCCTACGGCTACCCCGCCGACCCGTACGCGCCCGCGCAGTACGCCGACGAGCCGTACGCCCCCGGGCCGTACCCGCAGCAGGCCGGCTACGGCGACGAGCAGCAGTACGCCGAGGCGTACCAGCCGGGCTACGGCGACGGGCAGTACGACGGGCAGCAGTACGCCGACGGGCAGTACCCGCAGGCCCAGTACGCCGACGAGTACCAGCAGCAGGACTACGGCTACGAGGAGCCCGCCGGGCACCCGTACCCCGCGGAGGAGCTGCCGGCCCTGCCGCCGGCCCGTCCGGCCGCGGAGCAGCAGCCGGGCGGCGCGCTGCCGCAGCGGCGGCCGGGCCAGCAGCTGGCGGGCGGCGGCGGCGCGGGCCGGGCGGCGGACGGCGAGTCCCCGAACTGGTTCACCGGCGCGAAGGACACCTCGGCGTCGGCCGAGCCGCGCGGGCACGACGTGTCGGCGCTGGGCGGCTACGGGCCGACCGGTCCGACCGCGGCGCCCAGCGAGTGGGAGTCGCCGAACGACGACGGCTGGCAGCGCGCGGAGAAGCTCCGCGAGCCCTCCTCGGCCGGCACGACCCCCTCGGGCCTGCCGCGCCGGGTGCCGCGCCAGAACCTGGTGCCGGGCAACGCCCGGACCACCCCGCAGGAGGGGCCGCAGGTCTCCCGGGACCCGAACGAGGTCCGCGGCCGCCTGACCAACCTGCGCCGCGGCGTCGAGCAGGGCCGCCAGGCCGGCGGCGACCCCGGTACCACCGGTAGTTTCCGGATCGACCCCGACCAGGGGGCGTACGGTGATGAACCGCACAACAGCAGCACCGATCTCTTCGGCGGCTCGAACCAGCAGGAGCGTTGAGTTGACCCAGATGAGCCAGGCCGCACAGAACCTGAACTGGCTGATCACCAATTTCGTGGACAACACCCCCGGGGTGTCCCACACCGTGGTGGTCTCCGCCGACGGTCTGCTGCTGTGCATGTCGGAGGGCTTCCCCCGGGACCGCGCCGACCAGCTGGCCGCCGTCGCCTCCGGACTGACCTCGCTGACCTCCGGCGCCAGCCGCATCTTCGAGGGCGGCGACGTGACCCAGACCGTGGTCGAGATGGAGCGGGGCTTCCTGTTCCTGATGGCGGTCAGCGACGGCTCCGCGCTCGCGGTCCTCGCCTCGCCGGACTCCGACATCGGTCTCGTCGGCTACGAGATGGCCCTCCTCGTGGACCGCGCCGGCGCGGTCCTGACGCCCGCGCTGCGGGCCGAACTCCAGGGCAGTCTCCTGCACTGACGGTTCGTCGGATACCGTCCTGGTATTCGAAAGACCTCATTGCCCGTCCCGAGGTCGCTTCGGCGGCCTCGGGACCGGGCGTTGTACGGCCTTCGCACCACCGGCCACGGCGCTCCCCGGCGACGCGGCCAGCAACGCACCGCCGCACCCTTTGAGGAGATGAACCGTGACACCGCCCGACCACAGTGGCCAGTACGGCGCCCCGTACGCGGGCTCCGGCCACGACGCTTTCGGGGTTCCCGGCGTCGGCCACGGTCAGCAGCCGCAGTACGCGCCGCAGTTCAACGGTGGCCAGTCGTACCTGCCCCCGCAGTCCGATCCGCGCTGGTACCAGCAGCCGGACGGATACGGCCAGGCCCACCCCGGTGCCGACTCGTTCCCCGACCCCGGCCTGCCGCACCGCTACGAGGAGCAGCAGCCCGGCCACGTCGAGGAGTACGCCGACGAGGAGGAGGACGCCGAGCCGCTGATCCGGCCCTTCGCCATGACCGGCGGACGCACCCGGCCGCGCTACGAACTCGCGCTGGAGGCCCTGGTCTCCGCCGCGGTCGACCAGGCCCGGATGACCACCCTGCTGCCCGAGCACCAGCGGATCTGCGCGCTGTGCAGCTCCGACGTGAAGTCGGTGGCCGAGATCTCCGCGCTGCTCGGCCTCCCGCTGGGCGTGGCCCGCATCCTCGTGGCGGACCTGGCCGAGGCCGGCCTGGTCGCCATTCACCAGCCCGCAGCCGGCGGCGAATCCGGCAACCAGCCCGACGTCACGCTGCTCGAAAGGGTCCTCAGTGGACTTCGCAAGCTCTAACGCGGCCGCCGCCCCCAGCCGCGCCACCACCTCCGCCAAGATCGTCG
>NZ_JBIVKJ010000041.1:0-4311 GCF_044750705.1 Kitasatospora sp. NPDC088783
CGAGCCGGTCGGTGCCGTCACCGTCGAGCCGGTGGGAGCCGTCGCCGCCGAGCCGGTCGGTGCCGTCACCGTCGAGCCGGTGGGAGCCGTCGCCGCCGAGCCGGTCGGTGCCGTCACCGTCGAGCCGGTGGGAGCCGTCGCCGCCGAGCCGGTCGGTGCCGTCACCGTCGAGCCGGTGGGAGCCGTCGCCGCCGAGCCGGTCGGTGCCGTCACCGTCGAGCCGGTGGGAGCCGTCGCCGCCGAGCCGGTCGGTGCCGTCACCGTCGAGCCGGTGGGAGCCGTCGCCGCCGAGCCGGTCGGTGCCGTCACCGTCGAGCCGGTGGGAGCCGTCGCCGCCGAGCCGGTCGGTGCCGTCACCGTCGAGCCGGTGGGAGCCGTCGCCGTGCCGGCGCGCCCAGTGCAGGTGCTCGCGGTCCAGCAGGTAGACGGTCAGCCCGGCCGGGTCCGTCGGCGTCCGCCGCCCGGCCAGGTGGGCGTCGACGGAGACCAGGGCCGCCATGTGGACGGCCAGGGTCAGCCCGAACTCCGGCCCGTCCAGCCACGGCGGCGGGGACATCCAGCCGGGGACCGGCGCCCCGTACCGCGCGGCGAAGCCGTCCCGGGCCGCGGTGAACATCCGCGCCCGGTGGCCCTCCGGGTCGTCGCCGTCGCCGAGGGCGGCCAGCTCCTGTGCGGAGGTGCCGGCCCGGTGGTCGGCCAGGATGGCCCGGACGGCGGGCCAGGGGCCGGTGTCCCGGGCGATCATCAGCACCCGCGCCGGGACGGCGGGGTCGTGCAGCAGGGCGTTGCTGAGCAGCCAGGTCAGGTGGGAGAGCGGCCAGCGGTCGGCGTAGTCGACGAGCAGCAGCAGGCCCGGCGCACCGTCCGGGCGCAGGTCCTGGCTGCCCGGCGGCGGGACCACCGAACCCGGCCCCTCGGTGGCGGTGACGACCTTCCACCCCTCCGCGGCCAGCTCCCGGGCCAGCCGGGCGGCCAGCCGGGTCTTGCCCTGCCCGCCCGGCCCGTGCAGCCAGCGGACGGCCAGCCGGGGGCCGCTCCCGCACCAGGCGCGGAGCGCGGCCAGTTCCGCCGCCCGGCCGGTGAACCCGACCACCTCCCAGCGGGCGTTGAGCATCCGGCTCGGCAACTCGCCCAGCCAGGCGTCCTCGACGGCCTCCCCGGGACGCCAGTTCTCCAGCACGTAGACGGGCGTGCCGTCCCCGAACACGTGGATGTCCGCGCCGATCGCGCCGTAGGCGAACCCGGCCTCCGCGACGACCCGCTGCTCCATCCGCCCCGGCCACCCGCCCCGGTCGGACCGGCCGCCGGGCTCGCCCCGGCCGCCGCGCTCGTCCCGCTCCCGCAGCCCGCTCCCGTCGTCGGACGGACCCGGCGGCTTCACCGCGGTCCCTCGGCCGCCTCCCCGCGCCGATCCGGGGCGGGCCCCCGGGGCGGGTCGGGCTGCGCCGCCTCGTGCACCACCACGTTCCCGCCGAGCGCCCCGTAGGCCCGGCCGTGGTCCCGGGCGGTCACGTTCAGGGTCCAGTGCTGCTCGGCCCGGGGCAGGGCGGCCACCGTGCGCTCCACGAACTCCCGCAGCTCCTCGGCCAGTTCGGGGTGCTCGGTCAGCAGCGCCTCCAGCTCGACCTGCCAGCCCGGCGCGAGCCCCTGGCGCACCCGCCCGGGCTCCGGGGCCCGCGCCACCAGCTCGGCGTCGTGCTCCAACCGGGCCTCGATCGCGCCCTGCCGCCCCGCCTCGCCCCGCCCGAACAGCCTGGCCGCACCGGTCCTGACGCCCTGCCAGGCATCGGTGGCCATCGCCCCCACCAGAGCCGTCCCGCCCGCACCGGCGAGCGCGACCAACGATTCGGCGAGCATCCGTTCCCCCTGGATCACTTGTCCCGTGCCGTCACCGTGCGACGACCGTCTCATGGTGCCACCCGGCACGGCCGCCGGGATATCACCGGATCGCGTTCTCCCACGTACGGCCGGTCGACACCGCGCCGACGACACCGCACCGACCGCCCCCGCGCTCCCCGGGACGCGAATCCGCCCACCCCGGCGGCGCGCTCAGCCGCCGAACCAGCCCGCCGCGTCCAGCCGGAACCCGGACGGGCCGGTCAACCGCGCGATGCCGTCCTCCAGTTCACGCAGGCGCTGCTCCCCGAGCGCGTCCGCCCAGCGCCCCCGGATCTCCTCGAACCCCGCCGCCGACCTGGCCAGCATGTCCAGCCCGTACGGCGTCAGCCGGACGACCTTGCGCCGCGCGTCCCGCGGATCGTCCACCCGCTCCGCGTACCCGAGCGCCTCCAGCCGGTCGACGGTCTTCCCGGCGGCCTGCTTGGACACCCCCAGCCGGCGGCCGACCTCGCTCGCGGTGGCCCCGTCGATCCCGATCGCCTGCATGGCGAAGCCGTACGCGGGCCGCGCGTCCGGGTGCCCCTCGCGGGCCAGCCGTTCGTGCAACTCATCGATGATCGTGCGGAATCCGGCGAACAGCAGCAGCGGCAGCTCGAAGCCGTCGCGGGCCCGGTCCGGGGGATTCCCGTTGCGCGAATCGACAACCTGGTTTACGTTTTGGTCAACCACATTGTCCATTCTAGGACGCGCAGCCGGGGCCCGCCCTCCGGCCACCCCGGCACGCCTCCGCGCCCGCACCCCGAAAGGCCCACCCATGTCCACCACCACCCCCACCCCTTCCACCCCCACCACCGGGGCCTACTTCCCCACCCTCACCCCCGACACCGCCCCGCCGGCCGCCCGCAGCCGACTCGACCAGGTCACCCGCCACCTCGGCTACCTGCCCGCCGCCGCGGCCCGCCTCGCCCACGCGCCGCAACTCCTGGACGGCTTCCTCAAGTTGACCGCCCTCTTCGACGCCACCGAACTCGACCCGGCGGTCCGCGAAACCGTCGTCCTCACCATCGCCACCCGAAACGGCTGCCACCTCTGCGTCGCCATGCACACCGCCGCCCTCACCCGGCTCGACACCGACCCCGAACTGATCGCCGCCCTGCGCGCCCAACAGCCCCTGCCCGACGCCCGGCTGGAGGCCGTCCGGCTCTTCGTCCACCGCGTCCTCGACCACACCGGCGCCGTCCCCGAACCCGACCTCGCCGCCTTCCTCGCCCACGGCTTCACCCCGCGCAACGCCCTCGAAATCGTCCTCGGCATCGGCGCCTACACCCTCTCCACCTTCGCCAACCGCCTCACCGACGCCCCCGTCGACCCCCAACTCGCCCCCTACGCCTGACCGTCCGCCCCCGGCCGGTACGCTCCCCCGGTGACCGACCGCGGCCCCGTCCTCCCCGCGCTGCGCCACCAGCTGGTGGCCGCGGTCCTCACCCTGGCCGCCCCCGGCCTCCAGGACGACGCCTTCGACCCCGCGCCGCTCCTCACCACCCTGTTCACCGAGACCTGCGACGCCGACGACCCGCTCCCCTGGATCGGCCACACCCTGCGCACCGGCGAAGAGGCCGCCCTCACCGCCGACCTCGGCACCGCCCTCCGCGCCCTCCTCGCCACCCTCCCGCCCGACCCCCGCCCCACCGACCACCTGCTCTCACCCGCCTGGCCCGCCGTCACCACCGCGGCAGCCCGCCTCGCCCGCACCCTGGTCGCCAACGACCACCACGCCACCCGCTGAACCCCACCCACCACACGGCGGGGCCCCGACCACCACGGCCGGGGCCCCGCCCACCCACACCCTCAGCGACCCGGCCCCTCCTCCGCGCCCGCCGGCTCCCCCTCCGCCAACACGAAGTGCGGGTTCTCGATCAGCCCGACCACCGTCCCCGACGGCTCGACCACCGTCCCGACCCGGATACCGCCCCCCACCTCCTGCACCTGCTCCCGCACCGTCGCCCCCGCCGCCACGAACCGCCCCACCGCCACCTCGACGTCCCGCACCCCCCAGTACGACACCGGCCCCACCGCCGGATCCGCGTTCGGGTCGAGCCCCAACTCGTACCCCCCGACGTTGAACCCCACGTAGAACGGCTCGTCGAAGTAGGGCTCCACCCCCAGCACCGAACTCCACCACGCCTTCGCCGCACCGAGGTCCTGCGCGGGATGAATGACCGTCCGAAGACCGAGAAGCACGCCATGTCCTTTCCGAGGAGCCGAGCCGGCAAGAAGCCGAGCCAGAGGATTGTCCCCCATCCACCGACCGTCACCGAACGGGGGCTCGCAGCTCCCGGGCGCACCGGTCGAACCGGACACCGTCGTCCCGCTCCCGCCCGGGAACGCGAAAAAGCCCCCTGACATCCCGTCAGGGGGCTTTCCCACAAAGATTGTTCGGCGGCGTCCTACTCTCCCACAGGGTCCCCCCTG
>NZ_JBIVKJ010000042.1:0-3120 GCF_044750705.1 Kitasatospora sp. NPDC088783
CGACTACGAACACCGACACCACACCGCTAAACTCACACTCGCCGCGTGACAACCAACCGCGTGTCCACCTTCACGGGCGAAGGCCCCTGAGCGTCGACTCCACGGTCTGTCGTGCTCATCAGCAGGCGGCTGGCGCCCGCAAGCAGGGGGACTTGCAGAAGGAACCGCCGGGCGGTGTGTTCATCGAGCCTGACGATCACGGACTGGGCCGCTCACGCGGCGGGTTCACCACCAAGTTGCACCTGGCCGTCGAGCAAGGCCAGAAGCCCATGGCGATCGTGGTCACGGCCGGGCAGCGCGGGGACTCGCCGCAGTTCGAACCCGTGCTCAACAAGGTCCGAGTGCCCCGCATCGGGCCGGGCCGGCCACGCGTGCGGCCCGATCGCGTGCGGGCCGACAAGGCGTACGCCTCCCGCAAGAACCGCGCCTACCTGCGCCGCCGCAGGATCCGCTGCACCATCCCGGACAAGGCCGACCAGGTACGCAATCGCAAGAACCTCGGCTCCCGCGGCGGTCGCCCTCCGTGTTTCGACCCGGTCGACTACCGCCAACGTCACGCGGTCGAGTGCGGGATCAACCGTCTCAAGAGGAACCGCGCCGTCGCCACGCGATACGACAAACTCGCGGTCCGCTACGAGGCGACCGTCCTCGTCGCAGCCATCAACGAGTGGCTGTAACCCTTGGCCCTCACACGGCGGGATCCACGTTCCACATCTCGGGCAGATCGCTGCCGCAGAAGACGCAGACGAAGTCGTCCTCGCGCACGATGTTGTGCTCCTGACAGTTGGGGCACCGGCGGAACACCACCTCGTGGGTGAAGCCGGAGGGCCGCCCAAGTCCTACACCGTCCAGAGCATGAGCGACCGTCGGCCAGGAGGCCACGTCCGGGCAGTATCCGGTGGACTGGTTGCTGACCTCACCCACGCTCCACCGGTCTCCCTCATGCATGAAGCTGATCTCGCCGGCACTCAGAACCATGTCCCCGCCAGCGCAGGCCACGTGCTCGCTCCGCCGCGGCGCCAGCCGAAGCACACCGTCCCTGCTGACCACGAAGGTGAACGGTTCGGTCAGCTCCGCTGCCGACCGCTCAGCGATCCAAGCGTCGAAGTCAGCCGCAGAGCCGATCGGGCACCCGCCGCTGTCGGGCCGGACCGCAGCCTTCAGCTCAACCGGTCCGACGTATCGGTAACTCCGCCCCCGCGTACTCACATCAGCCAACCTAGAGTACTTCCGACACACGCCCTAGGATCTCGCCGGCCCCGAGGCCCCTGCGGGCCGGCGAGCCGGTGGCCGGGGCGACGGCCACAACGGCTGCCGCCAGCCTCTGGCCGACGGCCAGGCAGGGGCAGGCCCGCTCAGGTCGGCGCTGAACAGGCAGAGCACGAGCACGCAGTGCGACACCGCGGCCAGGACCGGCACCCCGCCTCCACTCGCCCTGGTGCTGCCGCCGTGGCCAACGAAGTCGTCTTGGCCTGGCTCACTACGCGGCGGAGACCGGTCGAAGCAGCGCGCGGCCGGGGCCGCCACGGCGCGGAGCGGGAGCCGTATCGCCCGCACCGGCTGCGCTCCGTAACACCGCTGCCCCGTCCGGGGAACCGGACGGGGCAGCCGGGCTTCTCGGTGCGGGCCCGCCGTAGCGCCCGGCACCGGCAGGCGCACGTGCGCCGCGCCGCCCGGCCCGGCCGCTGACCCGCGCCCGCTGGCTCACTGCTGCAGGTTCCTCAGCCAGTCCCCCCGAAGGCGGTAAGCGCGGCCGTCACCGACCTGCTTGATCCCGCCGGGAACGACACTCCGGTAATACGGATACCGCTGCGTCACCGCCGCCAGCAAGAACTCCAGGAACCCTCCTTCGAAGAGGTCCCACTTCTGCCTGGACTCGAACCTGGCGACGACCGGCCACCGGTCCGGATCCGGCCCCCGCATCAGCCAGAAGAACTGGTCGGCGTTCCAGTTGTTGGCCCACTTCAGCAGCCCGCCCCCGGCCGGGAACACCGGGTACGGACACTCCTCGTACTCCCCCTCCGCATAGGCCTCGGCCAGCATGGCGCAGTACCCGTAGGGATCCGTCGTGTAGTACAGGAACCCCTCGAACCCGAGCGGCTGACCGATCTTGCTGGTAGGCGCCAACGACGGGGCGTAGACGTGCAGCTCACCGCTGATGCTCGCCATCCCGTAGCGGTCGACGAACGCCCGGTAGTCCGCGGGCAGCTGGAAACCCATCGCCCCGGGCGCCAGCTCCCACGGGACCGGAGTCACACCGCCCTCGGGCGGCGGCCCGATCACCGCGCCCAGCCGCTCCAGCATCTCCTGAACGTCCACGCCCACTCCCCTTCATCTCCGGCACCGCCCGGGCGGCCCGGGCCGCCCGGCCAGGATGACAGCACCGCTGTGCGTGTCCTGACTCCGCCGGTCGCTGTTCAGTCCCGCACCAGGACTTCCACCGCGGTGCGGATGTCCAGCGTGCGGGCGGCCAGTTTCCGCGGCTCGCTGCGGCCGGCGGTGTCGGTGACGATGCCCAATGAAGTTTGACCTGGGTCAGTCGGAGGGGGCCCACTCCTCGCGGTACCCCGGGCGGTCGGAATAGGCGGTCGCTGCGAGCACTCGCAGCGACCAGTCAATGCTGCGGCTGTCCCGGTCCTCCGGCCCGGCTTGTTGCGGGTCCCGCCAGGCGGCGAGCCAGTCGCGGTACATAGCGGTGGTGCGGGCCGGTGAGTAGAGCGCGGCAAGCGGATTGTCAGGAGTAAGTCCCTCGGGCATCCACGACCCGGGACAGGTTGTGGCCGCCATCTCGTCGGCGTCGATTTGCTCGTGCAGCCAGGTGATCATGTCCGTGGTCATGCCGGCATGATCAACCATGCTGCTGACAGTGCTTCGCTCGGCTCCTGCCCTCCGGCGCTGTACCCCCATCGGCTGAAGCCGGGCCCGGGCGCTGGTCCCGCCGCTCAAACTTCGCGGAACTGGTGAGGGACATCGGGACGGGGAAACGGGTCAGGCGTGTTCGGCCGGCACCCAGGAGGCCGCGGGGGCGGCGGTGCGCGCGGCCTCGGCGTGCCGCTCCTGCATGTCGGTCAGGCCGCGCACCACCAGGATCGCGAGAACGGCGGCCACGGCGGTGACGAA
>NZ_JBIVKJ010000043.1:0-2151 GCF_044750705.1 Kitasatospora sp. NPDC088783
TGAGATGTCTAACACCTCTCTCAACGGCACGGGAGCCTCGTGCGTTGCGGAACGCTGGCCCGTCACCCGATCAGTGGCCATTCTGAAAGAGCTCACTGCTCCAGCCCTTGGCCGTGTTGATGTCCTGCAGGTGCCGCGACCAGAACCCGGCGGCATTCTGCTTATTCCACGTCAGCGACGAGTCGATGTAGGAGGTGTTCCACAGCTCCACCGGACGCGCCGAGCACGAGTACGAGTGGCTCTCGTACGTCCCGAACTCCGCACTGAGGATCTGCTTGCCCACGAACGCGCCGCTGGGGATCTGGAAGAACGCCCGCTTCACGTCCGTCGGCGCACACCGCGAGGTGTCACCGCAGTAGCCCACACCCCAGTCGTGCACGTACGTCGAGGTGTAGGTGAACTTCCAGTACGTCTGGTTCGGGTACGTGCGCGACACGCCCGCCCAGCCCGAAGCGTTCGGGGTGTACCACGCCGGGTCGATCATCACCGGGTACACGGTGGACGGATCGTCCAGCATCCCCTGGTCCGGCGTCAGGACCATCCCGCCCTTCGGCAGGCCCACCTTCAGGCGCGTCATCCTCGCACCCTCACCCGGAACCGTCCCGTCAGCCCCCGCAGCCGCATCGGCAGCCGGGTCAGTAGCAGACTTCGACAGCGCCGACTTCGCCGCACCACCCGACGCGGCGCCGGCCGGCTTCGACGAGTCCCACATCACCGGCACCGGCGCCTGGAACACCGTACCGCCGCCCACCGGGTCCACGGCCTTCAGCGAACCGTCCGCCTCCTGCCGCACCTCCAACCCGTCACTCTGCAACCCCAGCTGCAGCGCGTCCAGTTCGGGGTTCCTCGCGGCCTCGGGCGTGTGCACCACCAGTACCTGGCTGAACCCCGCCGCCGAAGCGGTCAGCTTCAGGTCCACATCCGGCAGGATCGACCGGTACTCCGCCGTATCCCCCTCCAATACCGGCTTCGGCAGCGGCTTGGGCCAGGTGAGCTTCAGCTCCTTGCCCGCCCGCGACATCCGCACCAGCGGCTGACCGCTCCCCCCACCGGAGAACTCGATGTCCGACGTCGCCGCCTTCGGCGCCACCGCACCGCTCGCCAGCACCGCCAGCGCCGGATCCACATCCACCCAACCGCGACCGGCCTTGCGCACCCGCTTGGGCTGCACGTACGTCGTCGCCAACAACCGGCCGTCCGGCTGCGCCACCACGTCCGAGCTCTCGCCCTTCAACGCCTCGACGTCCACCGGCTTCCCGCTCCGCCGCGCCTCCGCGACCGCCAGCACCTCCGCCGCACCGTCCGACGGCTTCGACACCGTCGGACCCGAGGAAGCACCCGACGGCTCCGCCGCCACCGCCGGGGACACTGCCGGTATGCCGACCGCGCCCACCACCACACCGACAGAAAGCAGGACGGCGGTCAGCGTCCGCCCCCACCCTCCGTGCACGGATCTTCTTGCCACACCAAATCCTTTGAATATGAAAAGCCCCAGCAAGGGGAATCTGATCTTCAAGGAAATCCTATGGCGTGTCAATGTGACTTACATGCCCGGGAAATGGGCTGGTGACATATCACCCCATGGGGGGTGTATCGATTAAAAGCGACATCACGACCATTCCAGGATCCCCGGGCGTGTCGCCCCGTCCGAACCCCCACCTTGACAGTCGCGGGCTGCGGATCCCCGGCGGGATGGTTCAGCCGCCATGCCGCACGGCGCGATCGGAGCTGCTCGTGCCCCACCGAGGGCGGCCGGAGTGGATGCACGGCACCCGATCGTCCACAATGCACAAGGGAATTGAGCAGGGATCAAGTTCTTTTGGCAACCGAGAACCAGATGGAAAATAAACATGACATACCGTCAACTAATTTTCTGGAAGGCAGTTTCCCGCCGCCCCCGTACGGCGGGCGGACGAAAAGCCCCGCTGCCCCCGCGCCGGGCGCTATGACGGGGCGATCCAGGCCGGTCCCGGCGCCCCCGACCCCGGTCGGGCGAGCCGTCCAGTACTGCAGCGGTGCTTGCGAGTTGGTGTGTGATAGCGGGTGAGGTCGGCGTGCTGGGGAGTGGCATGATCGCGGCGTGCGGATGGCAGTCGACCGGGTGGTTCTGGCGCATCGGCTGTTCACGGGTGTCTCCCGGCAGCATCTGGG
>NZ_JBIVKJ010000044.1:0-2014 GCF_044750705.1 Kitasatospora sp. NPDC088783
AGGCCGGCGATTTTGCCGCGGCCGAGGAAGATGAAGACGTCGTCGTTGAGGACGTAGCCCTGGGCGCGGCCGTTGGAGATGAGTTGGGCCAGGCCCTTGTAGGCGGCGAGGCCGGCGAGGGTGGCGATGGTGGGGTTGACGCGGCCGTAGACGATGATGACGCCGTTGAGGACGCCGATGAGCAGGCCCGCGGCGATGGCGGCGGCCATGCCGGCGAGGGGGTTGGCGCCGGTGGAGGTGAAGGCCATGGCGGAGACGACGGAGGCCACGCCGGCTTGGGAGCCGACGGAGATGTCGAGGCCGCCGCAGATGATGACGACGGTCTGGACGACGGCGAGCAGGCCGGTGATGGTGGCGGCTTCGGCGATGACCTGCATGTTGGACAGGCTGAGGTAGTTGTCGTTGAGTGTGCCGAAGAGGGCGAGGACGACGGCCAGGGCGCCGATGAGGCTGAGGTTCTGCCCGCCGACGGAGGCCAGTAGCGAGCGGGTGGTGGCGCCGGTGGGCTTGGCGGGTGCCGTCGGCTGGGTGGTGGTGGTCACGGGGTGGCTCCAGTGGTGCGGGCGGGGGCGATGTCGTCGGCCATGGCGAGGTTGAGGATGTTCTCCTCGGTGGCGTGGGCGCGGTCGAGTTCGCCGGTGATGCGGCCGTTCTGCATGACGAGGATGCGGTCGGCGAGGCCGAGGACCTCGGGTAGTTCGGAGGAGATGACGAGGATGGCGACGCCTTCGGCGGCGAGGTCGGCGATGATCTGGTAGATCTCGGCCTTGGCGCCGATGTCGATGCCGCGGGTGGGCTCGTCGAGGATGAGGACCTTGGGTTTGTGGGCCAGCCAGCGGGCGAGGACGACTTTCTGCTGGTTGCCGCCGGAGAGTTTGCGGACTTCCGTCTCGATGGAGGGGGTGCGCACGCGTAGGCGGTCGGCGTAGTGCCGGGCGAGTTCGCGCTCCGCGCCGCGTCGCACGAAGCGCAGGCGGCGCAGGCGTTGCAGGACGACGGTGGAGGTGTTGTCGCGGATGGAGCGGTGCAGGAACAGGGCTTGGGCTTTGCGTTCCTCGGGGGCCAGGCCGAGGCCGGCCCGGATGACGGCGCCGGGTTTCCCGGAGGGCAGGCGGTGGCCGTCGAGGGTGACGGTGCCGGTGTGGATGGGGCGGTCGCCGGCCAGGGCGAGGGCGAGTTCGGAGCGGCCGGCGCCGATCAGGCCGGCCAGGCCGACGACTTCGCCGGCGCGCACCTGCAGGTCGATGTCGTGGACGTCGTCGGTGCTGACGCCGCGGACGTCCAGGACGATGCGGTCGGTGGCGACGTGTTCGCGGGAGAACATGGCGGACAGGTCGCGGCCGACCATCAGGCGTACCAGTTCGCCCTCGTGGGTGGCGGCGGTCTCCAGGACGCCGGCCAGGGCGCCGTCGCGCAGCACGGCGATGCGGTCGGCGAGTTGGAAGATCTCCTGCATGCGGTGGGAGACGTAGATGACGGCGATGCCGTTTTCGCGCAGGCGGCGGATGAGGGCGAAGAGCGCTTCGACCTCGTGGTCGGAGAGCGAGGAGGTGGGCTCGTCGAAGGCGATGACCTTGGCCTGGCCGGTCAGGGCGCGCATGATCTCGACCAGTTGGCGTTGGGCGGGGGTGAGTTGGGAGCCGAGCAGGTCGGGGTCCAGGACGCCGGCGAAGCCCAGGTGTTCGAGGTCGGCGCGGATGCGGCGGCGTAGTTCGGCGCGGTCCAGGCGGCGTCCGGCCGCGCGGGGCAGGGAGCCGGCGTAGACGTTCTCGGCGACCGAGACGTGCGGGATGATCTCGGGCTCCTGCGGGATGATCCGGATGCCGGCGCGGCGGGCGTCGATGGGCGAGGAGAGCTGGACGGGCTCGCCGTCCAGCAGCACCCGGCCCTCGGTGGGCTGGTGGTCACCGGTGAGGATCTTCAACAGGGTCGACTTCCCGGCCCCGTTCTCCCCCATCAACGCGGTCACCCGACCGGCCGGGAAATCCAGGGTGACACCGGCAAGAGCCTGCAC
>NZ_JBIVKJ010000046.1:0-1418 GCF_044750705.1 Kitasatospora sp. NPDC088783
AGTTGGCCACGGTGAGCGTGCTGCAGTTCCTGCTGGGCCTGTCCGACCGCGATGCCGCCGAGGCCGTGCGCTGCCGCATCGACTTCAAATACTCGCTCGGCCTCGAACTCGACGACCCCGGCTTCCACCACAGCGTGCTGACCGACTTCCGCGACCGCCTGCTGCGGGACGGCCGGGCGGACCGCCTCCTCGACCTCGCCCTGGCCCGACTGAAGGAGGCCGGCCTGGTCCGCGAGCGCACTACCCAGCGCACCGACTCCACCCACGTCCTGGCCACCGTCCGCGACCTGACCCGCCTCGAACTGGTCACCGAGGCCGTACGCGCGGCCCTGGAAGCACTCGCCCGCACCGCCGGCCACGCCCTGGACGGCCTGGTCGGCGAGGACTGGGGCCGCCGCTACGGCCGACCGGTGCGCCTGGGCAAGAACCCCACCCGGCCCAAGACCCGGATCAACACCACCGGCGAAGACGCCCGCCGCCTGCTCGAACACCTCGGCCGCAACCACCCCTCCCTGCTCGGCAGGCCCCAAGTCCAGGTCCTGCGGCAGATCCTGGTGCAGAACTACTACTGGGACCCCGCCGGGCACCTGCGCTGGCGCGACGATGACGACGCCAGCGGCCTGCCGCCCTCGGCGAGGCGGATCGTCTCGCCCTACGACCCGACGGCCCGCTACGCACGCCGCGGACAGGTCACCCGCTGGACGGGGTTCCTCGCTCATGTGACCGAGACCTGCTCCGACGACGGACCCAACGTGATCACCGACGTGGCCACCATGCCCGCCACCAGTGCCGACACCGAGGTCCTGCCCGGCATCCACATCCGGCTGGAAGGGCGGAGCCTGCTGCCCGACGAGCACCTGGTCGACGGCGGCTACACCTCCCTGCCCCACTTGGAACAGGCTCAGCGCGAACACCGTGTCACCGTCGTCGGACCTCTGCCGGGCAACCCCACCCGCCAGCACCGCCGCGGCGAGGGCTTCGCCCGCGACGACTTCCACATCGACTTCGACCGCAAGGAGGTCACCTGCCCGCAGGGCCAGACCAGCGCCGGCTGGCACGGCCCCTACCCGACCTCCTCGCCGACCGCCGCCCCGCTGATCGTCGCCCGCTTCACCAGGAGCCAGTGCCAGCCCTGCCCGGCCCGGGCCAAGTGCACCAGCTCCCGCGACGCCCAGCGCACCGTCGGCTTCCCACCACGCGAGCTGCTAGAACTGCAACTGCGCAACCGCGCCGACCAGCAGGACCCGTCCTGGCACAAGCGATATGCGGTCCGATCCGGCATCGAGGGCACCATCTGCGAGTTCGCCCACGGCCACGGCATGCGCCACTGCCGCTACCGCGGGCAGCCCAAGGCACACTTGCAGCACGTACTCACCGCCATCGCCGTCAACATCCAACGCCTCAGCAACCAGGACCTC
>NZ_JBIVKJ010000047.1:0-1416 GCF_044750705.1 Kitasatospora sp. NPDC088783
TGAGCGTTTTCAGCTTCGCCACCCCAGGGTGACGCCCGGCCCTCGCTTGAGTCCTGGAAGCTCCTCGGCTGTCCCCGCCGGGCACAGTGGGTTGTTGATCGTGGGAAGGGATGGAACGCACGCTCGAAGTACCATCCCTGCAAGGTTCTCCGGCCGATACTTCCCAACCTTCGCAGTGGCGTAGTCGGACGGAGACATACCCGTAGAGGACAGAGGGCAGAGGGCGATGAGTGTGACTGAGAGTTGGTCGCGTGTGATGAGTCTTCTTCGGGAGCACGCGCCGGCCGATCACGCAGATCTGCCAGGGCCCGCTACGGAGCAGATGCTCGCGGCAGCCGAGGAACGGATGGGGATCTCTCTGCATGGGGATCTGCGGACGTGGCTGTTGCAGAACAATCTGGATCTGCCAGAGGGAGATGTCGACTATGACGTGGCATGCTGCGGCTTCGCCGGGTTCCCCGACGAGGGGAGCTTCTTTCTGGGCATCCGGGCGATGGAGAGGCTCTACGCGAACCGCTCCATGCCCGGTGGATTCGACCCTCCGGACCAGCCCGACTACCCGTTCTGGCGTAACGAGTGGATCCCGTTCCTGTCGGACCAGGACGGCTGGATGGGAAAGTTCATCGATGTGCGGGACGGCCGCGTCGGCCGCTGGTTCGTGGGTGGGGTCACGGCTACGGGCGAGTACGAATCGATGGCCCAGTATTTCGACTCCGTGGCGGAGACGCTGACGAGGATCGCCGGTGGAAGTTACCCGGTCTGTCGGTTCACCGAAGGTCGGCTTGTCTGGTCGTAAGGCGGTTCCCGACCGGATGACGGGCATTGCCAATCCGTCCTCATCCTGGAACGGCAATGAGAATCATCATCGTTGACGTTCCAGGGTGAGGATGGCTGCGGCGATGACGGTCATGCGGTTGGGGCTGCAGCGGGCCCGGCGGAGGACCTGCCAGGACTTCAGCCTTGCGATGCTTCGTTCGACCGGTGCCCGTGCTGCCGACAGGGCCCGGTTGATCGTTCGCTGGGTCGTGGTGAGGTCCCTGTTCGGGAGCCGTCTGATCGGTGTGGTCACCCAGGGGCCGGCTCCGATGTAGGCGCGGTCGGCGAGGATGGGGACGCCCTGGCGTTCGCAGATCCGGATGATTCGGTGGGTTCGGGCCGCGGTCAGGTCGTGGGTGCGGCCGGGCAGCGCGGGTGAGATCCACAGCAGCTTGCCAGTGGGATCGGCCACGACCTGCACGTTCACGCCGTGGCGACGGTGCTTCTGCGAGAAGTCGCTCCGGCTGTCGCCGACCCGGTCGCACTCGGCGAGCGTCCCGTCGAGCAGGACGTGATCAGGATCCGTCTCGCGCAGAACCCGCAGCAGACCGGGTGCCCGTCGGGACAGGTGATCGACGACGGCCGTGACGTAGGCGTGGG
>NZ_JBIVKJ010000048.1:0-1283 GCF_044750705.1 Kitasatospora sp. NPDC088783
CGGTGCTTTTGGGTCGAGCCGCCTGAGGGTGAGGAATGCCTGGGCGGCGGTGACGAGGGTGACGTGGTGGTGCCAGCCGCGCCAGGTGCGTCCCTCGAAGTGGTCCAGTCCCAGTCCGTGCTTGAGTTCGCGGTAGTCGTGCTCGATGCGCCAGCGCATCTTCGCCCACCGCACCAGGTCCGCCACGGGGGTGTCGGGCGGCAGGTTCGATATCCAGTAGCCGGTCGGGGCGTCGTGGCCGTCGGGCCACTCGGCCAGGACAGTGGAGGTGGGCAGGACGCCGTCCCACCGGTTGCGTCCGCCGCCCGCCGTCTGGGCGGCCGCCAGGGACTGCTTGCCTGCCATCCGTACGGTCATCACCGCGAACCGTGAGGTCATGGGCCCTTTGCGGCCCTGTCGCCAGGCGGTCTCGGTGAAACGGTCCGCGGCAGCGGCGTCGGCCGCGTGCAGGTCCAGCGACCGCGGGGCGGTGCGGTAGCGGGCGAGGGTGGGCGGCCCCAGCCCCCCGTAGTCGGGGCGGTGCGGCTCGACGTCCAGCCCGTGCGCGACCTCCCTCCCGGTGAGCGCGAGGACGTAGGACAGGCCCCGCTCCTGCAGGCCGTGACGGAAGGGCGTGCTGGTGCCGTAGCCCGCGTCGGCGACCACCACCGGGGCATCGAGCCCCCACTCGGCCACGTTGTCCAGCAGCCCGAGCGCCAGGCGCCACTTCTCCTGGTGAACGGTGCCCTCCGGGACGCCCGCCCGGCGGCACCGCCCGGGATCGTCCGTCCACTCGCGGGGCAGGTACAACTGCCGGTCCAGCGGGCACGACGCGCTGTCGGTGGCGGCATGGACGCTGACCGCGACCTGGCAGTTCGCCCGCTTGCCCAGCGCCCCGCAGTACTGCCGGGCCACTGCGGCAGATGCCCGGCCGCACTTGGGGAACGACACGTCGTCGATCACCCACACCTGCGGTGCGATCACCTCCGACAGCCGCCGCGCGATCCGCCTGCGCACCGGCCACGGATCCCACGGCGACTGGTTCACGAACTGCTGCAGGGCCTGCATGTCCCCGTCCGGCAACCGCGCAGCCATCGGCTGGATCGACTTGCGCCGACCGTCCAGCATCAGACCCCGCAGGTAACAGGCACCCCACCGACGCTGGTCCCGCCGCGGCAACGACCCGAACACATCACCCACGAACTCCGCCAACTCACCACGGAGCCGCTCCACATCCCCCAGCTTCACACCCGAAGAATGCCCACCAACAGGCAAGATCACCCAACGTAACGAAGCACTACTAG
>NZ_JBIVKJ010000049.1:0-1259 GCF_044750705.1 Kitasatospora sp. NPDC088783
CCTAGGACGTGTCTGACAAATGATCACCTTCGTCCCGATCTCCGGCGGTAGGTAATGCCCTTGCTGTGATGGTGGAGGCCAGCGATGCTGGGTCGATGCCAGGACAACGGAAGAGAAGGCGTCAGCAGCGGGAGGAGACTCAGCAGGCTGATGCTCGTTTCGCGCCTGACGCGGGCCGCTGGGAAGTGCTTTTCGAGACTCAGGACGAGTCGGAGTGGCGTGCTCACATCCACCACCTTCGGACGACGGACAAGCAGATCGACTGGACGGCGGCGCGGATGGACACGTTCTGTGGGCGCTTGGTGCAGCCGACCACTTACCGGCTGAGCCTCTTCGTGCCGACCCCTCTGCCCGATCCAGGCCCGGACTTTGCCAATAATTGATCTTGTGGCTGGCAGAGGTGAGCTGACGGATGCAGCGTGGGAGCGAATAGAGCCCCTGCTGCCGCAGGTAGATGGGCGTGGCCGTCCATGGCGGGATCACCGCCAGGTGGTCAACGGGGTGTTGTGGCGGTTGCGGACCGGGGCGCCATGGCGTGACCTGCCCGGCCGGTATGGCCCCTGGCAGACCGTCTACGAGCGGTTCGCCCGCTGGGAGGCGGACGGGACCTGGGCCAGGCTGCTGGAGCAGGTCCAGGTCCGCGACGACGCAGTGGGCCGGGTGGAGTGGACCGTCTCGGTCGACTCCACGATCAACCGCGCCCATCAGCACGCCGCCGGCGCCCGCAAAAAGGGGCCGCAGACGGGGACGAACTGGAAGATTCGGGCCGCTCGCAGGCGCGCCAGGCCCTTGGTCGATCCCGAGGCGGGCTGACCACCAAGGTCCACCTCGCCGTCGACGGCCGGGGGCTGCCGTTGTCGATCGTGCTCACGCCCGGCAACACCAACGACGCCACCGCCTTCACCCAAGTCCTCGACCAGATCCGCGTCCCGCGCGCCACAACTGGTCGGCCCCGCACGACACCGGTTCGAGTGCTGGGCGACAAGGCGTATTCCAGCAGGGCGATCCGCCACCTGCTGCGGCGCCGGGGCATCACCGCCACGATCCCCGAACGCCGCGACCAGGCGGCCAACCGCCGCCGACGCGGAGCCCTCGGCGGCCGGCCACCCGCCTTCGACAAGGACATCTACCGCGACCGCAACGTGGTCGAACGATGCTTCGCTCGCCTGAAGCAGTTCCGTGCGATCGCAACCAGGTTCGACAAGCTCGCCAACCGCTACCGAGCCGGAATCGTCCTGGCGGCCCTGATCCTCTGGCTT
>NZ_JBIVKJ010000050.1:0-1019 GCF_044750705.1 Kitasatospora sp. NPDC088783
GTTAAACTACCCACCAGACACTGTCCCTGATCCGGATCACGGACCCAGGTTAGACATCCAGCACGACCAGAGTGGTATTTCAACGGCGACTCCACCCGAACTGGCGTCCGAGTTTCACAGTCTCCCACCTATCCTACACAAGCCGAACCGAACACCAATATCAAGCTATAGTAAAGGTCCCGGGGTCTTTCCGTCCTGCTGCGCGAAACGAGCATCTTTACTCGTAATGCAATTTCACCGGGCCTGTGGTTGAGACAGTCGAGAAGTCGTTACGCCATTCGTGCAGGTCGGAACTTACCCGACAAGGAATTTCGCTACCTTAGGATGGTTATAGTTACCACCGCCGTTTACTGGCGCTTAAGTTCTCAGCTTCGCCCGACCGAAGTCGGACTAACCGGTCCCCTTAACGTTCCAGCACCGGGCAGGCGTCAGTCCGTATACATCGCCTTACGGCTTCGCACGGACCTGTGTTTTTAGTAAACAGTCGCTTCTCGCTGGTCTCTGCGGCCACCACCAGCTCAGGGAGCACGTCCCGTCACCAGCAATGGCCCCCCTTCTCCCGAAGTTACGGGGGCATTTTGCCGAGTTCCTTAACCACAGTTCACCCGAACGCCTCGGTATTCTCTACCAGACCACCTGAGTCGGTTTAGGGTACGGGCCGCCATGAAACTCGCTAGAGGCTTTTCTCGACAGCATAGGATCATCCACTTCACCACAATCGGCTCGGCATCAGGTCTCAGCCTTGATGAGTGACGGATTTGCCTATCACTCGGCCTACACCCTTACCCCGGGACAACCACCGCCCGGGCTGGACTACCTTCCTGCGTCACCCCATCGCTCACCTACTACAGGCTTGGGCCGGCGGCTCCACCACGTCCCTTTGTCCGAAGACTCCGGGCCGGCTTCACGGCCTTAGCATCACCTGGTTCGACGTTGGCGCTTCAAAGCGGGTACGGGAATATCAACCCGTTGTCCATCGACTACGCCTGTCGGCCTCGCCTTAGGTCCCGACTTACCCT